>NZ_MVOH01000020.1 GCF_002286935.1 Bifidobacterium criceti
GTCGAATCCGTCGTGCCCCACGCGGTCGAGGTCATCGACCCGTTCCACGTCGTGCAACTGGCCGCCGCCCGCGTCACCAAGGTGCGCTGCCGCCTGCAACGCGACGCCACCGGCAGGCGCGGTGTCAAGGGCGACAGGCTCTACGACTGCAGGCGCGCCCTGCTGACCAGCGACGAATACCTCGGCGCACGCGGCCGTGCCAGACTCATGGCCCTGTTCGCCATCCAGACCAACCACGACCTCATGCTCGCCCACGACGTCTACCAAAGGGTCATACACGCCTACCGGTGCGACGACCGGCGACGCGGCGAACGCATGATGCGCGAGCTGATCGACGACCTGACCGGACCGGGGCGCTACAAAGGCTGCCGGGAACTCGCCTCCCTCGGCCGCGTGCTCAAAAGACGCATGCGCGACATCCTCGCCCTCTTCCGCCACCCCCACTCAAGCAACGGACCCACCGAAGCCATCAACGGCAGGCTCGAGACCCTGCGCGGCAACGCCATGGGCTTCGCCAACACCACCAGCTACATCCAACGATGCCTCATCCACAGCAGCCAACTCAAAGACATCCTTACACACTAACCTGAGAAGAGCCGCTTTAATCTTTCTTGCGTGACGTGTATCGTCAGAAAACAAATCAAGAAACGGTGTTGTCTCCGTCATCACTCACCATCCTCGTTCAGCAGTGCGCGCAGGTCATGCAGTCCGGTGGTCAGCTGTCCGTTGAGTGCTTCGAGGGCATCAAGGATTTCGCTCGTCGGTGGATACTCCTTGCGTTCGTATTCCACTTCGGCGTAACGGTTGAATGACAATTCGTAGTCGTTCGCACGAATCTCCTCGACGGGTACGAGGAAACTTTGGTCTTTGCGCGTGCGTGCCTTCTCGGCGTCCAGATCGGCGAAGCGGGTGAGGATGTCCGGGATGTTGCTATGCTCCAAATCTTCGTCACGCTTGTCATCGAGCGTGTATCCGTCATGGTCCATGCGGTACATCCACACATCGTCGGCGCTGTTGGGCGCATCGGTCTTCGTGAACACGAGCACGGCCGTGCTCACGCCGGAATACGGCTTGAACACGCCGGAAGGCATATAGATGATCGCGTGGAGTCGCTGACGCTCGACCAATTCCTCACGCAGCTGGCGGTATGCCTTGCCCGAGCGGAACAATACGCCATTCGGCACGATGCAAGCGCAGTGTCCACCGAGTTTGAGCATGCGCAGGAACAATGCGACGAATAGCAATTCGGTCTGCTTCGTCTGCACGACGGACTTCAACGAATCGTTCACATCATTGATATCCAAGGATCCCGTGAACGGGGGATTGGCGAGAATGACGTCGAAGGCACCACTCACGTCATTCTGACGGGAAAGGCTGTTGCGGTTGGAGATGTCCGGATGGTTGACCGAATGCAGCAGCATGTTCATCGCCGCGATGCGCACCATCGTCTGATCGGTGTCGAAACCGGTGAACTGCGGACCCCGGAACAGGTCCCACTGCTCGGTCAACATATCGTTCCCGTACCGCTCACGGATATGCTCGGCCGCGGAAATCAGGAACCCCGCCGTGCCACATGCCGGATCAGCGATAAGCTGCCCGGGCTTCGGGTCGATGAGGTCGACCATCATCTTACGGATATGCTGCGGCGTACGGAACTGGCCATTCGTGCCCGAAGTATTGAGCTTGCTCAGCATGTACTCATACAAATCGCCGAGCGTGTCCTGATTTTGCACATAGGTCAGCAAATCCTCAATGCCCGTGACGACCTGCTGCAACGTCTTCACGTTCGTGATGCCGAACTGCGCATCCCTCATGCTGTTCGCGAATGCATTGTCCGTATGCATCGTCTTGATGAACGGAAACGCCACATCGCGCACCACCGTGAGCATCATATCCGGATCGAGATCCTTGAAGTTATGCCAACGCGCACGTTGTATCTCCGGATCGTCGGGAAATACCTTGGCTTCGCGCGGAGTCACCCCCATGCTGAGCTGCCTTTCCCTGCGCAATTCCGTATCGTCAAGCGATTTCATGAACATCAGATAGGTGAGTTGCGTGATCACCTCGAGCGGATTGCTTGTGCCACCTTCCCACATGCGCTGCCAGATGTCATCGACCTTGTTTTTCACCGGTCCTGTGATCATATGCCTTTCCTTCTCGTTCGGCGTCGAATATCCTTGGGAATTCTACCAACAGATGGCAGATTGCGATGGCCGGCACGTCGGGCGGCACCGGCTATCGCGATTCCATCAACGCATGTCTCATTGCCGCATATCATGTGCAGCATCGGAGACTGCAGGGGCCTGTGTCGAGGTAGACGCAGGAGCCGCAGCCCCGTCGGGGTCAGACGATGGCTGCTGCGTATGTGCATACATGATGCCTTCCGGGACAGGCTGTTCCCTCAGCCTTTGCTCGGTCTGCTTGTCCTGTGCTTTGTGATCACGCCAGACGCGCGCAATCGCACTGCCGACATAGATCAACACTGCGATCGTCGCGAAGATCCAGATCATATTGATCGACTGCTTCCTCCCATACTCCGATGTGTTGCCAAGGGCGGCGAGGACGCAGAACCCGACGATGAACAATGTGACTCTGAGCGCGCCATCCCGTACGGCACGCAATGGGGAACGGCGCAACGCGCGGATGGCGGCGGGGATCTTGACGAGACCGATGATGATCCCCACAAGGAAGTAGATGCAGCCGATGACATTGAACAAGGTTGACATGATAGGTCCTTTCTTCTTTCAGAACGAGGTTCCGCAACGCTATACGCATCGTGGCCTTCACCCGTAAGAACCGGACAAAACATCGTCGATCAGCTCGGTTCCATATCGTGTGCCGTCCAGCACCTCTCGTCGTTGCCCTATGGGAACGCACATGTTTTATCCGGTTCATACGGATACCACGTCCCGGTTGGGGCAACGCCGACACGAGAGAGAAGACAGGAGCACATCATGCAGTACATAGGACATTGCTTCGGGATGCTGTTCAGTTGGGGAGGACTGCTGACATGCATCATCATTTGCAGCATATGCGCACTACTTGGGTACTTCGTCAGCAAGGAGAACCGCGCGAACAACACACGTGCCGCCGGAGCCTACGGCATCGGCATCGCATTGCTGCTGATATGGTTCAGCGCGGGAGGCGCCTACTCATCCACACCGATCGTATGCCTCAATATCCTTGTCCTTGTCGCCGCGATAGCCGCCATCATCCGGTTCTTCCCGTTCCTCAGGGCGTTGCGCCTGCAACCGCAGATCCAAGCGCAGCGCATCGCGGAAGAGCAACGCATCCATGACCATATGCCCTCCGTCATGTTCCGCCGTGCGGTCGAACGGTTCCAACTCGTTCCGGCGGTTTCTGGCGAGCCCGAGTTCCGCGGGTATGCCATGGTCGCCTCGGATGGGGAGGGACAGTCCGATCCGTTGTATGAGCGGGCGAATCGTTATTCATTGTCGAAGGCGCGCAACGAGCATCGTCTGTTCGGCAATCCCGGCGTAGGACTCAAATCCTCCGACTTCGGCGATGCGCAAATCCACTCCGGCCTGTATGGGGAACGGATGCTCGCCAACATCATCGCAAGCAGCGGACTGCATGTTGTATCGTTCTGGTCGTTGTACGGGAAAGACGCGCATGGCAGCCGCACCGATGCGGACATCGACGCCGTCATCATCGGCGTCGGCCGCAACGGACAGCTATACGCATGGTTCGTTGACGCGAAAAACTACAAAGGCGGATCGGACACCGCATATGTGAACATCGCGGATGACACACTCGCGCGTATCAGCATCAGCAAACACGCGTTCGTCTCCGGATCTGATGGTCGCGCGGATGTCCACATGAGCACGAACATGATCGCACAATGCCGGCATTGGCGCCCCTATCTTGAACAATACGGCATCATGAGCGACTGGCTCGTCTGCATGGTCCCGACAGGCAAATCCGGTGCGCCCCACGTAGAGGACGTACATTGGCCGGGAGGGGTGCCCGCGATGTCGCCGGAGACGCTGCTCGCACGCATCGCATCACTGGATCTGGCCGATCCCGCGAACATCCCCACCGACGTCATCCGATTCTTCACAGGAAACCTCAAACCGGACACCGTATGACACTCCGGAGTTTTATCCGGTTCATACCGGTGTCAGTACATCAATGATCGAGAACACCATGAAAGGACACCTCATGAACACCATCGACACCCCCAACAACGAATCGCTCAATATCCGCGAATACGGACTGCTCGTCGAAGCATGTTTCGGGTACCGGACGAAAACAGACTACGCGGACAACCCACGCGCGCAGGAGGAGGCCCAGAACGCACGCGCACTGATCACGAAAGGCTTCGGGACCGTGGACGAATACGGCAATTTCGTCCCATCCGAATCCGCCATGCAATGGGTGGAATCACACCGAGGCATAGGGGAGTACAGCCTCGCGCAACATCCGGTCGAAGAACCGGAAGAATGGTGGGAATCGCCGGCATATGTGATCCCCATCCCATTCTGGCTCACCGAAGACCTTGAATCCATCCGACACCTGAGCAATAAGGAAATCAGCGCGTTCGAAACGGAAAACAAGGAACCATACGTCGGATACGCGATCGAATACATCTGCTGGGACACTGGGTGGTCTCGGATGAGCGACATCGAGGGCTACGCACTGAGCCAGAACCCCGAACAGACATGGGCTCCTGATCCACTCGAGTACTATGTGGCTTGCGCGAAATTCAACCATGAGCGCGAATGGGAAGCCATTGAGACGCAAATGGCCGCCGTTCTGGGCCTGGAGGAAGACGAGCTTGACACCCTTTCCCAAGAGGAGTACCACAAGCTGTTCTGGGAGGTCGCCGACGAACGCCGGCGCAACAACCCTCCGAAATTCATAACTGACGATCCGCTGACCTATCCTTATTTGCAGGCGGAAGGATACATCGAGGATCTGGGGGAGGATGGGTTCCGTTTCCTCAAGCGGACAAGCGACATGGGGCTGATCCAGGGACAGGCGCCGTACACCGAGGCGTACGAGCGCGCCAAGCATGACATCACGGAATGCCAGCGTCGCATCGCGGAGGAAGAAGGGTGATCTTTGCCACGGTCAGGTATGCTCCGTCATCTCTGACCGTCGGCATCCTCACCTGTGCCCATGTTCACATATTCGAGTGTGAGGATGCCGTCATTGCCGTTCGCGTCGTCGGCGAGTCCTTTGAACATCACGTTGTAGCAGCCCGCGTCCTTGACATCCTCGGTCATGCATTGCACGTCGAGCTCGCTGCCGGTGGCGCGGACGCGGTAGCCTTCGTGCGCGTCCTCGTTGACGGCGAGCACGAAGAGGTCGCCGTCGTCACCGGTGCGCCATTCACCCGACGCCATGTCCGCCGGATCGGCGGGGAAGGACGTGGAAAGCGCATAGTACGCGCCGTCGAGCTTCGCATCGGCGTACTGCAGGAACTCGAATTGCATGAGTGCGCTCTGGTCCGTGACGGTTGCGGGGATGAGCGTCGAACGGTGGTCGTCCTTGCCGCGCGTCGTCGGCATTTCCATATGCGGCCACGCTTCGGACGTGTCATGGAACATGATCATGTCGCCGTTCGACGCACGCCATGTCGTCGTCTCGAATTCCTCCATCGTCAACGCCGCACCCGTGTGCTTGACATGGTCGTTCCACACGGCATCCTCGTGTGCGGCATCCCATGTGCCATCGTCCTTTGCGCCATTGCCGCACCCGGCGCCCGCACCTACCATGAGCGCCGCCGCGGCGAGCGCGGCCGCCTTCGCGAATCGTGTCGTCATCGGTATCCTCGATCGTCTTCGTTGTACAGGACTGCTTAGGTTGTACAGGAATGCTTGTCGTGTCCCAGTATAACGGTGGCCCGTGCGGATGCCGGCATATGATCGCAATCCCCACGAATCATGCACGACCGCCATTAGTGGCGGCGTTGCGCGGACGTCCTCACTCCTTCGGCTCTACGTTCGCTTCCATCAGCAGGTCGGTCTGCCTGTCGTCGCCGAGCACGAAATCGTGGGAGCCGATCTGCGTGAAGCCGAAGCGCTTGTAGAACGCGATCGCAGGGTCGTTGTGCTCCCATACGCCAAGCCACATCTTCGTCTTGCCCTGGGCGCGCGCCATGCCGAACGCGGTGCGCATGAGGCCGCTGCCGAGGCCGTTGCGTTTGAACGCCTTGAGGATGTACAGACGCTGGACCTCCATATGGTCGTCGGGCATGTCCTCGGTCTGCGCGGCACCCGTGTTGACCTTCATATAGCCGGCCGGAACACCGTCCACGGTCGCGACGAGGAACGTCGAGTTCGGGTTGTCGATCTCCTGCTGGAGCAGCTCGGGCGAGAGGTTGTCGGCGATGTATTTGTCCATGTCCTCCTGCGTGTTGAGTGCGGCGAAGGTCTCCGTGAACGTATCGACGCTCAGGTCCCTGATGGTGGTGGTATCGGCGCTCTGGGCCATTTCGATCATCGGCATGGATGCATGTTCCTTTCGTTTGGTTCCTTGTTCCAGTGTAGGAGGGTGCGTTCGGCCATGGCCGAACCGTGGACCGCGGCCGCCGCGTGACACGCCGGTTTTGCATGGGCGGCGCGATGCGGTAGAGTAACGATTCGTGCCCAAGCGATGCGAGTCGACCGGTGCACATGCGGACATAGCTTAGTTGGTAAAGCGCGACCTTGCCAAGGTCGAGACCGCGGGTTCGAGTCCCGTTGTCCGCTCTCATCAAGCCATCTCATGGATGCCCCGATATGCCAGGGGAGTCCTTCATATGGAGGTCAACGGGCACTTGCGGATCTGAAACGCGGTGAATGCATCAGTCAGCCAGACGCGTCAAGCGTGCTGCCGTGTTCATATGCGTTCGTTGCCCCGAATGCACCGGCCGCATTCACTGCCCCAGCATCCCCAAGCAGTACGCCATATCAATGAAGGATCATCTGACATGGCCACGCATCCCACGAACCTCATCGGCAGGCATATCTCCTTTTCCTACGATGGCGCACCGAACGCGCTCTTCGACGGCATCGACGTGACGTTGCCGCAAGGCTGGACCGCGTTCCTTGGCGACAACGGCTGCGGCAAGACGACACTCGCCACCATCATCCTCGGACGTCTCACGCCGACCGAAGGTACGATCAACCCATCCCCGTCAACGTTCGTGGACGCCTATTGCGCACAGGAATGCACAACGGAACCCACGAACCTCGACGCATTCGCGAACGATTGGTCACCGTCGGCGATCGCGGTGCGCGACATGCTCGGCATCGGCGACGACTGGCCATACCGTTTCCTGACGCTTTCGGGAGGCGAACGCAAACGCCTCCAGGTGGCGTGCGCGATCGCCTCCAATCCGGATGTGCTCGTCCTCGACGAACCGACGAACCATGTCGACGCGGATACGCGCGCCGCGATCGCCTCGGCGATGCGCGCATACGACGGCATCGGCGTGCTCGTGTCGCATGACATCGAACTCATCGACGCGACATGCACGCAATGTCTGATGTTCGAACGCAGACATGTGGACGGCCGCAACCGCACCGTGCTCGAACGCTACGCGGGAGGCTACACGAAAGCGTCGCGCACACGTGAGCACCGCGCGAACGAACGCGCGGATGAACTCAAGGCAGCGCACGACGCGCAACGCTCGATCAGACAGTCCCAGGACAAACGTCGTGCGATGATGAACGCCGCATCCGCCCGCAAGCACGGCGGATGGAAGATCGACCGGCACGACCATGACGCACGCAACACGCACAAATGGAACGAAAAACAGGCGGACAAGGCGAGCGCCGCCGCATACCGTGCGCTCGGCAGCCGCCTCGAGGCGGCCGAACGCGCGGCCGCGTCGATCGAGACGGACGCGAAACGCTATGACGGTGAGATCCTTGTCGACATCGCACCGTCCGCGCGCAGGGAACTCGCGCACATCGACGCCGGTGTCATCCGTTTTGGCGACGCCGCGGAAACGGACGATTGCGTCGCCGTGTCCGAACTCGTCATCGACGGCACCCATTGGCATACATGTGCGCTCGACGCCGCGCAACCGCTCGGCGATGCGGGCATCCGCGTGCCACGGTTGAGTGTCGGCCCCCGTGACCATATCGGCATCGACGGCGCGAACGGCACAGGAAAATCAACCGTCGTGCGCGCGTTGCTCGCGTCGGTCGCCGACACGTTGCCGACACTCACCATCACCCAGATCCCTGCTCCCGACGCACACGTACGGCTGCTCGACGAACTACGTCATCTGGACAACGGTGAACGTGCGCATGTGCTGTCGATGGCCGCGCAACTCAACGCCGACCCCGACCGTATGACGTCGGGGGAGCGGCTCAGCCCAGGGGAGGCGCAGAAGCTCGCGTTGTGCCTCGGACTGCTGCGCGCGCCGCAGCTCATCATGCTCGACGAACCGACGAACCACCTCGACGTGCACTCGAAGCAGGCGTTGGCGCGTTTCCTGCGCGGCTATGCGGGCGCGCTCGTCATCGTGAGCCACGAACGGTGGTTCCTCGATGAGGTATGCGGTTTTGAAGACGACGCGCGCACGGTATCATGACGGCACAGGGACGAGAAAAGGACACGCCAATGCCACTGACATACCACTATTGCTCGCTGCAGACCGCGTGCGCGATTGTGTCGAACGCGTCGCTGCGGCTGTGCGACATCACAAAATCCAACGATTCCGCCGAAATCACGTACGGATACGCGGCGGCGAGCGCGAGCCTCGACCGTGCGGGGCTCATCAGTGGACACGGCGCGGCGTTGCGGTTCACCGACGATTGGACCGACCTGTTGCGCCCCGAATACCGCACGTTGCTGCGTGAGGCGCTCACCGAGCACGTGTTGCCGCCGAACCGGCTGTGCTATGCGGCGTGCCTTTCCGAAGTGGGCGACCAGTTGAGTCAATGGCGCGCATACGGCGACGACGGGCGAGGCGTCGCGCTCGGCTTCGACCTGTCACCGTTCGCGCACGCTCGGCCGTCGTTCACGGTTGGCGACGACGACGGACACCCGTTGCAAACGCATATGATGACGATGTACCGGCCGATCGTCTACGGACATGAGCGCAGCGCCGCGTATTTCGACGCACTCGCCTCGCGCATGGCGCGCGACGTGCACGACCTGCGCGTCGCCGACGCCGCGCATCGCGACGCGATACGCGCGCGTCTGCTCGACGCGACGCTCGAGTTCATCGCGTCGACGGCGTTCTGCAAGAAACGCTTCTTCCATGAGGAATGCGAATGGCGTCTTGCGGTATGGGGGCCGAATGCGAACGTCGGCGGCTTCGAGACGCTTCAGGACGCGCTTGTGCGCGCGTTGCCGCGGCGCTTCCCGCGCATCGTCACGTCGGCGCGATGCGGTGTGCTGCCGCGCGTCGACCGCCTTGTGCCGACGATCGACCTTGGACTCGACCTCGGCGCGACGCTGCGCGCCGTCATCATCGGACCACGGTGCGCGGCGAGCGCGCAGGACATCAGGATGCTGCTCGCGGGCGCGGGTGTGCACGACGTGGACATCGTGCATTCACGCGGCACCTATCGGTGACGTCGTACAACGGGCTGCACCATGCACGGGATGGCCATCTTGTTGTCTGCGCTCGACCCTAAGTTGTGTACCTGTAATCAATAGTCCAGGTCTGCACCTTGTACCGCGGACCCAGATAGACAAGGACGATTCCCATGGCACAGCACACCATCTCCATAACGGTCAACGGCGAAGCGAAGGAGGTGGATGCGGACCAGACAGGCGTCGACCTGTTCGCCGACGACAAGAACATCATCGCCGTACGTCTCAACGGGGAACCCCGTGACCTCTACACACCGCTCAACGACGGCGACACCGTCGAATCGATCGCGCTCGATTCGCCCGATGGCGTCGCGATCATGCGTCATTCGGCGACGCACGTCATGGCACAGGCCGTCCAGGAGATCCGCCCCGACGCGAAACTCGGCATCGGGCCGGTCATCGAAAACGGCTTCTACTACGACTTCGACGTCACGGACCCGTTCACCCCGGAGGACCTCAAGACGATCGAGAAGCACATGCAGCGCATCATCAAATCCGCGCAGCGCTTCTCGCGCCGCGTCGTGACCGAACAGGAGGCGCTCAACGAGGAAGCGGACCAGCCGTACAAGATCGAGCTCATCAAGGACAAGGAGGATGCGCTCGACACCGAGGCCGCCGTCGAGATCAGCGACAAAGAGCTGAGCATGTACGACAACATCGACCGCGAAGGCAATGTCGTGTGGACCGACCTGTGCCGCGGACCGCACCTGCCGAACACACGGTTCATCAAGGCGTTCAAGCTTGAACGCGCGGCGGCCGCCTATTGGAAGGGCTCCGAGGCGAACCCGATGCTCCAGCGCATCTACGGCGTCGCGTTCCCGACGAAGGAGGAGCTCAAGGCCTACCAGACGCGCATGGAGGAGGCCGCGAAGCGCGACCACCGCAAACTTGGCCAGGAAATGGACCTGTTCTCGTTCCCCGAGGAGATCGGACCCGGCCTCGCCGTGTTCCATCCCAAGGGCGCCGCGATCATCAACGCGATGGAGGACTATTCGCGCGAGATGCACCGCAAGCACCACTACAGCTTCGTGCAGACCCCGCACATCACGAAGGGCGGCCTGTATGAGACGTCCGGCCATCTGCAGTGGTACAAGGACGGCATGTACCCGCCGATGCACCTCGACGAGGAGAAGGACGAGGACGGCAACATCGTCAAGCAGGGCTTCGACTACTACCTCAAGCCGATGAACTGCCCGATGCACAACCTCATCTTCAAGTCGCGCCAGCGTTCGTACCGCGAACTGCCGCTGCGCCTCTTCGAGTTCGGCACCGTCTACCGCTATGAGAAGTCCGGCGTCGTGCACGGCCTGACGCGTGTGCGCGGCCTGACCCAGGACGATTCGCACATCTACTGCACGCGCGAGCAGATGCGCGACGAGCTCAAGAACCTGCTCACGTTCGTCCTTGACCTGCTCAAGAACTACGGCCTCAACGACTTCTATCTCGAACTGTCCACGAAGGACGAGCACAAGTTCGTCGGCTCGGACGAGATCTGGGAGGAGGCGACGAACACGCTCGCCGAAGTGGCCGAGGAATCCGGCCTTGAGCTCGTCGCCGATCCGGGCGGCGCCGCGTTCTACGGGCCGAAGATCTCCGTCCAGGCGCGCGACGCGATCGGCCGTACATGGCAGGTGTCGACGATCCAGCTCGACTTCAACCTGCCTGAGCGTTTCCAGCTCGAATACATCGCGCCGGACGGCACCCACCAGCGCCCCGTCATGATCCACCGTGCGCTCTTCGGCTCGATCGAACGCTTCTTCGCGATCCTGCTTGAGCACTATGCGGGCGCGTTCCCGGTGTGGATCGCGCCGGTGCAGGCGCTCGGCGTGCCCGTCGCGGACGAGTTCGCGCCGCATCTGCAGCGGTTCATGGAATCCCTTGAGGAGGACATGGTGCGTGTCGAGACCGACCTGTCCGACGACCGCTTCGGCAAGAAGATCCGCAACGCGTCGAAGTCGAAGGTGCCGTTCATCATCATCGCCGGCGAAGAGGATATGAACCACAACGCCGTGAGCTTCCGTTTCCGTGACGGCAGCCAACTCAACGGCGTGCCGGTCGACGAGGCGAAGGCTTGGATCCTCGACGTGATCGCCAAGCGCGTCCAGGTCAACAGCGTCGACGACTTCAGGAAGGCGACCGGACAGGCCGCCGACGTCGAGTCCAACGTCTCGGACACCGAAGCCGAGTAAGGGACACAAACCATAGGGGGCCGTGGGCATCGCCGTTCGGGTGTGCCCACGGCCCCGTCGCCTTCATCACCGACCGCTATGCGACGGGCCGCACGTGCTGCACGGCTGTGCGACGGCGCAGCCGTGCCTACGGCGTTTATCGCCGTCTTTGCCTATGCTTCACTATGTCCATAGACCAACAGACTGATATCGGAACACTACTATGCTGGAAAAGCTTCGACCATGGTTCAAGCGGATCATCAACCCCATCGCGAGGGGAATGGTGAGGATGGGCCTGACGGCGAACGCCGTCACCGTGATCGGCGCCGTCGGCACGACGATCGTCGGCATCGCCACCGGCATCACCGGTTGGCTCTTCTGGGGCGCGCTCGTCCTGACACTGCTCGTCATCTTCGACTCCCTCGACGGTTCGGTCGCGAAGCTGACGAACGGCGGCACGCATTTCGGCGCGTTCCTTGATTCGACGCTCGACCGTGTCGCGGACTGGGCCGTGTTGCTCGGCGTCATCATCTACTTCTTCATGCGCAACAGCGCGATGCTGCTCGCCGACGGGCGGTATGACACGATTGCGCTCATCGGCATGGGCGCCGCGATCTATGCGATCATGACATCGTTCGTGACCTCCTACATCCGCGCACGCGCCGAATCAGTCGGCGCCGAGGCGAAAGGCGGCATCGCGACGCGTTCCGACCGGTTGACGATCATCCTCGTCGGCATGGCGATCAACGGCCTGACACATCAGGACGCATGGCTCATGGCGACGATGTGCGTCCTCGCGTTGCTCGGCACGATCACAATCTTCCAGCGCATCCACGAGGCCCGCGCGTCGATCGAGGCGTCATTGGACGCACCGGCGAAGGCCTGAGCGATGGCCAATGTGATGGCATGGCTCGCGGACCATCCGCGGGTGCTTCCCGAACGCATCATCCGCGGCGCTTTCCTCGCCGCCGCGGACATCGCATGGCTGTTGCGCGTCGGATCGGTGGTGCAGCTTGAACGCAACCTGCGCCATGTGCTCGAATGGTCCACCGCCCAAGCAGGGGGCGACGACGGAGCGCAGCCGATCGACCGGAGAACCCTGCGACGCGTCTCCCGCAACGGCATGCGTTCATACTTCACCTATTTCTCCGAAGCGCTCACCGTCGGCGCAAGAGGCAAAGAACGGCTGCTGGCCCGCGTCCGAGGCACAGGCGGGGGACTCGAATCCCTCATCAACCTCACGTCACCTGGAACGGGGGATCGCTCCGCGCCGATCGCGATGGGCCATCAGGGCAATTGGGACTACGACGGGTTCTGGGCGCAGTTCGCCGTGGCGCCGGTGACGACCGTCGCCGAACGGCTCGCCGACAAGGCGATGCTCGACACGTTCGTATCGATCCGCGAGCGCCTCGGCATGCGCATCCTGCTGACCGGGACGCCGCATCTGACCGAACGGCTTGAGGAGGCGCTCGAAGCGCCGCATGTGCTCGTGCCGTTGCTCGCCGACCGCGACCTGAGCCGTCATGGCGAATTCGTCGACGCGTTCGGCTCGACGATACGCGTCGCAAGGGGACCGGCGACACTCGCATATGACACGGGGCTGCCGTTGTATGTCGCCAACACCTACCGTGAGCGCCTCGACGGCGAGCGTAGCAAGCGTGCCGGCACTCCATACGGCTATGTGTGCGAGATCAGTGGACCGCTTGACATCGACGCCTACCGCGACCTCGAACGCGAGGCGGCGATCCATGCGATCAGCCAGGCGTGGGTCGACGTGTGGGCGCGGGGCATCGCCGCGCATCCCGAGGATTGGCATATGCTGCAGCCGATCTTCGTCGAGGACCTCGATCTGTCGAGGCTCAAGGACGTGCCGCCGGAGCTTGCCGCACGCCTTGCCGGCGACGGTGGCGTGCGGCGGTGATGGCCGTGCCGCGCCACCCAACCATGCATGAAGTCCATTCGGTCGGCAAGAATGCTCTGTATGTCTTCGCAGGAACCAGCACCGACCGCCGTCCATGCGGATGGCCGCCCATTGCGGGTCGGCATCGTCTGCCCGTATTCGTTCGAGACGCCCGGCGGTGTGCAGAACCACATCCGTGACTTCTCCGAGGCGCTCATGCGCCGCGGCCACTGCGTGTCCGTGTTCGCGCCGGGGCGCCGCACGAAGGACATGCCGTTGTGGGTGCAGACGAACGGGTCGTCGTTCGCGATTCCCTACAACGGCTCGTGGGCGCATTTGAGCTATTTCCTCGCGGCTGGCCTGCAGACGAGGCGCTGGGTGCGCCAAGGTCAGTTCGACATCGTGCATCTGCATGAGCCGGAGGCGCCGTCCGTGAGCCATAAGCCGCTCGTCATGCGTGACGCGCCACCGATGGTCGCGACGTTCCATGCGAGCATCGAACCGTATCCGAAGGCGCTGCACATCTTCGAACGGTACTTGCGCTCGTATCTGACGCCACTGAGCGACGCGATCTTCGTATCCCCGGCCGCCCAACGCACCGCGGACCATTATCTGCCGACGGCGATCGACCGCCATGTCATCCCGAACGGCATCGACCGCCGTGCCTATGTACGCGCGGAGCGCAACAACCAGTGGGCGGGCACCCCCGAACGGCCGACGGTCGGGTTCCTCGGCCGTCTCGAAGAGGAGCGCAAAGGGTTCCCGGTCTTCGTAGAGGCCGCCGCGCGCGTGCTCGACAGGTATCCGGAGGCGCGCTTCCTCGTCGTCGGCGACGGCCGTAAGGAAGCCGAGAAGATGATCCTCGAACGCGATGGGGGAGAACGGCTGCTCGATCATTTCGAGTTCCTTGGACGTGTGGATGACGATGACAAGGCGAGGTTCTACAGGTCGCTTGACGTCTATGTGGCGCCGCAGACGGGAGGCGAGAGCTTCGGCATCGTGCTCGCCGAGGCGATGGCGGCCGGCTGTCCGGTTGTCGCGTCCGACCTGCCGGCGTTCATCGATGTGACCGAGCGTGGACGTGATGCCGCGTTGTTTGCGAACAAGGACGGCGCCGATTGCGCCGAACGCATATGCGCGCTGCTCGCCGACCCGCAAGAGCGCACACGGCTTGCCGATGCGGGGCTCGAACGTTCGAAGGACTTCGATTGGGAGCGCGTCGTCGACGAAGTGCTCGCCGTCTACCGCCGGGCCTTGTCGTAGAAGCGCATTAGAATCATCACGTTTCGAAAATATCCATCACCTGTCTAGGAGCATTATGTCAGGGCATTCCAAGTGGGCGACCACCAAGCACAAGAAGGCCGCGATCGACGCCAAGCGCGGCAAGCTGTTCGCCAAGCTCATCAAGAACATCGAAATCGCCGCCCGTCAGGGAGGTGGCGACCCCGACGGCAATCCTGCGCTCTATGACGCCATCTACAAGGCCAAGAAGGCCTCGATGCCGGCGGACAACATCAAGCGCGCCGTCAAGCGCGGCTCCGGTGAGGAGGCCGGTGGCGCCAACTACGAGGACATCGTGTACGAAGGCTATGCCCCGGCCGGTGTCGGCCTCATCATCGAATGCCTCACCGACAACCGCAACCGTGCGGCCGCCGAAGTGCGTTCGACGCTCGGCAAGGGAGGCGGATCGCTCGCGACGACCGGTTCGGTGAGCTTCAACTTCGAACGCAAGGGCGCGATCGTCGTCCCCGCGGAAGGCGTGGATTTCGACGACCTGTTCGAGAAGGCCGCTGAGGCCGGCGCCGAGGACGTCACCGATGACGGCGAGACCTACACCGTCATCACCGACCCGTCCGATATGACCGCCGTCCGCCAGGCGCTTCAGGATGCGGGCATCGACTATGATTCCGCCGACCTTGTCATGATGCCGAAGAACGAGGTCGAACTGTCGCTCGACGACGCCCGCAAGGTCGCCCGTCTCATCGACAACCTCGACGATCTCGACGATGTGCAGAACATCTACAGCAACTGGACGGCCTCCGATGAGGTCATGGAACAGCTTGACGAGGAGTAATCCCCGTTGATCATCCTTGGAGTCGACCCCGGACTGACACGGTGCGGAGTCGGCGTGATCGAAGCCGGCGCGCCCCGCCGGCTTTCGTTTATCCACGTCGATGTCGTCCGCTCCGACCCGCACATGTCCCAGGACCTGCGTCTGCTGACGATTTACAACGGCATCGCCGCGAAACTCGACGAGTTCGCGCCGGACACCGTCTCGATCGAACGTGTATTTGCGCAGGAGAACCGCAACACCGTACTCGGCACGGCGCAGGCGGCCGGCGTCGCGATGCTCGCCGCTGCGCAACGGCGGATACCCGTCGCGCTGCATACACCGACCGAATCGAAGCTCGCGATCACCGGCAACGGCAAGGCGCAGAAGATCCAGATGGAACGCATGGTCGCGCGCCTGCTCAACCTCAATGCGCTGCCTACGCCCGCAGATGCCGCCGACGCCCTCGCGATCGCGATATGCCACGCGCTGCGCCCCGCGGGGGCGCTTGAAGGAGGCGAACGCGAACAGCATCTGACGAAGGCGCAACGCCAGTGGGCGCAGGCGGCGCAGCACGCCTCGCATGGCCGCGGCGTCCGCAGAGGCATGTAAACTATCGAACACTTGTTCGAATATGAACGTATCGGAGGTATCGCATGATCGGCATGCTCAGCGGCACCGTCGCGGCGGTCGACGCGACGAGCGCGCTCATCGACGTCAACGGCGTGGGATTCGAGGTGAGGATGCCGAGCGCCGACCTCGCCACATTGCACGTCGGCGCGGCCGTCACCGTCATGACGTCGATGAGCGTCGCGCAGGACGCCATCACCTTGTTCGGGTTCTTGTCATCAGGCGCGAAACGCATGTTCCTGCAATTGCAGAAGGTCAGCGGCATAGGCCCGAAGGTCGCATTGTCGCTGCTGAGTACATTGCCGAGCGACGCGCTCATCCAGGCGATCCATGACGAGGACGCCACGGCGCTTGCCAAAGCGCCGGGCCTCGGCAAGAAGGGCGCGCAGAAGATCATCCTCGAACTCAAGGGGTCGATCGACCTGTCCGGCGTGGAACCGGCCGGAGAGGGCACGGCGCAGCACGCCCCGGAGGACACCGGCATGCTGCGTGTCATCGAAGGGCTCATCTCCCTTGGTTGGAAGCAGCAGGAGGCACAGCAGGCCGTCGACGCCGTCATCGAGAACGAAGGCATCCCGACGCCGCTCTCCGACGAGGACGTGTCGACCGTGCTCCGGCTCGCATTGGCATCGATGGACAGGGGAAGGTGAGGTGAGCGATGGCCGCCGATGATTTCGACGTCTTCAACGCGGACAACAGCAACGCGAACGAGGCATCGCTGCGTATGGTGTCCGCGAACGCCGTCGGCAACGAGCCGGTGAGCGACGAGGAACTGCGCCCGCATATCCTCGGGGGCTTCATCGGACAGCCGCGCCTCAAGGCGCAGCTGCAGCTGTTCCTCGACGCCGCACGCAAACGCGACGTGCCCCCCGACCACATCCTGCTCGCAGGCCCTCCGGGTCTTGGTAAGACGACATTGGCGATGATCGTCGCGAACGAACTCGGCGTGCCGATCCGTGTCACATCAGGCCCCGCGATCCAGCATGCCGGCGACCTCGCGTCGATCCTCAGCTCGCTCGATGCCGGCGAGGTGCTGTTCATCGACGAGATCCACCGCCTGCCGCGCGCCGCGGAGGAGCTGCTCTACATCGCGATGGAGGACTTCCGTGTCGACGTCATGGTCGGCAAAGGCCCCGGCGCATCCTCGATCCCATTGACGCTACCGAGGTTCACCGTCATCGGCGCGACGACGCGCGAAGGCATGCTGCCGTCGCCGTTGCGAGCCCGCTTCGGCTTCACCGCACATCTCGACTTCTATCCGACAGGTGAGCTCGAGAAACTCATCGAGCGCTCGTCGGGTGTGCTCGGGATCGACCTCGCCGAAGGCGCTGCGCACCAGCTCGCGCGCCGCTCACGTGGCACGCCGCGCATTGCGAACCGCCTGCTGCGCCGTGTACGCGACTGGGCTATCGTCCATGACCTTGACATCGTGGAACCAGAAGACGTCAAAGAGGCGCTTGCGCTCTACCAAATCGACACGGAAGGGCTCGACCGGCTCGACATCGCCGTCCTCAACGCGATCATCCGCAACTTCAACGGCGGCCCCGTCGGTCTCAACAACCTGTCGGCGATGGTCGGCGAGGAGGCGGAGACCGTCGAGACGGTATGCGAGCCGTATCTCGTGCGCGAGGGCTTCATGATGCGCACGCCGAAAGGGCGCGTCGCCACGGCGAAGGCATGGGAGCATCTGGGCCTGACACCGCCGGATGGCGACCCGTCCGATGTCAGCAAGCTATTCTAGACTGAAGCCTTCGTACACTGATTGTTCAATCGATTCCCGGTTGTCCCTCGTCGTTAAGGAGCCCTGCCATGAGCATGGATTACATCTTCCTCATCGTTCTTCTCGTCGCCATGATCGCCATGATGGTGTTCCAGACGCGCAAGGCGAAGAAGCAGCAGGCGGAACGCCAGAGCTTCTGGAAGAACCTCGACGCCGGCACCGAGGTGATCACGATCGGCGGCGTCATCGGCAAGGTCGTCGAAGTCGACGAGGAATACGACGAGATCGTCATCGATTCCGAAGGCAGCCTCCTGCGCTTCTCGTCGAAGGCGATCAGCCGCGAATACGTCCGTCCGGCATACGTCTCCGATGACGACGTCGACGAGAACGGCAACCCGATCGTCAAGGACGACGAGAACGAACCGGAGCAGATCACGGCGAGCGAGACGACGATCGAAGAGACATCCACGGACGACAAGACGGATGCCTCGAAGTCCCCATACGACGCAGACTGATGTCGACAGGCACGAAAGCAGGGGAGAACCGCCGATCATGACCTCCACGGACATCACGCTCACCGACCCGACCGCCTTGGACGCGAAGGACGCCGACTACCTCATCTCACTCATGCGTGCGATACCGGACTTCCCGAAGGAAGGCATCCTGTTCCGCGACATCATGCCCGTCTTCGCCGACGCGCGTGGCATGGCGATTCTCATGGACGCGCTCGTCTCGAACCTGTCGATCCCGAATGATGATTTCGACGCGATCGCGGGGCTCGAAGCACGCGGTTTCCTGTTCGGCCCCATCCTCGCCGAACGTCTCGGCAAAGGCTTCATCGCCGTACGCAAGGCGGGCAAGCTGCCGCCGCCGACGGCGAAACAGAGCTATGCGCTCGAATACGGCGAAGCCACGATCGAGATAGAGAGGAACGCGATCCGGGAGGGCGAACGCATCCTCATCGTCGACGACCTCATTGCGACGGGCGGATCGGCCGGCGCTGCCCGCGATTTGGTCATTTCATGCGGTGGCGTCGTCACCGGTTTTAGTTTTATCGTGGAGCTCGCGGGCCTTGACGGCATCCAGTCGCTTGGCGGTTACCCGGCGAGTTCCCTGCTGACGATGCCCGCCTGAGCGTCGCCGCACACGACCGCCCATCTCACAGAGGAATCATGGATCTATACGAATACCAAGCACGTCAGTTGCTTGACGAACAAGGCATCGACACACCACGCGCGATCTTCGTCGAGCGCGTCGAGGATGTCCCGCAGGCGGCGGAGACGATCGGATACCCCGTCGTCGTCAAGGCACAGGTCAAGATCGGGCACCGCGGGCAGGCGGGCGGCGTCAAGCTCGCCCATGACCGTGACGAGGCCGTCAAGGCAGCCGAGCAGATCCTCCCGATGACGATTCACGGACATAAGGTCCGTGGCGTGCTCATCGCCGAAGCGAAATCGATCCTGCACGAATATTATGTGTCGATCTCCGTCGACCGCACCTCACGTGACTTCGACGTGCTCGCGACCGCGAACGGCGGCACCGAGGTCGAGCAGATCGCCAAGGAGCAGCCCGAATCGGTCAAGCGTCTGCACATCAGCGCGCTCGAGGACTTCGACGAGGCGGCCGCGAAGGCGATGGCGGCAAGCATCGGCTTCTACCATGCCGATGTCGACCAGGCCGCCCATATCCTGCTCAAGATGTGGGAATGCTTCCATGACAACGACGCGACACTCGTCGAGATCAACCCGCTCGCCAAGATCGGCGACCCGGACGATGAATCGACGAAGCGGCTGTGCGCACTCGATGCGAAGATCTCGCTCGATGGCAACGCCGCGTTCCGCCACGACGGATGGGCGCGCTTCGATGACTCCGCGACGGCCGACCCCTACGAGCGCCAAGCGGCCGAGCATGGGCTGCACTATGTGCATCTGCAAGGCCAGGTCGGCGTCATCGGCAACGGCGCGGGACTTGTCATGAGCTCGCTCGACGCCGTGTCCTTCGCGGGCGAGGAACAGGGGACCGGCATCAAGCCGGCGAACTTCCTCGACATCGGCGGCGGCGCATCCGCCGAGACGATGTGCCAAAGCCTTGAAATCGTCCTGTCCGATCCTGAGGTCGCCTCGGTGCTCATCAACGTCTACGGCGGCATCACGTCGTGCGAGCAGGTCGCGCTCGGCATCATCGAAGCCGTCGAACGGCTCAACGTCACGAAACCGATGGTCGTGCGCTTCGATGGCAACGCCGCGGCCGAAGGGCTGGCGATCCTCGCCGACGCGGACATCGCGAACATCCATGTCGCGGCCACGATGGAGGCGGCCGCATCCGAGGCGGCCCATCTCGCCGCACAGGCGAAGGAGGAGACCAAATGACCGTCTTCATCGAAGATGACGCCCCGGTCATCGTCCAGGGCATGACAGGGCATCAGGGTATGACGCACACCGCACGCATGCTCAAGGCCGGCACGAACATCGTCGGCGGTGTCAACCCACGCAAGGCCGGCACGACGATCGCGTTCGAAAACGCCGCAGGTGACATGGTCGACATCCCCGTGTTCGCGACATGCGACGAGGCGAAGGCCGCCACGGGTGCGAAAGCGAGCGTCGTGTTCGTTCCGCCGCGTTTCGCGAAGGGAGCCGTCGTCGAAGCCGTCAACGCGCATATCGATGTCGTCGTCGTCATCACCGAGGGCATCCCGGTCGCGGACAGCGCCTATTTCGTCGAACTCGCGCTCCAGCAAGGCGTACGCATCGTCGGACCGAACTGCCCGGGACTCATGACCTTGCCGTCAACTGAAACGTCGAACGGCGTCAATCTCGGCATCATCCCCGATGGCATCGTCGGCCGCGGACCGCTTGGGCTTGTCTCGAAATCCGGCACGCTCACCTACCAGCTCATGGGCGAATTGTCCGACATCGGCTTCACCGCTTGCCTCGGCGCCGGCGGAGACCCGATCGTCGGCACGACGCTCCTCGAAGCGCTCAAGGCCTTCGAGGCCGATCCGGACACCAAGGCCGTCATGATGATCGGCGAAATCGGCGGAAGTGCCGAACAGGACGCCGCACAATGGGCGAGCGAGCATATGACGAAGCCGGTCGTCGCCTACATCGCAGGCTTCACGGCCCCCGAAGGCAAGCAAATGGGCCATGCCGGCGCAATCGTCTCCGGCGGCAAAGGCACCGCGCAGGACAAGAAGGAAGCGCTCGAAGCCGTCGGCATCCGCGTGGGCAAGACACCCGCGCAGGCCGCGCAGTTCATGCGTGAGGCGTTGGCAACGCTCGGATGAACAAGAAGCTCATCCCTTGGTTGCGGGGCATCGCCACATCCTTGATCGTGATGCTCGTCTACGCCGTGCCGCTCGGCTTCCTCATGGCGCTCGTGCTCCTCGTCATCGCGATGGAGGAGGGCGGAGCCACGATGTCGTCGTTCACGGTGCCGCTCACCCAAGCGATTGTGCTGCTGTCCCAAGGCGTCGGCTTCCATGCGGGACCGATCGTCGTCACGGTCGTGCCGCTTCTGCTCACGTTCCTGCTCATCGCGCTCATCCGCACCGTCTTCCATAGGATGGGCGCCGATCCGCGCGGTTACGTCACCGGTCTGATCACATGGCTTGTCCTCGACGGCCTGCTCGAGCGCAATCTGACCGTCACCCTCAGTGATTCGACATTCGCTGTGCTCGGCAAAGGCGCGCTCGTGTTCACGCTTGGTTTCTTATGGGCATATGTGCATGAAGCGGACCGTCTAGCCCCGCTGCTTGGCTATATCCGCGCGCATGTGTCGCAACCGATCCTCCACGTCATCGCCGTCGGAGTCCGTCTTGGGCTGCTCATCGTCGGCATCGTCCTGCTGTTCGGGTTCGGCACCGTCATCGCATGGATCGTGCTCGACCACCACGCCGTCGGCTCGGCCTTCGACGCGATGCATATCCAGACCGGCTCACGCATCCTCATATGCGTCATGGCGGCCGCATGGCTGCCCAATCTCATGCTGTGGGCGTCCGCGTGGCTCTTCGGCGCCGGGTTCTCAATCGGCGACCTCGCGACCTATACGCTCGGCGAAGGCTCGGCCGCACGGTTGCCTGATTTCCCGATATTCCACTTGTTCCCACAACCGGTCGCCGATCCGACGATCCGCATGTGCGTGACACTCATCCCGCTCGCGATTGGCTGCATCCTCGGCCTGCTCGTACTCACCGCGAAGCGTGGGTTCGGCTTGAGGCCATTCGGCAAGAACGTGGGGGAGGACCCGCGCACGGTGATCCTCGCCTACGCCTATCCGGTGGGCGCGTTCTGCATCACGTCGATCGTCGTCTCGCTCATGTGCACCGTGCTCTACGCGCTTTCGAACGGCGCGCTTGGCACGAAGCACCTCGCCTCGGCCGGCGTCGACGTCCGTTCCGCCACCAACGTCACGGCACGGCCGTGCGCGTTGGGACTGTTCCTGGTCTGGGGCATCATGCTGCTCCTGACCGCCATCGTCCTTGTCGTCCGCATGTATGTCGCGCGCCACAGCGCCACGGTCGCCGACGGCGCGTCGAGCACCACCGGCGAAGCCGGCGACGCCACACCACGGACCGTCACCTCGCATGAGGGGACCGGCAGGGACGCATCCCCAGAGAAGAAGAAGCCGTTCGCCGCACGAGTGGTGAACTCAACCCCGCAACCAAAGGAGAAGCAAGGTGACGACAACGAACCGACCGCTACGACGGGCATTGGTATCGGTCTTCCATAAGGATGGCATCGAAGTCCTCGCCAAGGCGTTCATCGCCGCAGGCACGGAAGTCGTGTCGACCGGCTCCACCGCGATGAGGCTCGCCGAACTTGGCGTGCATGTCACGGAGGTGTCCGAGGTCACCGGGTTCCCGGAGTGCCTCGACGGCCGAGTCAAGACGCTCGACCCGCATATCCACGCCGGCATCCTCGCCGACATGACGAACGAGGACCACGCGCGCCAGCTTGAGGGGTTCGGCATCAAGCCGTTCGACCTCGTCATCGTCAATCTGTACCCATTCGCCGACACGGTCCGTTCGGGCGCGTCCGAAGCCGACGTCATCGAGAAGATCGACATCGGCGGCCCGTCGATGGTCCGCGGCGCCGCGAAGAACAGCGCGACCGTCGCGATCGTCACCGATCCGGACGATTACGCGCTCGTCGCCTCACGCATCGAGGACGGCACCGGTTTCTCGCTCGAGGAGCGCCGCTGGCTCGCCGGCAAGGCCTTCGCGCATACCGCCGCGTATGACGCGACGATCAACGAATGGACGGCCGCGCACTGGCCGAAGCCGGCATCGATCGACGATGCCCCGGCGGACATCGACCCCGTCGAGGAAGCCAAGCTCGCGAAGTTCCCCGCGACGTTCACGAGGACCTGGAACCGCGCGCATGTGCTGCGGTACGGCGAGAACCCGCACCAGGACGCCGCACTCTACGTCGACCCGCTCAACATGCGCGGCTTCGCCGATGCCGAGCAGCTCGGCGGCAAGCCGATGAGCTACAACAACTATGTCGACGCCGACGCCGCATGGCGTGCCGTGTGGGATTTCGCCCCGCAGATCGCAGTCGCCGTCGTCAAGCACAACAACCCGTGCGGCCTCGCCGTCGGCGCGACCGCAGCCGAAGCGCATAAGAAGGCGCATGCGTGCGACCCGATGAGCGCCTACGGCGGCGTCATCGCGACGAATGCGACCGTCACGCTCGACATGGCGCAAAGCGTCCGTCCGATCTTCACCGAGGTCATCGTCGCGCCGGATTACGAACCGGAGGCGCTTGAACTGCTGCAGACGAAGAAGAAGAACCTGCGCATCCTCAAGGTCGCGGAACCACCGAAGTCGAAGCGGCAGTTCCGCCAGATCGACGGCGGCCTGCTCGTGCAGTCGACCGACCTCATCGACGCCCCCGGCGACTCGCCGGATGCGTGGAAGCTCGTCGCGGGCGAAGCGGCCGACGCCGCGACGCTCAAGGACCTCGAATTCGCATGGCGTGCGGTGCGCTGCGTCAAGTCGAACGCGATCCTCATCGCCGACAACATGGCGACCGTCGGCATCGGCATGGGGCAGGTCAACCGTGTCGACTCCGCGAACCTCGCCGTCGAACGTGCGAACACGCTTGATGACGGCCGCAACCGCACGAACGGGGCCGTGGCCGCTTCCGACGCGTTCTTCCCATTCGCCGATGGTGCGCAGATTCTCATCGACGCCGGTGTCAAGGCGATCGTGCAGCCTGGCGGCTCGATCCGCGATGAAGAGGTCTTCGAGGCGGCGCGCAACGCGAACGTGACGATGTACGTCACGGGCACGCGCCACTTCTTCCACTGATCGGCCGGACACAGACCGACCACAACACCGATAAGTGCAAGCGGGCCCTGTGCCTGTCCCGGGAATCGATTCCCGGGACAGGCACAGGGCCCGCTTGCACCATCCAGTCCGGATGGGCTGCTCGGACGGCGTGCACATACCACGCACGGATGAGACAGCGGTAGGATGGTGGACGGTATCCACCGCACATGTCAAGGAGCCCACGATGCACACACATCATCCCTACGTCTCGGAACGCCATGAGGGCAAACCATGGTTCGAATGGTGCGTCGCCGGCCTTGTCGTCATCGCCACCGTCGCCGCGGCAATGGGGGAGCCGATGGTCGCCACGGCGATTGTGTCCGTGACGGCCATCGGCTCCGGTGTCGTGCGGATCGTCTGCCGGGAACGCAGTCCCTGGAAGATCAGATCGGTCGCGTTCGATGCCGCGTGCGGCATCGGTTTCGGCGTCGTCCTAGCGCTGCTGTACCTCGCCATCCGTTTCATCCACTGACGTCGTCACGGTCGTGGTCTCCATCGTCATGTGCGCATCGGGGGCGTCGTGGTAGTCTGCGCCGTGCTGGTTCGAGAAGACGTCGACGGTGGGGTCGAGCTGATCGGTCGTGACGTCGGCGGTCGCCTCGATGCCATCTTCGTTGTGGTCGGCTTCGTCCCCCTGCGCCATCGCGGCCTCGGCGGCGTCGACGTCCATCTCGTCACCGTTGTTCTCGCGCGAATGTGCAAGCTGGGCGATGATCATGACGAGCGCGACGATCGCCGCGGCGAGGATCGCGGTCACCCAGAACACCCACAGCTGCGAGAGCGGGTTGACCGTCTGCGCATTGGCGCCGTCATGCGATGCGAAGATCGCGATGCCCGTCGCACGGACCGGGTTGACCGACGCGCCGGTGATCGGGAGCGCCATCGCGGCGGCCGCGGCATAGGCGACGCCCATCGTGAGCGTCGCGGAACGCGTCGCATGGCCGTTCTTCTTGAGCGTCATCATCGCGGCGGCGACGACGATGACCGAGGCGAGCAGCTCGACGATGATCGCCATCGTGACGCTGTAGCTCAGGCCGTACTGGCTCATGTTCGAATAGCTCAGGCTGTTCACGTCGTATCCGTTGATCGCCATCATCGTCCACTGCGACTTCTGCACGGTCTGCGAACTCGGGATCATGAACGAGAAGACCGCACCGGCGACGAGGCCGCCAAGCACCTGCGCGATGATCATGAAGACGCCGTCGAGCACACGGACCTTCGACGTGAGCATCGCCGCGACGGTCACGGCCGGATTGAACTGGGCGCCCGAGATGCGCGCGAAGATCGCCGTCATCGCGGCGTACACGACACCCGTGGCGACAACGAGGAACGCAAGGTTGTACCCATAGAACACGACGCCGAACGAGCTCGCCATGTAGATCGCGAAGCAGATGAGCAGGCTGCCGGTGAACTCGGCGCCGAGGCGTGCCCAAATGCTGTGTCCGTCATTGTGTGCGGAGGCGTCCTCGTGGACGTCGACCGTGGAATCGTTGTCAACAGCAGTCATAGAATTAGTCCTTTGATGTACGTGAGGACATCGTGAAAACGGTGTCCACGCCGCCGTTGTTCGGCGGCCACGCTGTACAATACTAGACAGTGGTCCTGCCAGGTCGCCTGTACGCGGGCGGGGCCATCATTCATGCAACCACCGGCCACGTTGGGAGAACGATGCCACACGCATACAGTCAAGCAAGAAAAGCACACACCGAGGAACACGACGGGATCCGCCTGCAGAAGCTGCTCGCACAAGCCGGATTCGGTTCGCGGCGCAAATGCGAGGAAATGATCACAGACGGCCGTGTCGAAGTGGACGGCGAACTCGTCACCGAACTCGGCACAAGGGTCGACCCGAAGACGCAGCAGATCCGCGTCGACGGGTCGCGCGTGCGCCTCAACCCGAGGCACGTGACGCTCGCGCTCAACAAACCGAAGAAAGTGCTCAGCGCGATGGAGGATCCGAAGGGACGCTACACGCTGCGCGACATCGTCGGCGACAAATACGAGCGCATCTTCCATATGGGACGTCTCGACTACGATTCCGAGGGACTCATCCTCATGACGAACGACGGCGAGCTCAGCCAGCACGTCATGCATCCGAAATACGAGGTCGAAAAGACCTACATCGCGACACTCGAAGGGCGCATGAGCGGCAACGTCTGCAGACGCCTCGTGCGTACCGGCGTGCAACTTGACGACGGTTGGATCAAGCTCGACCATTGCTCGATCATCGACCAGAGCCGTGAGCAGACAATCGTCAAGGTCACGCTCCATTCGGGCAAGAACCGCATCGTGCGCCGCATATTCGGCGCGATCGGGTTCCCCGTCAAACGCCTCGTGCGCACGCAGATCGGCCCCATCAAGCTCGGCGACCTCAAGCCAGGCTCGTACCGTGTGCTCTCGTCGACCGAGGTCCGTTCGCTCTCGAAGGAGGTGGGCCTGTGATCCGCGTCGCCATCGACGGCCCCGCAGGTGTCGGCAAATCCTCGACGTCCAAGGCGCTTGCGAAATACTATGGGTTCGCTTACCTCGACACGGGCGCGATGTACCGCGCCGCGACGTGGTGGGTGCTCGAACAGGGCATCGACCTCGACGCGGACGACCTCGACGAACGCGTCATCACGGAGACCGTCGCCGCACTGTTCACCGAGGACCACTTCGACATCAGCGTCGATCCGGACGCGCCGAACGACGCGCGTGTGTTCTGCGACGGTCGCAACATCAGCGCGGACATCCGTTCGAGCGACATCAGCGCACACGTCTCGATCGTCTCGTCGATCATCCCGGTGCGCCACATCCTCATCGCCGCGCAACGCGCATACATTGCCGCCGAAGGCGTCGACGACGGATACTCCGAAGGGCGCGGCATCGTCGCGGAAGGGCGAGACATCACCGACGTCGTCGCCCCCGACGCCGAAGTGCGTGTGCTGCTCACGGCGCGCGACGACGTGCGCCAGGCGCGCCGCGCGCATCAGGCGAGCAACGGCACCGCGGGCGCGGAGGACGTCGCCGCACGCGACGCCGCGGACGCGAAGGTCACGAATTTCATGACCGCGGCGGACGGCGTGACGACGATCGACAACTCCGACCTCGATTTCGAGGAGACGCTCGACGCGCTCATCGGACTCGTCGACGATGCGATCGAGGAACAGGAATACGCCGCATACGCGTCGAACCTCGAAGGCTACGAACTTGACGAAGGCGATGCGTCGCTCATCGACGGCTCCGCGTTCACGTCGGGCGAGCAGACGTCGGCGAGCAAGGAAGTCGGCGTCCTCGCGATCATCGGACGGCCGAACGTCGGCAAATCGACACTCGTCAACCGTGTGCTCGGACGTCGTG
Organism: Bifidobacterium criceti; assembly: GCF_002286935.1. Lineage (GTDB taxonomy): Bacteria > Actinomycetota > Actinomycetes > Actinomycetales > Bifidobacteriaceae > Bifidobacterium > Bifidobacterium criceti. The sequence goes on from NZ_MVOH01000020.1 coordinate 27,700, forward strand.
CGGCCGTCGTCGAGGACACACCGGGCGTCACACGTGACCGTGTCAGCTACGACGCGGAATGGGCGGGCGTCGATTTCAAACTCGTCGACACCGGCGGATGGGAGGCGGACGTCGAAGGCATCGATTCGGCGATCGCATCGCAGGCGCAGATCGCCGTCGAACTGGCGGACGCCGTCGTGTTCGTCGTCGACGGGCAGACCGGGCTGACACAGACCGACGAACGCATCGTCAGGATGCTGCGCTCCGCCGGCAAACCGGTCGTCGTCGCCGTCAACAAGATCGACGACCAGATGAGCGAATACATGGCCGCCGAATTTTGGAAGCTTGGCCTTGGCGAACCGTATCCGATTTCGGCGATGCACGGCAGGGGAGTAGGAGACCTGCTCGATGCCGCGCTCGACGCGCTTGGGAACGCGGAGCGCACGTCCGGCTTCCTC
>NZ_MVOH01000021.1 GCF_002286935.1 Bifidobacterium criceti
CACCCCACCAACAAGCTGATAGGACGCGACCCCATCCCACGCCGCAAAAGCATTTCCCACACCACCATGCGGTAGGTGCGGCACATCCGGCATTACCACCCGTTTCCAGGAGCTATTCCGGTGCATGGGGCAGGTTGGTCACGCATTACTCACCCGTTCGCCACTCTCACGGCCGGTGCAAGCACCAACCGATCCCGTTCGACTTGCATGTGTTAAGCACGCCGCCAGCGTTCATCCTGAGCCAGAATCGAACCCTCCACAAAAAAACCTTCATGAAGACATCCAACAGATGACTCATAATTTCCAAAAGAAATCAGACGGACCATCCAATAAGGAAGGACGGTCACACAAAAACCCCGACACCCATCAAACCCCCTCGGGTACCACACGGGCGGGCATCGGACTGGCAATCAAAAGACCACCACACAACCAAAAACATGGTCGCATGATGAAGTAGTACAGTACACACTATTGAGTTCTCAAACCACCACACACAGCCCACGAACCACCAGGACCCAGTCCCGAAGCTCACCGACCGGCAGCAAGACAAGAAACTTACACCACCCCCAACCAAAACGCAAACCCACCCCCAACCAAACACCCCCAAAACCCAACAAACACAACACCACCACCGGCGTGTCGCAAACCACCCCACACCACCCCAACCACCCAACACCACCCACAACAACCACCCACAGCACCACAACCACCCGCGTGTCGCGATTCCACACCACGACAAAACAACACACACCGCGGCAATGCCACTACGACCAGCGGTGTCACACGATGCGGGAAGACGCAACACCGGCACCCCACCCGCGTCGAACGACACCCACACCACACGACGCGTGCTGCTTCCAACGACCAATCCCCGCCACAACATGCGGCAACACACGACGTTGAGGCCCCCGCCGTCGCGCTTCACCAGAACCTGTGGGGACGCGCGACGCAAGCGGGGAGCCATGCGACCAGCGGTATCACAGGATGCAGCACCACATGACACTGGAGGATTCTCCACGACGAGCGATCCCCTCGATAGGCGGCAACACACGACATTCGCGACCCATCGCGTCGCGCGACACCCCACCATACGATGCCGCGCGACGCAAACAGACCCTTATCCGACCAACGGCACCGCATCATCCGGCAACACGCGACACTAAGGCCTCCTCCGCGACCAGCGCCACCACAACCCGCGGCAACGCACGACGCCGGCGGGTCCCCAACGACCAGCGGTGCCACAACCCACGGCATGGCACGACACAGGCGGGTCCTGCGCGACCAGTGGCACCACAGTCCGCGCCAACGCGCGACGTTGACGCCGGCCAGCCGACCAGCGGTCCCGTGCGGTACGGCAACGCACGACGCAAACACGCACTAGTGCGACCAGCGGCGCCACAGTCTGCGGCAACGCACGACGCCAACACCGCCCTGCCGTCGTGCGGTGCCACACCCTGCGGCATGGCACGACACAGATGCCTCCCAGCCGACCAGCGACACCCCACTGGCGGCAACGCACGACGCCATGGGCTCCTGCGCGACCAGCGGCGCCACAGTCCGCGCCAACGCGCGACATTGGCACCGTCCAGCCGACGAGCGATTCCGTAACTCGCGACAACGCACGACGCAAACAGGCACCACCGCAACCAGCGGCGCCACCCTGTGCGGCAACGCGCGACGTTGACGCCGGCCAGCCGACCAGCGGTCCCGTGCGATACGGCAATGCACGACGCAAACAGGCACCAGTGCGACGAGCGGCACCACAATCCGCGCCAACGCACGACGCTAACACCGCCCTGCCGTCGTGCGGTGCCACGATCTGTCACACTGCACACCCCACTCCCGCACACATCACGCGCCGTCCCCTCCCCTTCCACATCCCACCCCCACACTGCATCCCCCCGCACGCCCCACACCGCACTACGCCCACGTCATATCCGACGTCCGCGCATGCGCACGCGCACTATGCTGTGCCTCAAGCGACGGTCACAGAATCGGCCACCTATCGTCCCCGGACGCGAGCGCCGCAAATGCACAACAAAAACACACAATAAAACCGCGCGCCACAACGAGCGCCAACCTACAACACACCGCGTCACGCGCTACCGCACACCGCGTCACGCGGCGCATTCCAAGGAAGGGCACCATGTCCGCAACACCCACACCAACACCCACACAACCACAAACACCAACACCCACACAACCACCAACCAACCCACCCACAGGACTGCCGAACGATGGTTTCGTGACGGTCGCGACGGTATCGCCCGCGAGCACCGTCGCCGACCCCGTACACAACGCCGACCTGTGTTACGAAGGTCTGCAGCGTGCCGCGAAGCTCGGCGCGAAAGTCGTCGCGTTCCCCGAGGTCGTCCTCACGTCGTACATCGCCGACGACCTGCTGTACCACAGCATCCTCCTGGACAGTGCGGAACGCGAACTCGGCCGCCTTGTCGCGCGTACGGCGGGCCTCGATGTGCTGTTCTCGGTCGGTGTTCCGTTGTGCATCAACGGGAAGATCTACAATACCGTCGCCGTCTGCCATCGCGGACGCATCCTCGGTGTCGTGCCGAAGACGTTCATTCCGACGTATGGCGTGGATTTCGAGGGACGTTGGTTCAATGCGGGCCCCGCCGACGTTACCGGGATCACCGTCGCCGGACAGCAGCATGTGCCGTTCGGTTCACATCAGCTGTTCCGCTGCCGTCAGCTGCCGCAGTTGTGCGTCGGGTATGAGATCTGTGAGGATATCTGGTCCCCCGACCCACCGTCGATCCATCTCGCGTTGGCGGGTGCGACGGTCATCTGCAACGGCTCCGCGTCGAACGCGTCGCTTGAGAAGGACATCTACCGCCGCGGACTGATCAGTGGACAAAGCGCGCGTCTGCTGTGCTGCTACGCGTACTGCAGTTCCGGACAGGGCGATTCGACGAGTGACGTGACCGTTGGCGGACAGGAGATCATCGCCGAGAACGGTGCCGTGCTCGCGCAGGCGCAGCCGTTCGGTGAGGGGTTCGCGATCGCCGACGTCGACGTCGCGGGTCTGTGGGGCGCGCGGCGTGGCATGTCGTCGTTCAAGGTCGCCGCGAGCGCGCAGGCCGCGGGCTACCATGAGACGCTGTTCGATATGGATATCCCGACGCATCCGCTGCAGCGTCCGGTTTCGCCGCAGCCGTTCGTCCCTGCGGACGCGCGTGTGCGTGACGACTGCTGTGATCTCGCGCTGACGATGCAGGCGCACGGTATGCTCGCGTTCCTGCACAACCGTGGTGCCGACAGGATCACGGTGCTCGCCGAGGACACGGCGGTCGCGGATGCGGCGCTTGCGCTGCTCGTCGCCGCGCGCGCCGCCGATCTCGCGAACATCGCGCGCACGGCCGTCCATATGCAGTTCCCGGGGGCGAAACCGAACGGTCACGCGAAAGCGCTTCTGGATTCGCTCGCGGCCGCGCTCGGCTGCGCGTTCTTCGACGACGCGCAACCGCCGATCGCCGACCGCGACGAGGCGCTCGTCAACCCCGTGGACATGACGGAGCTTGCGCTCGGCGTGAGTGGTTTCCCGCTTGATGTGGCGATGCAGTACGCCGTCAACAGCCAGCTTGTACGTTCGTTTGTGCCGCTCATGCTCGCGCGCGTCGCGCAGACGACCGATGATGAGCGGCTGTGCGCTGCGCTCGGCCCGATCGTCGTGCACGACGATCCGCTCCACGTCCCTGAGCACGACCGTTACGCGGCACAGGGGTTCGCGGATATCGCACCCGTAGAGGTCGAGGATTTCCTCATCGATGGGTTCCTGCGCGCGCAGCACCGTCCGTCGAAGTCGTTCCGCCTCGCGCGAAGCGCGTTCGGCACGACGTACAGCGACCGTCAGCTGCTCACATGGATGCGCACGTTCTACGGAAGGTTCTTCGCGACGCAATTCATGCGCCACGACCTTCCCGATGGGCCGCGCATCGGTTCCGCAGGTCTCGATCTGCGTGACGGATTCATGATGCCGACGTATGCGCAAAGCACACTGTGGCTTGGTGAAGTCGACGATCTGCTCAGCCGTCTCGACGCGTAATCGCACGCGCCACATCCGACGACGTGCACAGTACATCGTCGATTTGTTTTCACGTGGAACACAGTGTCTATTCGAGATAACCGATGAATGTTCCACGTGAAAACCGTCGTCATCGTGGCATACGACGCGCAACGAATGCGCGGACGTTCGCGGCGAACGCGCACACGAGCACAATGAGCAGGACGACGATGCCGACGCGGCCGCCGCGCTGCGTCGCCGCGGCATAGGCGGACCTGTCCGTTTCGAGACTGTATCCGGATTGTGCGACGCCCAGACATATCGACATGACCGTCGTGCCGACCGCGCCCGCAAGCTGCTGGAATGTGCTGAACATCGCGTTGCCATCCGGCTGCATACGTTGTGGGATGACACCCATGCCCGCCGTCATCGTATTGGGATACGCCATCGAAAAACCGATCATATACGCGATATAGCCGGCGCAGATCATCCATACGCTCACACCCGGGCGCACCATGAGCAGCATGAGCGCGATGCCGACGATCGCAAGCGCCATCGTCAGTAGAATCGGTCGCATCGGACCGAAACGGTCAAGCAACGCGCCGCCCACAGGCGCGAGCACGGCGCCCAACAGCGCACCAGGGAGGATGAGCAGTCCGGCGACGGTCGTCGTCGACCCAAAACCAAGCTGCGCAAGATTCGGAATGAGATACCCGAACCCAATCGTGACACCCTCAAGCATCACATACGCAAGCAGATGCCAACGGAACGGGACAGAACGAAGCACACCCATATGGATGAGCGGATCGTGCACGCGTTTGCACATCGCGGCGAACCACATGAGCGCCACGATCGAAACCACGAGGAGCGCGGCCGCAACGATGAGCGTACCCGTTCCACCACTTCGCGCGGACGACATGGCCGTGATCGCGGCACCGCACCTGTCGAGCGCGAAGACGAACGCGACGAATCCAATCGTCAGCAGCACAAGCTGGCCCCAACCAAACCGCACACGTCCCGTCGGACGCGGCTGACGAATCGACATGACACCCACGACACCGGCGACCACAAGCACCGGAATCAGAATGGCGAACAGCCAACGCCAACCAACTGCCGCGACACCCACGCCACCGACCGTCGGACCAAGCGCAGGCGCAATCGCGCACACCATGTTGCCGACGCCCATAAGCAGCCCCAGACGCGAACGTGGCGACTGTTCAAGGATGATATTGAACATGAGCGGCAACGCGACGCCCGTGCCCGCGCCCTGAAGGATGCGCGCGACCATCAACATCGGGAAATTCACCGAAACCGCCGCGATGAGCAATCCCGCGATGCACAACGCGACCGCCGCGGCGAACGACGCCTTGAGCGTGAAACGGTGGTTGAGATACGACGACAGCGGTGTGACGACCGAAACGACGAGCAGATAGCCGGTCGTCAGCCACTGGACGACGGATGTGCCGATGCCGAACTCCTCCATGAGTGTCGGGAACAGCACATTCGTCATCGTCTCCGTGAGGATGCCGACGAACGCCATGATACCCGTCGCCACGATCGCGAGCAGCAGTTTCGGTTCGATGCGCTCATGCGTGGGCGGTGTCGTTGTGGGATGTTTGGTGGGGGTGGATTGGGTTGGAGGTTGTGAAGTGTTGGGGTGAGACGACGACGCGGAATCGCTGTGGATGGTTGTTGACATCGTATTGGACATCGTGGAGAGGGCCGTTCCCGGCAGGCCTTTCTTGGCCCGGATGACTTCGGCCTGATCCGCGTTGCCGGGCACTGCGGAAAGGCACGCCGCCCGCTTGTGCGGCGCAGCAAAAAAGCGGGGACGACGCCTCGCTTGACGATATGCATCATACAGTGCAAATGCGACGCGCGGTGGCGCGGTATGTGCGGACGCGCGACGGTGGCGCGGCGTCCGCGTCGTTCGATGCCGCAAGGTGTGGTGGCGGTGGACGTGTGCGCTGTGTTTGCGTCGTGCGGTGCCGTGGTTTGCGTGGAGGCCGGACGCTGGGATGGCGTACGCGACGTGCGATGCCGGGATTGCGGTATCGCGCGACGTTGGGACGATGCCAACGTCGTGTGGTGCCGCGATACGTGGTGACGAGCGACGTTGGGATGCCGCCAGCGTCTCGCGGTGCCGCGATGTGCGGTGGCGGTGGTCACGGGCGCTGTGTACGCGTCGTGCGGTGCCGTGGGATATGCGGACACGCGACGGTAACCCGGCACCGGTGTCGTGCGGTACCGCAGTTTTGGGTGACGCGCGATGCTGGGATGCCGTCAGCGTCGTGCGGTCCCGCAGGATGTGCGGACGCGCGACGGTGGCGTGCCGCAGGCGCCGCGCGGTGTCGCGGGGTGCGGTGGCGCGCGACGGTAGCGTGGCGCCTGCGTCTGCGGTGCCGCGATCTGCGCGGATCCGCAGACGCTGGCCCGGCGTCCGCGTCGTGCGGTGCCACGGTTGGTGCCGATCCGCGACGGTGACATGGTGACGATGTCCCCGCGGTGCCGTGATGTGCGCGGGCGCGCGTCGGGGGACGTCACCTGCGTCACTCGGTGCGTGACGCACAGTGGCTATGGGCGCCATGGCGGGGCCGGCGTACATGTCTCCCACCGGGTGCACGGATCGTGGACGCCGCGTGGTGTGGTTGTGGCCGTGTTGCCCACCGGTGGTGGCGGAGGCGTCCGCCACCGGGCCTGGTTGTGGCCGGTTTCGCCACCGTTCGCACGGGAAACGGACGCCATGGCCTGGGGGTCGCGCACGGTTTGCCTACCGGTGGTGGTGGCCGTGGTCGTTGCGGGGCCTGCTTCCGTGGCCGTCGCGTGCCGCCGCGATGCGTGGCATGGGCGTGCCGTGGTGCGGGATCTGCCGCAGGGTGGTACGCCAGAGCCCGCGGCCGGCGTACCGGAGTGCGTGATCCTGCGCGGCCCGGTATGCTCAGGCGTGCGTAAGCGTACCACCGTGCGTGATCTGCCGCGCTCCGGTACGCGGGCGCCTTGGCCGGTGCCCGTGGGTGCGCGGGTGCGGCGCGCGGGGGATGCGTGTGGGTATGCGACGGCCCCCGGCGGGCGCCGTGGTTGGTGCCCGCCGGGGGTCGGGTATGCGGAAAAGCCCCGGCGCCACTTGTGTGGTGTCGGGGCTTTCCCTTGACGTGTTGGTGCGGCGGCGTGCTACTCTCCCACATCCTGTCGGGTGCAGTACCATCGCCGTGCCAGGTCTTAGCTTCCGGGTTCGGAATGGGTCCGGGCGTCTCCCCTGGGCCATGGCCGCCGCAAGTCTTCAATTCTCCGGGACCCCCCTTGTGTGGTTGGGGGTCCTGGTGGTTGTTTGGGGACCGGATGGTGGACGCGTCGCGTGTTCGTATGCGTGTGTCGTGTGTTCGCGCAGGTGTTTCGTGTTGATGCTTGTATCGTGTGTGTCCGATGGGTCGTGTGTCCCGATCGTGTTGGTTCCAACCGTGGTGCCGGTGTTGGTCGTGTTCGACCGTTAGTGCCGGTCGGCTCCACCGCTCGCGCGGCTTCCACGTCCGGTCTATCGACCACATGTTCTCGTGTGGGGTCTCACACACCCCCGGAAGGGGTGTCAGGAATCCTTATCTTGGAGCGGGCTTCCCGCTTAGATGCTTTCAGCGGTTATCCCTCCCGAACGTAGCCAACCGGCCGTGCCGCTGGCGCGACAACCGGCATACCAGAGGTTCGTCCACCCAGGTCCTCTCGTACTATGGGCAGGCCTCCTCAGGATTCCAACGAGCGCAGAGGATAGAGACCAAACTGTCTCACGACGTTCTGAACCCAGCT
>NZ_MVOH01000022.1 GCF_002286935.1 Bifidobacterium criceti
CGCAACGCGGGGTCAGGTCGACGATCACGGTCACGTACCGGTCTCCGAACGCGCCGTGGCGCCACACGTGCTCGTCCACGCCGATCGCGCGCACCGAGGAGAACCGGTCGGCCTGCTCGAGCAGCAGCATGCCCTGCTCGCGCACCGCCCGGTCGACCACCGCCCATGCCACATGAAGCAGCCTGGCGCACGCCGAGACAGTCATCGAGTCCAGGCACACGCGCCGCAGCGCCCACATCACCGCCGGCACGCTCAACACGCCCCTGCCGGCGCCCACCGCCTCAAGATCATCGCTCCACGAGCGTGAGCACGGCACGCACTCGTAGCGGCGCACGCGCACCAGCAGATGCACCGCGTCGTCGCCGTAGGGCACATGCGCCAGCGTGCGCAGCCACGACGAACGCACCCTGGCATACGCGCCGCACGAGGGGCACCAGCGTGCGTCGTGCGAGTCCGGCTCGCACCTGATCTGCCTTAATCCCGGGCCGTCCGGCCTGCCAAGACGCCGCCACGAGAGCACACGAAGACCCATCTCATCCAAACCAAGGAAACGTTGGGGGTCGAACACGATAAACTCGGGTTCAGGCCGTGTTTCCTCATTCAATTTTTCTATCACACAAGCAATGATGAAGCACGGCCCTTACACACTAACTTGAGAAGAGCCGGTTTTGTGTGGCCGCGCGACGCTGAAGTGGTGTTAGCGTCGTGCGGTGCCGCGTTGTGTGACAACGCGCGACACGACGCATAATCATATCAACGTTGCATGGTTCGGATGATTGCAGCGAACTTCGGCATCGCCGTACGTGCGAGATGATCCAGTTCCTGCGCCATCGTACGAGGCGGATTCTTTTTGGAATCAACGAGGTATCGCAAAGCTTCCGAGCACATCGTGGGACATTGGGACACTAAACGCACAAGGAACGTGTCAGGGTGCAACGCCGTCAGTCCGATCTTCCCCAGTTCCTCGTTCGGGAAATCCTTGAGATTGAATGTGACGATGAACGCGGCGTCCCCATTGTGCGCGGCGGCAACCACATGACGGTCGTCGATGTCCGGAATGACCATGGTGCCGGGGAGGGCAGGGGACGACGATACTACATACGCCGCGTCAATGGTGCGGATTTGATCGATGTACGCTGTTGCAAACTGCCGTGGTTTCCCCAACGTACAGATGAGTGCGCGTTCAGCTTCCTGAAGTACATCCTCCGAGAATATCGGGAAGAAGATGCCGAAATCGGCGAACGTGAGCAGCACATCGGTGAGCCAAATATGAGGAAGATATTCGCATCCAACAATGCAACCGGTGACGTCTGGATCATTCGAACTGTGCAAGATACGCGTCATGGTCGATGTCGTCAAGGCCGCCTTCTGCGGCGAGGGTTTGCATGTTCTTCAAATGAGTCCGGTGTCGGTTGTGCGCGCGCTCGCGATAGGCCAGCACATCCGCGCGGCTCACCCAGCGATTCCCTTTCGCGGTGTATCGAATGTACGGGATCTCTTCGGCGTCGAGGATGCGCCCCACCGTTTTCGCGGAGACACCCAGAAGATGAGCGGCTTCGCCGGTCGTGAGGAGGTCGTCGTCTTCGGTGGGATGGTTATCGGCGTCCTGCGTTGCGGTTCCGGATTGTGCTTCGACGAGCACCTGCATGACGCGCTCGAGCATGGATTCGTCGAGTATATAGGCGGTGCCGTCACCTGCCGTGATATACGCCGTTCCTTGTTGTACGTGCGCAATGGGGACTGCTGCGATCGTCATTCCAGTCTCCTGTCCTATTTGTCCGATTCTGTACCCCATCATATCTTATATCGGACAAATAGTCAAAACAGGACAAATAGGACAGTGGGTTGTGTCGTGCGGTGCCGCGATCTGCGTGATTGTGTGACGCTGAGATGGTGTTAGCGTCGTGCGATGCCGCGAAGTGTGCGGTTGCGCGACGCTAGTGGGGCGTACGCGTCGTGCGATGCCGGGAAGTGTGCAATCGCACGACGGAATGGAGGATGTTGACGTCGTGCGATGTCACGATCTGCGCGGTCGCGCGACGGGGGCAGTCAGCAGCTGCGCGACGCTGATACGCACTACATGAAGCACTCCATTGCGGCGATCGCGGTCAGTTTGTCGTCGTCGATGACGTCGCGGCCGTAGGCGTCGAGGAAACGGTTGCAGTAGGCGTCGGTGTGTAGGTTGAACCAGAAAGTCCACGCACCCCAGAACACGTCGATGTGACGGTCGGAGAGACCCGCGTGGTCGAGGTCGATGAAACCCGAGAAACGCCAGTCGTCGAGGATGATGTTCGGTAGGCAGTAGTCACCGTGGAGGAGTGCGTTCGTATGCAGCGAACTCGCGGCTTCGGCGGCGATACGATGTGCGTCGTCGGCGGTGATGTCCGGGAAAAACTGCGCGTCGAAACGTCCGGATCTCCATCCGCGCTCGACGTTCTCGAGGTACCGCATGCGCACGTCGGGGATATTGAGTTCGATGATACGTTCGTGTTGCACGTGGAACAATTCATGCAGCGCGCGCAGACGTTCGGCGAGGAGGTCGCACAACCGTTCCGGTTCCGCGAGATAGCGTGCGTTTGTGCAGTCGTCACCGATGACCGCACGTGTGACGAGCCAGTCAGCGCTCACGTCGTCTGCGGACAGATAGTCGACAACTTCAGGGCCGAGACCAAGTTCGTGGAACGCGGCGTCCATGTGTGCTTCGTGTGCGAGCGCGCCTGCGGTTGCGGTCTTCACGAACAGGACGTCGTTGGTGGTGTTGGTGTCCGCAATCTCTGTACTGAGTGCGTAGACGCGCGCTTCGGGCGAACTACTTGTGTCGGCGATCGCGTACCCGCGCGCGAGGCTGCGTATGCTCGGTGGCGCGTCGGGTATTGTCGGAATTGGTGTGCGGTGCATGGTGCGGCTCCTCGTGTGCGTCGTGCGATGGTATCAGCATAGAAGAAGGGACCTGATGGATTCAGGTGTCGCGCGGTGCCGTAAAGTGCGCGGGCGTGCGTCTCTGAGGTGGCGGTTGCGTCGTGTGGTGCCGCAAAGTGCACGGGCGTGCGTCTCTGAGGTGGCGGTTGCGTCGTGTGGTGCCGCAAAGTGCACGGGCGCACGTCGCTAAGGGCGCGTTGGTGTCGCGCGGTGCCGCGATCTGTGATACCGCGCGACGTTGGTGTGATGTTAGTGTCGTGCGATGCCGGTTTTGTGTGAACGCGCGTCGCTAAGGGCGCGGTTGCGTCGCGCGGTGCCGCGATCTGCGCGGCCGCGCGTCGCAGAAGGTCCTCACATCAGCCGTTCGGGAATCCAGCTCATGCGTTTGCCGATTCCTGGGATGAGTGGGCGTCCCATGAGTCCGGTCATCTGGTCGACGTCGTCGAGTCCGTACCGCTTCTTGAGATTGCGGACGATGAACTGCGGTTCGCTTCCCGCCGCGCAGAAGAAATCGTGCGGATTCGGCCGGCCGTCTTCGGAATTCGCCGCGGAGACGAGTTCGCACAGTGAGCGGATCACGCGGGGAGGTGTGTTCCAGTCGTAATCATCGACATGGGAAAATGCATTGTTGTTCGGTTTCCAATCCTTCGCGAAGAGGAACGGCAGCAGACTGCCGAAATACCGACCAAAGTATTCGTCGGCGGTGAACTCGATCGTTCCGTTGCGCCGTGGGTCCCGCAATGTGTCGATGCACCATTTCGCGTTGTACCGCAGACTTCTCAACGACTCGGGCATGACCGTGTTGCAGGGCTGGGTCAGTGTCCATTGCACATCCATCGCTTTGAGCAGCACAAGCAGATTGCATGCAGCGAGCACCCGGACCGCATTCGCGTCGAGACGAATCGGATCTGTGTGCGTGACCGCTTCCAGGGCGATCGCGAGGTAGGAATGAACTGGACTGAGCACCGCACATCTTGGATTCTCGAGGTGCCGCTTCCATCCTTGCTCAAGCAACGTGTCAAGTTCGATGTATGCTTCGATGACGTCGTCCCGCAGCCTACGCTGGTAAGGTTTCGCAATGGAAGGAAGATCGGACCAATAATCGATTTGATTGGCGATCCAATAGTTTCTTGCGATGATATAACGCTGGGGAATATTGAATCTACAGAAGTCGTATGCGAAGTGCACCATGTTCTTGGCTGCGCGTTCGCGGATCGAATGATCGTACGGCAGTTGTTGGATGAGCGCGGCAAGTGGGACGAGACCGAACACGCGTACGCCGTCCAAATCTGACGGTTCCCTGTTGATTGGGGACCGCCGGAAGCGATCTTCTGGTTCGCCCCAATCGTAGTGGCCGAGCAGATCGTATCCGACCGCAACGTCAGCGTAGGCATCGGCGAAATCGACGATGAACCTACCACCATCTCTCCTGGTGTCCGCGTACGGCTGCAGTGCACCGGTGGTGCAACGGAAATATTCAGGAACAATCGAGCCGTGGGGACGTTCCGACAGTTCGTTCGCGGATGGTTTCACACCCCTCAGCATGCGTGAGAAATACGAACAGTTCTGCTTGAGGGTGGTGTTCCCCCGTTTGGGGCGGATATCATCGAACAAATAGATGGCTGAAGGACCGAACGGATCGGTGCGGTATTCAGGGGGAGTCGTCTCCTGCGCGCTCTCGGAAGGTGTGGTTGATTGTGTTGACGGCTCCATGATCTGCTCGGGCTGAACGGGGCCGCAGATGTCGCCGTATATCCAGACATGGGGGAGTTCCGGTTCGATTCCCTCCCGCTCCTCGGCGCGCGCAAGAGCCTCTAATTCCGCGTCGTTCATGCTGCTGTCGACGATCTGTTGACCTTGCGGATGCGCGATGAATGTTTCACGTGAGACAACGGCTGCGGATAGCTCTGCGGATTGGTCGAGGCAGCACTCGTCGACGACGGCGATGTTATCCACGCCGCCGCCGTCGAAATCCATGAGCACGATGCTGCTCGTCGCCGTGAATGGAATCAGGAGATTGTGGTCGACGAAGACGATGCCGAACACGTTGGGGACGACGTCGCGGTCGTCGGGGTCGGTGACGATGCCGAACGCATTGACGACGTCCGACGTGCGCAACCCATGCCGCACAAGCGTTGCGCGTCCAGGTTCGATGCGCGTGCCATCCGCGGCGTCAAGCGCATAACTGAAGGACAGTTCGGCATATGCGATATCGTTCGCTTCCACTGTGTCCCATTCGTCTTCGATCTCGGTCAGCTCGATGTGATCGCGCTCGATGCCGACGTAGTGCACACGTGGATGTTCGGCGCTGCGAATGTAGACGTCGGGGAACGCGCACACGTGAAACCTCGTGTGGAATCCCTCCAATGTGGCCGCCGTCTCGAACATCCGTTGCACCTCGGACAGCGTCATATCCTCGCGCATCTTGATTGTCTGTGCCACGTCGTCATTCCTTCCTTATCGTCTTCGTTGCGGCTGCAGCACTTGTGTTGCGCCGTTGGCGTCTGCTGCGTTGCGGTTCGGTGCTGTTTGTCGCTGTGCAGAGCCAGTTTGGTTCCCATGTTGCCGCTGCATTTTGCGGTGTGCAGTATGTTGCAGTGTTGTGGTGGGTGGTGTGGTGGCGTGACGGCGGTGCGGCGTTTGCGTCGTGCGGTAGGACGGTGTGTGCGGACGCGCGACGGTGGGATGGTGCGCGCGTCGTGCGTTGTCGCAGCGTACGCGGATGCGCGACGGAAGGAGCGGTGTAAGACTTGTGCCGCGCACATGGTATGGATGGTGCCTGATATGCATCTCCGTTGAAGGAGAGCAGCATTTGCGGTTGTGGCGAGTATCGGTACTGAAAACAGTGGGATAGTGTGCTGTGATACCTGTCGATTATGGAGAAAATGCTCTCCCTCAATGGAGATTGCATGATAGATGCGCGCAGCCGATGCAGACGTGAGCATTCGGGGGATGCCGACCCATCTGTGGGATGTGGCACGTTTGATTGGACGACCTGACGCGCGTACGACCTCACGTATGACCTCACGTGCATGCGGAGTTGGTGTAGGTGTAAGGGCGTGGGATTTGGTTGGGTCCTTGTACAACTGTGCGGTTGTACAAGGACCCAACCAACATACTGATGCGATTCGAAAACTGCGGAAGGGGGCGGATCGGTGCCTTCGTGAGGCTGGGTGTCCGGCGCCATGATTGTGAATCCTTCGATTCGGGATGCGAATCCGGACATCCGGCTTGCGTCACTGCCTCCTTATGCCGTCATAGGCTTGCCTCCGTGCTTGTTCTTCCGCGCCCAGAGGATGCGTTAGCACTCGGCGTTGCCGTATTTCGCTTCCCAAGCCTTCTCCATGGTTTGGATGGCGGTGAAGGTGTTGCAGGCAGTTGTCTTGAGCCAATTGCCCATATGCCCATTGCCGAGGGAATTGTGCTGCATGTAGGTTTCGGTGAAGGCTGTCTTTGCGGACTTGCCGTCAAGGAACGGAAGCTCATCAGGGAGCGGGAACGCTTCGCTGGCTTCCGCCGCTGGCACGCTCGCCTCCAATCCGTGCTTCGGAATCTGGCCCCACGGAACCATGATCGGGTGTTCGATGTGGAGCAGCTTGGCCTCTTCGCACAATTGGATGAACATCGCCATCTGCAGCAATGTCATGATGTCCAATTGTGGGGCGGCGTCTCCGGTGAAGTCGGTGCCGGCGACGAGTGTGTCAAAGCGACGCACGGACGCATAGTCCGAGTTGTCAAGCTCATTGTTCCACTTCGCCCTGATGGCGGAGTTGTCGTCAAGATACGAGTCCAGCGTCGCCTTCCTGAATGTCTTTTCGAAGAGGTCCGATTTTGGTGTGGGGAACGGCTTGTAGAAATCGGTCATGTACGCTCCGCGGAATGTATCCTCGTATCCGTTCTCGACGATCGTGTGCCAGATTTGTGGGAGTCGTCCTGCCATGTGTTTGATTCCCCGATGGCTGAGGATGTTGCCCCAGAACGGTTCATTTTCATTCGAACCGTTGCCCGACCAGTTGATCTGGATCAGCATGATTGGGCTGCTCAAAGCGCCTTCGTTGCACAACGTCTCGTACTCGTGGTGGAGGTGGGCTTTGTCGGCTTCCGAAGGATCTTCGATATTGTCCCACTGGAGGTCCCAAGCGAAATCATCTTTGGGGTCCGGGACGAGGAAGTTGCCTGCATGGCCATAACGGAATGTCGGGAAACCGTTGTCAAGCCATCCGGCGATTTCCTTGCACCTCTCTCGCTCACCGCTCCTGGTCTGCTCGGTGAGTCCTGCAAGGCGTGTGGCAAAAAGCGACAGCTGGATATTGCGATACAGTTTCCCCGCACCCTCTTCGGTGAGTGTCATTTGGGGGCGTAAGGTGTGCAGGGCTTCCGCGAGCGCTTTCGGCGTATCGATTTCGGTGCGTCCGAGTTCGAGGAACTCCTCTTCGGTGATGAATGGTTTGTTCATGATCATCCTTCCTATACGGTGGAACTGTACAATCTGTTATTGCTTAATTATAAGATATCATATTTTACATACAGTGTTTTCTTTATCATAGGATAAATATTTTAATACATTGTCATGTTTTTTGACCAATATCAAGTCATGCTATAGAGGTCTTGTGAAACGACCTGAATGCATAT
>NZ_MVOH01000023.1 GCF_002286935.1 Bifidobacterium criceti
GAAGCACCTGGGCGGAACGGCCCGGCACCATGTCCAGCAGTCTTGCCGGCCTGCCGTCGCAACGCGGGGTCAGGTCGACGATCACGGTCACGTACCGGTCTCCGAACGCGCCGTGGCGCCACACGTGCTCGTCCACGCCGATCGCGCGCACCGAGGAGAACCGGTCGGCCTGCTCGAGCAGCAGCATGCCCTGCTCGCGCACCGCCCGGTCGACCACCGCCCATGCCACATGAAGCAGCCTGGCGCACGCCGAGACAGTCATCGAGTCCAGGCACACGCGCCGCAGCGCCCACATCACCGCCGGCACGCTCAACACGCCCCTGCCGGCGCCCACCGCCTCAAGATCATCGCTCCACGAGCGTGAGCACGGCACGCACTCGTAGCGGCGCACGCGCACCAGCAGATGCACCGCGTCGTCGCCGTAGGGCACATGCGCCAGCGTGCGCAGCCACGACGAACGCACCCTGGCATACGCGCCGCACGAGGGGCACCAGCGTGCGTCGTGCGAGTCCGGCTCGCACCTGATCTGCCTTAATCCCGGGCCGTCCGGCCTGCCAAGACGCCGCCACGAGAGCACACGAAGACCCATCTCATCCAAACCAAGGAAACGTTGGGGGTCGAACACGATAAACTCGGGTTCAGGCCGTGTTTCCTCATTCAATTTTTCTATCACACAAGCAATGATGAAGCACGGCCCTTACACACTAACTTGAGAAGAGCCCCATAAGTTCTATGGTCCGCAAAACGAACAGGATTATATGTTCCCCGTCGCAGCGCCGGCATCGTCGAGGGAAATCGGCACCGATCTCGTCGCGGCATGTTTTTCGCTCGATGATATGGATCTGCTGTTGTGCACATTCGATCCGCGTGAACACGTCGTGCACGGATATGTGTATGACATGACCGCGACCCATAAAACCGTCATCGGTACGAGACATGATGCGAACAAGGAAGGTGTATTCGCGTTCCGTGGATACAGCGTTGCGTTGACGGCGTATGCAGGCGGGTGGATGATGGCGGTCGGCGACGAGGTCGTTGCGTTGAACCAAGACGGCATGGCCGTTGTGGAGGTTCCGCTCATGCCGCTTTCGTCCGGACGGAGTCCGATATTCATCGATACCCGTATGGGCGACGGTGCGACGCTTGCGGTCGTCGTCGATGATTCGCTGCTGTGCACAATCGTGGATGTCGCGACGTCGGAATCGGCGGACCAGTATCTGGCACGTCCCATGGGTGCCGATGGCAGATATGCGGACGTGGACAACATATGCCTGTCCGCTGACGGTGCGTACCTATACATCCTCTTCACGGATGGAAGTACGCGATGGGTGAGCGCATACGATATTTCGTCGCTGTATGGGCAACGGTCGGCGATGCCAGGGAACGGCTCCACGCGCAGCCGCAATCTTGTGCAGGATCATTGGACGTCCAGTGGCGGTGACGGAAACACGCCCGCTGCGGGGAAGCCCGCACGTTCCCGGTCCCATTCGAGTTCCAGCACTGGGGCGCGGGGATCGTCAGGGGCGCGGAAACCGACGTCGGCGGCGAAGGGCCGGAAGCCTGCAAAGAGTGCGGAACCTGCGGAAACACCAAGCTTTGGCGGATGGTCAGACTGGGAAGACGACCGTTCCGCGTCTGATGCGTCCCGTACCTCGTCCACGCAGAACGACGATGACCAGCCATCGTTCAATGGCTGGTCATCGTGGTGACGGAATGATCAATCGGTCGTCATTGCATGACGCCGCTCTCAAGATACTTATCGATCGGAATCGATGCGATCAATGCTCCGTCCCTGTCGGTCAGTTTCACCGTGAACCCGAGATTGGAGATACCGGTCATCTGTCGGAAATCGTTTTGTATCTTTCCAATGTATTCTTTGGCGATCATGTTGTTGTAGTCGTTCAAATCGTTTTCCGTGTATGTGTAGCAATCGCTGCTATCTAAAGCTTGGCACAACGTCCATTCCTTGGATGATGAATTCGAACGGTCAAAGACGACTGAGGGGAACTTCACCGTGATGACCACTGTATTGCCTTCAGCCTTCGCCGAAGCGCGGAAGCTGTAACCATTGGCGGCGCTTATGCCTTCAGCGGCAAGGGAGAACAGGTTGACGACGCCTTCCAGATTCTTCTTGTTCCCTGTCTGTGCTGGTTTGGCGATGAGGATCCACGCGAGCAGAATGGTCTCGATGACGCATACCACCGCTACGATGATTGCCCATAATGGCTGCTGCCCACTGTGTGGGGTTTTCGCGATGGGTGCGGTGCTGACGGGCGCATTCATCGCGCCGATGGTGCTCGGTGATGGTGCTGGCGCCGTCACCGGTGCTGGGACCGCAGCGGGTGTCTGGGGTGCTGCGTCGGATTGGCTGAGCGTAGCGCCGCACGACGTGCAGAAGCGGGCATCGTCAGTGTTCTTCGCTCCGCATTGTGTACAAAACATGTGCTGTTCCTTCTATCGGTGTAATGGGGGTGGGTTGTGTCGGATGCCATCCGTACGTTCAGGATGGTGGTCTGGATACGGGATTGTTATCGATGCCGCGTATCGCCAATGGCGGACCGTCACTGTTTGACGAGGAGGCCTTCGTCGTATTCGCGCTGCGAGGTCGGCATCTGCATGATGAATGTTGATATTCTGGGGACATCGGTGCGCTCTTGCACATCCCTGAAGCCTTCCTTCGAGTCCTTCGTCACTATCTTGATGATTGGTAGGCCCTCTCCGGTCGTGCCCCACATATAGGTGCCATCCATGGGTGATATGAACGAAGTGGCGTCGAAGGGGACCATCTGCGGCGTATTGCCATCGTCCATCGTGCGCAGGGTTGTGCAATCCTTGCGCAACGTGATCGTCGTACCATCCTTCGCCGTATAGGTGCCGGCGTTCGCTTCGCAGATCTTGTGTGCCTTGTCGTAGACCGTGTCGAGCGACTTCGACGAATCGTTTATGCGTTCCTTGAGGAATGCGTCGGTGTCGTCCTTTGATTTGTAATATATCGATGCACTCGAAGGACTGTCGCATTCGGTCGTCATCGAGATGCGCATGTATTCGAGATCTTCGAGTCCGTCAAAACCGAGCCCCATGGATCGGTATGGATAGTACTCCGTGTCGATGGGTACTCCGGGCGCTGCCGCGACAACACAGGCGGTGATGTCACCATCGGAGGCTTTCCATTCCGCGGAGCCAAAATCATGCGATATCATCTCGATGGAATCGAGATTGACTCTTTGAGACGGCCGACTATCGCCAATCATGCTGTCGATGTCGCCGCTGAACGCCGCCTCAAGGTCGTCGAGGGCGGTATTGGTGTATTGGACGAAACGTAGTCCGCAACTTTCGTCGATGACTATGTTGGCAAAGTCCTCTTTGTCCAGATGACGACGATACTTATAATTCCCCGCGATGAAGGTGCAGCTCGGCATATTGTAATTACCGGCCGTCGCCTGCATTTCCTTCATCGTATCGATATAGGGGATGAGGGATTCGATCTCGGCGATGCCTTTGTCAAGGTTGGCTTCGTTGCTGTGTTCCTGTGAAAGCTGCGAGCGCAGCTGATCGGTCGTGTCGGTTACGGAACAGAAGATTTCGAAGTTGTTCCTCATCTGTCCGATGTTGGAGTTGAGGTTCCCCACCGCCATGCTGCCGTATGTGCTGTCCGAGTTTCGGTAGCGCAGGAAATCAGTCTTCTCGTATACGTCGAGCTTCTTGCTGAGCGCATCGATCTTCTCGTGGCGTTGCGTATTGTATTGTTCGCATGCTTGATATGCCGTGTCGTGCTCATGCTGCAGCCATGTGTGCCCGACGAGTACGGCGATTGCGGCGATCAGGACGAGCGCGACCGTGCCACACAATACCCATGTACGCGCGCTGTAATGTTTTCTCGCGGTCGATGCGCTGTCGGGGGATACAGGGGAGGCGGCGGCCGCGGGAGCGTTGGGAACTGCGGGAACTGCGGGAACTGCGGGAATCGCGGGTGCTGCGGGAATCGCGGGTGCTGCGGGAGTGGACGTCGCCTGTGCTGGAGGTTTCGCCGTGAGCGGCTGCCCGCAACTTGTGCAGAACTTGGTGTTCGGGCGGACCGGTTTTCCGCAATTGCTGCAGAATTGTGGGGAGGGGGATTGTGGAGTGCTCATGACGGGAACCTCTGTTGGTCAGGAGAATAGGCCGAATGTGTGTCCGAGCGTCGTGAACAGCACGATGATGAGGATGAGGCTCGGCAGGCACAGGATGAATCCGGTGATCGCCAGACCGCGCGGCTTGCGGAACATGCCGATGAAGCTGAGGACCAGACCGAGGATCCAGATGACGGCGCCGCCGATGAGTGTCCACGAGAACAGGATGCTCATCAACGAAAGCACGAAGCCGGCGGTGCCGACGCCGTTGCTCTTCTTCTCGGGGGCCGTCTGGATGATGATCGTCTGCGGTGCGCCGGTTGCCGGGATCTGCTGCACCGGCTGCTGTTGGGCCATCGGTGTGGCGGGCATAGTGGCGGCGGTCATTGCGGCAGTGTCTGGTGACGGGATCGACTGCATGGTTGCCATCATCGTTGCTGGTGTGGCGCCGGGTGTCGGCGGTATCGTGGATGGCATCATGGCACCGGTGTTCGCGATGCTGTTCGCGGGGATGGCGGAGGCTTGGGTTTGGGACTGGGGCTGGGTCTGGGCGGTGCCGTCGTTTGCGAAGGCTTCGCGTAGTGAGGTCTCGAATCTGCAAGGCTTGTCGCCGACATATGCTGCGCCTGCATACAACGCGAAGAGGAATATGGCGACGGGGATGAGGCCCCACCAGCGCAGTCCCGCGACGAGTGCGACGACGATGAGCAGAGCGAGCAGCACACAGATCGCATTGCTCGCGACGAACCCAGGCATCACGGCGAGGTTCTCTTCGACATCACCGAGGGGACTGTTCGAGGTACGGGTCGACGGTGCCGCCGGTGCGGGCGGATAATACGGTGAGCCTGCGTTCGTTGCCGCAGTCGGTACAGTTGCGGCTGCCGGCATTGACGGATTCGGCATGCCTGGAGCAGGCGGCAGGTCTGGAATCGGCAGACCATTCGAAACGGATGGTGCGGCCGGCGTAGGCGGTATCGTCGGCATGGAAGCGCTCGCGGTTGCGGACGATATCAATTGGATGCCGCAGTGCGTGCAGAAACGGGCGGTATCCGGTACGGTCGCGTTGCAACTTGTGCAAATCATTGGACTCTTCTCCCTTGTCCTCTTTCCGACTTCCTCTTCTCGCTGCCATCCACTCGTTAGTCGCCACACAGTGAATGCCATATACAGTATGCCATATTTCGCACTTCCGTCAAAGAAAGCGCGAAATAATGTCCAATATCATCGAATATGCAGATGACGCATATATGGCGTATGTGGTGCACTGTGTAGCGCGAGGTGACCTTTGCGGATATCGTCGTGATTGCTTGTCGGCGCCGGATATGAGACTGGCGCGGGAGATTCCATCATTGGCAATCTCTCCGCGCCAGTCGCTGCATCGTCGTGGGATCCGATCAGTGAGTCAGATCGTTTGCGCCAATCCAAGAAGGCAGGTCCAAGAGCTGGCATGCAGAATGCCGACTGCCGACTTGGGTCAGTTCCACGGAACCCATGTGCTGCGCGAGCCTTCGTCGATCTTGAACGACAGCGTCGAGCGGCTGTATGTGTTCGTCATCGGGTTGTAATATGCGCTCGCGCCACGGCTGTGGATAAGGGATTCGAGCGTGGTCCATACGGCGTGCACGCCGATGCCGTTGTCGACGAGGACGATGAACACGGCCGCCTTGGCGCCATGGCTCGTGGATTCGGACAGCGCGGCGTTGATCTTCTGCTGCTTGTAGGTGACCTCCGGATTGTTGTTGGCGCGGCGGTCACGCATGCTGACGATGACGCCAAGGCTTTCCCCCGGACGGCTCGCGATGAAATTGACGCCGCTGCCGTTGACGTCGCGGATCTGGTAGCCGTGGCTCTGGAACGCGCGGCGGGCGTAGTCCTGTGCGGTCATCGAATAACCGGGAATGGGCGTTTCACGCATCATGCTCCCCCTATTGGTGAGTGACCTGAAGGCCATATGTATATAACATCAAACAAGTCTAAGTGAGTCGTTGTGTGCTGTCAACTATGGTATGTCCATATCGAAAATGCTGGAATATCAACAAATTAACTTACATACATATGGCTGAAGGATGGTGGATGGCGTTGTTCCAATATGACATATGTATATTGCGATGCGACTGCGATGTTGTGTCACCGATTGCTGTATTTTCCGCACGCCGGTACGCTGAGACGTCCGTCACCGTACCGCACTGCGGTATTTCACGCGCTGCGGTACACGCTGCACAGGGGTGCTACTTCGCTTTTGCGGCTTGCGCATCGATCCAGTTGTTGACGACGGAGATCGCCTCGTCGAGCGTCGCTTTGCCGGCCTTATAGATCCTCGAATTCGTGATCGGTGACAGGTCGAGTTTTTCGGCTGCATCTATCGCGGACTGCAACCCTTCGCTGATTTTCTTCCCGGCCGCGGAATCGCCGTACTGTTGTTTGAGCGAGCTCAGCAGACCTTTCGCGTGTTCGAGCGAATCCTTGAATCCGCGTTTTGCATTGTCCACGTCATTGTTCGCACCGTCGGACGCACTGTCGTCCTTCGTATCCGCGGAACTGTCCGCATTCGGCGAACCGTTGATGAATTCGAGCGCTTTCTTCTTCCAATCGCTGCCGTTGAGCAGATTGTCCTGTTCCTTCTGCTGTTTGGTAATATCATTGACTGATTCATTGAGCGATGTCGTCGCGCTCGTGACCGTGTCGGCGACAAGGTTGAGTTGGGTAATCGTCGCGTTCGTCGCGCACCCTTCCGTCGACACGGTCCCTTCTGCGGCGCCCGCCGCTTTCGCGACCGCGTCGATCATGCCGTCGACGCCGAGTGTGTCGAGCGCCCACTGCTGCACCGCGGACAGGTTCTTCGTCGTGTTGACGAGTCTCTTGCGCGCGTCGCTGAAATCGGCGACCGCGGCACGGCAGCGGACGAGCGCCTCGGCATGTTTGTTGCTGTAGACGATCGCGCCGCATATGCCCGCGACGAGTGCGATCGCGACGATGATTGCGGTGACAATCGGCCACTTTTTGCGCGGTTTGTTGTTGTCTCCGGCGTCGCCGCCGCCGTTGCCATCGTCGATCGGCGGTTCCTCGGGCGGATAGCTCGCGGGTGCCGGCTCCGCGGGACGTGGGGGGAGTGGTACGGTCGCCGGTTCCTCCTCGATATGTTCGTCGATGTCGATGCGCATCGTCGGCGACGTCGGGGATGACGGCTGTGCCGGCGTCTGCGGGAACACGGACGTCGGCGCCGTCTGCGGATTGTCGGGATCGTTGGTCTCAAATGCACGTTCGGACATGGGCACCCCCGTTTGCTGATCTGCTGTGTGCACGGCTTACGATACCGGCGATTGTAGCAGCGTTCCTTCCCGGTGAACGTTATCGTGCATTTTTTCGCTGCGTGACGGTACGCTCCTACGTGCGGTACGCCGGCGGTCGCGTCAGCGTACCGGAGTGCGGTGTTTCACATGCGGAAGGGTGGACGACGTACCGGCTCACCACTAGAATAGCGAGGATTATGTCGGACGGCCGAAACGTCCAAGGTAGGATGCGCGGCCGTTCGCATACGTACGCAATCGAGACGGAATACGAGGTAATGATGGTGCATACGGTGCCGACCGACCAGTCGACCGACGACACAGGGAAGCTCGCATCGCCTTCCATCGACCCCGCGCATATCCGCATCGGCCTCGACATCGGCTCGACGACCGTCAAGGCCGTCGTGCTCGACGGTTCCGATACGCTCGACGATGCGTTGTTCTGCGATTACCGCCGCCACCATGCGAACGTGCGCGCGACGATGCAGGGCCTGCTCGAAGACATCGCGCATATGTTGCGCGTGCGGGGACGCGCCGACGAGCCCGTGCGCCTTGCGATCACCGGTTCGGGAGGTCTTGCGCTCGCCGACGCGATCCATGTGCCGTTCGTGCAGGAGGTCATCGCCGAGACGCGCGCGATCGACGAGCAGGTCCCGCAAGCAGACGTCATCATCGAACTCGGCGGCGAGGACGCGAAGATCACGTATCTCAAACCGACGCCCGAACAGCGGATGAACGGGTCGTGCGCGGGTGGCACGGGCGCGTTCATCGACCAGATGTCGACACTTTTGGACACCGACGCCGCCGGTCTCAACGAGATGGCGCGCGCGTACGAACACCTGTATCCGATCGCGTCGCGCTGCGGCGTCTTCGCGAAGACGGATCTGCAGCCGCTCATCAATGACGGCGCCGCGAAACCCGACCTCGCCGCGTCGATCTTCACGGCCGTCGCGACGCAAACGATCGCAGGACTCGCGTCCGGACGTCCGATCCATGGCACCGTCGTGTTCCTCGGTGGTCCGTTGTTCTTCATGTCCGAGCTGCGCGAGGCGTTCCGCCGTGCGCTCGACGGCAAGGTCGACGAGTTCGTGACACCCGAGGACGCCCACCTGTACGTCGCGTACGGCGCCGCGCTCATCGCCGGCGAACCCGGCCAGTGGGAGGGGAGCGGCATCATCGCCGAGCGCACATGCGCGCAGGTCATCGCCGCGCTCGACGACGCGAAACGTCTCACGGGCACCGCGCATACGATGCCGCCACTGTTCGCGACCGATGAGGACCGTGAGCGCTTCGGCGCACGTCACCATCGCGAGCATGTGCACGTCGGCACGCTCGAAGGCGCGACCGGTCCGCATTTCCTTGGCATCGACGCCGGATCGACGACGATCAAGGCGACGCTCGTCAACGACGACCGTGACATCGTCTGGTCGTCGTATGCGACGAACGACGGTTCGCCGTTGACGGCCGCAATCGACATCGTCAAACGCATCCAACGTGAGCTCCCCGCGGACGCGTGGATCGCGCGCAGTTGCGCGACCGGTTACGGCGAAGGCCTCATCGCGACGGGACTGCACCTCGATGAGGGCGTCGTCGAGACGATGGCGCACTACCGCGGCGCCGAGGTGACGAGCCCCGGTGTGACCGCCGTGATCGACATCGGCGGCCAGGACATGAAATACCTCGCCGTCAACGACGGCGTCATCGATTCGATCGCCGTCAACGAAGCCTGCTCGTCCGGGTGCGGTTCGTTCCTGCAGACCTTCGCACAGTCGATGGGGCTTTCAATCGAGGAGTTCACGCAGGCCGCGCTCAACTCGACGCATCCCGTCGACCTTGGTTCGCGGTGCACCGTGTTCATGAACTCGTCCGTCAAACAGGCGCAGAAGGAAGGCGCGAGCGTCGAGGACATCGCCGCAGGCCTGTGTTATTCCGTCGTGCGCAACGCGCTCTACAAGGTCATCAAACTGCGCGACTCCGGCGAACTAGGCGACACCGTCGTCGTCCAGGGCGGCACGTTCCTCAACGACGCCGTGCTGCGCGCGTTCGAACTGCTCACCGAACGCGACGTGACACGTCCGAACATCGCGGGACTCATGGGCGCGTACGGCGCCGCGCTCACCGCACGCATGCACTACGACGACGTCGCCGACGACACCGACGGCGACGCGCGCAGCGGCGAGACGCTCACGGCGAACGTGTGCGGCGCCGAACATACGATATCGTCGATCCTCACCGGTGACGCGCTCGACGCGCTCACGATGACGACCGAACGTGACGTGTGCAAACTGTGCCAGAATCATTGCAAGCTCACGATCACGACATTCCACGACGGTTCGCGGTACGTGACCGGCAACCGTTGCGAACGCGGCGGCGACGCGAAACGCAAACGTTCCGACCGTCCGAACCTCTACGACTACAAATACAAACGAGCGTTCGCATACCGCAGACTCACCGACAACAAGGCGACGCGCGGCGAAATCGGCATCCCACGTGTCCTCAACATGTACGAGAACTACCCGTTCTGGTTTACACTGCTGACGAACCTCGGATTCAAAGTCGTCATCTCGGGACGGTCGAACCATGAACTGTTCGAAACCGGCATCGAATCGATCGCGTCCGAGAATATCTGCTATCCGGCGAAGCTCGTCCACGGCCACATCACCTGGCTCCTCAACAAAGGCATCCGCACGATCTTCTACCCGTGCGTCAGCTTCGAGGACGACCTCGTGCCCGACGCCGACAACCATTACAACTGCCCCGTCGTCGCGAACTACCCGGTCGTCATCGACGCGAACATGGAAGCGCTGCGCGCCGACGGCGTACGATTCATGAAACCATACTTCAACCTCGCGAACCACGACCTCATGGTCGACCGCATCGTCGAGGAATTCGCATGGGCCGGCGTCACACGCGACGAAGCCGAAACCGCAGTCGCCGCCGCCTACGCCGAAGACAGCGTCTTCAAACACGACGTGCGGCAGGAAGGGCTGCGCGCGCTCGCCTATATGAAGGAACACGGATGCCGCGGCATCGTGCTCGCAGGCCGCCCCTACCACGTCGACCCCGAAATCAACCACGGCATCCCCGAAACGATATGCTCGCTCGGCATGGCCGTGCTCTCCGAGGATTCCATCAGCTGGCTCGACGCCGACAACACGCCCGACGTGAGCGCCTACCTCGCGGAAGGGGAGGACAATCCGCGCGCGCACGACGCCGACGGGTTCCGCCACGCGCACGCAGCCACAAAACTGCCATTGCGCGTCATGAACCAATGGGCATACCATGCGCGCCTCTACCAGGCGGCCGACGTCGTCGCCCACCATCCCGGACTCGAACTCGTCCAACTCAACTCGTTCGGATGCGGACTCGACGCGATCACAACGGATCAGGTCGCCGAAATCCTCGCCGACAAAGCGGACGTGTACACGATGCTCAAAATCGACGAAGTCTCCAACCTCGGCGCCGCGAAAATACGGTTGCGCTCGCTCAAAGCGGCAATCGAGGAACGCGAACGGAACAAGGAAACGGCGGACGCCTCGAATACGGAAACGGCGGACGCTGCGCCCACGGCGACGGGCACGTTCCGCAAAACCGGCGCCCTCGCGCCGACACCAGGCAGGCAGGCAATGCTCGACGCGATCATGGCGGCGCGCGGCACGACAAACGCCACACCGAACACCACCACAGACAACGCGTTGCGCGCACCGCACACGAAACGCGCGCGCACAGCGACGATGAGCCACTACGCGCAACACGTGCCCTTCACGAAAGCGATGCGCAAAACCCACACGATCGTCGCGCCACAAATGAGCCCAATCCACTTCCGACTCGTCGAAGCCGCCGTCCGTGCAAGCGGCTACCACTTCGACGTCCTCGACCACGCCGACAAAACCGACGTCGAAACCGGACTCAAATACGTCAACAACGACGCGTGCTACCCGGCGATCATGACCGTCGGACAGCTCGTCGAAGCCATCAAATCCGGCAGATACGACCCGGACACGACAGCGCTCGCCATCACCCAGACCGGCGGCATGTGCAGGGCAACCAACTACTACGCCCTCATCCGCAAAGCACTCATCGACGCAGGCTACCCACAGATCCCCGTCCTCGCGATCTCCACACAAGGATTCGTCGACAACCCCGGATTCACACCAACCGTGCCCCTGCTGCACCGCGTCGCGAAATCACTCATCCTCGGCGACCTGCTGATGAAATGCCTCTACCGCGTACGCCCATACGAACAACGCCCAGGAAGCGCCAACCGACTCTACGAACGGTGGAACGCGATCATCCGCGAAACCCTCCTCAACCACGGACGCTCGACGATGGCGCGCAACGTCTTCGGACGCGAACATTGGACATACGCGGCGCTCGCGAAAGGCATCGTGCGCAGCTTCGACGCACTCCCACGGCGCGACGTGCCACGCAAGACACGCGTCGGCGTCGTCGGGGAGATCCTCGTCAAATACCATCCGGACGCGAACAACCACGTCGTCGACGTCATCGAATCACAGGACTGCGAAGCCGTCGTGCCGGGCATCATCGACTTCATGACGATGCGCCCGTACATCAACGAATGGAACGAACACAACATCGGCACCGGGCGCAACAAGGCGCTCATGGCCGCGTTCAAAGGTGTCATCAACGCGTATATGAAACCCGTGCGCGACGCGCTCGGCGCCTCGGACACATTCGACAACGATCTGCCGATGGGCGAACTCGTCAAGAAGGCGGCGACCGTCACCTCGATCGGCGTACAGGCGGGCGAAGGATGGCTCCTGAGCGGTGAAATCGTCGAACTCATCGAATCCGGCTGTCCGAACGTCATATGCGCGCAGCCGTTCGCATGCCTGCCGAACCATGTGACCGGACGCGGCATGTTCGGCAAGATCCGCAGGATGTATCCGGAAGCGAACATCGTGTCGATCGACTATGACCCCGGAGCGAGCGAAGCGAACCAGCTCAACCGCATCAAACTGATGATCGCGGCGGCGAAAAAGGCCGCACGTCGCTGACGTGCGTCTTCTTCGCCGCCGCCTTCGCGGCAAGCCGCTCACCGAACCTACGGACGCCCCACTGGGACGTCCGTTTGACGGTTCGGCCGCGAAAAAGGCCGCGCGTCGCTGACTCGCGCCTTCTTCGCCGCCGCCTTCGCGGACGTCATCGGTACGATTCACGCACGAATTTGTACAGATTATTGAAAAGTTTTAGAACACGCGCGCCGTGTCCCCATGTGCACACGTTACTATGGGCGTTTATGACGACACCACGAGTTTCATATGCGCATCTGCTCGCCCAAACGAACCCGAAGCACGTGCGCAGCCTTGTCCGCTTCTTCGAGGAAGGATGCTCCGCACCGGGCACCGGGGGATTCGGTGTGGAAATCGAACATCTGCCCGTGCACAACGCCGACGACACCGCCGTCACCTACGGCGAGGCGAACGGCGTCGAGGAACTGCTGCTGCGTCTGCGGCCCTATTATGACGCCGACGAGGAATACTGGCAGGACGACCACCTCGTCGGCCTCGCGCGCGAAGGACTCGCGATATCACTCGAGCCGGGCGGACAGATCGAAACCTCGATCGGCATCCTGCGCACACCCGGGGAACTGCTCGCATTGCACGGCAGGTTCATCGCCGAAGCGCAGCCGATCCTCGACGAACTCGGCTTCCGCCTCGTCAACTACGGATACCAGCCGAAGACATCGTATGCGGACATCCCACTCAACCCGAAACTGCGGTATGCGGCGATGAACGAATACCTCGGACGCATCGGACAGTTCGGACCGTGCATGATGCGCGCATCCGCGTCGACACAAGTGAGCATCGACTACACGAGCGAACGCGACGCGATCGACAAGATGCGCCTCGGCACCGCGATCGGACCGATCCTCGCATGGTTCTTCCGCAACACCCCGTATTTCGAAGGCGAACGCAACCCGTGGCCGCTGTGCAGACAGCGGATGTGGGACTACCTCGACGTGCAACGCACGAACGTGACCCCCGGACTCTACGATGAGCGGTTCAGTTGGGAGGACTACGCCGTCGATGTGCTCAGCACGCCGCTCATGTTCGCCGACCTGACGCATACGCCGGAATACGACGGACGCCCCGCCCACGACGTCGAGTTCGCCGCCTTCCGCGAGAACGCGGCCGACGTGTACCCCGACCGCGAACTCAACGCATACGAGATCAACCATGTCCTGTCCACCCATTTCAACGATGTACGCCTCAAGAACTTCATCGAAATGCGGCACTGGGATTCGCTGCCGGTGGAGCGCGCCGAAAAACTCACACAAGTCGTGAACGATTTGTTCTACGACCCGGAGCGCCGCGGCAGGCTCGAATCGTATTTCAGCGGTCTGACCGGCGAAGACGTGCACGCCGCGAAGGCCATGCTGCAGTCGCGCGGGGGAGACGCGAAGCCGTATGATCAGCCGATGGAGTACTGGGCGGAGGTACTGGGCGTCGAGGATACGCGCGCGGACGTGCCAGGGGATGCGATGCGGCCGGAGGTAAGGCAGGGGTAGGTTGGGAACGCGATTATTAATGTGTTTTGTCAAGTTGAAGTGGTCCGTTTGAGCGTGTTGCTTTGGTCCAAGTGAGCGGCAGGAATTGGTCCATTTGAGCACGGGGTTCCTGCCGCCCGTTTGTTTTGTTGTCGTGTGTGGTTATTCCATGAGCGCGTGGGTGCGCCGGTACGAGTCGCCGTCGAAGCGGATCATGCGCCCGTGGTGCACTGTCCGGTCGATGATGGCGGCGGCCATGTTCGGGTCGCCGAACACGCGTCCCCAGCCGCTGAATTCGATGTTCGTGGTGAAGATCACGCTCTGACGTTCATACGCATTGGTGACGACCTGGAACAGCAGGCGACTGCCTTCCTCATCGACGGGCACGTAGCCGAGCTCGTCGATGATCAGGAGCCCCGCCTTGCCGATCATGGCGAGTTCCTTGTCGAGCCGGTTGTCCGTTTTGGCGCGCAGCAGGCGCATGACCAGTCCGGCGGCGGTGAAGAAGCGCGTCTCCGTGCCTTCCCTGCATGCTTTGCGGCCGAGGGCGATGGCCAGGTGCGTCTTGCCCGTGCCGGGAGGCCCGAACAGGACCACGTCCTCGTGCCGCCCGGTGAATTCGAGCGACTCGAGCGACTCGCGCCCGTAATCGACCGGGAAGCGGACCGGTGTCCAGTCGTACCCGTCGAGTTCCTTGGATTGGGGGAACCCGGCCTGTCGCAGCAGGCGCGCGCGTTTCGAGCGCCCGCGGGACGCGATCTCCTCGCGCATCCATGTTTCCATGAACGCCATCTGCGCCGCGGTCGCCTCCTCCAGGCTGTCGGCGAGGACCTGCCGGGTCAGCGGCAGGCCGCGCGCGAGTTCCATGATCGCCTCCATCCGGCGCCCGGTCGAGGCGCGCCGGCGCCTGGTGTCCTGTTCCTTGCCGTTTCCCGTGCTCATGCCATGTCTCCGTTCCCCTCGCGGCCGGGTCTGTTGAACTTGTCGTAGACGCTCAGGTCCGGGACGGGCGTGTCCACGGGCGCCTCCCCCTGGGCGATGCGCCGGGCCATCACGTCCACGCTCGCCGCGTCGATCGGCCTGCCCGTGGACGCAAGGTGGTCCGCGGCGCGCACCGCCGCGTCGAACCCGCTCTCCGTGCTGGCGCGCGCCAACACCCGGAACGCGCCGCGTCTGGCGGCCGCGTCCATCCCGTCGAGCGCTTCGCGCAACGCGTCGGGCACGTCACCGCGGATCGGGCTCTCGCCCCACGCGCGGGTTTTGCGCACCAACGCCGGCAGGACCGCCGCCGGGTCGCGGACCGTGCCGGACGCCTCGCCGTACGCGCGGGGCAGGCCCGCGACCTTCCTGCCGTCACCGGTGCGGATCTCCACGTCGAACGCGCGCAACCCGACCTCGAGCCGCCATCCACGCCATGACGGGCCTGCAAGATACCTGTGCCCGTCGACGGCGACGACGCCCTCCTTGTCGGCCTTGCGGGACTCCCACTCGACCGCGTCGAACCGCGTGCGCGGCAACGGCGCCATCGCGTGTATTTTGTCAAGTCGGTGTTTTGGTTTTGGTCATGTAGTTTTTTCGGTTTTGGTCATTGGGGCATGCTGGTCGTGGTTGATTGGTTGTTGGTGTGGTCGAACATGAGGGCTTCGCTCATGCGTCGGCTTGGTCCGTGGAATTCGATGAGGCGTCCGTGGTGGACGATGCGGTCGACGATCGCGGCGGCGAGTTTGTCATCCGCGAAGATGGTGCCCCATTTGCCGAATTCGATGTTGGTGGTGAAGATGATGCTGCGTCGTTCATAGGCGCCGGCGATGATCTGGTAGAGCAGGCGGGCGCCGTCGATGTCGAAGGGCACGTAGCCGAATTCATCGAGGATGATCAGATCGGCGCGGGCCAGGTCCTTGAGGATCTGATCGAGACTGCCGGCGCGTTTGGCCTTGCCCAGTTGCAGGACGAGTTCGGCGGTCTGGCAGAAGCGCACGGCGCGTCCCTGTCCGATGGCTTTGACGCCCAGGGCGGTGGCCAGGTGGGTCTTGCCTCGTCCGGTGCGTCCGTAGAAGACGAGGTCCTGGGCGTGGTCGAGGAACTCGAGGCTGGTGAGTTGGTCCCTGGTGTAGCCGTCGGGTAGTCGCACGTGGGTATAGTCGTAGCCGTCGAGGGTTTTCATGACGGGGAACCTGGCGCGGCGCAGGAGTCGT
>NZ_MVOH01000024.1 GCF_002286935.1 Bifidobacterium criceti
CTTCCAGTACACGTCGCTCTGGCCGAAATCGGCCTGCGCCTCGCCAGGATGCCACGACAGGTCCAGAAAGCCGCGCTGGCGTTCAAGGCCGAACTCACGTTTGAGCTCGCGCACCTTGCGCGTCACGGTGGACAATGACACATCAGCGCCGCACTCATCAACCAGACGCCGGTGGATACGGGTCGCCGTATGACGCTGCTTCGACCACGTCCGCCGGTCCTCGGCCAACCAGCCCTCGATCAACGGCACCCACCGGTCGATCTTCGACGGCCGCTCACGCCTCACCGGCGGCCTGTCGGACAGGTCGACCTCCCTGAGGTACTTGCGCACCGTCGGCTCGCTGATACCCAGCTCGCGCGCAATCGCGGCGACGGACGCACCTTCCTTTCGCATGCAACGGATAGAGTGAATGACGGACATGCTGATCATTGCCTTTCCGGACCTTTCAACTGGAAGAAGTCAGACGCTCCCAGTCAAACAAGGCCCTGTAACAGTGGTCGGCATGCTCCCATGACCAAACCCGAAACTTTTACATGACTAAAACCGCAATCTCTAATTGAACACAAACACGCGTCGGCACCGAATACGCCCTGCTCCCCGAGCAACTCGAACATGCCGGAGATCGCGTCAGTCTGCCGCCGTACATGAGCGGACTGCTGTAGCAACCGCGACAACTCGCACGGTCAACCGCATCGCAGTATGTAGAAAGGAGCAGTCCATGAAGTCACGCAAGGAGACCTTGGGAGTTCTTGGGCATTGGGGATTGGCGGATGAACCAATCACTGACATTCACCCCAAGGGCAGCGGAGAGGAAGAAGCCAGAGCCTTTTACGTCGGCGATGATTGTGTCCTGAAGTGTTCCGGAAACCTCGATGAGGTCAAAAATGCCGTGGCGCTCTGCGAGGCACTGCACAGTGCCGACATATGCGTGTCCCCAATCATCAGGACAACAGATGGCCGCGCATATGTACAGGACAGCGGACTGTTCTTCTATATGACCCAGAGAATCTTTGGTGCGCAATTGTCGGCTCAGGATTTTTACGAAGGGGATCACGCCACCAAAGCACGGATCTTCGGTGAGGCCATTGGAAAACTGCACCACGCTTTACGTCAAGTGACGGCGTCCGTGAACGATGTGAACCCGTACGAATCGGTGAAAGACTGGGCGTTGCCGACAATGAAACGCGTCCTTCCGCTTCCCGAATCATTCTGTCAGAAGTATTTGCATACATTTGGGGAATTGTATGATCATCTGCCCAAACAGATCATCCACGGTGACCCGAATCCATCGAATATCATCGTCTCGCACGACAAATGGGGTTTTATCGATTTCGAACTGTCGAAGAGCAGCCTGCGTATGTACGACCCCTGTTACGCAGCCCTCGCCATTCTCAGCGAAAGCTTCGACCCGAACGACGATGCCGCACTCTCGACATGGCTGAACATATACAGAAATATCATAAGCGGCTATGACGATGTGATGCGACTCACCGACAAGGAACGCATCGCGCTTCCTTATGTGATCGTGGCGGAACAGCTGACCAGTACGGCATGGTTCTCGGAACAGAGCGGATACACGAAACTGTTCGAGACCAACAAGCGCATAGCCGAATGGCTCATCTCCGTTTTCGACGAATTGGGATTCGACAGGATCGAGGAGTATGGCGTGGTGCAGGAATCCCAAGCTCCTTCTTGCTAAGGAACTTGGATTCCTGCACCACGCCCGCATTGCAGCCATCGGCATCCGATGCGAGCTTTATCGCCATCTTTCGTTGCGAACTGCAACAAGGCTCCCTAGTCTCGGATGCCTGTGCCTTCAGGGCTGATATCAGTTCACTTGGAGCTCGGTATGGTCAGTGAGACCGCACGCATCCTTGAACGCGTCGAATGCGGCACGATCCCCCATCGGGCTCAGCGGCGGTTTGCCAGAGAACGAGGGAATCTCCCCATTATCGCGGGGCAGCAGATCTTCTTCCATAAGGTATCCACGCACGAAAGCCGTTTCAACATCATTTCCCTGATACAGCTTCCCTCCGGACAGCTTGAGGACCGCTTCTTTGCCAACAAACGAGTACTTGAACCATTCCCACAGTGACATCTGCGGCTCTCCCGAAGCTTCCGGGAACACCCATGGCCTGCGGTACGTCTTGCCATCGCGTTCAGCGAGGTTCTTCAACGCATCCTCAATGCCTGAGGCGTTGAAAGACCAGCGCCAGATGTGGGTTCCACCGTTCCTGCTCTCATCGATGTATTGCAAGGCACGCTCAATACGACCGTACGCAAATGCGAGCACATCGGCTTTTTGGGTTGCTGAGTTGGAGTTCGATTGATGGGGCCAACGAATCACTTTCCAAGGTTCGAAGAGCTTTTTCTTCTCGTCGTCATCCTGATACTTCTCTTTGGAGATCACATCCCAACCGTCGCCACTCGTCAGCACGAGCACAGGTTTTCCATCTGGATCATCGGAAAGTTGGCGGATCTCTTCGACAAACATGTCGAACATGGCCTTGGTGAGTGAAGAGTCGTTCTTGCTTTGGCCACCGCTCTTCCTCGCTATGTAAAGCGTGGTGGAGGTGCCGGTGGAAATCCCCTTGTAGAAATCGGTCATATAGGCACCCTCCATGGGGGTGTCGAACGCCGCGCGGATAAGGAATTGCAGCGCCTTGGTATTCCCGGACTTCCGCTTGTCCACATCCCAATACGTACTATTGGCATCAAGCAAAGGATGAAAATCGTTGTACACCGGAATCAGGCTCGGATTCCATCCTGGATGGAACGCTCCTCCCCAATTGCCAAACGCGAAAATGAACTGGGTGTTGAGCGGCCGATCGGAACCACCGACTTCTTCACCTTGTTCACGCGGCGCAAAAGCGACATCATAGAATCGGGTCATGGCTTGCCTATGGGACTTGCACCAGTCGCCGATATCCCATCCGGCCAGCGTCTCCGCTGTGAAGCCTGCTTTGTCGGTTTGGTTGCCATCGAAGTACAGTTCATCCGCAGCCTTGCTGAGTGGCGCATTCCTGTCCTTAGGAAGGATAACGGATGGAATGACCCAATTACCATAGAGGCCCGCCGGCGATTCGCACAGAGTGTTGTAGATGGAGTTCACCATATTCGGTATGTGCGCATTGTCGACAGCAGCATACTCGGTATGGTTGCTCTTCAACCATTCGTAGAAAATCTCATCCCATTCAGAAACAATATCTATATTCAATTCTTTGAAATTATCGTAATCAATCGTCCAATTCTCGACATTTTCTTCAAGATACTGCACGAAATCACCGATAAGCTTTTCGGCACAATTTCTTATTTTCTTAGAAATTTCTTTATATCCCTCAATCCGTGCCCGTTTTTCCTCTTTCGTGGTATTTGAAGCGAACCACACCTCCGTACCATCGTCACCATCATTCGGTTGGCCATTGGCACCGGCAGGCGTGTACTTCGCCCATTCCCAGCCATCGCGACCACCGTATATCACACGCGAATCAGCGCCATATTCGTATTTGCACAGATACACCATGCCATCTATTCTGGCGTTCCACTCCAGCATAAGGTGGTGGTACTCCGGACTGTTCTGCAATGCGAGGAGCGCCACATAACGGCGCGCAAGCACCCCAGCCTCAGTATCCGGCTTTTTCTCAGGGTTGACAACACCGTCAATAAAACTTGCCGCAGTCTTATTCGACACTCCATATCTGTTGTAATCTTGTTCTTCCGCAGCTCTTTCCATTTGTTCTTCACTGCGTTTTTTCCAAATTGAGCTGAATGCGGCTTGTAGAATTTGGGTTCTCCACATCTTCTTCGGAGCCTTTTCGGCTTCCTTTTCACTCAATCCCGCCTTCTCGAATTGGTTCTTGAGCAGCTCCTCATAACCCAGCGGTTCCACCGCCAGATTCACAAACGCCTTACGTGCCTGATCATTGTGCTCGCTGTTGCCCATGCGATCTCCTTTATTGATCCTATTCCTGTGGCCGACCGAAGCGCCGCACAAGCCCGTGCCGCGTCCGCCACCCCCATAGCCAAGCAAGTCCGGTGCGCCTCACTGCCACACCTCCCGCCTGTCTACGACGGCTACGGTCTTCCATCACCGTTCGCCTATGTCACATATGGACATACCTTGCGGTCAAACCCAAGGCTAGACCCACTTTTCCATAATGGCAATTTTTCGCAGACTTTTTAGGTAGTTTGGCAAACAATTCGCGAAATCTCCCACCCTCCCTCATCAGCACTTGATGAATTGTCACACAGGAACTGCCCGATGGCCACCACACAGACCCCAAATCGGTGAGATACGGTCGACCTACTGCTCGGCGACCATACCGATCAACGCGTCGGCCTGATGATCGATCGACGTGCGCGCGGCGTCGTCGAGTTCGAGGGTGTTGCTGACGAACATCTCACGGCTCAACGCGACACCGGTGAACGTCGCGGGCGCGAACCGCATCTGCATGAACTCAAGGACCGGCAGCAGCGTCGCGAAGCTGTCGCGCACGCAATTCGCGCCGCCCGCGCCGCTCATCGTCATCGTCTTGCCGAACAGCGGCGACGGCGAACCATCCTCAGCCGGACGCGACAGCCAATCGAGCAGATTCTTGAGCGGACCGGGCATCCCGTGGTTGTATTCGGGAGTCACGATCCACAACGCGTCGGCACCCGCGACCGCGGCGCGCGCGGAGGTCACCGACTCCGGATTCGGGAACTCCTCATCCTGATTGAACACGGGCACGTCATGCCAATCGAGGAAAATCACGTTCGCACGTCCCGCGAGCGCATGCGCGGCGAACTGCGCGAGTTGTTTGTTGAACGACTGTTTGCGCAGCGAACCGACGATCATCAATACCGTCGGCAGACTACCGTCATGTTCCGCGATGCGCGCTTCGTTGGCTGGTTCCATGGTTCGTTCCTTTCGTGGAATCGGATTGGTGATGTACCTGTTCCAACAGGTTGCGCGCACCGACGCATCCGCATCTCGCGATGGGCGGAGCGCAGCCGTGCACATGCGCGGATGTTGTCGTGTGTGGTGTGCGTGACGTCACGCAGTGCCGTCGTTGCGCGCGTACGGGTTCACAAATCGGCAATCGGTGCTGTCAGACGATTTGTGAACTGCTGTGCCGCGGACGCTCGCGGCACATGTGCGCAAAACGATTACGTATGCGCACATGTGTGCCGAATGATGATGCCTGTGTGCGCAAATGTGCGGTTCTCACAGCGCGCGCGGCACAGCATCCGTACGTGCAGGTCACAAAACGACGATTCGATCGGACTATCGATATATGAACGACGGTGTCCTACGATGCCGCCGCCTAACCCATGGACCAGATCAACATCAACCTGTGACAGCGTGATGATAGTGACACCGCAATACTCATCCACTTTTTCTGGAATCCGATTACTCGACATGCCGTTCATGTTGACCTTCACATCATGTCAGGCCGTAGCGTACGAATCATGCAAATGAGTGAACAACGGACAATCGGAGAGACGTCGGCACTGCACACCGTGCGCGCGCTTGGCTGCACAAGTACGATATTCGCAATCGGCAAGAAACAGAGTCGCCTGCGCACCTATACGCGCAACTCGAGCATCGAATGACCTGATTCTCCGCTGATTGGTTCAGAGGGTGCGGGATATGGCACAACGGACGACCGCTGCGCCACATCCCGCCCTTATCTGCTCATCTCAACCACCAACCGCTGCGCCCCTTGGTCGCACGGCCGCCTTCTGGTTTGTATTTGAACGTCGCTCCCTCCTCGGCAAGCTTGTCCATGAGGCCGTTCAACGAATCATCGCCAAGTACCCAAAGACTTCCACCTCGCGAGCGCTTATCGATGTATTCGATATGCGCGGCACGAAGCTCATCGAGGAGCCAATCGCCGGTACTTTCAGACTTGTTTGATTGCGGTTGGGAAACCCGTGGCTGCTGAGTTTCCGCGTCTCCGGTATTGCCACGGGTGAAGGCTTCATTGACAAGTTGAGGCAATGTGCCGGCTTTTGCCGCAGCTGCCGCGTCCGCCTGCACAAAATTGCAGTTCTCACGTTTGAGTGTGTCGTCAAAACCGAGAATGTAGTTCATGGCAATGAGATAGATGATGCGCGTGGGAGCCATGCCGTACACCTGCTTATGCAGAATATGGCGGATACGTTCACCCTCATCCGGATAGGCCCGCTTAAGACCTTCACTCTTGAACAGACGTTTGACGATTTCGGTGATATACAGCCCGGATTTCATATACAGATCCGCAAATGTGAAGTCCGGATTATCGAAGCAACCCGGATTCTCCCGCTCCAGATCATCTACCATCCGTGCGACGACCCAACGTGGTGTGAAGATCTGATTGGTCTTCTGAGGAGGAATGTAGTCAAAGATGTCTTCGGTACGCGATTTGTCAAAATAGTTCGCAAGTTCACGTTTCTTGTTCAAGAACTCCTGAATGGAATCATTGAACACGGTCTCATCGAACAAATGTCCTGCAAAGTGTTCCCCGTTACGTTCACCACCATCACGCAGAAAACGGAAGTCTTCCTCGGTGATGCCGGTGACGTCTTCGAACACCTCGTCTTCGGTGTAGTCATCGAAATTCGCCAGAGTCAGATGCTCATCACCATACGCCATCACAAAACTCGGAATCGTGCGGGCGAAGCCACGCAGCAACGCGCGCACCTCATTTTCCGCTTCCTGCTTCTCTTCCTGAGCCTTGATGGTTTCAACACGTCTCACAATCTCTTGAGGACGTGTGTTGATCAGATTCTGCGTGGTCTTCTCAACTTCGCTCTTCGCTTCCTCCACGGCTTTGCGCAAAGTCTCCGCGTAGTCACGTTCGGCTTCGTCGATGGCAACCGTCGAATCAGCCTGATCGATTCTGCGCTGGCGCTCCACTTCGGCGATTCGGCGCTGCTGGTTGAGGTCCTTCTGAATTTGATCGATTTCTTTGTCGATCCGCCTCGCATTCTCCCGTGCAAGCGCTCGCTGGGTGCTTTTCTTGACACCATAGTGTTCGCTCGCCGGTCCGATGATTTTAGATTCGACAACATCTTTGAGTGTGGCGCCAAGTTTAGCGATGGCGGAATCGGTCTCGTGCTCATCCGCCTTATGCATCGCATCAAGTACATCATCGATGCTCGTTGCGGTTTCGCTGTAGATTTTGGGCCCGAAGATATCGGCCGTCTGCCCGATGACGATTTGTTCGGGGATGTCCACTTCACCATGCTCATCCAAAGGAAGATCACCAAGATTCTGCAAAGTATTGTGCTTTGCATCGAAATCCTTGGCACCAGCAGGAGTGAGATGCTGCAGGATGTTCTTGACGGCATCAGGAGCCCCGAACACGTTGGAGATATCCGCGAACAGGTAATTCGAGATGAACCCGTGCCGCACCACCTCACGACTTTTGAGCATGCGCGGGATGGACAGCACCTGTTGCGCGTCGATTGGCTCCATCCGACCTTGGTCGTCTTCTCCAATCACCGGGAAGAAGTTGAGCAGTTCACGAATGTTCCGTTTCCGGTCGTCACTTGTTCCCCGCCCTGAAGCAGTATCAGCATTAAGATTATTGGCGAATTCGTCATAGATAACGAGCGTGCGCGCCGGATCGAAATCGAATACATAGGCCCGTTCCTTGCGCAACCGCACCGGAAGACCATCGCGCAGCACAGTCATATCACATGGATTCTGCACGCGGAAAGCAGCTTGCATATACGCCGAAGGACTCTTCATGTTCGACAACATGAGGACGCCTGACCATTCCGGCACCGTGACCCCTACTGTGAGCTGCCCTACGGAAAGCGTGATGGTCTTGTCATGCTCCGCAATGGCCTGCTTGACGCGGTGGTAGGAGTCAGCAGTCGCT
The DNA here is from genome assembly GCF_002286935.1 of Bifidobacterium criceti. Classification (GTDB taxonomy): domain Bacteria; phylum Actinomycetota; class Actinomycetes; order Actinomycetales; family Bifidobacteriaceae; genus Bifidobacterium; species Bifidobacterium criceti. Next base: position 7,851 of record NZ_MVOH01000024.1, read on the forward strand.
TTCTCGTCATCAATGGAGCCGTCCCCAGCAGCCACGATAATCTCGTACTCGCCGAACACTGGATGTTCTTTCAGCAACTTCGCGAGCGTTTTCGCGCTATCCACTCGATTCAGCAGCCACAGCGTATGAGATAGTTCCTCCCGCAGCTTGGGAGTGGAGAAGGGGTACCGTTCCTGCGTGGTAAGCGCATCAAGGAACCGACGAACATCCTTCTCATGTGCGAATGCCATACCACCATGGGACGGCACGGTTGCGAAGAACTCGTTGAGATCGAACGCATAATCCACGTTCGTCCCGTCGTCCGCAATCACCGCACCTGCGCGCGCCTCGCGTTCCACCATCGAAGACATGCGATAGGTGTACATCTGCAGTTCGGGTAGTTCCGCATAGGCGTTATCATCATCAACGCTCCACTCATGCTTTGCCCGCTGCTCATCCTCATACGACCAGTTGTAGATCTGCGAGTCAGAGAACCGGCCATCAGCCAACGCCTTGAACGGCGTACCGGAAAGATACAACGTGTGATGCCGCTTGATATTGTCGAAAGCTCGGTCCGTACGGAGCGTATCCACGCCTTCCTGCGACTCGTCCACCACAAGCAGATCAAACTCCAGCTCACTGATCCATTTCAGCTTGTCATGCTGACCACCGAAATAGATAGAGCCTTTCAGCCCCTGCAAGGATTCGAAAGCCAGCATTCCCGGCTGCGAGCCGGGATCGCCGTGCCGCACAAGCTGGTTGTATTCATCACGTGAATAGACATGCGGCGTCTTCTTCACCGCGTCGTTCGATGAGACAAAGCACATGTCACCACGCCATCCGATGAAACGGTTGAAGTCCTCGGCCCATGAATTCGCAATGCTTGGCCTGTTCGTCACAACAAGAGCCTTGATTGGCCGTTTCAATCGGTGCGCCATACGTCGCATCAGGTCATAGGTCGAAAGCGTCTTACCGAAACGAGGTTTGGCGTTCCACAGGAACTCGTTTCCTCCGGCATCGAAATAAGCGAGCGTCTCCCCCACGGCCTTTTCCTGCTCAGGACGAAGCGTATAGTCCGAGCCGTCATAGTCATCCACCGAGACCTTGTGCTTCTTGAATTCGTCCAGATACTGATGAGCCAACGTCGGATTGATATGGAACCATTCATTGTTCTTGTTGGGCTCCTGTTCCACCCCTTTTCGTCTTCTCAGAAAAGCATGGAAATCCTTGTCTCGGAAATATTCACCAGACCCATCGTCATACATGGCATTCGACTGCCACGCCAAGTGAAACATCACATCGGCAGTATGCGTCTGCTCACTGATTCGTTCATTGACATCACGTTTCGTATCTCCGATTTTCGTCCAACCATCATGCCGTGCGATTTCAGGGGTCGTGTAAGCATAGATCATAGGGACGATGCGCTTGAAAGGCTTGATATTGACAGCACACATATCAGCTCATCTCCTTCACATGTGATTCAATGAATTCAATCTCATGTTCATCCAAACCATATTTCGTATACAATTGCTGATCGATGCCTGCAACCGACTGAGACCAATCAATGTCCGACGAAGACGTGAAATCCTGAAGGGGAACACATTTCCAAGTTTCACGATTATTATCTTGCGTAATTTTAAGAATACCCAACATAGTCCGAAGGAACTTGGTCTTAACGTACTTCAGTATATTTTCTGCCTCCGATTTATCATCAAAGGCCCCAATACTTATGAAAGTTTGGGTGTATCCCTCTCCCGGAGAAGCCACTATCGGCGTGCTGAGAACTTCACCCAAGACACCAGTACCATTGACTCGAACTACCAACACCTTCCACTTGTATAGATTCTCATGCTCATGGTCAACATACTTCGCCGGGATATAACGCCATTGTCTTTTATTCTTTACAACACCCAGAACAGCTATATCATCTTCTTCGTTCTTCTCAGCAGTAAACAAACCAACTTTATCAAATATATTATTTCTAAATCTTCTGTCTCTACCCTCACTTCCGAGAACCGCTTGGTATTCAGGATGGTCACTATACAAAGTTTTTAAATCAAATCTATTCTGTACATATATAAGGTTCATCAGACTATCTCCATCATTTTGCGGAGAAGCCTTTTCCATAATGCTTTTCAACTCAGAGTAAGGGGTAAAAACGTCAATCGCACCGTAATCTTTCCGCCGATCACGATAGGTAATTGCAACACCGCCTTTAATATCAGTATTAATAAAGATACTGCTAGCATCCTGCTCATACTGCAGAACTTTCAGATGCGGATCCGCAAGCATCTTACGATTCCACTCTTTTGGGGTACTACCAGCATTAAAAAGAAAACGAGCAGGATGAATCAATTCAACCACATCAGCAATCTGATATGCAGCATCCATAAAATAATGGTATATAGGAGGAGCGAATCCTTTGTTATCCCCTGACGATTCTTCCTGATATGGCGGATTTCCTATAATATAATCAAACT
>NZ_MVOH01000025.1 GCF_002286935.1 Bifidobacterium criceti
AATGTACTTCAAGAAAATCAGACCGAGTACAACGTTCTTGTATTCAGATGGGTCAATGTTGCCTCGAAGCTTGTCTGCAGCGCCCCAAATCCGCTTCTCGAAGCCGATTTCGGCGGTATTATCCTTCTTCTTCACCATGCTAAGCCTTTCCTGCTATTCATAGATCTTGGCATCAGCCCACAATTCACATTGTTCCATAATGGTGTTCATGGCGTCATCAACCCCCTCAGGCGGATACTCGTACTTGCGCAGCAAACGTTTGATGGCCCGACGCATGCCAGCTCTCGCGCTTTCTTTCCTTTGCCAGTCTATCGTAGCGCTCTTCTGCATAGTCTCAGTCAGTTCCTTGGCTATCGAGACAAGCTGGTCATTGTCGTAGAAATCTTTGACAGCCTGCGGTTTGGTAATCGCATCGTAGAACGCCATTTCCTCGCCGCTCAAACCGAGCTTTTGCGCGTCGTCTCGATCCTTCATGATTTCTTTGGCCATGTTGATGAGCTCTTCGATAACCTGCACATTCGTAAGCATGCCGTTGAGATACGAGTTCAATGTGTTTTGAAGCATCTCACTGAATTTCTTGGCCTTGACCACGCTCGTGCGACCGTATGCCCGCACTTTTTCTTTGATGAGACGTTTCAGGCTCTCGATCGCGATATTCTTCTCCTTCATATCGGCGACTTCTTTGAGGAACGCTTCGTCGAACAGAGAAATCTCTACACTATCCTTCTCGAACAGGTTGAGCACGCCGTCTGCATGCACGCTCTGTTGGAGAATCTCACTCACTCGCTTGTTGAATTCCGCATACGTCATGCCGTTTCCACCACCGGCGCCTCGTCCAGTTAGACGTAGAATCTGCACGCGCAATACGGACAGGTAAGCAGCCTCGTGGGCGTCCTCCTCACTCACCATGCTTTTGCACAGGCTCAGCGCTTGGTTCATAAGCAGGCTTTGCTTGAGGAAGTCCTCCATGTCTTCGTGCCGCTCCGGATCAAGCATCCAGTCGGTTCCCTCAGCGATGGCATCGGCAAGCGCTTCCCGGTTGTCTTGGAAAATCAGCTTGCGATAGTCAAATCCATACATGAGATCGTGGCACACGTCCAGCTTTTCAAGGAATTTTGGATAGGCGGTCTCGGCGATGTTCATGTTGCCGTAATTGTGCTGGTCGCGGTTGGTATAGTCTCTCATCGCCTGTTTGAGCGCGCCGGCGACGCCGATGTAGTCTACGACCAAACCGCCCTCTTTGCCCTTGCATACGCGGTTGACGCGAGCGATGGCCTGCATAAGGTTGTGCCCCTTCATCGGCTTGAACACATACATAGTGGACAGGCTGGGCACGTCGAATCCAGTGAGCCACATATCCACAACGATGGCGATTTTGAGGGAATCGGAATCGTTCTTAAACCTGCGTTCCATTTCTTTCTTGTGCGTGGTGCCACCACATACCTCGAACCATCCCTCGGGATCCTGATTCGACATGGTCATCACCACGCCAATCTTGTCCTTCCATTCAGGGCGAAGTTCCATAATCTTGTAGTAGATCTTCATCGCGATCGGCCGGCTATACGCCACGACGAGGGCCTTGCCTGCCAGGATATCGGCGCGATTGTTCTCATAATGGTCCACAATGTCGCGACACAATGCGTCGATGGTTTCAGGAGTGTCGAAGATTGCGTCGAGTCCGCCGAGATCATGCTTGGACTTCTCCACGCTCGCTTCATCGGCTTGATCAGCGAATTCTTTATAGGCCGCGTCGATACGGCCTAGCGCATTTTCATCGAGATGAAGCGAAACAACACGGCTTTCGTAATAGACCGGCTTGGTGGACTCGTCTTCGACGGACTGGGTCATGTCGTATACATCGATGTAGTCGCCGAAAATCTCACGAGTGTTGCGGTCATCCGTGGAGATTGGCGTTCCAGTGAAACCAATGTAAGATGCTTTCGGGAGTGCCTTACGTACAACTCGAGCCGCGCCGACCGACACATGGCCATCTGCGTTGATTCGTTCGGTCAGACCGTACTGCCCACGATGCGCTTCATCCACCATCACCACAACGTTGCTTCGGTCACACAACGGCTCATCGCCATCCGAGAACTTCTGCATGGTCGTGAAGATGATGCCGTTCGCCTCACGTCCTTCAAGCAATTCTTGAAGGTTTTTGCGGCTCTCAGCCTGAACCGCCTTCTGACGCAGGAACTTGGCACACCGGTTGAACTGCCCGAACAGCTGATCGTCGAGATCGTTGCGGTCGGTGATGACCACGATTGTTGGGCTTTCAAGATAACGCTGCAGCAAATGCGCGAAAAATACCATCGAAAGCGATTTTCCACTTCCTTGGGTGTGCCAGAACACGCCGATTTTACCATCTCCACTTACGGCTTCCTCAGCTCTAGCGATGGCTTTCCGCACAGCAAAATACTGGTGGTACGCGGCAATGATTTTCACCACTTTTTCGGAAGAATCATTGAAACATACAAAATTCTGGATGATATCGAGCAGGCGATCTTTCGGGAGCATGCCATCGATCATGGTCTTCCATGACGCGGTTTTCGTTTCGGAATAATCGCCGTCTACAGACTTCCATGCTACGTAACGGTCCTCATCGGACGTAATCGTACCGACCTTGGTCTGGGTCATATCGCTCATCACACAGAACACATTCGGCACGAACATGCTTGGTATCTGCCTCATGTACTGACGCAGCTGCAGGTATGCGTCCGAAGCGTTTGTCTCCTCACGCGATGGGGACTTCAGCTCGAACAACACCAACGGCATGCCATTTACGAAAATGATAACGTCGGGTCGCTTCTCGGAATATTCCACGAACGTCCACTGGTTCACCACATGGAAATCGTTGTTCTCTGGATTATCGAAATCAAGTAGCCGAACGATGTCATCGCGGTCTTCTTCGCCGTCGAAGAACCGCACTTCAACTCCGGATTGCAGGTAGTCGTTGAATGTCTCATTGCGCTGTTCCAGACTGCTCACTTCAGTATTCTGAATCTTGCGAATGGCTTCATCAATAGCTTCTTTCGGCAAACTCGGGTTGATTCGGCTCAAAGCCACCGGGAGAACATCAGGAAGGAATACATCCCGGTACGAGTCATCAGTACGATGCACATCAGGGCCATACAGATGCTCGTAGCCAAATCTTCCTGCCAAGTGCTCAATAATGAGCTGTTCATACCAATCCTCATTCAAGGCGGCTGTAGCGATAACATTGCTCAGGTTTTTTTCAAGGGCTGTATGTGACCCATCCTCAAGAACACTCATTGTTCACCTCATCAAATATAAGGATCTTCATGCACGTATCTCTTCCCTTCATCACTTTATCAATTACCCTTCTTCGGCACCAAACCTGATGGCATTGCAGAGAGTGGTGGCATAGCCTGCCGCGGCGGCGCTCAGATGCTTCAGTTCATCGGCGGCACGTTGGATCTCCACGAGTTTGCGCTGCATCTCAAGCGAAACCACGGGCAGTTCCATATCTAGTGGGTCGATTTGGCCGGCGATGTTTCGTGGAGTGTCTTTTTGATTCCATGCTGCTTGCAGACAGATGGCAACAAAATCGGGAATCCAGTTGTCGCCCTTCATACGGAGCGCCAATACCGTGTGGGACATTCGGTGCCCACCTTCAACATCTACCGCCGCATGGGTGGATCCGAGTTTGCGGAACACGATATCGCCAGGCTCCGTTATGTGCTCTCGCTTGCCAACATTCCCGCTCTTCGTCAGCGATGCCATACCTTCGGAAAGAATCTGTGGTGTGATCACATCTTCTTGATACACCGCATCCCTTCCAACTGATTGCGTGTTCCCTCGTATGAGTTCGGCTTCATTGCTATCCACCAGTTCTCGTAAGGTGAAGACTCTGCTCTCCTTCATGTTTGCGAGCGAGCTCGGCAAATCACGCAATGGGTTGGACTCATCATCTATCTGGCCCAACCCTTGTCTGATTTCTGAAATCTCCTCAGTACTCTCGAGGCAGATATTCTTGGGCTTCATTCCTTCCGGTTTGACCCACTTATCCGGAGCGAGCGAGACATTGTCCTCGGCAAGTATCTCGGCGCACGCCACATCCATCCACCGGTACTTACCATCGGCGTATCCATTGAGCGGTTCAGACAGATAGACAGGCAATCCCCCTTGCGGCGCCTCTTCCGTGGCCGAAGCACAATCAATGAGATACACGCGGTTTGGCTTCGTTCCGTGTGACAGTACCCATATGTCGAGAGGAATGCTCGTATCACGGAGCTGCCGACGCGGCAACGATATGATGGCCTCAATCACCCCGTCCGCGACCATACGTCGGCGAAGGTTTGCAAGCAACCTGCTCGTAGTGAAACTGGGGCGTAGCGCAATGAATGCTCTCCCCTCTTTATCGAGATGGAAGATACAATCCTGCAGAAATGCCACTTCAGAAGAGAATGCACGCTGACGGCTTCCCCCATTGGAAACATCATATTTCCATCGATGATCGGTCACATCTGCATCAGAACTGGCTGAAAGTCCCATCGGCGGCGTAACCACCGAAAGGTTGCATTTCAAATCCGGGAACGGATCTTTTCGAATCAGGTCATTGAGAACAACGGTCTCTGTGGCGTCTGTACCAAATTGCAGGAAGAACCTGGCTTGAGCGATGACAGCGGCAACTGAATTGATGTCCGCAAGCGCAAAACGATACTGCGGATTACGCAATGCCACCCGCATCGCGACGAAGGCACCGCCACACGCGGGATCGTAGAAGGTTGGATTCGGTTCGGAACAAGTCTTCGCCCATGTATTCGCCATCTCGGCCATCACATGATAGAGGGGCGAGCCGTTATCCCCAAGGTAGGCTTGCCGGTTGTCCCACATGGCGTCAATCACCATATCCGCAGCATCCATGATGTTCGGCAAATCGATGGCATCAACGAGTGAAACATTGCCTTGAATGGTTTCGATATCGTCGCTCTTGATAAGACTCCGAACATAATCGACAACATAATTCGATAGAAGATGTTTCGCCTCACGCTCTATGGTTTCGATGGCGTCCACATAGGACACCCATGATTCCTTATCTCCATCGTCTACAAGTGTCTGCCATTGAACTTCAAGACCATATTCACTCGCCGCCTTGCGAAGATGGAGAAGGGCGACAAACCGCGCCCCGCCTTCAATGGCATCCATCTTCCCTCGCACTCGGTTGGCATACTCCCAGACAAGGCTGCGCATACGGTTGTCATGGAACTCCTTGTTGTTGTCCCGCAACCACCCGGACACCTGATCGTAGTCAAACGCCGGCTTCCCGTCTTTGGTGCCGACAGGTTCCGGAAATGTGTCGCTACGACGTTTCCAGTTGGAGACGGTGGATACACTCACATTCGCCATCTGAGCGATTTCCGTCGTGTTAATTAACAGGTTGCGATGCGCTAAACGACACTGCTCGCCATTGGACATATCTAACTCCTTGATGATGGTCGCCACCTGTCGATTGAAAACCATGTTTTCAATCTTTTTCATATAGATTACACGAAAACTGAAAACACGCAAGTTGAAAACACCGTTTTCAGTCACCTTCATAAGATTCGATTCGCAGTAACAACACCGATGGAAGCGAACAGTCGCCACAAATCCTTTTTCCGTATACTGAAAACCAACGTTCCAACCCCAAAGGAGACCCCAATGTCCACAGGCGTACTCTACGTGATGTCGACGGTCGTGTCTGGATTGATCAAGATCGGTAAGACGACGACGGATCGTTTCGACGGTCGCATGTATGAGCTTGAGCACAATGGGTACCGCAATGTGACGGGGTTGCGGCGCAGGTTCGCGATCGAGGTCGAGGATTACGACGAGAAGGAACGTATGCTCGACGATATCTTCTCGAAGGCGCGCGTCCCCGGATCCGAATTGTTCGCACTTGACATCAATCTCGCAATCGAACTGCTCTCGTCATTCGAAGGTCGTCAAATCTATCCGAAGTCGAGTACGGAATCCAAGAGCAAAGTCTTCGACGACGCCGCGAAAAACCATCAGGAACACACCGACATCCAAAGTATTCCCGAAAGCACGTATTATCTCGACAGAAAACGTCCGCCGTTGCATGTGGAGATGGTCGTCGATGATGACATGCTCACGATACGCGCAGGGCAGCACGTGGCCGCCAACGATAGTACGAGCATAGACAAAGGCGTACGCGAGCTGCGCCGCAGCAATGTCGGCACCGATGGCACCGTGCGCGCGGACGTGCGTTTCAGCTCGCCGTCGCAAGCTGCCGCATTCGCCACCGGCCACTCATGCAACGGCTGGGCACAGTGGAAAACGGCAGACGGTCAACCAATCAACGTCTTTCGCACGCATCAGAACTCTTCTTCGCAGTCATTGCATTGATAGCGCGGCAGCGGATAAATCCCCTCAACCTCGCACCCACCGAGAACCACCTTGCCTTCGTCGAGCTCACGTTGCAGCTCCGCGTCGGACACGGGCATACCGTACATGATGTTCGCAATATTCCGCGAACCGCAGCGTGGGCAGATCACTTCGGTATCTTCGGTATCTTCGGTATCTTCCATACGCGCTGCGAGCGCCGCCCCCATATGCTTACGCCTTACAAACAGCCGTCGTGCGACTGCGCGCACTGCGGCATCGCGCGACGCTCACGCCACCTCAGCGACGCGCAATCACACACTTCGCGGCATCGCGCGACGTAACCATTACCCTCAGCGTCCAGCGTCACCGCACATTGCGGCACCGCGCGACGCCAACACCGCCCAACCGACCAGCGATACCGCATCGCCCACCAACGCGCGACGCTAACGCCGCCTCAGCGTCCAGCATCCCCACACACTGCGGCACCGCGCGACGCCAACACCGCACGACACACACATCCATACACAACATACCGAAGTCCCCCATTCCCCCATCTGATATAGGCTGATATAGGCTCCGCGATATAGCCTGCAGCTACGGCAATCGAATACACGGACGAGAAACGCTTCACATAGGATCAGATTCACGAACTGTTCGCATCGGTCGGTTGGCAATCCGCGCAGTATCCCGACCGCGTCTACCGCGCACTGCTCGGCAGCGACACCGTCATCAGCGCATGGGACGGCAATCAGCTCGCGGGCCTCGCGCGCGTCATCGATGACGGCGACATGCTCGCGTACATGCATTGGGTGCTCGTGAATCCGAAATACCAGGGCATGCATGTTGGCAGCGGCCTCGTCGAACATGTCAAGGAACGCTATGCCGATTACATGTTCCTCGAGGTGATGCCCGAGGAAAGCAAGAATGCGCCGTTCTACGAGCGACACGGTTTCACGTTGATGGAAGACGGCCGCGCGATGCAGATCGTGCGGCCATCGTGACTTCCGGACAGGAATACCGTCAACGTAGTATGTCAGCGAGTTCTTACATTGAAAGGATATATCCTTTCAATGTAAGAACTCTGCAAGGTTATGCAAGCATACATATCAACGACGATATGTATTCGACGATACGTATGCGACGCCACCGTCGCGGCCATCACAACACTGCAATATATTGCACTCCGCAAAAAGCAACGGCAACATGGGAGCCGGACTGAAATCCGAACACTGACAAACGGAGGCCCACCGCAGACACCAAGACCGCCACAAAGCGAGACCAAGTAGTCGAGCATATGCATTCAGGTCGTTTCACAAGACCTCTATAGCATGACTTGATATTGGTCAAAAAACATGACAATGTATTAAAATATTTATCCTATGATAAAGAAAACACTGTATGTAAAATATGATATCTTATAATTAAGCAATAACAGATTGTACAGTTCCACCGTATAGGAAGGATGATCATGAACAAACCATTCATCACCGAAGAGGAGTTCCTCGAACTCGGACGCACCGAAATCGATACGCCGAAAGCGCTCGCGGAAGCCCTGCACACCTTACGCCCCCAAATGACACTCACCGAAGAGGGTGCGGGGAAACTGTATCGCAATATCCAGCTGTCGCTTTTTGCCACACGCCTTG
>NZ_MVOH01000026.1 GCF_002286935.1 Bifidobacterium criceti
GTGGTCTGGCCGCAGCCGGACGGTTCAGTGCGGGCGGTCGATTCGCAGAGTGTTCTTTATAATAAAACGAGATATATAAGTTAAATTTGCTTACAGCCACGTTTTCCGCTTTCACTGTTTTATAAATTAATTTGAAATTTATTGTAATGTATCAATATGATTCCATCTTTGAAAACAGCGACTTTTGATGAGCTTTAGAGCGGATATCCGGCTTTTGTTACACGCGTTTCATTTTTTGACGCAAGGGGAACCTTATTTGAAATGTTGGCATATACCAATTTGACAGAACTACGAAACAGGGTGGACAATGTCTATGTATCACAAAGACGATTGGGTTAGGTGATGAGAATGGGTGATGTGTACGTAAGCGCCACCGCAAATGCTACCGTGTATGGCGGCAGCAGCATTTCTGCTGAGATGATAAGCGAGCAGACAGAGGCAATCAATAAAGGCTTCTCAGACATGACTGCGGCTCAGAATCGCACCACTGCCGCGGTTGGAGTCAACAACATGCTTACAGCCGTGAATACGGTGTATACATACCAACAGTTCAAAGAAACAGTTAAAACCAATAAACTGATCGAAAACGGTAATGTAATGCTGTCATCCATTATCGATCAGGAGCGCGCCAACAATCGAGCGCTCAAGCAATTGGGTTACGATATTGATGAGCGTCTGGCAACCCTCGAGCATCAGGGACAAGCAATGATTACGCTGGCGGAGAGGACCCTGCAGGTCAGCCAGCAGATGAGCGGCACATTGCAGGAGATAAGCCAGCAATTGCAAGCCATGCACAATACCAGCATTCAGAAAAATCTTTCTGATTACCGTAGCGAGCCCAAGGGGAGGGCTTGGATGGCGTGGTGCGAAACTGCGAAGAACACCGCACAGAATTGTACCTATCTCACTTGGCTGATGATCGGAGCGCGACAACAGGATCTGGAAACGCTGTCTCAAGAGATGATTCAGCGAAAAAGGATTCCCGCCTCTCCTGTGGCAACGGCTAACACGGTGTATGTCCCCGAACCGAACATGCTGCCGATGCCCCCGGCTCCTCAGTATATGCAGGTGCCGGACGAACCGGTGCCGCCAGCGCAGCGAAAGAGGAGTAAAAAGGGGATTATTGCCGCTGCGGCCGTTACCGCCATCAACCCTATCGCGGGCGTGATGACAGCCGGGTTCCTGACGGGGAAAAAGAACGGGAACGTTCAGCGGGAATATGAGGCAGAATTGCAGCAGCGCCAGCAAATCATAGAAGAAAACAATAATCGCAAAGCTAACTATGAACGACAGTACCAAGCGGTCCAAGCGGAGAATCGGCGCCGAATGGAACAATGGGAGGCAGCGAAGGCGCAGGCGCAGGGACAGCTGGAAGCCCAATATGCCGATCGGGCTCACCTGCTTCAGCAGCAACGTGAAGCTTGCATCCAGCAGGCGAATAACCGCATCCCCGATGCGCGGATTTGGGCCGCGGCTGTCGACCCCATGCGACTTGCCGAAGATCTGCGAGAACTCATCGTTGGACCTATTGAAGGGACATTGTATCCACTCGAGGAAGATCTGATTCCGAACTCCATGCCGCAGCTCAACATCATGGAGCAGATTCCTTCATATTGCAAGAATATGCGTCTTGTAATGGCATATGCTTTGTCGACATACTGAATCTGCAGCCAATCTAATATCACAAACTGACACGAAGTAAGAGAGAGGAAAGGATCGACATGACGACAGGATCCGACTACGGCGCGCCTCAGAGCCTTGCCGAACAGGCGGAGCAGCTGGAAAGCACCTCTGACACGCAGCGGACGGCGCTCGACAACAAACTTCAAGAGATGGGATATTCCAATGGATTCCTGAATGATCAGATTCAAAACGCTTTCGCCGAATGCGCGGCTCCTACTGCGGTGCTTGATGAATTGTCCAATGCGGCGGATTCCATTCGCGACAATGTCGCCACCTTCG
>NZ_MVOH01000027.1 GCF_002286935.1 Bifidobacterium criceti
AACTAGCGCAGAGTGAGACCGCATCAACATCACACACAATTCCACAGAAACGAACAAACACATGGACTTCACCAGTCAACAAATGATTATTTATCAACGTTATGCGAGACTGTCGTCAGCAAAAAAGATAATGGGAGATATTTAACTCTTTGGAATATCTGCCATCAAGTCTCAGATCGAGTTGATTACACCGAAGCAAAGCTAGAAACTTACGTTTCAACCGAATCTCTTTTGCAAGAAAAACGCGGACGTCAGCACGCGCAGTCCCTGCCGGCAACAGGCAAGGTCACTCATTACAAGATTGGTGACACTCTAATATCTAATATTAGGCCATATTTTAAGAAAATATGGTTTGCGTCATCCGAAGGCACCTGCTCCAATGATGTATTGGTTTTCAGGGCAAATGATTCAAGTAACGCTTCTTTTCTGTATGCATGCTTAAGGCAAGATTCTTTCTTCAGACATATCACAAAAGGTGCAAAAGGTACGAAAATGCCTCGTGGTGACAAAAAACAGATAATGGATTTCTGCGTGTCCGATTCATGTAGCCCAGAAGATAAGAGCCTAATTGATTTCTTAGTTAAACAGATATCGGAGAACGATTACGAAGCATTTCGACTCCAGATGCTTCGAGACGCTCTTCTTCCCAAGCTTATAGCCGGAGAGATAGATGTCTCGAACATTGACCTCACGCAGCCAACAAATAATCATTTACCAGCCTACAGGCACAATGTTCCTACCCCTCTATCGGAAGGAACCTCTATGGAAAACACCATCAATGCCATCCTGTCACAAATGCAGAGCATGCTCAATCCAGCTCAGCTCAAACACTTAGCCGAGATTCTCAGAGTCACATTGCTTCCAACGCAGAAAACAGCAACATCACAAAATCTGCTAGCACTGTTCCTGACCGCAAAAGAAGTTGAAGGGTGCTCCCCAAAAACTATTGCCTATTACGAAAACACGCTTCAACATATGACACGAACATTGTCTAAACCATATACGCAAATCAATAGCGACGATTTGCGCGAATACCTCAATGACTACGAATACGAGCGGAAAGCAGGTAAAGTTACTATCGACAACATTCGTCGGATTATGTCAAGTTTCTTCGGCTGGCTCGAAGATGAAGACTACATTGTGAAAAGTCCCGTGAGACGCATTCACCGTGTAAAAACGGCAGTATTTGCTAAAGAAACCTTAAGTGACGAGAATCTAGAGACACTACGCGATCAGTGTGACACCATACGAGACCTTGCTGTCGTAGACATCCTCACATCCACCGGCATGCGAGTAGGCGAATTAGTTGGATTAGATATAGCTGATGTGAATCTTCACGAACGAGAATGTCTGGTCACAGGAAAAGGAAACAAGCAAAGGCCCGTCTACTTTGACGCCAGAACAAAGCTTCATCTTGCCGCCTACCTCGAATCACGTAATGACGACAATCCGGCACTGTTCGTATCGCTTAGCGGTCAAAGGACTCGTATCACCATCGGAAGCATCGAGAGAAGGCTTAGAGAGCTCGGCAAAAAAGCCGGTGTCAGTCGAGTCCATCCACACAAATTCCGCCGTACACTTGCCACACACGCCATCGACAAGGGCATGCCAATCGAGCAGGTGCAAAAACTGCTCGGCCATGCAAGAATAGATACGACCATGCATTACGCCATGGTCAACCAGAACAACGTGAAGGCATCACATAGAAGGTACTTGGAATGAGCTGGCAGACACTTGCAGACGTATGCACACGCCTTAGCAGCGGAAAGAGCATACCTTCTTTAAAAGTTAAGAAAAACGGGCGTTTCCCCGTCATTGGAGGTAATGGAATACGCGGATACGCCGATGAATACAACTTTTCGGGAGAGTGCGCTGTAATCGGAAGACAAGGCGCGGCATGTGGCAACGTACATTTTTTCTCCGGCAAAGCATATATCACCGAGCACGCCGTTGTAGCATGCACGAACACTCATCATAACGCCCATTACTTAGCGTATCTGCTTTCAACCCAGCAACTCGGTAGATTATCGGCCCAATCCGCCCAGCCGGGACTTTCGGTAAAGACACTCTCACGTTTCGAAGTCAATCTCCCTTCAATCCAAATTCAAGAACAAGTTGTGCAGCTGTTGGGAACTATCGACAAAAAGATTGAACTCAACAATCAGCTAAATGATTATTTGTTGGCTGCGTGAGGTCAATGTTCGAGACATCCATCTCCCCGGACATGAGTTTGGGGAGAAGTGCGTCGCGCAGTAAGACGAGATTCCGGTTCTCGATTGAGTTGGCGCGGATGACTTCCATACTCCAGCTTAAGACTTTTTTCAGTTCAGAGACTTGCTTTCCACTCGGCATTCTAACCTCATATCTTCCTATATCGTCTCCAGAAACACGCTGACGACCGCTTGACCCATTCATATGAGCTGTTGCGTACGAAATGAAGTCTGCATTGCGTGATAGGAAATAGAAAAACTCAGATGGCAACGTCCCCCTCGACGAAAGTACTATAAATTCAGTCGATCCAAAAGCTACTTCGTCAGGATTTAAAAAATTGACATACCCTGCTTTTCCATTTTCTAGACATGGAGTAATCCTAGCTAGAACAGTATCGCCGTTTGTGAATCTAGCACCTCCATTGTATATCTTGGTCCGCCACCCAATAGGGAAGGCTCCCCTCGTAGACAGATCGGCCATCTCTACGCAAAGAGCCGACTCTCCTTTCTTGAGGGGCCTTTTTGGATTCACATCAGCAATATCGGAAATCTTCACCAACGGGTTGTCTTCATCGTTATCGAAGCGGTCGAAAAGATTTTGGCACATCTGCTCTAAATAATCATTTAGCTGATTATTTAGACTAATCTTATCGTCGATCAACCTTAGCAGTCTAACGACTTTTCTCTGTTGATCAACAGAGCCTGGATCTCTTATCTCAATCTGCATCAATGTTTTCTGCTTAAAATACGGCAGGGCGGTACCATCTACCCAATTCGAGAGTTTCATGGAGCACAGTAAGTAATATAAATAATCCGCATCAATGCCCACTTTGGGCGTAGCAGACATCATATTATTGTCAATAATAGTGGGTTTAGTCAACTGTCGCACGCGATTTGCCCTTATCGCTTCACCAACCTTGGCAAACACAGAGGATCCCGCAGGATGAATCTTGGCCGATAACTCAGCAACAATGTCTTGCGAAACCCAATTATCAGCACTTTTAATCCAACATGTATTATCTTTTGAATTCATATCCTTGACTTTAATAAAGGGATAATCACCTTGAGATAATCCTTGATATTCTTTAGGAAATGCCGTTCCAGCTTTGAAACTGCATATTTGCCCTAACGTCCTACATGTCATAACCGATGGCCTCCAGATTCTTCTTAATCTGCTCTTGTAGCTGGTTGGATTCCTCGAAGCATTTGGCA
>NZ_MVOH01000028.1 GCF_002286935.1 Bifidobacterium criceti
TCTCCTTTCTTGAGGGGCCTTTTTGGATTCACATCAGCAATATCGGAAATCTTCACCAACGGGTTGTCTTCATCGTTATCGAAGCGGTCGAAAAGATTTTGGCACATCTGCTCTAAATAATCATTTAGCTGATTATTTAGACTAATCTTATCGTCGATCAACCTTAGCAGTCTAACGACTTTTCTCTGTTGATCAACAGAGCCTGGATCTCTTATCTCAATCTGCATCAATGTTTTCTGCTTAAAATACGGCAGGGCGGTACCATCTACCCAATTCGAGAGTTTCATGGAGCACAGTAAGTAATATAAATAATCCGCATCAATGCCCACTTTGGGCGTAGCAGACATCATATTATTGTCAATAATAGTGGGTTTAGTCAACTGTCGCACGCGATTTGCCCTTATCGCTTCACCAACCTTGGCAAACACAGAGGATCCCGCAGGATGAATCTTGGCCGATAACTCAGCAACAATGTCTTGCGAAACCCAATTATCAGCACTTTTAATCCAACATGTATTATCTTTTGAATTCATATCCTTGACTTTAATAAAGGGATAATCACCTTGAGATAATCCTTGATATTCTTTAGGAAATGCCGTTCCAGCTTTGAAACTGCATATTTGCCCTAACGTCCTACATGTCATAACCGATGGCCTCCAGATTCTTCTTAATCTGCTCTTGTAGCTGGTTGGATTCCTCGAAGCATTTGGCAATCTCGGCGGTCAGACGGGTCATCTTCTCTTCGAATGGCTCACTGTCTTCTTCCATCTCGGCGACGCCGACATAGCGGCCCGGAGTCAGGAGGTAGTCCTGCGCCTTGATATCATCAATTGTTGCGATAGCAGAAAAGCCCTTCTCTTCCTCCAAAGTGCCGTCTCTGAACGCATCGAATGCATTCGACACCTTAGCTATGTCCTCATCGGTGAATTCACGAAGCCTGCGGGACACCATGGTTCCCATATCACGTGCGTCAATAAACAGGGTCTTTCCGGATTGTCTCTTATCCTTGGAGATAATCCACAGACTCACTGCTATGGGAGTACCATAGAAAAGCTTGTCAGGCATCGCGATAATACCTTCAACCAAATCGGCATCCACGATTCTGGCACGGATTTCACCCTCACTGTTCGTCTGACTGGACAGCGCACCGTTCGCCAAGACCATGCCCATACGACCGGTGCGGTTGAGATGATGTATCATATGCTGGACCCATGCAAAATTGGCGTTGCCGTCCGGCGGCGCACCATATTGCCAACGCACGTCGTCCTCGAGCTTCTTCGCTCCCCAGTCGGAAAGGTTGAAAGGAGGGTTCGCAAGGATGAAATCAAACTTTTCGGTTTTATGTAGATCATCAAAGAATGTGTCAGCGTTGTGTCCGCCCAGATCCGCGTCAATGCCACGAATTGCCAGATTCATGGTTGCCAATTTCCACGTGGTTGGGTTGCTTTCCTGACCATACACGGAGATGTCATTAATATTGCCCTGATGACGTTTGACGAAGTCGGCGGACTGTACGAACATACCGCCACTACCGCAACAGGGGTCGTACACTCGCCCGTGATATGGCTTAATGACTTCGACCAATGTCTTCACAATACACGCCGGCGTATAAAATTCACCAGCGTTCTTGCCTTCTTTTTCAGCGAATTTGGCTAGGCAGTATTCGTAGGTGCGCCCGAGAATATCACGACTGTCGCCCTTTTCGGCCATTTTCACGTTAGTGAATAGGTCCACGACTTCACCCAACCGCCGCTTGTCAAGCTCTTGTCGAGAGAAGTCCTTCGGCAGTATGCCCTTGAGCTTATTATTTTCAGCCTCAATCTGACGCATGGCCTCATCGATGACCTTACCAATTTCAGGCGTGTGCGCAGCTGCTGCTATGGTCTGCCAACGCGCGTTCTCTGGCACAAAGAAGATGTTCTCGCTTGTGTATTCATCGCGATCTTCTTCGAAGCCTTCCCCTTCCATTACAAGATCTTGGTATTTCTGGTCGAACTTGTCAGAAATGTACTTCAAGAAAATCAGACCGAGTACAACGTTCTTGTATTCAGATGGGTCAATGTTGCCTCGAAGCTTGTCTGCAGCGCCCCAAATCCGCTTCTCGAAGCCGATTTCGGCGGTATTATCCTTCTTCTTCACCATGCTAAGCCTTTCCTGCTATTCATAGATCTTGGCATCAGCCCACAATTCACATTGTTCCATAATGGTGTTCATGGCGTCATCAACCCCCTCAGGCGGATACTCGTACTTGCGCAGCAAACGTTTGATGGCCCGACGCATGCCAGCTCTCGCGCTTTCTTTCCTTTGCCAGTCTATCGTAGCGCTCTTCTGCATAGTCTCAGTCAGTTCCTTGGCTATCGAGACAAGCTGGTCATTGTCGTAGAAATCTTTGACAGCCTGCGGTTTGGTAATCGCATCGTAGAACGCCATTTCCTCGCCGCTCAAACCGAGCTTTTGCGCGTCGTCTCGATCCTTCATGATTTCTTTGGCCATGTTGATGAGCTCTTCGATAACCTGCACATTCGTAAGCATGCCGTTGAGATACGAGTTCAATGTGTTTTGAAGCATCTCACTGAATTTCTTGGCCTT
>NZ_MVOH01000029.1 GCF_002286935.1 Bifidobacterium criceti
GGGGTGGTGTGTGGGTGGTGTTCGACATGCCGGGGGTGGCGTTGGGTTTGTCGGGTTGTGGGGCGTTGGGGTGGGGTGGCGACACGCCGGTGGGTTGCGTGGGTGGTGGGGGTTGGTGTAGGTTTTCTTCTTGCTGCCGCTCACGGCTTGCCGGGTTGTCCTGGTGGGGTTCGTGGGCTGTGTGTGGTGGTTTGAGAACTCAATAGTGTGTACTGTACTACTTCATCATGCGACCATGTTTTTGGTTGTGTGGTGGTCTTTTGATTGCCAGTCCGATGCCCGCCCGTGTGGTACCCGAGGGGGTTTGATGGGTGTCGGGGTTTTTGTGTGACCGTCCTTCCTTATTGGATGGTCCGTCTGATTTCTTTTGGAAATTATGAGTCATCTGTTGGATGTCTTCATGAAGGTTTTTTTGTGGAGGGTTCGATTCTGGCTCAGGATGAACGCTGGCGGCGTGCTTAACACATGCAAGTCGAACGGGATCGGTTGGTGCTTGCACCGGCCGTGAGAGTGGCGAACGGGTGAGTAATGCGTGACCAACCTGCCCCATGCACCGGAATAGCTCCTGGAAACGGGTGGTAATGCCGGATGTGCCGCACCTACCGCATGGTGGTGTGGGAAATGCTTTTGCGGCGTGGGATGGGGTCGCGTCCTATCAGCTTGTTGGTGGGGTGATGGCCTACCAAGGCGTTGACGGGTAGCCGGCCTGAGAGGGTGACCGGCCACATTGGGACTGAGATACGGCCCAGACTCCTACGGGAGGCAGCAGTGGGGAATATTGCACAATGGGCGCAAGCCTGATGCAGCGACGCCGCGTGCGGGATGGAGGCCTTCGGGTTGTAAACCGCTTTTGTTCAAGGGCAAGGCGGGCTTTCGGGCCCGTTGAGTGGATTGTTCGAATAAGCACCGGCTAACTACGTGCCAGCAGCCGCGGTAATACGTAGGGTGCAAGCGTTATCCGGATTTATTGGGCGTAAAGGGCTCGTAGGCGGTTCGTCGCGTCCGGTGTGAAAGTCCATCGCTTAACGGTGGATCCGCGCCGGGTACGGGCGGGCTTGAGTGCGGTAGGGGAGACTGGAATTCCCGGTGTAACGGTGGAATGTGTAGATATCGGGAAGAACACCAATGGCGAAGGCAGGTCTCTGGGCCGTTACTGACGCTGAGGAGCGAAAGCGTGGGGAGCGAACAGGATTAGATACCCTGGTAGTCCACGCCGTAAACGGTGGATGCTGGATGTGGGGCCCTTTCCACGGGTCCTGTGTCGGAGCTAACGCGTTAAGCATCCCGCCTGGGGAGTACGGCCGCAAGGCTAAAACTCAAAGAAATTGACGGGGGCCCGCACAAGCGGCGGAGCATGCGGATTAATTCGATGCAACGCGAAGAACCTTACCTGGGCTTGACATGTGCCGGACGGCGGCGGAGACGTCGCTTCCCTTCGGGGCCGGTTCACAGGTGGTGCATGGTCGTCGTCAGCTCGTGTCGTGAGATGTTGGGTTAAGTCCCGCAACGAGCGCAACCCTCGCCGCATGTTGCCAGCGGGTTATGCCGGGAACTCATGCGGGACCGCCGGGGTCAACTCGGAGGAAGGTGGGGATGACGTCAGATCATCATGCCCCTTACGTCCAGGGCTTCACGCATGCTACAATGGCCGGTACAACGCGGTGCGACACGGTGACGTGGGGCGGATCGCTGAAAACCGGTCTCAGTTCGGATCGCAGTCTGCAACCCGACTGCGTGAAGGCGGAGTCGCTAGTAATCGCGGATCAGCAACGCCGCGGTGAATGCGTTCCCGGGCCTTGTACACACCGCCCGTCAAGTCATGAAAGTGGGCAGCACCCGAAGCCGGTGGCCCAACCGCTTTTGCGGGGGGAGCCGTCTAAGGTGAGGCTCGTGATTGGGACTAAGTCGTAACAAGGTAGCCGTACCGGAAGGTGCGGCTGGATCACCTCCTTTCTACGGAGTTTTTGTGGGATGCCCGGTTTGGGTGTCCGTGTGGGGGATAGGTTCCCGCCCGTCCGGGTGGGTGTCCCCTTGCTGGTGTGGAAGAGATCAGGAGAGCATCCCTGGTGGGGTGTGTGGTGTGGTGCATGCTGTTGGGTCCCCGGACCGCCAACGCCCCCCTGGGTGGGGGTTGTGGCGCCGGTGCGCCCCGGTCCTGCCGCCGGCCCTGTGTGGGTCTGGTCGTGCGGGTCGGGTGTGGTGGTGGTTTGAGAACTGGAGAGTGGACGCGAGCGACGGCCTCGCCCCCCTTTTTGTTGTGGGGGTGTGGTTGGTTGTTCGTATTGCGATTTTCGAACATGGGGCATTCCCCGTTGTGGGGGTGTCCCGGGTGTTCGTTCGTTTGTTTCGTGTCGGCCCCGTGCCCTTGTGTGGGTGTGGGGTTGATGTGTGTGATGATCTGATAGTCGAGTGTTCCAGTGGACACGATGTTGTTCGTGTCGTTCGTTGTGTTCCGTCGTGGCTTGTCGTCGCCCCTGTTTCGGGGGTGGTGTGGGTCGTGGTGGAGGGCGCAGTGGTGGATGCCTTGGCAGACAGTACCGATGAAGGACGCGTGGGGCCGCGATAGTCCTCGGGGAGCCGCCGACATGGCTTTGATCCGAGGGTTTCCGAATGGGGCAACCCGCCTGTCGTTGTGGGCAGGCACCGCCGTTGGCGGGGGGTACGCAGGGAAGTGAAACATCTCAGTACCTGCAGGAGAGGATACTCCGTGAGTAGTGGCGAGCGAAAGCGGATGATGGCTAAACCGTGGCCGTGTGATACCCGTCGGGGGTTGCGGCCATGGTGTCGTGGGAGCGTGTGTCCCGGTGCCGACGTGCCGGGCGTCAGTGAGAAAACCGTGTGTGAGGCGAACCGGGTTGGATACCGGGCCGTAGAGGGTGATGGCCCCGTAGCCGAACGCGCATGGTCTGGCGATCGTGTCTCCCGAGTAGCGCGGGCCTCGTGGAATCCCGTGTGAATCCGCCCAGACCGTTGGGTAAGCCTGAGTATAGCTGTCTGACCGATAGTGGACGAGTACCGTGAGGGAAAGGTGAAAAGCACCCCGGGAGGGGAGTGAAAGAGTTCCTGAAACCGTGCGCCTACGAACCGTCGGAGCCTTCCTTTGGGGGGTGACGGCGTGCCTATCGAAAAATGAGTCTGCGAGTCAGTGGCATGTGGCGAGCATAAGCCGTGTGGCGTATGCGTAGCGAAAGCGAGTCCGAATAGGGCGTTTGAGTCGCGTGTCCTGGACCCGAAGCGGGATGATCTAGCCCTGGGCAGGTTGAAGCGTGGGTAAGACCGCGTGGAGGACCGCACCCACTTAGGTTGAAAACTGAGGGGATGACCTGGGGTTAGGGGTGAAAGGCCAATCAAATTCCGTGATAGCTGGTTCTCTCCGAAATGCATTTAGGTGCAGCGTCGGTTGATTGCGCGCAGGGGGTAGAGCTACTGGATGCTTGCGGGCCCGTACCGGGTACCAACAGCAACCAAACTCCGAATACCTGTCGCGTGTATGCCGGCGGTGAGTCGGCGGGGGATAAGCTCCGTCGTCGAGAGGGAGACAGCCCAGACCGTCGTCTAAGGTCCCCAAGCGCGTGCTAAGTGGGAAAGGATGTGGAGTCGCATAGACAGCCAGGAGGTTGGCTCAGAAGCAGCCATCCTTGAAAGAGTGCGTAACAGCTCACTGGTCTAGTGGTTCCGCGCCGACAATGTAGCGGGGCTCAAGCACGCCACCGAAGACGCGGACGCGACCCTTGTGGTCGCGTGGTAGGAGAGCGTCCCATGACGGGTCGAAGCGGCCGGGTGACCGTGCCGTGGACTTCATGGGAGTGAGAATGCAGACATGAGTAGCGAGAGCAAGGTGAGGATCCTTGCCGCTGGAAGACCAAGGGTTCCAGGGCCACGTTCGTCGTCCCTGGGTGAGTCGGGTCCTAAGGCGAGGCCGACAGGCGTAGTCGAATGGATGAACGGGTTGATATTCCCGTACCGGTCCCACGACCGATCAACGGCCCCTTACGAAATACCCGGTTTCGCCATGACGTCCCCTTCCTTCGGGAACGGGGCCGATTGGCTGGTTCCGGGTGGCTTGTCTGGGGTCGAGCGCATGGAGTGACGCGGACGGGTAGCCGGCCGGGGAGGTGGTTTTCCCTGGTCAAGCGTGCGGCCCCGCCCCCAGGCAAATCCGGGGGCGTGATGGGGCGAGGCGTGATGATGGGGGCCCTTGCGGCCCGATATCCGGTGATCCCGTCGGCCGAGAAAAGCTTCGGCGCGAGGTCCGGGACCGCTCGTACCCCAAACCGACACAGGTGGTCTGGTAGAGTATACCGAAGCGAGCGAGCGAATCCTGGTCAAGGAACTCGGCAAACCGCTCCCGTGCCTTCGGCATAAGGGAGACCCCCCTTCGTCCGGGCCCGCGCGGCCGCGGGGCGTCGGGGGGTGGCACAAGCCAGGGGGTAGCGACTGTTTACCAAAAACACAGGTGCATGCCAAGACGCAAGTCGCCGTATATGCACTGACGCCTGCCCGGTGCCGGAAGGTCAAGAGGATCCATCAGCGCTTTGCGCGCGAAGTGGTGAATTCAAGCCCCGGTAAACGGCGGTGGTAACTATAACCATCCTAAGGTAGCGAAATTCCTTGTCGGGTAAGTTCCGACCTGCACGAATGGCGTAACGACTTCCCCGCTGTCTCGACCAGGAGCTCGGCGAAATTGCAGTACGAGTAAAGATGCTCGTTAAGCGCAGAAGGACGAAAAGACCCCGGGACCTTTACTATACCTTGGTATTGGCATCAGGTGCGGATTGTGTAGCATAGGCGGGAGACCGCGAAGCGGTGGCGCCAGCCATCGTGGAGTCGACAGGTGAAATACCGCTCTGTCCCCATCTGATGCCTAACCCGGACAAGTCAGCCTTGTCGGGGAGAGTGCCTGGCGGGTAGTTTAACTGGGGCGGTTGCCTCCCAAAGAGTAACGGAGGCGCTCAAAGGTCCGCTCGGCCCGGTTGGCAATCGGGTGTCGAGTGTAATCGCACAAGCGGGCTTGACTGTGAGATCGACGGATCGAGCAGGGACGAAAGTCGGAGATAGTGATCCGGTGCCGGCGTACGGACGCGGCATCGCTCAACGGATAAAAGGTACCCCGGGGATAACAGGCTGATCATTCCCAAGAGTCCATATCGACGGGATGGTTTGGCACCTCGATGTCGGCTCGTCGCATCCTGGGGCTGGAGCAGGTCCCAAGGGTTCGGCTGTTCGCCGATTAAAGCGGCACGCGAGCTGGGTTCAGAACGTCGTGAGACAGTTTGGTCTCTATCCTCTGCGCTCGTTGGAATCCTGAGGAGGCCTGCCCATAGTACGAGAGGACCTGGGTGGACGAACCTCTGGTATGCCGGTTGTCGCGCCAGCGGCACGGCCGGTTGGCTACGTTCGGGAGGGATAACCGCTGAAAGCATCTAAGCGGGAAGCCCGCTCCAAGATAAGGATTCCTGACACCCCTTCCGGGGGTGTGTGAGACCCCACACGAGAACATGTGGTCGATAGACCGGACGTGGAAGCCGCGCGAGCGGTGGAGCCGACCGGCACTAACGGTCGAACACGACCAACACCGGCACCACGGTTGGAACCAACACGATCGGGACACACGACCCATCGGACACACACGATACAAGCATCAACACGAAACACCTGCGCGAACACACGACACACGCATACGAACACGCGACGCGTCCACCATCCGGTCCCCAAACAACCACCAGGACCCCCAACCACACAAGGGGGGTCCCGGAGAATTGAAGACTTGCGGCGGCCATGGCCCAGGGGAGACGCCCGGACCCATTCCGAACCCGGAAGCTAAGACCTGGCACGGCGATGGTACTGCACCCGACAGGATGTGGGAGAGTAGCACGCCGCCGCACCAACACGTCAAGGGAAAGCCCCGACACCACACAAGTGGCGCCGGGGCTTTTCCGCATACCCGACCCCCGGCGGGCACCAACCACGGCGCCCGCCGGGGGCCGTCGCATACCCGACACCGGCACCCGCCCGCCATGGCACGCCGGCACGGCCCCAAGCGTACCGGCCTGCGGGAAACCACGCGCCATGGCACGCCCACGGGCGCCGTAGCATACCGGACCGCGGTT
>NZ_MVOH01000003.1 GCF_002286935.1 Bifidobacterium criceti
AAGCGGTTTACAACCCGAAGGCCTCCATCCCGCACGCGGCGTCGCTGCATCAGGCTTGCGCCCATTGTGCAATATTCCCCACTGCTGCCTCCCGTAGGAGTCTGGGCCGTATCTCAGTCCCAATGTGGCCGGTCACCCTCTCAGGCCGGCTACCCGTCAACGCCTTGGTAGGCCATCACCCCACCAACAAGCTGATAGGACGCGACCCCATCCCACGCCGCAAAAGCATTTCCCACACCACCATGCGGTAGGTGCGGCACATCCGGCATTACCACCCGTTTCCAGGAGCTATTCCGGTGCATGGGGCAGGTTGGTCACGCATTACTCACCCGTTCGCCACTCTCACCCCGGCAGCAAGCTGCCAGGGATCCCGTTCGACTTGCATGTGTTAAGCACGCCGCCAGCGTTCATCCTGAGCCAGAATCGAACCCTCCACAAAAAACCTTCATGAAGACATCCAACAGATGACTCAACAAATTTCCAAAAGAAATCAGACGGACCATCCAATAAGGAAGGACGGTCACACAAAAACCCCGACACCCATCAAACCCCCTCGGGTACCACACGGGCGGGCATCGGACTGGCAATCAAAAGACCACCACACAACCAACAACATGGTCGCATGATGAAGTAGTACAGTACACACTATTGAGTTCTCAAACCACCACACACACCCACCAAACCCACCAGGACAACCCGGCAAGCCGTGAGCGGCAGCAAGAAGAAAACCTACACCAACCCCCACCACCCACGCAACCCACCGGCGTGTCGCCACCCCACCCCACACCCCCAAAACCCAACAAACACAACACCACCCCCGGCATGTCGAACACCACCCACACACCACCCCAACCACCCAACAACACCCACAACACCACAACCCACAACAACACACGACACCAGAAGCCCCTCCGCGACCAGCGACACCGCACTGGGAGGGAACGCGCGACGGTACTTGCCCCCCCCCGCGTCCCGCGGTGCCGCATCTCGCTACAACGCGCGACATCGACACCGTCCAGCCGACGAGCGACACCGCAACACGCGGGAACGCACGACGCAAGCAGGCCCACCACGGCCAGCCCCGCCGCTTGCGGCGGCATCGCACAGCGATTGGGCCAACCGTGCCACACGCTCCCCGCGCCCTATGCGCCACCACACGCCCCCTTCGCCGTATGAGATTCCATGCGATGAAGTCACAAGTCTGCGAGACGATGAACGCATGACTACGGCACATCCAGAACATCCTTCCAATCCAGCCAATTCCAAGCGGCATCCGGCGCATCCCGACGTCTCCGACGACCCGATGCCTGATCCGGAATCCGGACCGGCATCTGAGCCTGCACCCGAACCGATGGCCAGCCACGCACCCACCTCGGCCGCAGGTCCGGAACCCGATGAGATTCCCAACGCCGGCACGCCAGTGCCGGACACGGCGGCACCACACGGCAGGCGCGCGTGGCTTCGCTCCACCCTCATCGCGCTTGTGGCGACCATCGCGATCATCGCCGCCGCGATCGCGATTGCGGCGGCCCACTCACATTCCCGGCAATCCCCATATCCCCACACAACCGCCACAACGCAGGCGCCGCAGTTCGCCGCCACGACGGTCACGCTCTCGAAGTATTACGCAAGCAACATGGTGCTCCAGCGCGACGTGCCGATTACGATCCGCGGCACCGTCCACGTCCCCACGACGGACGCAGCCGCCACAACAGACACAACCACATCCACACCCTCCCCCCGCCAAACACTGCGTGCGTTCAACGTGCGCATGGTCTCCGACGAAGGTGTCAAGGACGCGAAGATGCACGTCGACGACGACGGTGCGTTCACCGCGACCTTCACGCCGACGCCGGGGTCGCCGACGCCGCACGTCGTCGAGTTCCGCATGTCGTCGACGCCGGTGCGTGTCCTCGCGAACGTCGTGTTCGGGGATGTCTTCCTCGCGTCCGGGCAGTCGAACATGGAGCTCAACATCACGCAGTACTACGGCAACGCGGACGCACAGTACAGCAACACCAAGGGGCGGTTCACGATGCGCGACCTTCCCGCGCCGATCACCGACGCGGACGTGCGCTTCACCGTCGCCGGGCGCACAGCGGGCGACGTCGATTTCCCGGCACTGTACGACACCGACCAACGTTGGCTCACCGCGACCGACACCGAGAGCACAAACGCGTTGAGTTTCCTCGCGCAATCGTTCGCACAGCATGTGCGTGAGTCCGATCCGACGATTCCCGTCGGCATCGTGCAGACGGCATGGAGTGGCACCGCGATCGCAAGACACGAAGTCGATGGTGACATCTACGCGAGCCATATCAAACCACTGCGCGGCGTGCGCCTCGCGGGGATGTTGTGGTACCAGGGGTGCGACGACGCGCGCGGTGCGAATACGGTACGCATCTACACACAGCAGATGGTGCGTCTCATCAACCAATACCGTGCCGATTTCGATGACGATGACCTGCCGTTCCTCTACGTGCAGCTCGCGCGCTTCGTGACGGACGACGATTTTCGTGGCATCCGCGAGCAGCAGCTCGACGTGCTCAAGAGTCCGCAACTCAACAACGCGGACAACATCGGCATGACCGTGTCGATCGACACCGACAAGGGCACCGACGCGGTCATCCATCCGCTCGGCAAGGACGTGCTCGGCGCGCGCATGGCCGCGCAATGGCTTGCGATGCGGCAGGGGCAGACGGTGCCGAACGGACCGATCATCGAGGAGGCGACGACGGTCACGTCGAAACCAACTTCGGAATCCACGAAGAAGTCCACGTCCTCCGTCCGTCTCACGTTCGCGAAAGGCACAGCCGACGCGCTCGGCGTGCGCGTGCCGAACCGCAAGACGACCGCGGACATCGACGATATCTCGACGACGACGAGCAAAGCGCTCGAAGGCTTCGAGGTCGCGGGTGCGGACGGTGCGTTCGTCCCCGCGAAAGCGGCGATCGACGGCGACACCGTCGTCCTCACGTCGGACGACGTCGACGAGATCCGTTCCGTCCGCTACCTCTATGAGAACGATCCCCAAGAGCAACGCCTGCTGTACAACGGTGACCTTCCAGCGAGTCCGTTCGAGATCGACGTGACACGCTGACGTACACATTGACGTACACATACACAAACGGCTGTCGGCCTGACAGAATCTGTCCTGTCAGGCCGACAGCCGTTCAGATACACCACGGAAAACCATGGAACGCCGCTACTCAGCGTTGTTTGAGGAGCGGTGCGACTTCCTTTTCGAACGAGATGAGCGCCTGGTTGAACACCTGGTCCATGTCGTAGTACGCGTAGGTGCCGAGGCGCCCGCCGAAGACGACCTTCGGCTCCGCGGCGGCCTTCTCCTTGTACCGCGCGTAGAGCGCCTTGTCCTCGTCGGTATTGATCGGGTAATACGGTTCGTCGTCGCGGTCGGCGAAACGGGAGAACTCCTCCCACACGACGGTGCGGTCGGGGTTCTGCTCGGCCGCGCGTTCCGGATTGAAGTTCTTGAATTCGATCGCGCGCGTGTACGGGACGTCGGCGTCGGAGAAATTCATGACCGCGCAACCGAAATGGTCGCCTTCGTCGTAGCGCACTTCCTTGAAGTCGACGGTGCGCCATTTGAGCTCGCCGAGGTCGTAGTCGAAATAGCGGTCGACGGGGCCGGTGTAGACGATCGGCACCCCCGCTTCCTGAAGCGCCTTCTTGTTGAGCGGCTGCGTCTCGTCGAAGAAATCGGTCCCGAGTTTGACGGTGATGCGCGGATCGTCGATCATCCGCTCAAGCCACGCCGTGTAGCCGTCCGCCGGCAGGCCCTCCCACGTGTCCTTGAAGTAGCGGTTGTTGTACGTGAACCGCACCGGCAGGCGCTTGATGATGCTCGCCGGCAGTTCGCTCGCGTCGGTCTGCCACTGCTTCGCCGTGTAGTTCTTGATGAACGCCTCGTACAGTGGACGCCCGATGAGCGAGATGCCTTGGTCGTTGAGGTTCGCCGGATCGGTCCCCGCGAGTTCGCCCGCCTGTTCCTCGATGAGCGCCTTCGCCTGCGCGGGCGTGTAGTTCGCGTGGAAGAACTGGTTGATCGTGCCGAGGTTGATCGGCAGCGGATAGACCTCGCCGTTGTGCGTCGCGTACACGCGGTGCACATAGTCGGTGAACTGTGTAAACCGGTTCACGTACTCCCAGACGCGCGCGTTCGACGTGTGGAACAGGTGCGCGCCGTACTTGTGGATCTCCGCGCCCGTCTCCGGATCGATATACGAGTAGGCGTTGCCGCCGATATGGTCGCGCACGTCGATGATCGTCACATGTGCGCCGAGGTGCTCGACGGCCTGCTGTGCGATCGTCAGGCCGAAGATGCCGGCGCCGACGATCACGAGGTCGGGCGTCGTCTGCTGTTCGTTCGAGGTCATAGGTGTCCTTCCGAAAAACGTCCCGTTCGAACATACCGACCTGTCGTCGGTATCGGTATGCGTTGGCAGCGGTGTGCGCCGCTGCGCGCCGCACCCATCGGACGCGGCGTTCGGCACCAGCTTAGGATGCGGTGTGCACACGTGCGCACATGTGCGCAACGTGCGGCGGAGCACTGCGCCGCGCACTGTTCGCGGTGTACGAAACGGCCTCCGGCGCCGCCGTGGTTTACGATAGGTGGCATGCAACACACAGAACGCAGGGATACGCTGCCCCCTTTCTCACTGCTCATGGCGGTGTACGGGGGCAATTCGTTGCGCGAAGTGGAGCGTTCCGTCCAATCGAGCACGATCGAGCAGGTCCTGCCGCCCTCACAGGTCGTCATCGTGCGCGACGGTCCCGTGTCCGATGATGTGCAACGCTATCTCGACACGTTACCGTCGACGATGTCCGTGTGGTTCACGGCGGAGCATCCGAACGAACCGGTCCCCGATGTGACGATCGTCGAATTCGACGAGAACCATGGGCTCGCGCATGCGCTCAATGTCGGCCTTGCGCATTGCACGTACGATATCGTCGCGCGCTGCGACTGCGATGATGTGTCATTGCCGAACCGGTTCTCGACGATCCTCCCCCAATTCGTCCATCGCTCGAACGCCGCGCATACGAAGACGGAGTCACGACGTCCGATCGACGTCATGGGCAGCGCGATCCGCGAATTCAGCGGCGACGAGGACGAACCCGGGCAGATCCGCATCCTGCCCGCCGAAGGCGATGACCTGGAGCGGTACGCGCGCATGCAGTCGCCGGTGCACCATCCGAGCGTCGTCTACCGCAAATCCGCCGTGCTCGACGCGGGCGGCTATCCCGAGGATTCCGGCAGGTTCGAGGATTACATGCTGTGGGAGCGCATGATGCTGCGCCACGCGCAGTTCCTCAACGTGCCGCAGCCGCTTGTGCTGTACCGCACGAACGATGCCGCCTACGAACGCCGTGGCGGCAAGGAGATGTTCCGCGACGAACTGAGGCTGCAATGGCGCTTCGTGCGCGACGGCTTCACGTCGCCGTGGCAGTTCGTACGCAATGTCTGTCTGCGCGCCGTCTACCGCATCATCCCCACGTCGCTACGCCAGCGCGCGTACCGCACGCTCACGTCGCGTCACAACACCGAGATCGGGGCGACGCCGACGCCGCCCGAGCCGCCGCACCTCGGCAGGCATTGCGCGACGCGCGCGGCCGGCGATACGGACGGCGCACACACGCCAAGCGGCGCGGACGACGCGCGCTGAGCTGAACGTGCGTCGTCCGCGCTCAGCCTCGCTCGATGTCGTCGATGAGCGGCACAAGCCGCGGATCGATGCGCGCGAATATCGCCGCGTTCGATTCCGGGGCCGTATGCCATCCGTCGCGCCATCCGTCGCGCAGACACTGCATGATCGTCGCGCGGTCGCTTGTGCGCAGCAGGGTGAGGATCCAACGCCGCGTTGTCTTCGCAACGAACGCGCATGCGCCGACCGCCGTGAAATCGTCGCGGTGGAACCGCCACATCCAGATCTTGTTGCGGACCTCGTTGTAGAACCGCACGCCGGGGTCGGCGTCGGACGACCCGAATCGTTTCGTCTTGTGGATGACTTCGCTCGACGGCACATAGTAGCCGATGCCGTCGCGCAGCAGCGCGGTCGTGTATTCGAAATCGTCGTTCCACAGGAAGAACGCGCTCACCGGCAGCCGGTGACGCCCGCGCACCGCGCCGACATTGATGAGACATGAGACGAAGGACAACGAACGCACCTGGTATGCGCCGTCGTCGGTCGTGCGCGCGCCTTTCGCGAGCGCCGCGCGCGGGCGTGGTTTGTTCATCAGATGTTCGCGTCCGTCGATCCACAGCGCCTTCGAACCGAGGACGGTCGGCAGGCAGCCGTTCGCGCGCACGCACGCGTCGGCCGCGCGCAGCAGTCCGCTGAGCGCGTTCGGCGTCGGCACCGTGTCGTCATCCATGAGCCACAGATAGTCGACCGTTCCCGGCACTGCGGGCGCGTCGTGCACGGCGAGAGCGATGCCCGCGCAGAAGCCGCCCGCGCCGCCGACGTTGTGCGGGAGCGCGACGATGCGCGTCGGTATCGCACAGTTCGCGGCAAACTCGCGCGCGACAGACAACGCGTCGTCCTCGCTCGCGTTGTCGATGACGACGATGCGGTCGGGTGTGCGTTTCTGGTCCGCGAGCGCGCGCAGGCATTCGCCAAGCAATTGCGCGCGGTTGTATGAGACGACGACGGCGGTCACTGAATACTGCATACGCTCAGTATAGATTGGCCGCGCAACGCGGAATCCTTGGCCACCATCGCACATTCGGCGACGCATGGTCGTGGTGGGGCACGACAATAGAACATTGCCGTTGTACAACCATCAAGAAGTCAGAGGTGGGGAATGAGGGCCAAACGGGAGCAGCATGCACCGCGCACACGCGCACAACGCATCCGTCAGGCGAAACGACATCGCATGGCGGTTCGCATGAAATACCGTGAGCATCTTGTTTCCATGACGGATGGCAATGCCTTGCCCGCGTCTGTCCAGCTCCCGCCGCAACCGGAATCGCCACATCCGGCGAACGTTTCAGCCGCGGTCTCGACGAGCGCACCGGTGGAACCACGGCAACAGCACATGGCGGAGGAGACCGTTGCATCAAGTGCGATGGGGCCCTCGCCCGATGGCGAACAAGGAGGGCAGAACACCGAACGCGACGCCGATGCCGTGCATCCCGACGGACGGCGTCGGCCGCGCAGCCCGATCACGAGGCTGTGACGGCGCTTCACCGACACGAAGTTCTACCGGATATGGGACAAGCGTCCGAAATGCTCATACGGCTTCTACACCGTCGTCGCCGCTGCGCTCATCATCATCGCGACGATGTTCCTGTGGTGGAGCGTGCAGGACAACCTGCAATACGATCCGGAACAACGCGCCAACCTGTACCAGCAGGTGGCCGACCCCGCCTACCATTCGCTCTCGAATGGATCGTGTTATCTCACAATGATCGCGTTGGCGCTGATTTATCTCGTCTGTGTGACGGTCATCAACCGGTTCTGGATCGGCACCGCCGTATTCGGGACGATCGCGATGATTTTCGCGGTCGCCACGAAAATCAAACTGGCGATGCGCAACGAGCCGGTCATCCCTTCGGACCTCGGTTTCCTCACCGGTGGCGGAGGAGCCGGCGAGGTGACATCGTTCATCAATGAGGATTCCCAACCCCTCGTCGACGCAGCGGTCACGATGCTTGTCTGGTTCGTCGTCGTCTGTTTCGTGATGCAGTTGCTCGACAGACGCAGCGCCTTCATCCACTGCTCTTGGCGTCACCCAATCGCTCGTCCCCAGAACATCATCGGCCTCGTTTGCCGCATGCTCGCACCGATTGTGAGCATCTCCCTCATCATGGGATACGCGGCCGTCCTTTCAAGTCCGGAATCGGAGATGCGCAAGACGCTCAAGCAGATCGGCTATGATCCGCGTCTTTGGGATGTCAAGGAAGACGCGGCCCATAACGGCGCCCTCACGACATTCCTGAGCCTCACACGCGTCAAGGCGATGGACGATGAGCCGGACTACAGCAACGCAAGGATGCGGCAGATCGAGGCCCGCTACAAGAAGGCCGCAGCCAAGATCAACGCCGGGCGCTCTACGAATATGACGGACAGCACGATCATCATGGTGCTGTCGGAGAGTTTCTCCGACCCGAACCGTGTGCCGAACGTCCATTTCGGCATCGATCCGATGCCGAATATCCGCGCGCTCAAGAGCACGACGACAAGCGGCCTCATGCTGTCGCCGGGGTACGGCGGGGGCACGGCCAACATCGAGTTCCAGCAGATGACCGGTCTGAGCCTCGTGAATTTCAGCGACACGATGCTTTCGCCCTACCAGCAGCTTGTCGCCACGCGCCCGGAGTTCTATTCGTTCAACCAGATCTGGAACGCCGATTGCGGCGACGGCTATTCGACAAACTGCTCCGTGGGCTTCCACCCATACCAGCAAAGCTTCTACCTGCGCGGGGTCAACTACAAGAAATTCGGTTTCTCCCATCTGTACACGCTCGACAGCGATCCGAAAATCAAATACGGGAAGCAATACGTGGGACCGAACGGCAATACGGATTATGTGTCCGACGAGGAAGCCTACCGCAACGTGATCGACGAAGTGACGTCGCACGTCAAGGAAGGCAAACCCTCGCAATACATACAGCTCATCACGATGCAGAACCATGCGCCCTACCCCGACATCTATGGTGAGGCGAACGAATTCCATGCGGTGAATGAATCGGTCGACGTCACCCCGAACGAAATGGGAATCGACGACAACTACGCCAAGGGCGTCCAGAGAACCGATCAGGCAACCGCTGATTTCCTCGCCCAACTCGATGGAATCGACCATCCCATCACCGTCGTATTCTACGGCGACCATCTCCCCGGCATCTACCAAGCCGCAAATGCCAATAAGGAGCATACGCTCACACTCCATGAGACCGATTACTTCATATGGTCGAACAAGGCGTCGAGCCCTCATACCACGAGACTGCCCGAATCCAACGCCGCCTTCTCGTCCTCGAACTATTTCATGACGCAGGCCGCCGAGCAGATGGATGCCCGCGTCTCGCCCTACCTCGCGTTGCTCGACGAGTTGCACAAGGAAGTACCCGCCATGTCCCGTTCGATCAATGCCGGGGTGTGGAGCGCGAAAGGCGAGCCGACCTACCTCGACGATCAAGGCAAGCCAGTCGACCCGAAGACGCTTTCCGCCAAGGCCAAGCAGTTGCTGGCGGATTACAGGATTGTGCAATACGACATGTCCGTCGGCAAGAACTACCTGATGGACATGGGCTTCATGGACGTGCCGAAACAGTAGGATGTGAGTATGGCAATGAAATCGTCGAATACCCCGAACCCGGGCCGCTCCGCCCGCGATGCGAAACCAACCCGTCCGACCGATGATGGCTGGGAGGTCGTCGACCGCGTCGTGTTCCCGATGGAAGACCGCAGCGCGACGTTGCCGCTCTATGCGATCGAATGGACACAGCCCCGTATGAACCGTGACGAGATCGACCCATTCGACGATTGCTACAGCATCGACTTCTCTGCGATGAACTCCTCGGATATGACCCGGCTCATCAACGCGAGCGTGAGGCCCGTAGCGAACGTGGGGTCCGAGGTGTTCGCCATCGACGGCCGCACCGAGATTCGTGTGCATGCCGGCCATGCGGTCTCGCTCTGCACCTATTTCAACGCCTTCCCCGCCGGGTATTGGCGGCGGTGGACCGGCGTGGACACGGTGCGGTTCACCGCGCAGGCGCATGGTTCCGGCATGGTGACGCTCATGCGGTCCTCGGGGCGTGGCCTGCTGCATGCGGTCGAAGCCGTACCGGTGCGTTCCCCGCGTGGTTTCACGCACATCAGCGTGGATCTGCCGATGACTGATTTGCTCGACGGCGGCTTCTTCTGGTTCGACGCCCACGCCGACGACGCCTGCGAACTACGAATCCGCGACGCCGCATGGAGCGTGCCGGTGCGGGCGCGCACGCAGGCGGCACCCACATCATTCTCGATCGCGATCACCACATTCAACCGGCCCGCGTATTGTCTGCGCCAGCTGCGCACAATCGCCGCAGACGCCAACGTCCGCGCACGGCTCGACACGATCTACTGCACCGACCAAGGCACGGACCGTGTCTGCGACCAGGAGGGCTTCGCCGGCACCTGCACCGAGCTCGGCACACAACTCACCTACATCCAGCAGGCGAACCTCGGCGGTTCCGGTGGGTTCTCGCGCGGCATGTTCGAAACACTCAAAGCCGGCACGAGCTCCTATACGATGCTGCTCGACGACGATGCGATAAGCGAACCGGAGTCGATCCTCCGCGCCGTGCAGTTCGCCGACTACTGCCTGAACCCGACAATCGTCGGCGGCGGCATGTTCCATCTCGACAACCGCACCGTGCTATATGCGCAAAGCGAGATCGTGAACCGCAACAACATGCGCACATTGCCCGCGGTCGGCCAACGGTACAACCAGGACTATGCGCAGTTCCCGCTGCGTGACCAGCCGCATCTGCACCGCCGGTTCGACTCGGATTTCAATGGTTGGTGGATGTGCCTCATCCCCACGCACATCATGCGTGAAATCGGGCTTTCCCTGCCGGTGTTCATCAAATATGATGACATCGAGTTCGGATTGCGGGCACAGGACGCCGGATACACGACGGTGAGCCTGCCGGGTGTCGCCGTATGGCACCAGGCATGGCATGCGAAAGACCCCCAGCGCACGTGGGAGGATTACTTCGACAACCGCAACCGTTGGATCTGCGCGCTGCTGCACTCCGGGAAACCCACGCCGCAGCTCCTCTACCAGATGGCCTACAACGATGTCACGATAGGGCTGCGCCTCGTCTACTCCGCCATGCACCTGCACCATCTCGCGCTCCGTGATGTGATGCGCGGCCCCCGGTACATCCTCGATTCCATGCCGACGAAGTTGGCCGACGTGCGCAAGGCGCGCGAGGGATTCAGTGACACCGAGACCCGTCCGAACATCGGTGATTTCCCCGCGGCCGCCGCACAATACGCCGCGACCGCCACGCCCCGGCCGATGAAGGAAGTCAAATCAACCGGCATCCGCACGCTTGTGCGGACGCTGCTCGGCAATGGCGACGGCAGCGGGGACACGCGCCCCGAGATCGCGATCCCGGCGAAAGAGGCCACGTGGATCGCCTTCCGGGGGAAGTCATCGGCATTGGTCACTTCCGCCGACGGCGACTCGGTCGCATGGTGCCGACGCGACGACCGATTGTTCCGTACGCTGTTCAAGCGGAACATGTTCCTCGCGAGGGTCTTCCTTCATCGCTTCGGCGAACTTGCCACCCAATACCGTGGCGCCGACATCGCAAGCGTGGCTTGCTGGGCCTCGATCTTCGACGACCAGCCCGAACCATCCGAATGATTCCATCGCCGCGACCGGGCGGCCGTATCCACGGATTCGACATGCCCGGTCGTGGCCCGCGCCGTCAGGCCTCATTTGCGGCCGTCTGAGCCGCGACGGCCAGTGCCTCTTCCTCGGTGATCGGCTCGATCTGCATGACCCGTGTGTTGATCAATGCATAATCCATATTGCGCGGATCTCGGATCGCGAACGTGCAGGCGTTGTCATCAAGCGCGACCGCGACCATGTCCGTCGTGTCGGTATTGCCGGGAATCGGCGTGCGCAGTGACGTGAACAGGCGGAATTCGCCATTGTTGAACAGATCGAGGGGCATCTCAAAATACACGGTGTGATGCCCTTGTTCCGTCATATGGAATCGCTCGTTATGCGCACCGGTGTCGAAGGTGATCCCACCTCGGCGTATATCGTGCAACGCTATCGCCAAATAGAAATCATCACTCTCATTGAATTCATATTCGACAGCGAAACAGAACTTCTCATCACTCGTCAATACGAGCGGGGAGATGGCATAGGTGCGCAGCACCGGGCATCGCGCATTCAAGCCATTGGGATAGACGGCCTTCCCCTCGCTGCGTTCCTGCTGGAGGCGCTCGGCTTTCCGAGCCTCCTCCTCACGCATGATATCCAGATTGGCCAACGTATAGCGCTCCGCGACCGTTTCCTTATCGCCGATCGCGGCGACCTCGCCATTCTGGATGAACATGGCGCGCGTGCAGTACCGTTTGATCGCACCCATATCATGGGTGACGAGAATCACCGTCTTCGTCGGATCCTGCCGGATGCTTGTGAAATAGTCGTCGCATTTGCGCTGGAACGCCTCGTCGCCGACAGCGAGCACCTCGTCGAGGACGAGGATGTCGCCCTGCGCTTTGATCGCGACGGAGAACGCCAACCGCACCTGCATGCCGCTCGAATAGTTCTTGAGCTTCTGGTCCATGAACTCCTCGAGTTCCGCGAATTCGACGATATCGTCATACATCGCGTCGACTTCGTCATGGGTGAAGCCAAGAAGGGCGCCGTTCAGATAGACGTTCTCGCGCCCCGTAAGCTCGGGGTTGAACCCTACCCCGAGTTCGATGAACGGGACGAGTTTGCCTTCCACATGCACCGAACCGCGGTTCGGATAGTAGATCTGCGAAATGATTTTCAGCAACGTGGATTTGCCACCGCCATTGCGGCCGACGATTCCGAAGAACTCCCCACGGTGGACCTGGAAGGACACATCGCGCAGCACATGCTGCCTCTTGTATCCTTTGATGCCTTTCGTCCAATTGATGAAAGCCTGTTTGAGGCCAGTGGACTGTTCGGTGGGGAGCTTGAACCATTTGTCCACATGGTCGACATCGAGCACGACCGGTTGTTCTTCGTAATTGTCGATGGTGACGGCGTCGCCCGGCATCGCATCACTCATCACATCACCTCCGCAAATCTCTTGCTGTTCCGACGGAAGACATAGACACTGAGGCAGGCCACGCATAGCACAAGGGCGAACGGCATGGCCTTCTCCCACCATGAATCGAAGGTATTCCAAACCGTCGGTTGTGTCGCAGGGGCGATGAGATTATGCCGTATGTCCTGAATCGTTTGCGCAATGGGATTCAGCAATTCGAGTTTGGCCAGACTTGCATATACGCCACCTTTGTCAATGACATATGACAATGGATACATAATCGGCATGGCATAAAATATAATTTGAGAGAACACTTCCCATATATGTGCTATATCACGGAAATATACATAACATGTAGCGAACAGCAGCGCAAGGGACAAGGAAATGATATACAGTTCGAGCAGATTCAACGGCAGCCATAGCACGCGCCATGTGAATTCGACATGCTGGAAAAGCGCGAACACAAACACCACTGCATAATTGATTCCCAGCGAAATCAAAGACCCTATGGACGCCGACACGACGACGATGTAATTCGGGAAATGGACCTTGCGCAACAGGTCTCCACGGTCCACAATCGAGCGCAGCCCTATGCCGATCGTCTCCGAAACAAACTGCCACGAGCAGATGCCGAGCAGCAGCACGACCGGATAGGTCGGCGTACGATCGGTCAACCGCAGGAACTTCGCGAACACGATGTACATGACGACGAACAGCAGCACAGGCTTCAACACCGACCATGCGACGCCAAGGAACGATCCCTGGTACCGCATCTTGAAATCGGTCTTCACGAGCCCGCGCAGCACGGTCATTGCGTATCCGTAACGGTCCTTGAACCGTCTCACCAGTGTATGCACTCGCACCTTCCTCGCCATATTCGGCCAACAACCCATGAAGCGACAGGCTTCACACCCGAAGCATCATTGCATATCAAGGTAGTCCTTCCAGAACTCGATGGACGTGAACCGTCCACGCGCAGCCGCATACTCGGCATGCAGCCGCTTGGCATGCGCACGATAATAGCGCATGTCGCGCAGATAGCGTTTGCGTATGGCGTGGTACCGTTCGACATCCTTCGTCCGGATCGCGCCTTTCCGCGCATACCAATCCAGCGCGATGAGCTTCTGTTTGCCGCGGATGGCGCCAGCGGGATACACCCATCCCATAAGCGGAATGACCGCATAGCCTTCCCCACTCGTCTTGAAATAGCGCTGACCATTGTCAGTGACATAATCAACCAAACGCTGTGGATAGGTACGCTCGTAATCCTCTTCGATGAATTGACGGTCGATCTTACGGATATCAAAGCCCTGGAGCGCGGGGTCCTTGTCCGCGGCACGCTGCAGCTCCTCGAATGTCATGAGCTTTTCCTTGTGTGCATTGGCCGCAAGGAACGTGCGCTCCGCGACACCTTTCTGCCCGATGAAACGCGGCCCTTTCAGGAAGTCCTCAAAACCATCGAGCACCAATTCCGCATTCGCATATCCGAACTTCTTCAGTTCCAACCGGAGCTTGTTGAACATCGCATAGATGAAATCACTCCCTGGGGCAAAACCCGTCGTGAATTGGGAGATGAGTGGGTTACGCGTGGTCTGGTACCGTTCGACCGCGGCGTCGTACTTCTCCTGGAACGGCATATGCCAGACGCACAGGCTGTTCATCGTGATGAACTCGGAATGGCACCGCCAACCATATTCCGTGTCGTCGCTGCGCACGAACACAGGCAACGGCAGGCCGTTCTCGCGAATCATCGCCGTCGGGATGCAGCAATACCACCAGCCGGCATAGAGGGCCCGGTGCATGTCCTCCGTCGGCTCGAACATCTCGTTGTAGATGATGTCGTCGAGAATCGACATGCGCAACGGAGGTTTGCAGGGCTGGAATTCGCCCCTTGGCCCCATGGACCCAAGGTCCTCGCATTGTTCCTCGCCGATGCGGTAATTCAGCATCGCCCCCGAGATCATCGAATACGCATGCTCGGGTTTGAGGATGCGCAGCAGATTGTACGTGCGCTTGATGCTCTCCGGCGAAACAGACACATCATCATCCATCAGGATCACATGGGTCGCCGGGGGCTCCTGTTCGAGCGCGATGATCATGCCACGCGTGAAGCCGCCGGCGCCGCCCACATTGCCTTCGGGGACGATCGTGATGCGGTCGGAATCCAGCGCCGCCTTGTCCAATGTGCGACCATTGTCCATCACATACATATGGAAGTGTTTGGAGACGTCCTCGTCCGATTCGACGATGCCCCGACGCACGAGATCGATGTTGGCGGCGACGAACGACTCCTTCTTGAAGGTCGTCGTGGCCAGGACAAGCTCGACATCATTGGGATCGTTTTCCAAATCGAACTCATAACGCCCATTGCGGACCTCAACGGCACCTTCGGTCTCGATGATGAACCCCGCGAGCACGGTGCCGGCGTCCACCCGGAAATCGATGTCCACGCCCGTCCAACGGTCGGATTCCTCAAGCCGCTTCGAGGTCTCGGGCACCGGGACGGGCTCCTTCGAGAACTGGTCCGTGACCGTCTGGACGACCGTGCACGCGGCGCCACGGAGCTCGATATGGAGACGGAAACCCTTCGCCGTCGTGTACCTGAGCAGCTTCATGACCGAAAGCGCATTGAAATATGTGGTGAAATCGAAGGTCCCCGCCCCGGTAAGCATCCAGAACCCATCCTGCGGATTCAAGGACACGGCCTTGTCCGCACGACAATACAAGCCCGGATAGTTCTCCGAACGCGGATTCGATTCGAGCAGGATGTTAGCGAATGTAAACGAAGACATACGACCACCTTACACATGGGGCACCATCAGCTACGGTTCAATACGGTAGTACGAATCATATTAGGGAGCCTGAACGCCCCGCCTTCGGCATAGGCGACACGCCGACGTTGCGCCAGGAAAAAGCGTGGTATATCCTACTTAAGTTGCATATGCACAATGGAGGATTCGCCTAGTGGCCTATGGCGCACGCTTGGAAAGCGTGTTGGTGTAACAGCCTCGCGAGTTCGAATCTCGCATCCTCCGCTCACCGGAATAGGAATCGTGTTCATCGATTCCTATTTTTTTATTTGACGCCCCTGCCGCAAGGAGGCCTGTCCGCCCCCCGGCTTGGGTCGCAAGGGGACGGACAGGCATACGGGCCGGACGTCATTGACGCCGAATCAAGCCGTCAGACCTATGAACCAACTGCGAATCGCATTGTAGGGACGCGGATGCATGGACGCCCAGCTGTCGAAACGCCCGGGCACGAGGAGCCCGACGAGCGTCATCACGGCGGTGAGCACGACAAGCGTCACCAATACCGTCTGCAATGTGCGGAACCCCAACGTGCGGTATGGTCCAGGCGAAACGGACGCGAAAGCGGACCCATCCGGAGCCAGACCAGGCGCCTCTTGCGCGGCGTCGGCGAACGACAATGCGACGAACACCATGCACAACATCACGAGATAACCGAAATCCCCGTAATATCGCATCGACGTCCCGCTCTTGTAGGTATCGAACAAGACGGCGATGAAGGCAAGGACCATGAGCATAATGGACATGCCCCACACATGGCGCTTGCGCAGTTGTTGACGGACGAGGATGAACAGCAACGCCATGAGCGCGATCGGGAAGGCCGCGAAATACCCGCCGGTCGATGGTTCGTTCGGGCCGGCAAGCACGGTATCGGTTGTCGTCAGGAAGGG
This sequence comes from Bifidobacterium criceti, assembly GCF_002286935.1. Taxonomy (GTDB): domain Bacteria; phylum Actinomycetota; class Actinomycetes; order Actinomycetales; family Bifidobacteriaceae; genus Bifidobacterium; species Bifidobacterium criceti. The sequence goes on from NZ_MVOH01000003.1 coordinate 16,470, forward strand.
GAATTCGGACGTCGTGCTCGGCGGCTGGAACAGTTGGGTGAACAACGCGGGCAGCAGCGTGTATTTCGACGCGTTACGCGAGCTGAGATCGTATACGGTCAGATTGTAGTATGCGCCGAAATCCGTCCATGAACCAAAACGAATATAATTGTAATACATCAACGGAATCGACACAACAATAAACGGTACCAATGCGCATATTGTCGAGCAAACACCTCTTTTGGAGAACAATGTTCGATATTTCGTGATTTGCGGCCAGAACAAGGGGAACGCGAGCACCCAAGCGAGGATGAATTGCGGACGGGTGCCCAAGAGCAGCGCCATGCAAAGCGATCCCGCCGCGACATACCATCCATTGACCGAGCCGTCTTCACGCTTCGAAATCTGCCAGAACCACAATCCCATGAGCACAAGCGCCAACGCGCACGCCATAGGCACGTTATAGAACGTGCTGCTGAAGCAGTAGGTGAAGATGCATGTACCGAAGCTGAAACCAATCGTCACGAGCCACACGATGCCAAGCGAGGCGCGTGGGAAGTAATCGTGGGCGATGCGCCGCACAAGGAGCGCGCCGAACACGATCGCCAACACACTGCTCAACGCAATCGAATACCACGTCGGCATCCATGCCCCGGTGACAAGCTGGTATGGCACGAATGTGAACAACGCCGGCACCACGCCGAAATAGCAGTAATACTTTCCGCCATGGAACGCATAATCCCAATAGTATTGGTGTCCTTGCTGGGCGAGGTGCAAACGCTCGAAGTAATTATATGGATTGTCCATCGTCGACAGGCTGGGATCGACAGGGAGGTCAAGCCACGCATGCCCGTGGAGCAGCGCATCGGCCAAATGCTGGTATTGGTTCGGATCGATGATGTGGCGGAATGCGCCATGGAAGCCGCCTTGGATGGTCCCGCCGATGCGGGTGACGAGCACGGCAATCGCGCTCAATCCGATGACATACACAGCGAGCGCGATTCGCTGCCGGACACTATGCAGATCCACTTGGGCGCGGTAGATCGAGGATGTGGGACGGAACAGCACAAAGAACGCGGCGACGACGAGTTCGAACGCCAGCCGCAGCGGATTGATCCTGAACGGGATCGTGGGATTCACTTCCAGACGTTCGAAGCTGACTACGGAATCCTCGTCTTCCAGGAACGTTATGCGCACTTCGGTGGATTCATATGTCTGTAGTTTTTTGCCGATGAGATAGTACTGATCGGCCGGGTCCCCACTGTAGGTGAATATGTGGCGCCCATCCATCCAGCCGCCGTCGCTGTCACGGCCATCCACCCATGCGTCACGCGTCGCGGTGTTGTCCGTTGTGGTCTTCAGCTGAACGGAGGCCCTCGTGCTCGCGCCCGGCGTTTCGGTATCGCCGACGACGATGCGAAGGCTCTCAACATCGACCGGCTTGCCGTTATCCGAAACCGGGACGGTTATCGTCGCCTCCTCCGGGTCGGTGATGCGGTAGCGGCCACCGCCGAGCGATGCGAGCCCCTCACCGAGTTGCGACTCCCCGACCGTCGCATGCTGCAGTCCCACGGTACGCCAATGGCCCAGATTGAAAAAGCCTATCTCGCACATCGCCACCATCACGATGCCGATGATGATGGCAATCCATAGGCTTTTCGAACGGGCGCCGCATTGCCGCTTGCGACGGGGGGTCGATTCATCGTCGTTCTTGTCCGCAGGCGTCCCGTCGCGCGAAGTGCGCGGCAGGGGGCCAAGGACGCTATTGGCATTTTGTTTCATGCATTCCTCATCAACTCGAATGGAACGTGTATGCTGCGATCCCAGTGTATTCAAAGCGGGAGAACACGGCGTCAGCGCCGGGGCGATCCAGGGGCCGGGCATCAGCGGACGCCGGAGGGCCGAATGCCGATGGACGCGGACAATCACGCATCACATGCCTCCCTGGCCACTACAATGATGCACATGAACAATCACACCACGGCAATGGTGTGGTGGCATGCAGGCTCGGATACCGGGTTCCGTCCGGCCGCACGATGCCATCGATATGAATCAATATGAGATGAGAGAGGACAACGATTCATCCATGCCCAACGCACTACGTCAGACGATCGCCATCCTCGCGAGCGCAGGGCTGCTGCTTTCGCTGGGCGCGTGCTCCGCGATGGGCGGCGCGCCGTCCACAGACGCCCCGTCGGCACCGAGTTCATCGTCGCAGAGCCAGCAGGCTGTCTCGGATGACGGTTCGGCCGATGACAAGCCGTCCGTGCCTCCTGAGACGTCCGATGACGCGACGAAGGCCGTCGAGGCCGGTTCGGCGCTCGACGCGCTTGGCAAGCTGCCGGTCAAAGGGCGCGCACCGAAGACCGGCTATGCGCGTGACCAGTTCGGCGCCGCGTGGAGCGATGTCGACCACAACGGCTGCGATACGCGCAATGACATCCTCAACCGCGACCTGGCCGACAAGACCTATAAGGCGAACACGCATGACTGCGTTGTCGCGAGCGGTGTCCTCAACGACCCGTATACGGCGACGCGCATCGATTTCACGCGCGGGCAGGATACGAGCACCGCCGTGCAGATCGACCATGTCGTCGCATTGAGCAACGCGTGGCAGACGGGCGCGCAACAGTTGAGCGAACAGACGCGCACGCAATTCGCGAACGACCCGTACAATCTGCTCGCCGTCGATGGCCCGGCGAACCAGCAGAAGAGCGATGGCGACGCGGCCACGTGGCTGCCGGCGAACAAGGGGTTCCGTTGCGAATACGTCGCACGCCAGATCGGCGTCAAGCAGAAGTATGCGCTGTGGGTGACGCAAGCCGAGCATGATGCGATGGCGAATGTGCTCGCGAGCTGCCCGACGCAGCAGGTGCCGACGGATGGTGGTGTCGTCTCCCCTGTCGAGGTACAGCAGCAGGCGGCTCCGACGCAGGAGGCCGCGCCTGAACCGGCGCAGACGCAGGCACCGGCGACCGAGCCGACGGCGCAGCCACAGCAGCAGGAGACACAGCAGGACGCAAACGTCTCTTACAAGAACTGCACGGCCGTGCGCGCCGCGGGCAAGGCGCCGCTGCACCGGGGCGACCCGGGCTATGCGCCGAGGCTCGACCGCGACGGCGACGGCATCGCGTGCGAATGACCGGTTGACGGCCGCGTGCGCCGTGTGCAGGCGAACGGGTGGGTGTTGTCAGGCGACGACGCCCACCCGTTCGTCTGCGTCGACGCGTTCCTGCACGGTCGCATCCGTCTCTATTGGCTTCGGCGGCTGGAACAACGGGATCGTCATTTCGCAGTACCGTTGCACGTCAAGCTGCATGAGTGCGGCGGCGGCCGTGGCGCGGTATTGTTCGTCGCCGCGGTCGATGCGGTTGAGCACGATGAGCGCGAGGTCGGCACCGACATCGCAATAACGGCGCCACGCCTTCGTACGCGCGCGGTATCCGCCACGATTGAGTTGCGACCACTTCGGCTCATGGGCATCGGACAACGCGATCGGCATGAGCAGGAGCGTCATCGATTCGACCATGCGCGCGACGGTGCGCAGCCGTGCGACGCCGGCTTCGAAGCGTTGCACGTCGCGGGCCTCGAATCCTTCGACGATGTCGGCCGCGAGTGACGCGCCGACGAGCGAGCGCGCGATGTCGCGCAGGTACACCGGGTTCTCCCACAGTTTCATCCGCGGATACTCATGCGTTTGCATGACCTCTTCGAGGATCGCGTCGGCCTTCGGCACGTCGCGGTCCCACAGCGCGCGGTAGGACGCGATGAGCCTGCCGACGTCGTACAGGTACCGGCGGTCCATCGCCTCGGTGACCTCGGTATGGTTGTTGCCGTCAAGCTCCGGCATGTCCCAATGCCGTTGCATGGCGCGCCCATAGTACATATCGCCCTGCACGCGCAGATGCCGGATGTACGCGAGCGCACGGTCGACGCGCACATCAGGCGCAACGCCCTGCAGGCGCAGGTTCGGGTCCTCCCGCAGCAGGCTTATGCCGTATGGCGGGTCGGACAGCATGAGCGAGGCGATGCGGTTGCACACATCGACGGGCGACCCCCATCGCAGCAGGCTGTAGGCGGCAAGGCGGTGCGTCTGCTTGCGGTATTCGTCGATATCCTCAAGCCGTTGGCGTTTCGTGCCACATGTGCGTTCGGGGCCGCCTCCCATCCACCGCTGCATCTGGATGCGGCTCATCGGGCGGATCGTCGCCGGCATGAGCGGGCTCACCTTGCCGAGGATGTGCGCCGACGACGCGTCGGCGATGAGCCCATGCAGCCATACGGCGAGCCCTTGCTGCTGCACACACATCGCAGTGCGCATCATGAAATTGCGTGCCGATTCGACGAGCGCGCCGTCAAAACCAAGCGACGCGACACCGATGAGCGACGCCCAGCAGGTTCCCGCGAACAATTCGGCCGACAATGCGAGGATGCGCGCATCGACCTTCCCCTCACAATTGCGCATGCGCTCCTGCATTTCACCGCGCCGCCCGGAGGGAAGTCCCCCATCCGCGCCGGTAGCCTCCTGCTGGACGCCTTCCGCGACACCGACCACATCGTCGGCGGCGTGTTCCGGATATTGGATCGGATTGGCGGCGTCATCGTCGATGCCGTCGAACGACAACGCCGACGCCGCGACGACCTGCTCGAACCGCGCGCGCAGCTCGGCAAGAGATATGAGGAACGACTCGGAATCGAAGGTGAAGATATCGCGCATGATGCTCCTTACCGCCGCGCACACCGCGGCACGTCCACACCGGCGTCGGTCGCCGGCGGCCTGAAGTCCACGATGGCATGGCACAGGCGGTGTGCGCGAGCGCGCACGAAAAAGATGTGGATAAGTGGAAAGAGGGTGTGTCATCCACAATCGACGTCGCGAATGTGGAAATGCGGACGGAGCGCTCACCGAACGCGAAGCCGCGCCCATTCAGCCCACGTTCAGGCGGCCTTGCTAGATACAATCAACGGTAGTGAACGTGCGCGGCCGCCTGCGGCACGCGCACATCGGGAACAATCAATGGGAGACAACGGATGTTCGTTGCGAAGAACGCATGGTCCGCCTTGCGCCGCCACCCGTGGAGGACCGTGCTGACCGTCGTCGTCAGCCTCGTCGTCGCGCTCTGGTCGGTCTTCGGCACAGCCGTGCTGCACGAGTACAACCACGCGCACGGCGCGGGATACGACCAACTCAAGCCAATCGCGACGTTCACGCCACGCGACGTGAACGCGATGCAGGAACAAGGCGACAACGCCGACTCGACGAAAAACTACATGACGTGGAACGACTACAACGTCATCGGCACGGCGGCGAACGAGAAAAACGCGCAATTCAGATACACCCTCGTCGACTCGGTGCCGGTGCGCGGCGGCGACCTCACACCTGTCAGCGGCGCCGCGAACGCGGACGTCGGCGCGGACGAGACAGGCGGCGATTTCACACTCACGTCGTTCCTCAACGCGCAGGCCGTCGAAGCGAACACCTACGGCGACTACAGGATCGTCGACGGCGAAGGCCTCGGATACGAGGACGTCACACGGCACGACGTCATCATATCGAAAGCGCTCGCGGACAAAAACGGCATCAAAGTCGGCGACAAGGTCACGCTCGGCAATGCGAAGGACGCGAAGACGACGTACACGTACAACGTGTGCGGACTCTACGCATACACGGACAAGGACGGCGACGCCGCCGCGCCGTTCGCGAAATACATGCGCGACAACGTGCTCTACACGACGTACTATGCGTTCGCGAGCGACGAACTCGACCCACTCGACGCGTCCGGTTGGCGGCGTCCCGACGTCGACGTCGTGTTCCTGTTCGACACGGTGCGGCAGTACGACGCGTTCAAAGCGGCCGTCAACGACGTCACAATCCCAAGCGGCTACCATCTGTCCTCCCCGACGATCGAACGGTACGAACGTTCGCTCAGACCGCTCGACGCACTCGCGTCGACGATGCGCCTCACGCTCATCCTGTTGTGGTCGATCGGCGGCGCGCTCCTGCTCGCGCTCACGCTCCTCGCCGCGCTGCCGCGACGTGAGGAGATCGGTTTCGCGCTCCAGGTGGGTGTCACGAAAGGCCGCCTCGCATGGCAGTTCATGAACGAGATCCTGTGGCCGACGCTGTTCGGCGCCGCGCTCGGACTCGTCATCGGCTGCTTCACCGCGAATCCACTCGCCGGCAACTTCGTCGACGGACACCTGTTCACCCCCGACGGCCGCCTCATATGGAACCTCATCTGGACAAGCGCCGTCAGCTGCCTTGTGCTCGCCGCGATCGCCGGCATCCGCGTCGCCGCGTTCCCGATCGCGCAACTGTTCGCGTCACCGTACGCCGCATACGACGCGCACGATACGACCGCCGACACGACGGATGCGGTTGCAGACCCAACGGATACGGGCACGACTGCGGACACAACGGATGCGAACGATACGACGGACAAGGAGCAGGCATGAGTGACGACAAGACGAAGCACACCGCGGACGACGTGGATGATATGGCCGGCGCGGACGCGCGCAACACCGCGGACATGCACGACGACGCCCCGGAGACGATCGCGTACACGATCGATTACGGCGATGACGACGCGGACGTCGGCGCGATCGCCGGCATCGACGATGACGCGCGCGTCGCGGATGGTGCGGATGGTGCGGACGCCACCGCCGACGACAACACCACCGCCGACGCCGTGGGCGAACTCGCCGCCGACCTCGACATGTCCACAACGGACGATGACGATATCGGCAACGAAAGCGGCACCGGCAACGCGAACGGCGCCGACGACGCAACCGACGACGCGACGACGCTCTCCTCGACACTCGACCGCAGCATCCGCCACGGTGTGCACGACGCAGACGACGCCGTGTTCCGCTCGTATCCGATGCTCGCGTGCGACCACGTCACCGTCGACGACAGGAAGACCGGCGAACATATCTGGGACGGTCTGACGTTGCGCTGCGAAGCGGGCACCGCCGTCGCGATCCTCGTCGACGGTGACGACGACCGCCGCCACAACACGCTCGTCGCGTTGCTGACGGGCTTCCTCGCGCCGAAAAGCGGACGTGTCCTCACGAAGACGACACCATTCACCGACCTCACGCCGCTCGAACTGCGCGGCCACCGCATCGGTGCGATCCTCGCCGTCGCGCCGTTGCGCGGCGACCTGAGCGCCGCCGCCAACCTCATCTATACGATGGACGCGTCGGGACGCAATTTCCTCAAACCGATCCCCGTCGTCGCGCAGGACCTGTTGCGCGCCGTCGGCTTCGGCACGACCGATGACGATACGCACGACGCGGCCGCGCGCGTCGAGGACAACGCGGCCGTCGCATCCGCCGACCGCTCGCGTACGCTTGTGCGCGACCTCGACGCCGTCGACGCGGCGCGCGTCGCCGTCGCGCGCGCGGTCGCGACCGATCCGGACATCATCGTCGCCGACGAACCGACGGCCGCGCTCAACGACGACGATGCGCGGACGATCCTTGATCTGCTGCGCGCGCAAGTCAAGACCGATACGAAAACGCGCACCGTCATCGTCGTCACCGCCGATCCGGACGTCGCGTCGTGCTTCGACGACGTCATCGACGTGCGCTGATGAGCTCCTCCTCTCCTTAGCGTCGCGCGATACCGCACGCGTCGGCACCGCGCGACGCTAAGTACCCCAATTCCGACGTGCCATCGCGCACATTGGGCACCGCGCGACGCTGAGCGCGCCGTTCCGTCGTGCGACACCGCAGTATGTGGCACCGCACGACGTCAGACGCTCAGCGCCGCCGTCTGCTCACGTCAGTTTCTCGTGGTAGTGCTCGGCGAGCGCGGCGACGGGCGGCTCACCGTATTTGCGCACGAGGCCGAGCCATTCCTCGCGGTTGCCTTCGCCGAAGCGCGCCGCTTTGCGCGCGTAGGTCGCGGCCGTCAGGAAGCGCGGCGGCACCGACTTGCTGTTGTATTTGTCGGCGACCATGACGATTTCCTGCTCAAGGTTGACGGGGACGTAGTCGTCGGGCGGCAGCGGCAGATGCTGGCGCACGACGGCCTCACGCGTGAGCCCGACACCCGTGTGGTTGCGTGCGAACTGCGCGATCGATTCGTCGATGCCCTCGTCGAGGAGCAGACGGTAGCCGAGGAGTCCGTGTTCGATGTAGTTGTCGCCGAATTTGAGCGGCCCGCCGTCCGCACCGTTCTCACGGAGCACAAGATACGTGCCGATGTCGTGCACCATCGCGCCGCGCACGGCGAGGTCGACGTCGATTGCGCGCGGCGGCACGAGGCCGCCTTCGACGCCGTCCGTCGCGGGCACGTCGATTTGTTCGCCATCGCGGTCGGGCAGTGTGCAGCGCCGCATGAAGAGCGCGTTCTGCCGGTGCGCGAGTCTGCGTGTGATGTCGGCGACGACGACGCAGTGGGTGTGGATGAGGTCATATGCGACTGGTGAGGGCGCGATCTTGCTATGTAGTTCGTCGATTTGTTCGAGTGTCGGAATCGTTCCTGTCATACCGCCATCGTAACGCCCACGGCACGCGCATGGCGCGCGTGTGGCGCATTATCCCGGCAGGTGAAGGCGGCGACTACCGCATCCGTTCAGATTGAACGGATGCGGTAGTCGCCGGTGCGGTTCGATGCGACGATCATCCGGTTGTTGCCGAGTTCGCGCCATCCTTCCGATTCCGGCTGCGCGTAGCCGGAGCTCGACACGAGCACGCCGCGCAATGCGCGCCCGTCGCTTCCCGCGGTGCCACCGAGCTCGCGGTAACGCAGCACGCTGTAGTCGGCGGCTTCGTCGGCGCGTCCGTGGCGCGCGTAGACGTCGACGACGCCTTGGCGCGTCGGCTTGCCGCTTTCGGCGCGCAACGCGATGAACGTGTCCTTGCTCTGGACCATGCAGTTGTAGCTGCTGTCCGGGTATGCGGCGCGCAGTTCGCCCACGGCCTGCGCGAGCGCCTCTTCGAGTTCGTAGCCGACGCCGAGGTATTGGAGCACGGTCGCGAAGTAGATCGCGGAATCGGAGCGGCCGCCCGTCGCCTGCACGAGGCTGTGGTCGATCGGATATGAACGGTTCGCCGTGATGTTGCGGCCGTGCGCGTCGGAGATGTCGCCGTTGTGGATGAAGCTCAGGCCGTTCGCGAAGAACGGGTGCTGGTTCTCGAGGATGAGCGGCAGGTTTGAGCTCGCGAGCCGCAGATGGAACAATGCGCCGCGTGCGCCGATGTTCGCGAGGTCGTCGAAGATCGGGTCGTAGTGCGCGGCGATCGTATTGCGGTAGAGTGCGGATCCCGTTTCCGGGGATGGCGCGCCGCCGTCGGTCACATGTGCCGCCGATGCTGGCTCGGTGATGAGCGCGGCGCCCCATCCATCGTTGTGGATGACGCTCAGATCGCGGAACGCGGCGCACGCGCGCATGCCAAGGACCTCATGGAGGCTCGCATTGACATCGTTCGTGGCGTATCCAAGCAATCTGCACATGAGGGATACTGTATCGTCTTCACGTTGCCACCGCGCGCGTGTCTCGCATTTTCCGCTATCGGTTGTAGTTGTAGCGCGTGCAAAACCATTGGGGCCATGCGGAAACGGCCGACCGCGCGCAGAGCGCGACGGACGGCCGTTCCACAGGTCACATCATCCGCTTGAGGCGCGGGGGACGCACCGTCGACAGGAAGAGCGGCTGCACTTCGGTGACCGGGTTGTAGGGCGCCAGGCCGAACCACTTGACCGGCGAGCCGGCCACATGGCGGATCGCGTACTTGATGCGCAGGGCCCACGCCCCCTTCGCCGAGACCTTGGATTCCGGCATGAGGGCCTTGTGGATGAGCACGTACTTGATCGGGCCAATCTTCGGGTCGGCGTCGACCTTCGGGTAGCGGGTCGTCTGCTGGGGCAGGTCGCCGGCACGCAGCAGGTCATGCATGATCTGGTGCAGGTATGCGGGGATTGACTGCGAGACCTTGAACCCGAGACGGATGCGCACGCGGAACAGGTAGTCCGTGCCGTAATCCTCCACCGTGTATTCACGCGTGAACGGGTCGTCGGTCGTCTCGACCGACACGACCCACCACGCGCGCGCGCGCTTGGGGTGGTTGGCGAAGATCGAGAAGAACACGTCGGTCTCCATGCGTTTCATGTCCTGATCCGAGGTCAGGTACACGATGTTGTCGGAATAATACGGAATCGTGGCGTCCTCATGCAGCCGCTGCAGCACAGGCAGGCAGTCGTTGAGCTGCATGTGGCGCCGCTGGGCGCGTTCGAGCTTCGTGCCCTCGTTCCAAGTGACCATCACGGTCAGGATCGCAATCGTGAGCAGCGCGGTGAACCAGCCGCCGTGCATGAACTTCGCCATCGAGGCCACGAAGAACAGGAGCATGATCGTGGGGAACACCACGGCGAACACTACGGAGGCCGCACGCATGCGCTTGTGCCACAGGTACACGGTGACGAGGATCGACGTCATGACCATCGTCACGGTGAGCGCGAGGCCGTAGGCGGCCGCGATGTGCTCCGAATTGCGGAAGATCAGCAGCACCGCCACCGTGGCCACGCACACCACGACATTGACGGTGGGGATGTACAGCTGGCCGCGTGTGCGCGCCGGGTAGCGAACCTGCAGATGCGGCATCCAGTTGAGGCGCGTGGCCTCGGAGACGATCGTGAATGCGCCGGAGATCAGCGCCTGCGAGGCGATCACACCGGCTATGACCGAGAGCACGACCGCCACATAGCGCAATTCCGGGGACAGCATGGCGAAGAAGGGGTTCGGCGATCCGCCTTCCTGCACATACGCCGGGTCCTCGAGCGTGCGGATGATCCACGCGCCCTGCCCGAAGTACGACAGCACGAGCGCAAGGTTGATGAACGGCCATGTGGCGTAGATGTTGCCGCGGCCCACATGGCCCATGTCCGAATACAGCGCTTCGGCGCCGGTGATCGACAGGAACACGGTGCCCATCAGTGCAAGGCCGGCATGGTTGTCGCCGCTGAGCAGGAACTGCACGCCATGGACGGGGTTGAGCGCGCGCAGCACCTCGAGGTTGTGCGCCATGCTCATGGCGCCGGTGATCGCGATGAACAGGAACCAGATGAGCACGGCGGTGCCGAACACCTTGCCGATGCGCTCGGTGCCACGCGACTGCACGGCGAACACGGCCACGATGATCACGAGGGTGATGATGAGCATGAGGTTCGGGTTGGAGGCGAACACGCCCTGCAACGCGGGAAGGGTCTGCAGGCCTTCGACCGCCGAGCTGATCGACATGGCCGGTGTGAGTACGGAATCGGCAAGGAACGCGGCGCCGCCGATCATGGCGGGCACGATGAGCCAGCCGCCGTAGCGGCGCAGCAGCGTGTACAGCGCGAAGATGCCGCCTTCGCCCTTGTTGTCCACGCGCATGCAGATGACCACGTACTCAATCGTCGTGATCAGCGTCATCGTCCAGAACACGAGCGACAACATGCCGATCACGGCGGTCTCGTCCGCATGGGTCACGCCGCCTTGGCCGGCGAGGAAGGTCTGCATGGTATAGAGCGGCGAGGTGCCGATGTCCCCATACACCACGCCGAGCGCCACGATCGACATGGCGAGCGTGACCTTGTCCGGCCCCGATTGCAGCTTGCGCCACCACCGTCCCACCGGTCCGCCCGCGCATGGCTGGTTGAGCCGCTGTGCCGCCTGCTGTTTGACGGCGCGTTCCTTGAGCAGCTCTTCGCGCTCCTGCTTGGTGAGTACCTCATGTGAAACCTTGGGGGCGCGGGTGTATTGCCCGGTCTGCACGAGTAACGGATCTTGTTCGTCATCAGGCCGTTGAGCCATCACGATGTCCTTTCAACAGCGGGGCCAATCCCCACCCTTAAATACGGCACTAGGGAACGCTAATGCCTCCCATGGCCCGACACGGTCATACTTTGCGTACAGCATATTCGCCGCGAACAATGGTCGAGGATACTCCTTGATGCATCAATTCGCGTTCAGAACATCACAATATGTCCACAAAACCCAATCAACACAACGCGTTCAGACCCCATACACGTCGCGCGTCGTCGCGCGCGTCGCTTTTGCGACGTCCTCGACCGGCATGTCAAGATATTGGGCAAGCGACTGCAATGTGTATGGAATCATATACGGCGCGTTCGTCCGTCCGCGATACGGCATCGGCGTCAGATACGGCGCATCCGTCTCGACCATGACATGGTCGAGGCCGACGATGCGTGCCGACTCGCGGATGCCGTCGTTGCCTTTGTAGCTTGACGTGCCCGAAAGCGACAGATACCAGCCGTGCTCGCGCGCGATCTCGGCCATCTCGGCGTCGCCGGAATAGCTGTGGAACACGGTCCTGCGCGGCGCGCCGTCGGCGAGGAGCGTCTCGATGACGTCCTTGTGCGCGTCGCGGTCATGAATCTGCATCGGCAGGTCGAGCTCCTTTGCGAGCGCGATATGCGCGCGGAACGCCTCCCGTTGCAGTTCCTTCGCGCTTTCGCCGGTCCTGAACAGGTCCATGCCGGTCTCGCCGATCGCGACGACGTGGTTCGGGTAGGCCGTCGCGATCCTGTGGACTTCGGCGATCGCGTCGTCGAAGCTCACGTCGTGCCATGGCTTGTAGCGCACAGGCAGGCCGTCGGGGCCGGGTGCGCCGCGGTGGCCGTGGAGGACGGATTCGTTCGGATGGATCGCGATCGCCGCGTGCACGGTGCCGGGGTATTCGCGCGCCATGTCGATCGCCGTCATCAGGTGCGGCAGTTCGCAGCCACAGTCGATGACACCTTCGACGCCGGCGTCCTGCGCCTGCCGCAGCAGTTCGTCGACGCTGTAGACGGGCACGGGCGCCTGCCCTTTCTGTTGTGCCTCGTGGCTCATCGCCTCGGAGAACGGCACGACCGACGCGACGTGCGTATGGTTGTCGATGACGTGCGCGCCTTCGGGGAGCGCGGGGGGCGCGGGCGCCCAGTTGCGGTCGCGGTGTTTCTTGCTCATGCCGTCCTCACGCCTCCGTCGTCTTTGGTTCGTCGGCGTGGGTGCCTGCTTCGTCGCCCGCATCATAGGTGACCGCGAAGATGCGCGACGACGGCACGTCGTCGTTCGCGACGGTGAAGCGCACCGTTTCCGGGTCGACATGTTCGATCGACCAGGGTTGCGCATGCGGCGCATGGTCGGGGTGCGCGGGGTCGGGGAAGACCTGCGTGATATGCGCGCCTTCGCCGAGGTGCAGATACATCGAATTGACGCCGCCGCGACGCCAGACGGCGAGGAATTCACGGTGTCCCTGCTCACCGATGATATGCGCGACGTCGGGGAAGAGCGCTTCGGAGATCCGCTCGTCGTGCCGCAGGCCGTAAGCGAGCCACGGTCCGTTGAACGACGGCAGGTCGTCGGGCCACCAGGGCATGACGTGCCCCTGCTCGTCAAGCACGGCGCGGTGCAGGGTGACGGCGTCCTTGACGAGCGCGAGCCTCGACGGGTTCATGCGGTTGATGAACCCGGACAGGTAGAGGCGGCCGAGGATGCCGGCCGTCAACGTGAAAACGGCCTGCTCGTCGTCCATCTCCTCCTGTGCGTAGCCCCAGTTGCCCTGTTGTTCGGGCAGGATCGTCATCGCGGCGCCCGCGGCGATCGCCGCGTAGACGAGCGGATCGGCCTGATCCGATGTCGACTGCAGGTCGAGGCGGCCGAGCATCGCGTAGTCGGCACGCATCGCGCCGGACCCGCAATTCTCGATGATGACGCCGGGATGGCGGCGGCGGATGTCGTCGATCCAGTCCTGCACGGCGCGGCAGTGCTCGAGGAGGCCTTCGCCGACCGAATCGGCGCCCACATCGGTGCCGACGCCCGGCATCGTGTTGTAGTCGAATTTGAAATAGCCGACGCCGAATTCCTCGATGAGGCGGTCGACGGTCGCCGTCGCATGCTCGCGCGCGGCGGCCGAACGGAAATCGAGATGGTATCGGCCCTGGTCGGCGATGCGCCGGCCATGGCGGCAGAAGAACGCGCTGTCCGGCAGGCTCTTCGCGAGCGGCGAGCGCACGCCGATGACTTCGGGTTCGAGCCACAGGCCCGCGGTCATGCCGTGCGCCTGGATGTCGTGGATGAGGCCCGCGAGGCGCATCGTGCCGAAACGGTCGGCGGACGGCTCCCATTCGCCGACCATGTCCCACCAGCCGCCGTCCCCGTCGTCGTACCAGCCGGCGTCGATGCAGAAGACGTCGGCGCCGACCTTCGACGCGCCTTCGACGAGCGGCAGTTCCTTGTCAATCGTCGGGTCGCCCCACAACGTGTTCATGTAATCGTTGTAGACGACGGTGAGCAACGTCTCGTCGAAGACGTCGGAACGGCCCTGAATCGCCGCATGGTGGCGCCGCAACGCACGCCTGTGGACCGTCATCTCGGCGACGGCGCGCTGCCAGTCGCCCGCGCATATCACGAACGAGACCGGCACCGAGACGAAATCGTTGCCGTCGCCGAGCATCGTGAACCACTGGTGGTCGCGGTATTCGGGCCCATACGCGCTCACGCGGATGCCGGGGTCGTCCTCGCCGATCTCCCATGCCCATGCGCCGTTGTGCTCGATCTGCCACATGAACGAGAACGGGCGCGTCGAGGTGTCCTCGCTGAAGCCTTCGATGATGCCCGCAGGCTGGTATTCGCCCGTCGACCATGTCGACGACGAGCTGCGCGCGAACCGCGCCGACGACATGCCCGGGTTGACGCGCTGGTCACGGTCGCGCAGCGGCGTCGCACGCAGCGGGTCGCAGCGCCACGCGTTCTCCAGATCCCAAGAGTTTTCGCCCGAATAGACGAAGGTCTGCGCGTCATCGAGGCGTGCCGCGGCGAGCGGGAGCGTCACGTTCATCGACGAGACCGCCTCGACCGGGTACTCCTCGTCGCTGTGCAGGATCGTATATGTACGCACGGCGCTCAGGCCCGTGCGTGTCTTGAAGACCGAGATGACGTCCGGCCCGTCGCCTTCGGGGTCGCGTTGCACGATCGCAAGCCCATCCATCGGCTTCGCATTCGGGCCGCTCCCCATGCTTTCGTCCATCGGCGGCGCAATGAGGAACGCCTCGACGAACCGCAGTTTGAGCCCCGCCGCGGACGCCGCGAGCTGCAGGCGGTTGTCACCACCGCCATCAATCGACGACCGCAGTTCCACGATCGGCTGCGCATCAGGTTCGCCGGGGATGTTCACGTCGGCGGTGCGCATGCCACGGCCGGACAATCCGACAAGGCGCACCGGGGCGTCCACGGACGCCTCGAACACCATCGACACCACGCCGTTACCCCATACGAAACGGCCCGATGCGTCAGGGATCACGCGGCCCGCAATGCGTGCCGCTCCCCCAAGCATCCGCTCCACTACGCCACTCATCGCCGCTTCCTTTCCTCTCCGGACGCATCGCGGCGCGTCCGCATCATCATCGCCCACGACCGCCTACGCGCCATCTCATGCCAACGGGACCTCGGTGGACATGAGCGCTGGACACATCGCGAGCCGCCGCGGACCCACGATGACGTGCATCCGCCGAGGCCTGTCTCCATCCTCTCCCTCCCATTATGCACGAGTGCATGCGCTGTGCCCTGCGGCGAACCGTTTCCGTCCGCCTTGCGCACGCATACTTCGCGAGCCGCGCAGCGGCGGTGTGCACTTGGGCGCACGATGTTCCGCGCGGCCACGATGCACGGAACAACAGCGTCCATATATTGAGTCCATATATTGGGACAGCCCCGTATGCGCCGACGATACGCGCGCGACGGACGAATCGACGACATGTACCTCTAAGCTGGGTGCGTCACGCCGGCCCCGACCCCAATACCGACGACAACAGGACACCGACGATCCACAGCGCACAGGAGCTCTGGACACCCACGATGTACGTCGACCCGCACCGCAACAACAACGCCGGCAACCTCCGCTGGCTCATGGCCTATTGCAAACCGGGCCTGCCACGCGCGGCCGGCGGCATCATGAGCCGCATGACATCCGACACCGACGCCATCCGCCATCTGCTCGCGTCGATGAACTCGATGGTCGAGGAGAACATCGAAGGCCACCGCGTCGTCAAGGCATTCGTCCGCGAGGATTATGAGACACGGAAATTCGACGGACGCAACGAGGGTTATATGGAACGCAACATGGACATGGCGCGCAACACGCGCCGGTACATGCCATGTCTCGACGGCCTCGGATGCTCGCTCCAACTCATCGCGCACCGTCTGATCACGGTCGAGTGATGTGGGTGTGTACGTGTGGGTGTGCGCGGTGTGCAACGCAAAGAAAAAGCCGGCGGAGAGAAGGCCGCCGGCATTTCATAGAGAGAAGAGAGAAGAAGGGTTCAGTTATGGGGTTCTTGGGAGGGAACCTCGTCATCGATCTCATGTGTATCGCTGACATGATTACTATAAACGCCCGTAGCTGTGTATGACGCTATTGTTTTCTGAAAATTTCCTGAAAACCTATGTTCGACCGTTGTGGGCGGCGTGGGCGGCGGCGTCCGCAATCGTCGTCGTCACGACGTCCGACGACGGTCCGATCGCAGTATTCGCCCGTAATTCCAACGATTGTGCGACCCCCTACGGACATCGTCGGACATCGTCGGACATCGTCGCGGATGCGCGCGACGTCGGCCGCGCACATCCGCTACGCACGGTGCTTCGCCGGCAGCAAAACAGGATACCGCCGCCTCCGGGCCGCGGTCTCCTGACGCCGCAGACCACTGTTCCCCGCCCTATCGTCGCGCGACCGCACAACCGCGATACCGCACGACGCAAACGACCGCCGTTCCGTCGTACGACACCGCAGATTGCGGCACCGCGCGACGGATACGGCGGTCGGATACGACTACCGCGCGCTTACGCGTTCCTCACCGGTCGTCTCCGGCGAGCTTCGCCTGTTCCGCGGCGAGACGCTGCGCTTCGGCTTCGCGGCGCGCGTTGAGCGCGCTTTCGAAGCGCGCGAGTTCCTCGTCGACCGCTTCGGTCGGGATCTTCGCGAAGATCGGCGTCGGTTTCGCGACGTTCGCGCCGACTTCGATCGGTTCGCTCTTCCACGGGCGCAGGTTCTCCCCGAGCACATAGTCGCCGGTGATGATCGGATAGTGGAACGACGGATCGTCAAGGTCGGTGACTTCCTCGATGTGCGGCAGCGGCGAGAATGTGCCGGTGCCGCCAAGCGCCTCCCACACTTTCTGCGACGCGTGCGGCAGGAACGGCGCGAGCAGATGGTTCGCGTCGAGAACCGCCTGCGCGGCGACGTGCAGCACGGTGCCGAGACGGTCGGCATCGTCCTTGATCTTCCACGGTTCGGTCGCGGAGATGTATTTGTTGATGTCGCCGACGAGGCGCATCGCTTCGTTGAGCGCGTTCTTCTGGCGGTGCGTTTCGATGAGCGAACCGACCGTGTCGAACGCGGCCGCGGATTCGTTGAGGAGCGCACGGTCCTCGTCGGTCATCTTGTCTTCGGCGATTGGCGGCACTTCACCGAAGTTCTTCGCGATGAGGTTCGCGACACGGTTGACGAGGTTGCCCCACGACGCCGCGAGTTCCTCGTTGTTGTGGCGGACGAATTCGGACCATGTGAAGTCGGAGTCGGAGTTCTCCGGTCCCGCGACCGAGATGTAGTAGCGGACGGCGTCCACCGGGTACCGTTCGAGGATGTCCTTGACATAGATGACGATGCCGCGCGACGACGAGAACTTCTTGCCTTCCATCGTCATGAACTCGGACGCGACGACCTGCTCGGGCAGGTTGAGCGGACCGAGCTGTCCGGGTTCGCCGCCCTTCGAGCCGGCGCCGTTGTACGCGATCATCTCGGACGGCCAGATCTGCGAATGGAACGTGATGTTGTCCTTGCCCATGAAATAGTAGCCGGGCGTCGCGGGGTCGTTCCACCATTGGCGCCACGCCTCGGGGTCGCCCGAGCGGCGCGCCCATTCGATCGATGCGGACAGGTAGCCGATGACGGCGTCGAACCACACGTACAGACGCTTGTTCGGGTTGTCGATCCAGCCGGGGACCGGGATCGGGATGCCCCAGTCGATGTCGCGCGTGATCGCGCGCGGCTTGACTTCGCGGAACAGGCCGATCGAGAAGTTGAGGACATTCGTACGCCATCCTTGACGCGTCTTGAGCCATGCGAGGTTCGCGTCGGCGAGCGCGGGCAGGTCGAGGAAGTAGTGTTCGCTCTCTTGGAAGATCGGCGTTTCGCCGTTGATCTTCGAGACCGGGTCGATGAGCTCGTCCGGGTCGAGTTCGTTGCCGCAGTTGTCGCACTGGTCGCCGCGTGCGCCCGGTGCATGGCAGATCGGGCATTCGCCTTCGATGTAACGGTCCGGCAGCGTACGTCCCGTCGACGGTGAGATCGCGACCTTCTGCGTGCCTTTGTAGATGTAGCCGTTCTTGAGGCACTGGCGGAACAGTTCCTGCACGACGAGCTCGTGGTTCTTCGTCGTCGTTCGCGTGAACAGGTCGTAGCTCAGGCCGAGGTTGCACAGGTCGCTCGCGATGACGCGGTTGTAGCGGTCCGCGAGTTCCTGCGGCGTGACGCCTTCCTTGTCCGCTTCGACGAGGATCGGCGTTCCGTGCTCGTCCGTTCCGGAGACCATGAGCACATCGTTGCCTTTCATGCGCTGGTAGCGCGCGTAGACGTCCGAGGGCACGCCGAAGCCCGCGACGTGGCCGATATGACGGGGGCCGTTCGCATACGGCCAAGCGACATTCACGATGATATGAGTCATGCGCCGATTATCCGGCCGAGCGCGGACACTGCCGTCCGTTGTTTTCGACACCGCCGCCGATCGTTTTCGGTTGTGTGGATATGCGTCGGCATCGATATCGGCATCAATATCCACACAGATGTGCACACAACATCATGTGGATACGTCGTGGTCACCCAGTGGATACGTGAATAGAATATATGTACCGCCCTTCCACATCCACCGTGGATACCATCACCGCACAATCCACACACCATCCACATCCTGTGGGTGCACATTCGTACTTATCCACAAATCCACATGACTTTTTCCGAACGTTGCCAAGCGGACGCACACACCCCTACGCTCGTGCCACACGCCGAGCACGGCGCACGACGGATCCGACCACCCAACACACTGAGCACACAACAAATACGACCGCACAACAAACCGAACCCACGATGAAGGGGGCACGATCGATGACCGTTCGCGAGCGACGGACACACGCATACCAACCGACGCTGCCGCTGTGGCAGCCGACGTCGAACAACGGCGCGCACGGCGGAACGTGCGACGCACACAGCGGGACGCGTGACGCGCGGCCCATCGTCAGCATCGACACGCGCAACGCCGCATGGCTCACGAGTGACGGACCACCGCCGGCGCGCGTCGACGTCGGTGATGCCCGCACCATGACAAAGACGGTCATCTACACACACGACAACCTTCCCGGACCGTTCGCACTACGCACGCTCACCGTCTCCGGCATCCTCATCGCGCTCGACGACGACCACGCGTTCCTGCGCGCCGACGGCGAAACGCTCTACGGGCGCGCGGCGATCGTCGCGTCGGTGCTGCCGAACCGACGCCTCGTCGCATGCGGACGCACCGCGGCATGGGTATGGCTTGGCGGCGATTTCCCGAGCGTCATCGATGCGCTCTCGGCGATTCACTACCGCGCGCCGATCCTCGGGCGTCCGATCCATGTGCGCGAGCGCCGCGTGCCACCGAACCAGACGAAACAGATCGGCCCCCTCATCGTCACGACGCCCGAGCGCACGGTATGCGACCTCGCGATGTGCACACAGGACGAGATCTACGACGAGTCGCTCGACGAACGGATCCTCCAGTTGCTACGGCAGTTCCGCGTCGATGTGCAGGATTGCCTGCTCATCCTCGAAGGCTGCTCGTATCTGCACACGGCGCAGCGGGCGCGCGAAGTGATCGCCGACTTCTCGTGCATCGCGTGACCGGCCCCGGCATATCGACATCGAAACCGACATACCGATATACAGTATCCAATATCACCCTCTATCAAAGGGAAAAGGAAGGGGAATGACATGTCTTTCGCCAACCGACGTGGACGGGCGAAGCGTGCGGCGCGCGCGTTGTGCGACCGTCTTGAGTCGACACAGACGATCGCGTACGCCGGAAGCGAACCATCGGCGGAACCGCTCACGCCGCCGGAACCGCCGGTCAGGCTCACGCCGACCGTCGCGAGCGACCCCGATACGCCGACCGAGATTCTGTGGCATATCGCGCGCCACGCGCCGCATCTGCGCAAATGGGTCGTCGCCAACCGCGCGGCCGACGCGAATCTGCTCGAATACATCTCACAACAAGGCGGCCCCGGCGTGCGCGAGACATTGCAGATGCTGTTCGATTCGCTCGAACATACGCGCACGTGACAGGGCGACACGTACGCCACCGTTCAGCGTTTCGCGAGCACAGCCGCGTACACGAGTTTCTTGTTCGCGAGCGCGCCGTCCGCGCCCGGATGGTCGGCGACGACATGCGCGATCGCGTCCTTGATACGAACGTTGTGGTCGTCGGCGTAGCGCAACGCGAGGTCGGCGAGTTCGTCGACGCCCAACGCGGCCGTTTCGGGCACGTCCGCGCCGCTCGCGCCGCCGATGACGAGGACCATTTCGCCGCGCGGCGGATCATCGGCGACGCTTGCGCGGATCTCACCGATTGCGCCACGGCGGATCTGTTCGTAGTCCTTCGTCAGTTCGCGGCACAGCGCCATCGGACGGTCGGGACCGAACGCCTCCTCAAGGTCGGCGATCGATTCGGCGATGCGGTGGAGCGTCTCGTAGAACACAATCGTGCGGCGTTCACCTTTGAGCGCGCGCAGATGCTGCATGCGTTCGGCATGGCGTCTCGGCAGGAATCCCTCATAGCAGAAGCGGTCGGTCGGCAATCCGGAGAGCGCGAGCGCATCGAGGACCGCGGACGGCCCGGGCGCGCATGTCACCGGCAGTCCGCGTTCGATCGCGCGGCGTACGATCGCGAGTCCTGGGTCGTTGATCGTCGGCATGCCCGCGTCGGATACGACGAGGACGGTCGCGCCGGCGGCGACATCGTCGAGGAGTTGATCCGCCTTGCCGCGTTCGTTGTGGTCGTGGTTCGCGACGACGCGGCCGCCCACATGCACACCGAGGCGGTTCGCGAGCGCGTAGAGCCTGCGCGTGTCTTCGGCGGCGACGATGTTCGCGCGTTCGAGGAGCGCGATGAGCCGCGCCGACGCGTCCGCCGAGTTCCCGATCGGCGTCGCCGCAAGCACGACCGTTCCACGTGGAACGTGCACGTCAAGGCCCGCCCCACCGATGTGCACATCCACGCCGCCGTCTTCTTCTGCTGTATCTTCCACCCGTCGTTGTGTCATGCCCTCAAGTATGCCGCGCGCGTCCCCCAATGCGCATATGCCGCGCGCATGTGCGCATACAGAACGCCATACACGACGTCGGGTAGCGTGGGACGCGCGAACGATGTCCACTTCGACTTCGGGAGGTCCCATGCGATTCGCACACGCGATGCTCGCGATGACGCAACCCAGACACGAACGCCGTGCCGGCGGCGTACACAGCGCGATGGGCCGCGCCAGTTACACGCCCGCACCGCCGCTGCCGCCGCTTGTCTCATGGGGGTGGACGTTCATCGTCGCACTCTTCGGCGCATTGTTGCGCATCATCCGCCTCGGTGAGCCGCGCGCCGTCGTCTTCGACGAAACCTATTACGTCAAGGACGCGTGGACGATGCTCAACACGGGCGAGCCGCGCAACTGGCCGGAAAGCGTCACCTATAGCGGCAAGAGCGTGAGCCCGAACATTCCGTTCGCCGACGGCGATGTCAACGGATGGCTCGACACGGCCGAATACGTCGTCCATCCGCCGATGGGCAAATGGTTCATCGCGTGGGGCCTCAACCTGTTCGGCGGCGCGCAGCACGTGTATGCGTGGCGCATCGCGACGGCGGTCGCCGGCGTCGCCGCGATCGTCATCCTCATCCGCCTCGCGCTGCGGTTGTTCCACACGATGCCGATCGCGCTCGGCGCCGGTTTCCTGATGGCAATCGACGGCGTCGGCATCGTCATGAGTCGCACCGGACTGCTTGATAATTTCATCATGGTGCTCGCGCTTGGCGCGTTCATGCTGCTCGTCATGCACCGCGACTGGGCGCGCGCACGCCTGCTCGCGGCAGCCGGCGCGGAAGAAGCCACCGCGAAGCCGCCGCAGATCGCGTGCTCGTGGTACCGCGTCGGCGCCGCCGTGCTCCTCGGGTTGACGACGGGCGTCAAATGGTCGGGCACGTATTTCTTCGCCGTGTTCTGCGTCATCAGCGTCCTATGGGACGCATGGCAGTACCATGAGGCCGGCTACGCCCGCTGGTTCCTCAACGCGGGGCTCGGCACGGGCCTGCTCACCGCGCTGTATATGGTCCCGATCTATGCGCTGAGCTATCTCGCGACATGGATCGGCTGGTTCATCCACCCGGATTCCTATATGCACGACTGGGCGCTCCAACATCCGGGCGAAGGCGTCACGTGGCTCCCCGCAACGCTGCGCTCGTTCGTCGAATACCACCGTGAGATGTGGCAGTTCCATACGACGCTCGACGCGCCGCACGACTACAAGGCGAATCCGCTCACGTGGCCGTTGCAGATCCGTCCGACGAGTTTCTACTGGGAGAAGCTCGACGGACATCCTGGCATGTGCTCGCTCGCACCGCATTCGCAATGCGTCTCGGCGGTCACGTCGCTCGGCAATCCAATCATATGGTGGCTTGGTTCGCTGTGCGCGGTCGTCGCGGTCGGCATCGCGCTGTGGAGGCACGGCGACTGGCGCATCTGGGCCGTGCTCGCCGGCTTCCTCGCCGGCTGGCTGCCGTGGGCGCAATATCTGCACCGTACGACCTTCACGTTCTATTCGATCGTGCTGCTGCCGTGGATCATCCTCGCGATCTGTTATGTGCTCGATTGGATTCGCGAGACCTGCACGCCGGCGCCGTGGCATGCGACATTGTGCTGCGTGCTCGTCGTGACGACGCTCGTCTCGATCTTCTTCTACCCGATCTGGACGGCGCTGCCGGTGCCCTACGAATTCTGGTTGAGCCATATGTGGCTCGATTCGTGGATCTGACGTGCCGTACGCCTATAGTTAGTATGTTGATTGAACGAAGCAGTTCGAGAGGACCGTCGTACACGGTCATCCGGAACTGCACGACGATTCCGATGACTCGACGAAGAGGCGACATGCAGTATTTTGAGACGACATTGACCGGTATCGACGGTTCCGACGCGCGGTTCGCCGGATACATGCCCGACAATTACCCCGATATCGACCCCGACCGACGACGTCCGGCCGTCCTTGTGCTGCCCGGCAGCGGCTATTGGCAGACGACGGACCGCGAAGGCGAACCGATCGCGCTCAAGTTCCTCGCCGAGGACTACAACGCGTTCGTATTGCACTATTCATGCCGACCATCCGTCTATCCGACGTCCGTCCTCGAAGTCGCCGAAGCCGTCCGCCGCATGCACGAGCACGCCGACGATTGGCATATCGACACGTCGCGCATCGCCGTCATCGGCTTCTCCGCGGGCGGTCACCTCGCCGCTGACTTCGCGACGAGCGCCTCCGACGACGTGATGCGCGCCCACGGCTACGATCCGGACATGCTGCGACCGGCCGCGCTGATGCTGTCCTACCCGGTCATCAGCGCCGGCGAACACCGCCACGACGGCAGCTTCCGCGCACTGCTCGGCGAGCGTTACGCCGACCCCGACATGATGCGCGAGGTCTCGATCGAGGAGCACATCGGCGCGAAGACGCCGCCGGTCTTCGTCTGGCACACGGTGCCGGACGACTGCGTGCCGGTCGAGAACACGCTGCTGCTCATCGCCGCCTGCAAGGCCGCGGATGTGCCGATCGAGACGCATCTGTTCCCGACCGGCGGACATGGCCTGTCGCTCGCGACGGCCGAGACCGCATGGGGCGGCACCGACGGCATCGAGCCCGGCGTCGACGTGTGGATTCGGCTCGCGCTCGCGTGGCTTGCGCGCACCTTCGGCACAAGCGGACACGATACAATGTGACGGCACCGTTTCCCGCCCCTCCCCTCACCGGCGCACCGGCGCCCATGCAAAGGACCCATCATGGCAATCGCCGCATGGCAGCAGATCCTCGACCAGTACGGCACCGCGCGCGGGCCGCGCAAACCGCCGCTCGCATCCCATGAGATCACGGCGCGTGACACGACGTCGGGCAAACGGTTCGTCAAGCGCAAACGCATGAGCCAGGAGGAGCGCCATCTGCAGATCCTGCGCGCCGCGTCGAAGATCATCGCCGTGAAAGGCTACTGGGGGATGTCGCTTCAGGACATATCGGACGAGATCGGCATCACCGAGGCCGCGCTCTACCACTACATCGACTCAAAAGAGGACCTGCTGCGCATGGTGCTTGCAGAAGGCTACGACACGACCGAGGCGAACGAATTCGCCGCGTTGAGCGCATCGGCCGTCGACGGCGACGGCCATCGCGTCTACTGCTATCCGCGCTACTGCCTCAACACCGTGCTCTACAACATGCAACGCCCCGAGATGGTCCAGCTCTCGTGTGTGCTCGGCAGCGAGGCGCTCAATCCGGACCATCCGGCGCACCGGTTCTTCACCGGACGCCATATGCGGCTGTGGGAGATGGTCGGTTCGATGAACTGGCTGCTGCCGCACGGCATGACCAACGAACGGTTCTTCGACCTCTATACGCTCGCGCAGTCGGCGATCGATGGGCTGCAGGCGCGCTGGCTCGGCGACGCATCGATCGACCTGCTCGAGGAGTGGGTGCGCTTCAGTGACGTCATCTTCCCGCGCGCGACATGGGAGGGGTATGCCGACCCCAGCGAAATCGCCGTCGGAGACGGACGCCGCCTGCTGCCGCACACATTGCAGGGGCTTGGCTGAACACGACCGGATTCACTCGCCGCGTTGGCGCATGACCTCCTCGACGAACATGTAGTAGGCGCCGACGAGGCCGGCGTTGCCGCTGTGCCGGCACCGCTTGATCTGCGTCTTGAACGGCTTCCAGTCGCGGATCGATTCGAGCGCGTCCTCAAGCATCGGCACAAGCGCGGGTTCGGGGCTGATGCCGCCGCCGATGAGCACGATCTGCGGGTCGACGGCGACGACGGTGTTGAAGACGCCGACGGCGACGTAGTGGAGCCACCGTTCGACGATCGCGCGCACGCGCGGATCGTCGAGTCTGTGGAACAACGTGCTTGGCAGCACCTCGCCGCTGCCGCCGCCGAATTCCTCCGCGTACCATTGCGACAGCCTGAGCGTCGAGACGAAATCGTGCAGCGGCAACGCGCCCGCCGAATCGTAGTTGATGATCATCATGCCGAGTTCGGCGGCACGCCAATCCCTGCCGCGCCGCAGTTTGCCGTCGAGGAAGAGCGCGCCTCCCATGCCGGTGTCGAGCGTGATGAGCACGAAATCGTCGCATTTCTGCGCATTGCCGCTCATCTTCTCCGCCATTGCCGCGCAATTCGCGTCGTTCTCGACCCATGTGGGGATGTCGACGCCAAGGCGCGCGACGAGTTCGGCGCCGACGCGCTGTTTCACGAGGATGCGCAACGCGCCCGCCGTCAACGCCGTCTGCGTCTTCGGATTGATGAAGCCCGGCATGCTGATCGCGATGCCGTCGAGCGGCACACCCAGTTTGCGCACGACCTGCACAAGCGCGTCATAGAATTCGTCAAGTTCGGTGTTCGGCGTCGCGAACGTGCCGGGAATGCCCATACGTCCGTCGGTGAACAGTGCATACCGCGTGAAGTTCGTGTTGATTTCGAACGCGAGCACCTGATGTGCGCCACTCCGTTTCGTCATCGATCGCTCCTCTGTGTCCGTCACCGCCAATTGTAGCGATGACGTGCCGATATCGACCGACGCCTTCAGCGCCTTCAGCGCGTCGGTGCCGCGACAAGCACGTCGTTCTCGTACAGCAGCACCGCGAAGGGGTCGAGCACGATCCGTTCGCCGCCCGTCCGTTCCCATACACGCGTATCGTCGCCGGTGTTCATCACGACCGTGTACACGGTGCCGTCGTCGCCGATGCGGCTCGCGACCTCGACGTCGTCGGGTGCATCGAACGTTGCGACGCCGGTGGCGCGCAGCACATCGTCGAAGAGCGCGTCGATGCCGTCCTCGTCGAGTGCGGTGCCGACGAAGACCGCGCAACCGTCACCGACGTCGTGCGCGGTGACGGCCGGTGTGCCCGCGTAGAAGTCGTCGCCACCGTAGGTCGCGAGTGTACGTGCACCCTCCGGCTCGATGATGCTCGCGACAATCGCCTCTGAGCAGT
Source organism: Bifidobacterium criceti (assembly GCF_002286935.1). GTDB lineage: Bacteria > Actinomycetota > Actinomycetes > Actinomycetales > Bifidobacteriaceae > Bifidobacterium > Bifidobacterium criceti. The sequence goes on from NZ_MVOH01000003.1 coordinate 42,756, forward strand.
CGACCGCCGCGCCGCTGGCATCAAGCCGCACCGGCACCGTTGCGCCCGGCGCGACCGCGTCGATCTCCTCGACCCAGACGCCGCATAGGCCGCGCAATGGCACCGGATAGCCGCCTTCGATGACGAGGTCGTGCTCGTCGTGGATGCCGGACATGTATCCGGTCACGAGGACGCCACCACCTTCGACATAGCGTTCGAGGTTGTCGGCGACACCCGGCTTGACCATGATCAACACCGGCGCGACGACAAGGTCGTATCGCCGCAACATTTCAAGGTCGGCTGTGCTTTCGATGACGTCGATGGCGACGTTGCGCTTCCACAGCGCACGGTAGAAGCGGTGCACCTCGTCCGGGTACCGCAGTCCCTGCGTCGGGCCGACGCAGCCTTCAATCGACCAGTAGTTCTCCCAGTCGAAGACGACGGCAACCTTCGCGTCGATATGCGATCCCATGATGCGCTTCGCGCGCGCGGCGACATCGGCACCGAGCGCCGCGACATCGCGGTACGTGCGCGAACGGTCCGAATCGTCATGGCCGATGACGGCGCCGTGGAAGCGCTCGCATCCGCCGATCGACTGCTTGAGCTGGAAGAACTGCACGGTGTCGGCGCCGTGCGCGACCGCCTGCCAGCTGAGTTTGCCGACCTCGCCGGGATGCTTGACCTTGCAGTACGGGAACCAGTTCTGCTGGTTCGGTGTCTGCTCCATCAACATGAACGGCTTACCGCCCCCAACGCCGCGCATGAGGTCATGGCACATCGCCGTGAAGCTCGGCTGCGTGTCCATACCTGGGTAGTTGTCCCAGCTGACGACGTCCATCTCACGGCCCCATGCGAAATAATCGAGGTCCTTGAACGTGCCCATCAGATTCGTCGTGATCGGCGTCGACATGCCGAATTCACGGATCGCGTCACGCTCAAGGCGGAAGCAGTCGAGCATCTGTTCGTTCTGGAAACGGCGGTAGTCGATCTGCAGTCCCGAGATGACACATTTGTCGGTGCCGATGCCGTCGCCATAGGTGACAGGCGGCACGACCTCATCGAAATCATGGATCGTGTGGCTCCAGAAGTTCATGCACCACGCGCGGTTGAGCGCCTCGACGGTGCCGTAGCGCGCACGCAGCCAGTCGCGGAACGCGGCCGCGCAGGTCTCGCAGTAGCAGTAGCCGCCGCCGTTGCCGTATTCGTTGTTGACATGCCATGCGACGATGCCGGAATCGCCGGTATAGCGGCGCGCGACGGCGGACGCGAGCACCCGCGCGCGTTCACGGTATTTCGGCGAGCTCGGGCAGAAGTTGTGTCGGCCGCCAAAGACCTGCCGTGTGCCGTCGGCGCCTATGCGCATCACATGCGGGTAGCGGCGCGCCATCCACGCGGGGATGGCGGCCGTGCCGGTCGCCATGACGATGCGCATATCGCGCGAATCAAGCGCTGCGACGATCGTGTCGAGCATCGAGAAATCGTAGTGTCCTTCGCTTGGTTCGAGGAGCGCCCACGAGAATACATTGATTGTCGCCTCGTTGACATGCGAGCGCCCGAGCAGCTCAAGGTCGTGCTCCCAGCTCTCCTGGGGCCACTGTTCGGGGTTGTAGTCACCACCGAACAGGAAATCGTCGAACATTGCCGTCATCGTCATCACTCCTTCATCGTGTGCATCGTCGTCCTCACACGTGGCACGGGTCGGTCCCGGGGCGTGCGAGCACTGGCAGCGTGTGGTAGTCGTAGCGCTCGGTGTACCAACGTCCCGGCTCGTATTCGGCGCCGGTAATCAGGTTGCGCCATGGGGCGCCGTCTCCGGTGTCAGGCACGTAGAAACGCGCAATGCCTTCGCTGTTGAAGACCGGTGCGACAAGGATGTCGGAACCGAGCATGTATTGCGTGTCGATGTCCTCGCATGTCGGGTCGTCCTGGAATTCGAGCACCATTGCGCGCATCATCGGCACGCCGGTCTCATGCGTCTCGTGCGCGCTGCGTTCAAGATACGGCCGCAGCGAGTCCTTGAGCTCGACGAACTCGCGGCAGACGTCGGCGGCCTCATCGCCATAGAGCCACGGGACCTTGTAGGCGGTCGAACCGTGGTAACGCGAATGCAAGCTGAGCAGGCCGAACTGCGCCCAGCGCTTGTACAGGTCCGGCGTCGCCTCGTCCTCGAATCCGGCGATGCCATGGCTCCAATAGCCGAAGCCGGACATGCCGAAGGACAGGCCCGCACGCAGCGATTCGGCCATCGACGGGTAGTTCGACGAGCAGTCGCCGCCCCGATGCACCGGATAGCATTGGCCACCCACCGTCGCGGAACGGGCGAACAGGATCGCCTTGTCCTTGCCTTTCGTCTCGACGAGCACGTTGTAGACGGCCTTGTTGTACAGCAACGTGTAATAGTTGTGCATGAGCTCGGGATCGGAACCGTCATAGTAGCGCACGTCCTCGGTCGGGATACGCTCTCCGAAGTCGGTCTTGAAGCAGTCGACGCCCATCGCAACGAGCTTCTTGAGATAGCCCTGGTACCACGCGACGGCTTCCGGGTTCGTGAAGTCGACGATCGCCATGCCGGCCTGCCATTTGTCCCACTGCCATACGGAACCGTCAGTGCGCTTGATGAAGTAGCCGTGCTTCGCGCCTTCCTCGAACAACGGGGACTTCTGGCCGATGTACGAGTTGATCCACACGCACACCCTGAGTCCGCGTTCATGCAATTTCGCGAACAGTCCTTCCGGATTGGGGAACTTCGACTCGTCCCATGCGAAATTGCACCATTCGAGCTCCTTCATCCAGCGGCAGTCGAAGTGTAAGACGGACAGCGGAATGTCACGTTCGGCCATGCCATCGACGAAATCGAGCACGTTGCGCTCATCGTAATCGGTCGTGAAACTCGTGCTCAGCCACAGGCCATAGCTCCAGTCCGGCACGAGTGGCGCGCGGCCGGTGAGCGCCGTGTAGTTCGCGAGGACCCCCTTCATATCCGCACCGCCGATGACCGAGTAGCTCAGCTCCTATCCGGGCACCGAGAATTGCACACGCGAGACCTTCTCGGAGCCGACCTCGAACTCCGAGGTTCAACACGGAGGCGCCGTTCTGGCAATTCATGGGGACACTCGCGCGGTTCACCGCACTCAATCTCGTCTTCCTCGCGACACTGCTGCCAGTCGTGACGATAGGCCCTGCACAGGCCGCACTCTACAGCACCCTCTTCCGATACGACGAACACGACGACGTCGACCTCGTCCGCGAATACCTCCGACGGTTCAAACGCGAATTCGCACAAGGGCTCATCAACGGACTGCTGCTGCTCATGCTCGTCGCCGCCGTCATCTTCGGACTCGCGTTCTGGGCAGCATGGGATTCCGACGTCGCATACAGACCACTCATCCTCCTCGTCGCGGGCGCGGTCACAACACTTTTCATCACCGAATACCTGTTCCCGCTCCAAGCGCGCTTCAGCAATCCGATCGGCCGCACATGGAAACTCGCCGCGATGTTCCCCTGGCGCGCATTCGCCTGCTCGTTCGCGCTTGTCATGATTGACACGACCGCGCTCGCACTCGCGTACTTCGTGCCGTTCATACGCGTGCTCATGCTCATATTCGGCATGAGCTGGGTCGCCTATGCGAAATCGCTCATCCTGCTGTGGGGCTTCCGCAAATACGGCGGCCACGGTGAAGTGGAGCGCCCGACATTCGTCAACGCCAACTCGGGCCTGTGAACGCGGGTGCGACGGATGCGGCGGGCGACACCGCCATCCGCCGCCATGAACCTCCGGTGAACAATCCAAGACTTACCCTTCCCCTTTCCTCAACAACCGGCCGCAGCGCTTCCTCCGCTGCGGCCGCCTTCCTTTCCAGCCGCATCTCACTCTCGCCCACTTCCAGTCCTGCCCGCATCGCCCACTTCCGCCGGCCGCTTACCCGCCAGTCACCTCTCCGCAATCCAACTCGCCGCGCACCAGCCCAACTCGCATCACCAAGCCCCTCTCCGCGATACAACCCGCCGCCTCTTCACCCACCTCATATCGCTACGCACTTCACATCCACCCTCCGCGTCCACCTTTCCCACCGTCCACACCCCATCACGACACATCAGATATCAAACTTCAAATATATATCAATCAGTCTTATTTTATACAATAATCATTAGTGTTTACCGATAGCTAAAGCATATCACAGATTATCATGATGACATATTAGTAAGTAAGAGAAATCTCTATATCACAAAGGAGTGAGAGAAATGAAAACTCTTCGGTCTAAAAAGTTTCTCATGCTTATATCAGCATTAATCATAATTCTTCTCGGCGCACCCTTGACCCATGAAGCCAATGCAGCTGAGTCCCCGCAGGAACAGGCATCATATTCGGTCCAGCAAACGGATTCAGGAGTTCTAGTTTCCCTGAGTAACGCTGTATTCAAGAAAAACGCTGACGGCAGCGTTGCAATCCTCTCTCCCGAAGGGAAACAGTTGGATTCATTGCCCTCGAAGTATCTGGGCAACACAATTGAGTACCAACTGATGAACGACTCCGAGCTAGTCGCAACCAAAGGCAAACCAGCTGTGCGCAGCCCGTTCAGCGCATACCGTCAAAGCTACCTCAGCTTTAACGGAGGAGAATATGCTGGCTGCATAGCCAAAACCGCTCTAGGCGCTGGCGTGACCGGCGGCGTCGCCGGGGCAGTGACAGGCCCCGGGGCTGCTGCCGGGCTACTCGGAGGATTGGTCGGAGGCCTTGTCTGGGGACCAATCGGCTGCTGGCTCAAGTAGCGGGAAGTAGGCCATCATGAAGCTGTCTCGCCATCAATGGATTCGTCTCGTCGCCAGCACGGTGGTCTTCGCGATCCTTGACATACTGTGGACGCTGTTCGCCTTTGGCAAGTCAACGTTGCTGAGCTGGCGCGGATGGCTTGGAGTAGCGGTCCTATCGACATTCTTCTTCCTCATAGCAGCATGGTGGATGTCGACCCTTCATCCCCATCGCGGAGAGTGACATTATCCGATTCCGCGGCATTGCACTAACATACACTATGTGTAATGCCGCGTTTTGTATGCCACGATGCAACCACACCCACGTCAGCCCCCCAGCGTCACGCGACACCGCACATCGCGCGACCGCACGTCGCCCACGTCCGCTTAACATCGCGCGTCCGCACACTCTGCGGCATCGCGCGTCACTTATCTCCCCTTTAGCGTCGCGCGACACCGCACGTTGCGCCACCGCACGTCGTATCGTGGCCACCCGCCCCCTCTCCGACACGGACGATTCCGCGCACCCGTATGGCTGCCGTGCTATCCATATTATATAGAGATACACAGGTAATGCACGGCTGTGGCGCATACGCGTCCCCACTCGTCAAGGATTTCCATGGGATTCATTCATTTCATCGCCAATCTGCTCAAGGATCCGCGCTCAGCGATCGCCGGTTGGATCGCGATGGGCGTCGCACCGACGCTCGGGTTCATTTTCCTCATCGTGTTCATTGAAACCGGCGTCGTGTTCTTCCCGTTCCTGCCGGGCGACTCGCTGCTGTTCGCGGCCGGGTTTTTCGCCGCGCCCGACGCCGCGACCGGCGAATCCGCGCTGCCGCTTGCAGCGTTGCTGCCCGTCGTCTGGATCGCGCCGATTCTTGGCGACCAGTGCAACTATTTCATCGGTCACTTCTTCGGTCGCCGCATCATCGAATCCGGCAAAGTCAAGTCGATGACACCTGAGCGGCTCGCGAAGACGGAGACGATGATCGACCGTTGGGGGCCGCTCGCCGTCTTCCTCGGACGGTTCTTCCCGTTCATCCGCACGTTCATGCCGTTCATTTCCGGTATTTCCGGCATGCAGTGGCGGCGGTTCACGCCGTTCTCGGTCCTTGGCGGCCTTGTCTGGTCGTCACTCTTCACGTTGCTCGGCTATTTCTTCGGGGGCATTCCGGTTGTCCAGGAGAATTTCGAACTCGTCATCATCGCGATCCTCGTCATCTCCCTCATTCCGACGTTCGTCGGTTTGTTCAAGGCGAAGTTCGGCAAGAAGAAGACCGCTTCGACGACCGAACTCGCCCATGAGGAGACGACACCGCTCGTCGAGGACCTTCACGACGACAACGACTGAGGGATTCCGCACGTATCTCGGTGTCTTTGGGTGTTCGCGACGCCCAAAGACACCGAGATACGCCGTTTTATCCCCCGAAAACAGTCGATAGCGCCGGATACCGCACCCAAAGATGCGCGGATACCTGCCGCGACACGCGCGACTTGCATTTGTTGGGATGTGCTAGTAGCGTTAAACGAGTTGTCATGCGGAGCACGACAACAACCACGGGGCTGTAGCTCAGTTGGTAGAGCGCTTCGTTCGCATCGAAGAGGTCGTGGTTTCGATTACCATCAGCTCCACGAAGACCGCTGCATTCATTCCACCGCAGCGGTCTTTTTTCGTTTCCACCCGACCTTCGGGACCATACCCTGCTTCGAGTTCAGTGCCGATTGCGTCGGCGACCGCACTCCAGGAATCGTAATCGGTCGCCGAGTCCGCCGCCAACGGGACCGCCGTGTCGTCGGCCGCGGCCGACATGGCCGGACCGATGCCGAAACACAGCATGGCTGCTGCGAGTGCGGCAATGGCACAGGCGAGCGCCCGAAGGGCATGCATGGGTTCCACAAATTGCGGCATCGTTCTCTCTCAATCGAACAAAAACCGTTCACTGATATCCCAGATTGACTTTCGACTATCCGAAATTGACGATATCGCGCACGCATGCGCATACCATCGCGCACCATTTTTTCCGCACGACGGTACGCTCAGGCAAATGTACGCGTACCGCACTGCGGCGTCGGCCGCGTCACATGACGCTGTGCGCGGGTTCCTCGGCGGCGCACAGCGCATACAGCGGCCGCGTCTGCCAATGCGCGTCCACCCACACGACGACACATACGCCGGGCAAGCGGTGCGGAGTGACCCGCATCCATCATCAGTTCTTCGCGGTGACGCGCATCACGATGAACGAGACGACCGCGACGACGATGACGGCGCCGATGAGCGACGGGAAGATCGCCATGCCGCCGAGATGCGGCCCCCAGCTGCCGAAGAGGCCCTGTCCGATCGCCGAACCCGCGAGTCCGGCGACGATGTTCGCGATCCATCCCATCGAACCGCTGCGGTTCGTGATCGCTCCCGCGATGGCTCCAATGATTGCACCTACGATGAGTGTCCAAATCCAATACATGATCGTTGTCCTTTACATCTTGTCCCCAAAGCCCCGGATGAACCTTGAACTACTGACCACTGTACGGGAGAGGACCTCGATTTCGTTGGAATTTCACACCTTTTATGCTACTGCGGCAATATCACGCAACGGTCAGCTTGGGGTGGTACGTCAGCGCGGACACACTCCGCAAGACATCGTTTTGGTCTGTTTTTTGGTCTGAAAACCGCAACGGAAATTAGACCGTCATGCGCAGGTAACACAAGCGCCTTAGCTTGCCTCCCATACACACCGGCAACCGCATCCGCCCGGGACACCGGACCACAAGAGGGAGGGCACGATGGCCGTGAAGACCACGATCCTAGACATGAACCGATTCGACGCGGCGAACCTCGACGCGCTTGACGCCCGCAAACGCTCGCTCATCGAACGGCGCGCCGCATTGGGCGGCGGCTACCGACTCTTCTACCGGGACCCGATCGAGGTCGTGCGCGGCGTCGGCACGCATGTGTTCGACGAACAGGGCACCGATTACCTCGACGCCTACAACAACGTCGTCTCGGTCGGCCACTGCCATCCGCACGTCGTCGAGGCGGTCAGCCGCCAGGCCGGTATGCTCAACACGCATACGCGCTATCTGCATGAGACGATCCTCGACTATTCGGAGGCGCTCCTCGCGAAACTGCCGGCTGAAATCGACCGCATCACCTACCAATGCACCGGCTCCGAGGCCAACGACCTCGCGATTCGCATCGCAAGGAACTACACCGGCGCCGAGGGCATCATCGTCACGAGCGAGGCGTACCACGGCAACACCGACCTCGTCTCCGGCTTCTCACCGTCGATCGGCATGGGGCAGGAGCTCTCTCCGGCGTGCCGCCTGCTGCCGACGCCGGACACGCACATCCACGGCGACATCGCGGTCGGCGATTTCATCGTCGAGCAGCTCAAGGCATGCATCGCCGATCTTCGCGCGAACGGCATCGGCTTCGCCGGCCTGCTCGTCGATTCGATATTCTCGTCCGACGGCATCTGCCCCGGCAAGGCCGGCTGGCTCAAGAAGGTCGCCGACACCGTGCACGAGGAAGGCGGCCTGGTCATCGCAGACGAAGTGCAGCCCGGCTTCTGCCGCACCGGCGACGCGTTCTGGGGCTTCGCACGCCACGGTTTCGTCCCCGACATCGTGACGATGGGCAAGCCGATGGCGAACGGCATCGCGTGCTCGGCGACCGCGGTCCGCCACGAGATCCTCGACGCGTTCACGGCGAACATCCCGTATTTCAACACCTTCGCCGGCAACCCGGTCGCGATGGCGGCCGCGAAGGCGACGCTCGAGGTCATGGACGGCGAGGACCTCATCGGCAACGCGCGCCGCATCGGGTCGATGTTCGTCTCGCAACTCGAAGGACTCGCCGTTGGCCATCCGTCGATCGCCGACGTGCGCGGCGCGGGCCTGTACATCGGCGTCGAATTCGATGACCCCGCGACAGGCGACCCGATGGGCGCCGAGACGCTCGCACTCATCGAGCAGATGCGCCAACGCCGCGTCCTCACGTCGAACTGCGGAGCATACGGCAACATCCTCAAGATCCGCACACCGCTCGTCTTCAGCGCCGCCGACGTCGACCGCTATATGACGGCGCTTGAGGATTCGCTCACCGCACTCCACATCTGACACCCACCACAGCACACATCACCACACACACGACAGGAGACCATCATGGGAAAGCTGGACAACAAGGTCGCGATTGTCACCGGCGCGTCGAAAGGAATCGGCTCCGGCATCGCGCAGGTGTTCGCCGAGCAGGGCGCACGCGTTGTGCTCGCGGCGCGCGGCAACGACGTCCTCGACGCGGCCGCCGCCTTGCGCGACGCCGGATACGACGCGCAAGGCGTGCAATGCGACGTGACCGTCCCCGAGGACTGCGCGCGCCTCGTGCGCACGACGACCGACGCCTACGGCCGCGTCGACATCCTCGACTGCAACGCCGGCATTTGCAGACTCGGCAGTTTCCTCGAGGAATCCGATTCATGGCGCGACGCGCACATCGACGTCAACATCAATGGTGTATGGAACATGTGCAAAGCCGCGATCCCCGCGATGATCGACGCGGGTGGCGGCGCCGTCGTCATCACCTCATCGGTCACAGGCGACCTCGTCGCCGATCCCGGCGAAGCGGCGTACGCGATGACGAAGGCCGCGCTCGTCGGGCTCACGAAGGCGCTCGCGCGCGAATTCGCCGACCGGCATGTGCGCGTCAACTGCATATGCCCGGGGTACATCCGCACACCGCTCGTCGAAGGCATGGCCGCTCAATCCGACCCCGACGACCCCGAGCGCGCGATCGGCGCGATCGCGGGCGCGGTGCCGCTCGGACGCCTCGGCACACCGCACGAATGCGGCGAACTGTGCGCGTTCCTCGCGAGCGACGAAGCGAGTTACATCACCGGGACCCAAGTCGTCATCGACGGCGGATCGACACTCCCCGAGACCACATCAATGGGACAGTGAACACGCGCGCGGCACAGCACAAGCACACTTCACCCACCACACTACGAAAGGAGCGCACATGTCCGTATTCGAGAACACGAAAGTCTTCGACGATGTCGCCGGCGAAGCCATCCAGGCCTATCCACTGAGCGCGGGCGCGCACGCGCGGCTGCTGCAGCTTTCGGAGAACGCGACGTATCTCGTCGAGGACGCGCACGGCGCACCCGAAGGCATCCTGCGCGTGGGGCGTCCCGGATACCATACGCTCGACGAATACCGCAGCGAAATGGCGTGGCTCCGCCAGATCAACGACTACACGCCGCTCATCGTCGCGAATCCGCTGCGCGCGGACGACGGTTCGGACATCCAGATCGTCCACGCGGGCGACGGCGACGACTATTTCTGCGTCATGTACGAGTTCCTCACGGGAAGTGCGCCCGATGAGAACGACGAAGCCGCCGCCGTCCGCCAGTTCCGCGCGCTCGGCGAAACGACCGCGTATCTGCACCGGCAGACGGAGATCTGGAACGGCACACGCGAGCTCACACGTTGGGAGTGGACGTATGACACAATCCTCGGTGACGGCGCGATCTGGGGCGATTGGCGCGCGATGCCGGGACTGACGGATGCGAACATCGCCGAGTTCTCACGCTGCTGCGACGTCATCCGCCGCCGCCTTGAGCGGTACGGGCGCAACGAGCACAACTACGGGCTCATCCACGCCGATCTGCGCGTCGCGAACCTGCTCGTCGAGGGCGAGCAGATCAAAGTCATCGATTTCGACGATTGTGGGTTCGGTTGGTATCTGCACGACCTCGCGAGCGCACTGTCGTTCATCGAGACGAAGCCGATCGTCCCCGACCTCGTCAACGCGTGGCTTGACGGCTACCGCAAGGTCATGCCGTTCACCGACACCGATTTCCTGGAGATCGACACGTTCATCATGATGCGCAGGCTGCAGCTTATGGCGTGGATCGGCTCCCATCTCGATTCCGACCCCGTCAAGGAGCTCGCGGAGGGCTACATCGACGGCACGACGGAGCTCGCCGACCGCTATCTGCGGCTTTTCGGCTGAGCCGCCCCCGCACATCCCATCTGTTCCGACATCGGTCAACCAATCAACCGACCAACCAATCAACGATATCCATCGATTTTGCATGAGCCAACCATGGGATAAGAGAAAACAGAGAGGAGCAGCCATGTCTGCGACAACGAAACCCACATCGATAGAGACGGCATCGAGTACCGCGGCGGACGTCGACGGGCGCACGGAAGGAGGATTGAAGAAAAGCCTGCGCCTGCTGTTCGTCTACACGTTGGCGACAGGTGCGATCTTCACGTTCGTCTGTTATTGGGACGGCATCTTCCTTTCCTATTGCGGCCCCGGCACATGGCTCGGTTTCCTGTTGATGACGGCGATGGTACTGCCGATCGGCTTCGTCTACGCGGAACTCTCGACGATGCTGCCAAGCACCGGCTCGTGTCTCGTCTTCAACACGGTCGGCATGAACAAGCACGCGGGCTTCTGGTCCGCATGGCTCATCATGTGCGCGTGGCTCGCGGTGCCCGCGGCGGGTGTGCTCGGCATCCTCGAATGGCTCAACTACCAGTTCCTCGACAACGGCCTGACCGGCTCATATGCGGTCATCGTCGGCGCCGTGCTGCTGTGCCTGTGGTGCCTCGTGAGCCTGTGCAAGAACGTCGTCGCCGGCGGCCTGCAGACGGCGATGCTGTTCATCGCGATCGGCGGCCTGCTCGTCACGTCCGCGTTGTTCTTCTTCTCGGGCCATTGGAGCCTGTCGAACTTCTCATCGTTCTTCGCGAACGCGAACGCCGGCGACTACGGCATCGGCCTCGGCTGGATCATCGGCTGCGCGTTCCTCATCACCCCGTACTTCGGTTTCGAAACGGTCCCGGCGATGGTCGAGGAGGGCACGTTCCCGATCAAGGACCAGAAGAAGGCGATCCTTGGGTCGGTCCTCACATGCGGCATCATCTACGCGATCTTCTACCTCGCCGAGGCGGGCTGCATCGACTGGAACACGTATGCGTTCGACAGCGCGCCGTTCGTGACGTTCGAGACGCTCAAGCTCGTGTTCCCGGATGCCGGCTGGATGGGCTGGTTCGTCGTCGCGCTCGGCATCTTCGGCGTCGTCTTCCCGATCGGCACATCGGTGCTCGGCTTCTGGTATTCGGCCGTGCGCATGCTCTTCGCGATGGGCAGGCAGAACTTCCTGCCGAAGTCGTTCGCGAAATGCAACCGCTACGGCCAGCCGGTCATCCCGAACCTGCTCATCCTCGCAATCAGCATCGGGTTCCTCGCAATGCAATCGATCACCGCGTTCTTCGACCTCATGGCGTTCGCGTGCGCGATCTGCTACGCGATGAGCAGCATCTCGGCGATCCTCCTCGATGTGCGCCATCCTGAATGGGAACGCCCCTACCGTGCTCCGGGCGGCATCGCGATGAAGGTCGCGTCGCTCGTCATCTCGCTGGCTGTCGCCGTGTTCTGCTGCATCGGCATCGGCGTCGAGACGTGGGTCGGTTTCGCCGGCTACATGGGCGTCGGCCTCGTGCTGTGGTGCGCGATGCTCGCCAAATGGCGCGTCAAAGGCAAGGATTCGACCGTCTGGATGCGCACACCTGCAGGCGTCATCGAATACTGACGAATACGTCCCCTCCCCAACCAAGCCCGGGCGTCGCTTTCCCTCCTTCTCAAGCGGCGCCCGCTTTCCCTGTCCCCACCACATCCGCCATCCATATCCATCCCACACCATCCCCGCACACTTTGGAGGAACGATGAAGGAAATCGAATTCATCATCAACGGCGAAAAACTTGAAACGCTCAAGCATGTGCTCGACCAATGCGGCGGCCGCGGCATCACGATGACGTCGGCGATGGGCTACGGCCACCAACACGGTCTCAAACAGGTCTATACGCGCGACGACCGCCAAGGTGTCGCGTTGCTGCCGAAGATCAGCGTCCGCACCGTCGTCCCCGACACCGAAGTCGACGGCATCATCGACTCGGTCGTCAACCGTCTGTCGACATCGAGCTTCGGCGACGGCAAGATCTTCGTCCGCGACGTCGCGCAGGCGGTGCGCATCCGCACGAACGAACGCGGTGACGACGCGCTGTGAGCGCTCGCGCCGTTCGTTACATCATCCGGGTATCGTCATCGGCAACGACGACAACGATTGCGAGGGTGATATGGCGGACGGTGGGACGACGACGGGGCGCGCATTGAGCGCGACCGTCAGCCGCGCAATCCACGACATCCATCTGCTCGCGAACGTCGACGAACTACGCGTCGGCGACCGTCTTCCCGCGGAACGTGCGCTCGCCGAACGCCTCCAGGTGTCACGTTCGACGGTGCGCGCGGCGCTCAAGGCGATGCGCGAGCGCGGCGAAATCGTGACGCGCGGCGGTCGCGCGGGCACCGTCATCGCCGCCGACATCGCGCACACCGCGCTCCCGTCGCGCATCGACGTCAACGCGAAATCGGCGCGCGTCATCGACAGGACGTCCGCGAGCACCTCGGGACTGCCACATATGCTCGCGTCGCAGGGCAAATCGTGCGTCACGACGGTGCTCGACGCGCGCGTGCAGCGTTGCGACGAGCGCATATGCACGATGTTCCATTGTGCGTCGTCGCAGCCGCTCATCCGTGTCGAACGTGCGCGCGCGATCGGCAACGTGCCGATCTCCTATGAACAGACGTATCTCGATCCGCGTGGATACCCGGATTTCCTTGATTTCGACATGACCGCGTCGATCTACCAACTGCTGCAGTTCAACTACGGTACCGTCATCCACGCGGTCGAGGAGACAATCGAGATGATTCCGGGGTTCGGGCGCCCTGCGCGCGCATTGCGCACCGCGAGCGGCACCCCGCTGCTGTACGTGTGCTCCCGTGCGACGGACGCGTTCGGCAACACCGTCGTCGTCTCCGACGACATCTATCCGGCCGCGCATGTGCGGCTGACGACGTCGCGCACGTTGGGCTGACAACGTAAGCGCCACCGTGACGCGTGCCGCGCGTCGCTTACGCGAGCGGCGCGAGGCGGTCGTACATGCGCTGCACCATGCGGTTGAGCGATTCCGGCGTGATGTCGTCGTAGTTCTCGGTTGTCGTGTACCCCGGCCCCGGCACATAGCCGCCGGCGAGATACCCCGTCATGACAACCGTCGTCATGCCGGACGCGACGGCGGACGTGCGCCCGCTCATCGAATCCTCAAACGCGACGCAGCACGGCAGCAGCACGTCGGGAATGCCGAGTTTTACCGCAGCAAGCTCGTATGGCGCCGGATCGGGCTTCTTCGCCACATCGTCATCACCGCACACATAGCCGGCGAACGCGCCCGCCGGCGCCTGTGCGATAAGGTTCTCGGCGAGGTCGCGCGGCGACGTCGTCACGAGCATCGACGGGACGCCCGCGTCACGCAACTGCTCAAGCAGGCGGCGCACGCCAGGGATCCACGGCAGTTGCTTCTTCTCCTCGTCGGCCACGTATTGGATCATGCGGCGGCCGATCTCCTCGGGTGGCAGCGGGCATCCGAGGTCGGCCATCTCCTGCGCGATCTGCGGCACCGGCCGGCCCGAACCACCTTCCGCCAGCTGCTTCGTCCAGTGGCCGCCGTATTCGCGCACAAGCCTCAACTCGCCCTCATGCCACAGCGGCTCGGAGTCGATGAGCGTGCCATCCATGTCCCAGAACACGCCCTGCAATGCCTCGATCTTGGCGGCGCTGCTTTCCTGAACGCCCATGCACGCCTCTTTCCGTCGTCCTCATCCGTTGCCGATGGTCCCTCCCACCATACCCGGCCGCCCCGGCATCACCGGAGCGGCCATCGCGGCGCGTTCACTCCACGACGGTGAAAGTCGTGGAACGCAGGTCCGCGTCACGGCTCGAATGGCCGACGAGCACCTTGAACTTCCCGGGCTCGACGATGCGCCTGGCGTCGCCGTCCACGATCGTGCACACGTCGACCGGCAGCTCGAACACGACATGGCGCGTCTCGCCCGCCTCGAGCGTCACACGCTGGAACCGCTTGAGCTCCTTGGCCGCCCAGGTGAAGGACGTGACGACATCGCTGACGTACAGCTGCACGATCTCGGTGCCACGGCGGGACCCCGTGTTCGTCAGGTCGATCGCCACGCGCACGGTATCACCCCTGCTGAATTCGGAGCCGTTCACGATCGCGGGCTCGCCGTATTCGAAGGTCGTATACGCCAGCCCCTCGCCGAACGCGAACGCCGGGTCCTGCGTCAGATCGGCGTACCGATCGCCGTGCTGCCCGCGGATCTGGTTGTAGAAGACCGGCAGCTGCCCCGCATGGCGCGGGAACGTGATCGGCAGACGTCCGCTTGGCTCGGTCATGCCGAAGATGATCTCGGCGAGCGCGCGGCCTCCCTGCATGCCGGGGTTCGGCGCCCAGATGAAGGAGCCAAGCCCGTCGGCGGCGGACTCGTCGACGATCACGCCGTTTTCCCCGATCACGCACGCCGGCAGCACCTGCGGCTTCGAGCTCATGAGCACGACGATGAGCGGCTTATGTGTTTCACGTGCAACCTTGCTCAGCCGTTCGAGCAGCAGGTTCTGGCCGCCGAGCAGCTCAAGCGTCGCCGTCGAGCAGGTCTCGCCGGTGAGCTGCACGACGTCGCCGACGACGGCGATGACCGCATCCGCGCGCCGCGCATGTTCGACGGCTTCGTCGAGCAGGGCGTCGTCGACGCGCGCGGACACGGCGAGCTTCGGTCGGGGCTGCCCATCCGGATACAGCGCGCCCGCCGGATCGTCGACGAGTTCGACGACGTCGGCGCCGCGCGCATAGGTCACCTCGCAGCCTTCAGGAGCGAGCTCGCGCACGCCGTCCAGCACGGTCATGATCATGTCGCGCGGCTGTCCCTGCGGCATCCATGGCACCTGCCCGGAATTGCCGGCCCAGTCGCCGAGCTGGTTCTGCGCGTCGTCCGCAAGCGGCCCCACGACGGCTATCGTGCGCAGGGAGCCATTCCCGGCGGCCAACGGCAGCGCCGCGTTGTTGCGCAGCAGGACGATTGATTCGCGGGCCAATTCGAGGTTCGCATCCATATGATCGTCGTTGCCGACCACGGCCTCGATGCGTTCCGGATCGGGCAGGCGCGGGTCCTCGAACAAGCCGAGCTGGAACTTCAGCGTCAGCAGACGTCCGACGGCCGCGTCCAACGCGCGTTCGTCGAGCAGACCGTCATGGACCGCCTCGATGGCGCCCTCGTAGAACCCCGGCGTCGTCATGATCAGATCGTTGCCCGCCTTGACTGCGTCGGCGGCCGCGGTGCGGTAGTCCGGCTTGATGCGCTGCTCCCACACCGCACGTCCGACGTTGTCCCAATCGGTCACGAGCGTGCCGCCATAGCTCCAGTCGCCGCGCAGCTTTGCCTGCAGCAGCCAATCGTTGAAGGTGACGGGCGTGCCGTCGATCGCCTCATAGCCGAGCATGAAGGTGGCACAGCCCTCCTTCGCCACACGTTCGAAGGGAGGCAGGAACCAGCTGGCGAGCGTCCGGCGCGTCAGATCGGCCTCCGAGGCGTCACGGCCGCCCTGCGTGTACGAATAGCCGGCGAAATGCTTGGCGCAGGCGAGGATGGCGTCCCTGTCGAAGACCTCGCCCGTCCGGGCGTGCTTCTGATACCCCTGCACCATCGCCGACGCGAGTTCGCCGATGAGCATCGGGTCCTCGCCGAAGGTCTCGTCGATGCGGCCCCAGCGCGTGTCGCGTCCGATGCACAGCACCGGCGAGAAGGTCCAATGCACACCGGTACAGGAGACCTCCTCGGCCGTCACTCGGGCGGCCCGCTCGACCTTCTCGGCGTCCCAGCTGCATGCCATGCCGAGCTGGGAGGGAAAGATCGTCGCGCCGGGCCAGAACGAGTAGCCGTGGATGCAGTCGTCGCCGACGAGCAACGGGATGCCCAGACGCGTCTTCCCGCGCACGATGCCGTCGGCGCGCACCAGATCATCGGGGGATGTGTGCAGGATCGAGCCGACATGGCGGTCCACGATCAGATGTTCGAGGTCGCCGGACCGCGCATCCAGCTGCATCATCTGGCCGACTTTCTCCTCAAGCGTCATACGCGAAAGCAGGTCCTGGACGCGCTCCGGGATCGTCAACGTCGCGTCGAGATAGGGGTGGGTGGTTTCAGTCATCGTCTGACTCCTTTTGTTGTCGCACCGGACGGCGCCATGCGCCGTCCGGATGTTCCGTGGCGGGACGGCGGCGTCAGCGGACGCCGCGGATGAGCATGATGAACACGCATCCGAGCAGGGCGAAGGCGATTGCGATCGGGAAGGCGAAGGCGTACCCCAGGGAAAGCGTGATGGCGGACATGAGCACTGGACCGAGCATCTGGCACACATACGCAGCACCGGCCGCACACGCATAACGTCCCACCACGCACAAAGCGTCCGGAACCCAGATTCGGGTTCCAGACGCTTGCCGGGTCTATATAAGACTCACCGGTAGATCGTGTGCCACAAGACGACTGACTTCGACTCGGCCTGCGCCGGCCGATGGCTCGCGCCGGCCGACAGCTGCCGCGTCTGCGGATGCAGCTGCCGCCGCCAGTGCCGCGCGCGCGAGGAGCGACGCACCTCGGTGATGTCGCCCTCCGCGTCGGCGGTGAAGACGCTCACCGAACCGTCGTTCAGTCGCGCGAGCTGCCGGCGCAGCTGTCGGTTCTCCTCTTCAAGTCCGAGGATCCGCGCGATGCCGGTGAGGTTGATGCCGTCGCGCTGGCTCATCGTCTGCGCCTGTGCGAGGCGGTCGACGTCACGCAGCGAATACCGCCGAGCGCCGCCTTCCGTGCGTTGTGGCACGACGAGCCCGGAACGGTCGTACTGCCTGAGCGTCTGCGGGTGGATGTCCGCGAGTTCGGCGGCGCGGCCGACGCTGAACACCGGCAGGTCGACGTCGAATCCGACGCGTGTCGCGCCTTCGAGGTCCGCCCGCTGCGCGACGATCGCCATCGCGCACATCTCATACAACCGGCGCTTTTGTTGGGAAACCCGCGCCATATCGATCAGGCCTCCCGTGCTTCGGCGAGCTTGTCGGCGAAGTCGCCGCACGCCTTGTCGAATTCCTTCGCGGCATGCTTCTCACCGAGGCCCGGATGCTCGGGGACGCGGATCTGCACACGGCCGACGAGGTCGCCCGTCTCGCGCTTCGTCTTGACGCCCTTGCCCTTGACGCGCACTTCGGCACCGCTCGACGTGCCGGCGTGCACCTTGAACGTCACCGGATCGCCGTCGAAGTCCTTCGCCTCGACCTTCGCGCCGTCGACGGCCTGGCCGACCGTGATCGGCAGGTCGACGACGAGGTCGACGCCGTCCATCGTGAACTTCGGGTCCTCGGTCACGGTGACGGTCAGGTACATGTCGCCGTTCCGGCCACCGTGTGAACCCGGCTTGCCCTTGCCGGCGAGCTTGATCTTCTGCCCGTCCTTGACGCCCGCGGGGATGCGCGTCTTGAACTTCCTGCCGCCCGCGCTGAGCGAGACGGTCGCGCCCTTGACGGCCTGGCGGAACGTCAATGTGATCTTCGAGTTGAGGTCGGCGCCGTCCTCCGGGGCCGGTGTCGGGCGGTACCCGGCATAGGCGCCGTCACCGTAGTCCTCATAGCCGTGGCCGCCGTAGCCGCCCGCGTTGCCGCCGCCGAACATCGAGAAGATGTCGTCGAAGCCACCGCCGCCGTTCGTCGAGAAACGGATGTGCGAGCCGTTGCCGCCCGCGTTGCCGCCGAACATCGAGAAGATGTCGTTGAGGTTGGACGCGTCGAAACCACCCGCTCCCCCTGCGCCACCGGCGAAGCGTGCGCCGCCCGCGCCGAATTGGCGGATCGCGTCGTAGCGTTCGCGCGATTCCTTGTCCTTGAGCACATCGTAGGCCTCGGAGATGTCCTTGAACTTCTCCTCGCCTTCCTTCGTCTTGTTGATGTCCGGATGGTATTTGCGCGCGAGCTTGCGGTAGGCCTTCGTGATCTCGCTTTCCGTGGCGTCTTTGGAGACACCGAGGGTTTTGTAGAAGTCCTTGTTCAGCCATTCGTTCTCAGCCATGTTGTGCCTCCTTTCGAGGTGTTGCTGAATGCGTCCCGTGCGGGGCGGCCCCTGACCGCCTCATGGCACGGACGTTGAAACGTGTTGTCAAAAAGTATGTTGGAAAATGTGCGGCATCGCCGGCGGCATATCGCACAGGAGGCCGTGGACCGCACACGATTGTGGTCCACGGCCTCCCATGCGCAATGCCGTGTCAGTTCTGCGGCGATGCGACGACGACGCGCGCCGCGCGGACGATGCGGTCGCCGATGCGGTAGCCGGCCTCGACGACCGTGTCGACGGTCGCCTTCTCGGCCTGCGGGTCCGGCTTGTGCAGCACGGCCTCATGCTTCGTCGGATCGAAGTCCTCGCCTTTCACGCCGAACTTCTCGACGCCGAACTTCTCAAAGGTCTTGTCGAGCTTCGCCGCGACCGCCTTGAACGAATCGTCCATCTCGCCGTGTTCGCGGATGCGGTCGATGTCGTCGAGCGCGGGCAGTTCCGCCGTCAGCACGTCGATGATGCCCTGCTGGCGTGCGCGGTCCATGTCCTTGCGCGTGCGGTTGCGGTAGTTGATGAACTCGGCGCGCTCACGCTGGAGCGCTTCGAGGTATTCAGCCGCCTCCTTCTTGGCTTGGCCAAGCGGAGTGAGCTTGCCGTCCTCGGAGTCGGCCTGCGGGGGCTCGTCCTGGGCCTCCTGCGCCGCCTCTTCGGCCGGGGATGGCGCGCCCTGCTGGGCGTCGCCGTCCTGGGCCCCTGTGTTCGCGTCGGACTCGGAACGCTGCTCGGCGGCCGCGTCCTGTTCGATGTCCTCGGTGAGCTTGGAGCCGGGATCGGCCTGCCCGTTCGCCAGTTCGTCGGTGTCGGGCAGGTCGTCGAGGTAATCGTCCTTGTTGAATGCGGACATTACTTGTTGTCCTTGTCGTCTTCGTCGTCGACGACTTCGGCGTCCACGACGTCGTCGTCACCGGCGTTCGGGGCGGTCTGGTCGCCCGCCGGAGCGCCTTCGGCACCCTGCTGCGCGTAGAGGGCCTGACCGATCTTCTGCGCGGCCGTCATGAGCTTCTCCTGGTCGGCCTTGATCTTCTCGATGTCGTCGCCCTTGAGCGATTCCTTGAGTTCGTTGACCGCGTCGGTGACTTCCTTCGCGACGTCGTCGGACAGCTTGTCCTTGTTGTCGTTGACGAGCTTCTCGGTCTGGTAGGCGAAGGCCTCCGCCTGGTTGCGGGTCTCGGCCTCCTCCTTGCGCTTCTTGTCGTCGGCTTCGTGGGCCTCGGCGTCGCGCACCATGCGGTCGATCTCGTCCTTCGGCAGCGCGGAGCCGCCGGTGATCGTCATCGACTGTTCCTTGCCGGTGCCCTTGTCCTTCGCGGACACGTGGACGATGCCGTTCGCGTCGATGTCGAACGTGACCTCGATCTGCGGGACGCCACGCGGGGCCGGCGCGATGCCGGTCAGTTCGAACGTGCCGAGCGGCTTGTTGTCGCGCGCGAATTCACGTTCGCCCTGATAGACCTGGATGAGCACGGACGGCTGGTTGTCCTCGGCCGTCGAGAAGATCTCGGAACGCTTCGCCGGGATTGCGGTGTTGCGCTCGATGAGCTTCGTCATGATGCCGCCCTTCGTCTCGATGCCGAGCGAAAGCGGGGTCACGTCGATGAGCAGGACGTCCTTGCGGTCGCCCTTGATGACGCCGGACTGCACGGCCGCGCCGATTGCGACGACCTCATCCGGGTTGACCGACTGGTTCGGTTCCTTGCCACCATCGAGTTCCTTGACGAGGTCCTTGACGGCCGGCATACGCGTCGAGCCACCGACGAGCACGACATGGTCGATCTGCGAGACGGAGATGCCGGCGTCCGCGAGCACGTTGTTGAACGGCGTGCGGCAGCGGTCGAGCAGGTCCTTCGTCATTTCCTCGAAGTGGGCGCGCGTGAGCGTCTCGTCGAGGTGGACCGGCGTGCCGTCAGGGGTCATCGCGAGGTACTGCATGTTGATCGTCGTCGACATCGACGAGGACAGTTCCTTCTTCGCCTGCTCAGCGGCTTCCTTGAGGCGCTGGAGCGCGATCTTGTCCTTGCTCAGGTCGACGCCGTACTTGTCCTTGACGCCCTTGACGAGCCAGTCGATGATGCGCTGGTCCCAATCGTCGCCACCGAGGTGGTTGTCGCCCGAGGTCGCCTGGACCTGGATCGTCGAGAAGCCGTCCTCATCCTTGCCGATCTCGAGGAGCGAGACATCGAAGGTGCCGCCGCCGAGGTCGAAGACGAGGATGCGTTCGTCTTCCTTGCCCTTCTCAAGGCCGTACGCGAGCGCGGCCGCGGTCGGCTCGTTGATGATGCGCAGGACGTTGAGGCCCGCGATCGTGCCGGCGTCCTTCGTCGCCTGACGCTGCGCGTCATTGAAGTACGCCGGGCATGTGATGACCGCGTCGGTCACTGGCTCGCCAAGGTAGGCTTCGGCGTCGCGCTTGAGCTTCATCAGGATCTGCGCGGAAATCTCCTGCGGGGTCCACTTCTTGCCGTCGATGTCGACGGTCCAATCGGTGCCCATGTGGCGCTTGACGGAGCTGATCGTGCGGTCGACGTTCGTGACCGCCTGGCGCTTCGCGACCTCGCCGACGAGAATCTCGCCCGACTTGCTGAATGCGACGACCGACGGGGTCGTGCGTGCGCCTTCCGCGTTCACGATGACGGTCGGTTCGCCGCCTTCGAGCGTCGCGATGCACGAATTGGTGGTACCCAGATCAATACCTACTGCGCGTCCCATACTTGTTCTCCTTTGTTAGGTTCGCTACTTGTTACGTTCTTGCTCGAGTTCCGTCCGGTTGCGGTCGCCATTGCCGACCGTCCTTCTTGAACCATCCAAAACTTGAGCCTACATCACTCAACTATTTCATGTCAACTGTTATTCCCACTGCGGAAGATTTTTCCTAGGATTCCCCACACCCCTTGAAAATCCACGATTCCGGGACGGTTCCAGCATTCCGCAACCCCCACTCCAGCCAATCCCCAGCTTCCTCTGCTAGTTCTACCTATCTGCCGCGTTCCGGTACGCTTGCGGCCCCCTCGCCGTACCGTCCTGCGTGAAAAACCGCAGGACGGTACGGCGAGGGGGCCGCAAGCGTACCGGAACGCAGATGTCGCGCACTCAGCGCTCGAGCGGCACGTCCGGATCGAGACGGGCGTCGGTGCCGCGCAGGATGAGCTTCGGTTCGATCGTCGAATGCGCCTCGCGCAGTTCCTCACCGTTGAGCAGCTTGAGGCACTTGCGCGCCGCCGCCGCGCCCATCGCGAACGGGTCCTGCCGCATCGTCGTCAGATCGATCGTGTCCGCATACGGCGAATCGTCGAAACCGATGATCGAATAGTCGCGCGGCGTGCGGTATCCGTGGCGCTGCAGCTTGAGGACGAGCGGAATCGCCATCATGTCCATCTGGCAGCAGATCGCGTCCGGGAACGTCTCCTCGGACAGGACGGCCGCAAGCGCCGCATCCGCGAAATCGCGGCCCCTCGGCACCGAAAGGACCTTCCAATTGATGTCGTGTGTCATTTGTGCCGCCTCGCATGCGCGGATGAAGCCGCGTCCGCGCGCGTCGATCGACGATTCGAGCGATTCCTCCGCCGCCGAACATGTGTAGACGATGTTCTTGTGACCGAGGTTGATCATGTGCTGCGTCGCGCGGAACATGCCCTGTTCGTCGTCGATGCTGATCGTCGCGTCGAACGCGTCGATGTTCGGCGTATTGATGCCGATGATCGGCACACGTGTACGGCGCAGCTGTTCGACTTCGTCCGGTTCGATCGCGAACGACGCGACGAAGACGGCGTCGACGTTGCGCAGCACGGGCATGTCACGGAAGAACTGGGTGCGCGTCTGCGCGTCGTCGATGTGCTGGAAGAGCGAGATGTCGTACCCTTCCTTGTGCAGGATCGAGTTGACGCCCGCGAACACCTCGACGTTGAACCAGCTCGTGATCTCCTGGTTCATCAGCAGCGCGACGCGGAACGTCTGCCCTGATTTGAGCGCCGTCGCCGAACGCGAGATGTTGAAATCGAGCTTCGACGCCGCCTCCATGACCTTCTCGCGTGTCTTCTCCGACACGAGCTCCGGCCTCGTGAACGCGCGCGAGACCGTCGAGATCGACACGCCCGCAAGCTGCGCGACCTCGCGAATTCCTTGCTTCTGCACGATGTACCCCTTTGTTTTGTTTCGTTCCCTTGGTTTTCTCTTGTGTGCTCTGTGTGTGCGGTGTGCTCTTCGTGGTCGCGACGGTCGCCGCGCCGGCTGCGGCTATCGCATGATGACGAGCCCACACGCGAACATCATCAGCGGATAGATCGCATAGAACGCCCACTTCGTCCATGCGTGCCGGTAGCCGATCTCGTCGTTGCGGTAGTGCAGGAACGCGACGCCGATGCCCGGCGTGAGGAAGCACATCGCGCCGAGGAGCGCCGCCGTGAACATCATCGTGTTCTCCCGCGCATGCAGATAGTAGAAGACAAGCGTCATGCCGAGCGTGACCATGCCGATGTTGAGCATCGTCTGCGTCTGCCCGATGCGGAAGAGCCAATCCCACAACAGCCCGACGAGGACGAGCACGATCGTGAGCGTGATGCGCAGCCCTTTGCCGTAATCCTGGAGCACTTCGAGCAGGACGAGCACGATGAGCGCGATGACAAGGCCGAACACCGGGTTCTGCGACCGCATGTCGAACCACTTGCCGAACGTGACCATGTCGTACGGCACTTCACTCACGAGCGCGAGCGCGAGCAGCTGGAGCCCGTAGCGCAGCCAGCTGCGCGTATGGTCGAAGCCCGTGTACAGCAGCCATGCGTAAATCGGGATCGCGATCCACGAGACCGCTTCGCACAGCACGGTCGCGGTGAGCGACACCATGTTCTCCTCGGTCGGCGCGCCGAGGAGCATCGGCATGAGCGTCATGCTCGCGGCCGATAGGAACAGCAGCACGTCGCCGATGACCTTGAGCTTGAAGCGCGACAGTCCCCGGTGCTTCCGCTGTTTGCGTTCGTCGAGGTACCGTGTGTATTCGTCCACCATTTGGGTTGCCGTCCGTTCCGCCGTGCCGCCGTCAGGCTTCCGCCTGCGCGACGCGTGCCGTGTTCCGTTTCGTGTCGTCCGCCGATTCCCGCCGTGCCCACGCCGCGTCGGCGTCGTGGATGTAGGCGAGCAGCCCGTCGTAGTCCGCGCCTTCGAGCGAGACGACCGCCTGCGGCGACGTCGCGCCGCCGGTGTTGTCGTCGGTGTGCAGATAGGCGGCGTCGATGCCGCACGCGGCGGCGCCGAAGATGTCGCTATTCTCGTCGTTGCCGACCATGAGTGCGCGTTCCGGTTCGACGTCCGCGTGCATGAGCGCGCGGCGGAAGATCTCGTACGACGGTTTGCGCACGCCTTCGTCGCTCGAGATGATGATGTCGTCGAACAGGCCGTCGAGGCCGAGGAGTTCGAGTTCCGGACGCGTGTAGCACGCTTGGGCGTTGCTCACGAGGATGACTGTGCGGCTTTCGTCATGGAGACGCTCGAGCAGTTCCCGCACGCCGGGGAACAGCCTGAGCTTCGCCGTGCTCGCACGGCGGAACGTCCATGCGGCGGCGCGCGCCTGTTCGGGCGTGCCGTCGATCCAGCACGCGTCGAACAGGCCGCGGTATGCGGACAGCAGGTCCGGTTCGAACCATTCGCGCTGGGCGCGCGTCGCGTTCGCTTTCGCGCGTTCGCGCGCGAACTGCGTGCGCAGCTGCTCGTTCGTCGCGAACTCGGCGCCTTCGCGGTACAGCGCGCACCGCAGCGCCGTCCACGGCCCTTCGGCGGCCTCATCCGTATGGATGTCGACCAATGTGCCGTACAGGTCGAAGAACACTGCCCCGTACCTCAGTGCCGATGTCATCGTACGTTCCTTTCCTTCCGCGCCGCCCGGATGGTCAGCGCGCGCCCCCGGGTTCGAGCCGCCAGACGCGCAGCGACCGCGCCGGCATCGTGAGCCATCCATCGGTTGGTTCGGCGGTGCCCGCTTCGCCGTCCGTGTCGCTTGCCGATTCGTCCGCGGACGAATCGAGCACACACGTCCACCGCTCGGCGCCCGCGCCGTCCACGCCGCCTGCGGCGGTTGGCAGCGCGTCGTGCGCATCGTCGTCGTAGGCGCGCGTGAGCTTGTCCGCGGCGACCATACGCATGACGTCGTCCGGATTGACCGTCACGGCCGTGTCGTGCATGCGGTAGGCGACGGCGTTGCCCGGCGCGTCGGCGGCGATGTGCTCGGCGTCGAACCAGTCCGGGTTCGCGCGCCGCAGCGCGATGAGCCGGCGGTAGTAGTCGCGCAACCCATCCATGCGCCATGCGCGCTTCCAATCAACTTCGTTGACCTCCTTGCCGGAGTCGAACGAGTTGTCGTTGCCGTGCTTCGTCTTGCCGAACTCCTCGCCCGAGAGCATGAACGGGATGCCGGCGGCTGTCAGGATGATGCCCGCCGCGAGTTTGTTCGCGTCGAGCACGGCCGTGGTCTGTGCGCACGGTGCGGCGTCGAATATCTCATCGACGTCGGCATCCCCGCCGAACATGCTCAATGTGAGCTTGTCCCACAACGTGAGGTCGTCGTGTGCGCTCACGTATTGGATGATCTGCCCGGCTTCGCCTTCGTTCGTCTCGGGCGCGCGCCATGCGTCGACACCGAGTTCGATGAGCGGCTTGTTCGCATGCGCGTCGCCGTTCACATAGCCTTTGCGCTCCATATAGAAGACGTGGCCTTTGATTGCGTCGCGTGTGCGGTCGCAGAAGTGGCCGATCCTCGGGTTGAGGTACTTGAGGCCGTCCTTGTTCGCGAGGTCGGTTCCCGGCAATGTGTTCGTCGCTCCTGCCGCCCACGGTTCGCCGTACATGAGGATCGATTCGCCGCCCGGAAGACGGTCGAGCGATGCGCGCACCGCGTTCATCGTCTGCACGTCGATGAGCCCCATGAGGTCGAAGCGGAAGCCGTCGAGATGGTATTCGCGCGCCCAATACGTGACCGATTCGACGATGAACCTGCGGAACATCGCACGTTCGGTCTGCATGTCGTCGCCGCAGCCGGAGCCGTTCGCGAGCGTGCCGTCGTCATTGCGGCGCAGGAAGTAGCCAGGCACCGTGCGCTCGAACCAGTTGTCGGCCGAGTACATGTGGTTGTAGACGACGTCCATGATGACCTTGATGCCGTTCGCATGGAGTGCCTGGACCATCCGCTTGCATTCGGTGATGCGGTTCGCGCCGTCGTACGGGTCCGTCGAGAACGAGCCTTCCGGCACGTTGTAGTTGAGCGGGTCGTAGCCCCAATTGAATTGGGACGGGTCGCGCTCGTCGACCGAACCATAGTCGTAGAACGGCAGCAGCTGCACGGCCGTCACACCGAGGTCGCGCAGATAGGCGACGCATGTCGGATGCTCGCCATCGCCGTCGAGTGTCGTGTCCGTGTCGGTGAACGCGAGGTACTTGCCGCGGTGCGCGTCGGGAACGCCGCTGTGCGGGTTGTTGCTGAAGCTGCCGACGTGGGCCTCCCACACGATCGTCTCGCGTGTTGGCGTGGACGGACGGACGTCGTCATGCCAGCCTTCCGGATCGGTGCGTGACAGATCGACGACCATGCTGCGCCGGCCGTTGATACCGGCCGCACGCGCCCACGGGTCGGCGGAACGGCGTGTCACGCCGCCGTCGAACTCAAGCAGATAGTCGTAGTAGACACCGTCGAGGTTCCGTGGGAACATCGCGGTCCATGCGCCATCGGCCTGCTTCGCCATCATCGCGGTCTCGATGAGCCTGTCACCGGATTCCCCGGAGGAACCACGCGTGAACAGACGCAGCGCCACAGCACGTGCCGATGGTGCCCAGAGAGCGAACTGGGTGCCGGATTCGAAGACCTCGGCACCCAGTGTGCGTTCCGGACAAAGCGGGAACGGTTCTGCGACACCCGGCTCCAACTCTTCGGAAAGGGGCTCGAATGCCTGAATCATGATCAGCCTTTCACTGCACCCGACATGGATTCCTGATAGAAGCGCTGCATCACGATGAACAGGATCGCGATCGGGACGGAGATGATCACGGCGGCTGCCGCGAAGCGACCGAACCACGTGTTGATGTACTCCTTCTCGAGCATGAGCCACAGGCCGAGCGAGGCCGTGTAGTTCTCCTGCGTGCGGGCGATGACCTTCGCCATGACGAAGTCGAGCCACGGGATGAGGAATCCGACGATGGCCTGGTAGACGATCATCGGCTTCGACATCGGGATAATGATCTTGACGAAGACCTGCCAACGCGTGCAGCCATCAAGCATCGCGGCCTCGTCGAGCGACGTCGGGATCGTGTCCATGAAGCCCTTCATGACGTAGAAGCCCGCGCCGGTGCCCGCCGAGTAGACGAGGATGAGCGCGAGGATCGTCATGCCGTCGCTCGTCAGGCCCATCGCTTTGAGGATGAAGTAGATCGCGACAACGGACATGATGCCCGGGAACATGCCGAGAATGAGCACGAGGTTCATGAACGAACGGCGTCCGCGGAAGCGCATGCGGCTCATGCAGTATGCGACCGAGAGCACGAACCACACCGAGATGAGGCACGTGAAGATCGAGATGATGAACGTGTTCATGAACATGCGCGGGAAGTCCAGGACCCGGCGGTCCGTGAACAGGCCGATGTAGCTGTCGAACGAATACTCGGTCGGGAAGAACGTGCTCTGGTACGGGGCCGTGTTCTTGTTGAAGCTCTCAAGGAAGATCCAGACGATCGGCAGGAGCCAGATGACCGAGAGCACGCCGAGCAGGATGTATGTGCCAATGTCGGCCGCGATGCGGCGCTTCCTCTGGTCGTGCAGGAATCCTTGGCTCTGTGCTTTGACTTCAGTATGCTTACTCACCGGAAGCCCTCCTCATTCTTATAGGAACCGCTGTTGCGGTACGTGATCAGCGAGACGATCGCAAGGACGATGAACGTCATGATGCCGATGACCGCGCCGACGTTGTAGTCGTTGCGATCCACCGTGAGCTTGTACAGCCATGTGATGAGCAGGTCGGTCTTGCCGGCGGATGCGCCGTTGACGGCCGGGTCGCCACGTGTGAGCAGGTAGATGACGTTGAAGTTGTTGACGTTGCCGGTGAACGTCGTGATCAGGTACGGCGTGAGCACGAAGATGATGTACGGCATCGTGATCTTCGTGAAGATCTGCCACCAGTTCGCGCCGTCGATCCTCGCGGCCTCGTAGAGGTCGGCCGGGATGTTCTGGAGAATGCCCGTCACCTGCATGATCGTGTACGGAATACCGATCCACAGGTTGACGATGATGACCGTGACACGGGCCCACGTCGCGTCAGTGAAGAACGGCAGCGGGTCGCTGATCCAACCCCAGCTCTGGAACAGGCGGTTGACGGCGCCCGTCGGCTGGAGCATCTGGTGCATGACGAGGAGCGAGACGAACTGCGGGACGGCGATCGACATCGAGAAGATCGCACGCCACACGTTCTTGCCGTAGGTAGTCTTGCGGTTGATGATCATCGCGAGGAACAGGCCGAAGAAGAAGTTCAGGAACGTCGCGAAGAACGCCCAGATGAGCGTCCAGCCAAGGACGGACAGGAACATGCTTCCCGAGACCGCGCTGCTGCCGGAGTTCGAGAACACCGTCTTGAAGTTCTCGAAGCCGACCCAGTTGAAGAGCGTCAGATGGTTGTGGTCATAGCTCGTGAACGCCATCGTGATCATGAAGATGAGCGGCAGGACCGTGAAGATCAGGATGCCGGCGATCGGCAGGAACAGCAGCAGCTGGTTCGCCTTCGCGTCGAAGAGCGTATGGATGTCGTCCATGAGGGACGGCGCGCGGCCGTTCTTGCCCGCGAGGCACTGCGCCTTGTATGCGGAGCGGATCTCGAGGATCCACCACAGCACGAAGACGACGCAGAAGATCACCGTGGCCACGCCGTAGAGCAGGCGCAGGACCGTGTTGTCGCCCGGGATGTTCACGTACTGTCCGTTGACCCAGCCGCTTGTCGGCTTGTTGCCGCCGAGCGTGATGAAGTTCCGGATGCACGTGCCGCCCGTCGTGATCATGTAGACGATGAACAGGACCTCACCGGCGAAGTAGATGAGACCCTTGACGTATTGCTTGCGGACGACGTTGCCGAGACCGAAAACAAGGATGGACAGCTTGGTGAAGATGTCGCCCTTCTCCAAGGCGTTCTTCAGCGTGTATGGCGATGGTGCCACATAATCCGCGCCCAGTTTCCGGCGGCGCCGCATTTCTCGTTGTGAAAGGGTTACCGTACTCATGAACCCTCTACCGCCTCTCTTGTAAAAGTATGTCGTGTGGGGCGTCCGCACATGGCCACCGCCGTGCTGCTTCGCAATGGCGATGGGGCGGGTGGGCGGTCCGAGAACGACCGTCGGCACCCTCAGGCGGCGCCGCCTGCATGACCCTGAACATGAGGTGTGCGGAAAGCTCAGGGTCCGAGGCCTTCCGCACACTTGTTTGGTTATCTACCGGTTTTCAGGAAGAAATCCGGGCGTCGACTCACTCCTGGGTGGCCTGCGCCTTGACTTCCTTGTTCTCGGTGTCCGTCCAGGTCTGCGTCTGCTCCTTGTAGTTGTCAGCAGTCACATCCTCGTTGTAGATGGCCTTGCCGAAGTTCTCGGCCGGGGTCCACCAGCCGTTCATCGCGGCGATCGTCGGCTGCAGGACCGAGGTCTTCTCGATCGTGTCGATCTGGGCCTGGACGTACGGGGCGTCCTTCATGCCTTCGAGATCGGTGAGCGTCTTGTCGGACGGGACGATCTCGCGCATCTCCCAGTGCTTCTTCTGAGCGTCGGCGGAGCCGAGGAACGCGGCGAACTCGGAGGCGACCTGCGGGCTCTTCGTGTTCGGGTTGAACGCGACGGCCTTCGAGCCGGCGAAGGACTTCATCTGGTAGTCCTTGCCATCGGCGGTGAAGGACGGCATCTCGACGGCGCCGTACTTGTCGCCAAGGCCCTTCTTGACGTCGGCGGCCGACCAGGAGCCGGAGAACATCGCGTCGGTCGTGCCGTCGACGAGGTTCGAGACACCGTTCGTGCCGTCATCGAGGACGAAGTTCGGGTTCGCGACCATGTCGACGAGGTACTTCGTCACCGCATCGGCGTTGCCGCCGAAGTCGATGCCCGCGGCGCCGTCCTGACCCTTGTCGCCGAACATCTGCATGCCGGCGCCGAGGTAGAACGCCGGGATGTACCACGAGTTCGTCAGCGGGTAGGAGACCTTGCCCTTCTCGAGCATCGTGTTCAGGTTCTTGACGTCATCGGCCGAGAACTTGTCCTTGTTGTAGTACATGAAGTACGTGTTCGAGGTGTACGGCACGCCGTAGATCTTGCCGTCGGTGCCGGTGACCGACTCGATCATCGTCTCGGAGTTCTGGTCCTTGACCTGCTGGGCGACGGTGTCGCTCACTTCGCCGATCGCGTTGAGCTTGATGAGCGTGCCGAGCTGGTCGTTCGCGAACATGTAGACATCGGCCGCGGCGGACGGATCCGTCTGCACGGTCTTCGCGGCGTCGCCTTCGGAGACGGTCGCGTTCTTCCAGGTGATGTCATAGTTGGTGTGGGCCTTCTCGAAGTCCTCCTGCATGGCCTTCATCCATTCGGCGTCCTCCGACGGGGCCCACACAGTGAGGGTCGCGGTCTGCTTCTCGTTCGAGTTCGAAGCGCTCGCGTTGCCGTTCGCGTTCGAATCGTTGTTGCCACCGCAAGCCGCCATCGGGACGAGCATCGCGACGGCAGCGGTCAGACCAAGTGCCTTCTTCCAATTGATCATCGTTGACCTTTCCTTTCCATCAATCAATGCAATTGCATTTGTTGTCCTCAACATCACGCATGCGAAAGCCGCACGGAAAGCCTCCGCGTGGCCTCCACGCCCAGGGCGTCCCCCGCTTTCGTTTCAGCGGGGAGCCGCGTGACGCTTCAGTGGTCTATACTGTATACCACACCTGCAAACGTTGTCAAAATTGTCCACATCGTGAGTGTCGTTTTCCCGGAAACGCCGTGGTCGATACCCCACACGAAGGAGCCAGATGACCGTCTCAATGAATACGCCTGTTTCATGGCTGCAACAAGCAATCTTTTACGAAGTGTACCCGTCGAGCTTCGCCGACGCCAACAACGACGGAATCGGCGATATCCCGGGCATCACCGCACACCTTGATTATATAAGGGACCTCGGTTGCAATGCCCTGTGGATAAATCCGTGCTTTGCCTCGCCGTTCCGCGATGGCGGATACGATGTCACCGACTACACGCGCGTCGCGGAACGCTACGGAACGAACGATGACCTCGTCGATTTGTTCGCCGCGGCGCACGCGCGCGGCATGCATGTCCTGCTCGACCTCATCCCGGGACACACAAGCGACGAACACCCGTGGTTTATTGCCAGCAGCGAAGAAACGCAGAACTTGTACACTGACCGCTATATCTGGACCGATCTGTGGATCACGGGCGGCGACAACATGCCGTTCATCGCGGGCGTCTACCCGCGCAACGGCGCCGCGATCACGAATTTCTTCGCGTTCCAGCCGGCGCTCAACTACGGTTTTGCGCACCCCGCGAAACCGTGGGAGCAGCCCGCGCTCGGCGACACCGCGCTCGACACATGCGGCGCGATGCTCGACGTCATGCGGTTCTGGCTGTCGCGCGGCGCTGATGGCTTCCGTGTCGACATGGCGGACAGCCTCGTCAAGCACGACGACGACGGCAAGCCGGCGACGATCGCGACATGGCAATACATGTTCCAGCAGATCCACGACGAGTTCCCGGACGCGGCGTTCGTCTCCGAATGGGGCCATCCGGACCAGTCGCTCGACGCGGGCTTCGACATGGACTTCTACCTCGACTGGCGCTGGGACGGCGTACCGAACGGCTACAACCTGCTGCTGCGCAACACCGACACGCCGCTGCTGCACGACGGTGACGCAAGCTATTTCAACGCGGACAGCGGCGCCGGCATCCGCGCGTTCCTCGACGAATACCTGCCGCGCCTCAAGCAGGCGCAGGATCGCGGCGGCTATTTCGACCTCATCACATGCAATCATGACACCGCGCGCATCGCGCCGCGCCTGTCGCCGCACGAGATCCGCCTCGCGTACGCGACGATGCTGCTCATGCCGGGTGTGCCGTTCATCTACTACGGCGACGAAATCGGCATGCGCTACCGCGATCTGCCGACGAAGGAAGGCGGTTACACGCGCACGGGAAGCCGCACGCCGATGCAATGGGATTCGTCGAAGAACGACGGGTTCTCTCAGGCGGACGCCGACGCGCTCTATCTGCCGATCGACACATCCGACGGCGCACCGACGGTCGCCGCACAGATCAATGACGGCGATTCGTTATGGACGGCCGTCCACGACACGCTCGCTCTGCGCGCCGCGTCGCCCGCGTTCCGCCCGGGCGCCGCGTTCGACGTCCTCTTCTCGTCCGACGAACGTCGTTCGTTCGTCTTCAAACGCACGAACGACGACGTGAGCGCCGTCGTCGCCGTCAATCCGGGACGCGACACGGAAACAATCGAGCTGCCCGACGGCGAAGGCAGCGACACGCGCACCGTGACGCTGTCCTACGGCGCGCCGACGCTCGACTGCACGACGCTCACGCTCCCCCCGCAGTCCTTCGCGGTCCTCCAGTAAACCTGCGCACGACAATGCCTCAGTGCGGTACGCTCAGGAGTCCGCCAGCGTACCGCGCTGAGGCATTCCACGCACTGCGGTAGGCACACAGCTGCGCCAACATAGGTGCAAACGTGGGAGGTCAGCTGACAAAACAACCGAGGACGTCACACGAACAGAACACTAGATATTGGCCCAATCAAGCCGAAACTTCGGTGTTTGCAAACGCTTTCAACATACGCTATACTCTGGAAACAGGCGATGGTTCGTCACCAACGAAGCATGACGTTCCGCGACCACCATCAGCAACTGAGGAAAGCACATGGGAAGACGCCGCGCACAACGCGGACGTGTCTCCTCCCATAGAAGGAACAAGGAGCGACGATGCCACAACAGACCAATCCACAACGTGAGGAAAGCGCCGAGCGCCTCGCCCGCCCCCTCATCCGTCTCGCGAACATGTGGGGCATCTCGACGTCGTACATCGACCAACTCGGCACCTACGTCGAAATCGAAGACGACGTCCTCGTCACGGTGCTCAAGGCACTCGGCGTCGACGCGTCGAGCGTCGAACGCATCCAAGACGCGCTCGACGCGCGCATCAAGGCGGATGCGACGTTGCTTGCGCCGCCGACGGTCGTCAAGTTCATCGGCACCGACAAAGCGGTCGAGCTGCACACGTTCAACGGCGAACCACAGGTCACACTCACGCTCGAGGACGGCACGATGAGCGGCGACAACACGTTCACGGTCGAGCGGAAAGGCGCCGAAGCCGCGCCCGACGCGGGCATCGACGTCTACGAACTGACATTGACGGACGCACTGCCAATCGGATACCACACGCTCAACGTGACCGATGGCGAACGCAGCGCGACCGCGCACATCATTTGCGCGCCCGCGCGCATCCCCGTGCCGCAGGCCGTGCAGGACCGCCATCGTTGGGGTTGGATGGCGCAGATGTATTCGGTGCGTTCCGCCGATTCGTGGGGCGTCGGCGACTACGGCGACCTCAAGGAACTCGCCGTCGACGCGGCACGGAAGTCGCACGCCGATTTCATGCTCATCAACCCGATCCACGCGACGGCGCCGATCACGCCGCTCGAACCGTCCCCGTACCTGCCGGAGTCGCGCCGTTTCCTCAACGTCACGTACATCCGTCCGCAGGACATCCCCGAATACAAGCACCTCGAAGGCGACGACTTCAACAAGGTCGAGGCGCTCCACGCGGGCGTCGCGGCCGCGAACACCGATCCGAACCCGATCGACATCAACGCCGCGTGGGACGCGAAGCGCGAGGCGCTCAAGATCGTGTTCAGGCAGGAGCGTTCGACCGACCGCCAGGCGGCGTTCGACGAGTTCCGCCAGAAGGCGGGCGAGGACCTGCGCGCGTTCGCGCTGTGGTCGGTCGCATTCCAGGTGTGGGGCGCGCCGTGGGATTCCGAGAACGATTGGTTCGCGGCCTACGACCGCCACAGCCCCGAGATCGCGCATCTCGAGGAGGAGTACGGTGACCTCTTCGAATTCGAATGCTGGCTCCAGTGGATCGCGTCCGAGCAGATCGAAGACGCGCAGAAGGCCGCGAAGGACGCCGGCATGGCGCTCGGCCTCATGCAGGACATGGCCGTCGGCGTGCACACGTACGGCTCGGACGTGTGGTGGAGCCCCGAACGTTTTGCGGTCGGCACCGTGACCGTCGGCTGCCCGCCCGATTTCTACAACCAGCAGGGCCAGGACTGGGGCCAGCCGCCGTTCGACCCGAACTTCATGGAATCGGATGGCTACAACATCTACCGGTACATGGTGCACAACATGTTCGAGCATGCGGGCGCGATCCGCATCGACCATGTGCTCGGCATGTTCCGCCTGTGGTGGATTCCGCAGGGCAAGGGCCCGCGCGGCGGCGCCTACGTCCGCTACAACTACGAGGCGATGCTCGCGATCCTGACGGTCGAGGCGTCGCGCGTCGACGGCATGGTCATCGGCGAGGACCTCGGCACCGTCCCGGATTATGTGTCGCGTATCCTCGCCGCGCATGGCGTCCTCGGCACGACGGTCGAATGGTTCGCGCGCGTCGACGATTCGCCGAACGCCGGCGACCCGTACGCGATGCCGGACACGTACCGCGAGTATTCGCTCGCGTCGGTCACGACGCACGACCTGCCGCCGACGGCCGGCTATCTGATGTATGAGCATGTCAAGCTGCGCGAGAAGCTGCATCTGCTGAGCGAACCGGTCGAGGAGTTCATGAAGTCAGCCGAAGCCGAACAGCATGCGATGCTCAAGCTCCTCGTCTCGGGCGGGTGGCTGCCGCAGGCGGCCGCCGACGACGTCCCCGGCCATCTCCAGCAGATCGTCGAGGCGATGCATGCGATGCTCAAGGACTCCCCCGCGCTCCTCATGCAGGCCGCGCTCGTCGACGGCGTCGGCGAGATGCGCACGCAGAACCAGCCGGGCACATCGACCGAGTATCCCAACTGGCGCATCCCGCTCGCGGACGCCGAAGGCCACGTCGTACCGACGGACAAGGTCTTCGATTCGCCGCGCGTGATGTCGCTCGCCGCAATCATGAACCGTTAGTTTTTCCGACCTCTCCCTGACGGTTCAGACGCGTAAGGCCTCCCCTTGGGGAGGCCTTACGCGTCTCTACATATCCCTGCACATCGTATACGGCAGCGTCATTTCTTCTTCGTCATCGTCTTCTTGTTCGTGACGTCCCACGTGTCCTCCTGCACGTGCGTCGAGAACGGCTGCCCCGTGTACTTGCGCAACACATATTCCTGGATCGGCACATGGATCGACAACATCGACCCATATCCGAGCACGACGAGCAGGAACAGCAGCTGCGGCAGCTTGAACCACAGATAGACGAAGAGACCGAAATAGACGGCGTCGACGGCGACGAGCGCGAGCGTCGCCGGGAAATACGTGACGCCGAAGATATACGCGTTCATCATCGTGCGCGTCGGGGGGTTCTCGAAACGCGCCTGAAGCGCGAACACCCATTCGAACCCGATGATCCACAGTATGGTGAGCGCGATCTTCGGAATGAGGAGCGGCGTGATCTGCAACACGATCCAGCTGTACGCGGTCGCGGCGCCGACGAGCAGATAGACGATCCACAGGATCGTCGCGCGCGCGAAATTCTCCTTGAACGCGGCGACATAGTTCTTCGTGACGTGGCCTTGTCCGATGAGCATCTTGCGCGTCGCCGTCTGCCCCGCGGACAATGCCGCGCCTATCGTCACAATCGGGATGCTCGTGACGAGCATGAGGAGGTTGATGTAGATCGCGTCCGTGAAGTTGTTCCACGCCTGCATGAATTTCGAATCCGGGGAAAGCCAGCCCATTGTCCGCTCCTGCCTGTCGCACGTGCTCCGTATGAGCTTAGTGTGCATGACCGATTTCGTACCGCGCACGCCGCGTATGACGTGGCCGCCGCGCACGACATACGCGCGCGGATACGCCGA
This sequence comes from Bifidobacterium criceti, assembly GCF_002286935.1. Classification (GTDB taxonomy): domain Bacteria; phylum Actinomycetota; class Actinomycetes; order Actinomycetales; family Bifidobacteriaceae; genus Bifidobacterium; species Bifidobacterium criceti. Next base: position 78,615 of record NZ_MVOH01000003.1, read on the forward strand.
AGGCCGGGTGCGCACGGCGCCCCCGTTCGGGAGGCGCCGGCGGCATCCGGCCCCGGCGTTGATTGATGATGGAAAGGTCAGCCCTTGACGGCGCCGCCTCCGGCCCTGCAAATACTGACCGGCCTACGGCCGGACCCAAACCCGCCCTCGCGGCACAGCCGCTCGGACCGGCACCTGAAAACAGCACACCGCGCTGTTTTCCAAGGGCTGACTCAACGTCAGCCCTTGACGGCACCGGCCATGACACCCTTGACGATGTACTTCTGGCACAGGATGTAGAAGAGGATGATCGGGATGATCGCGAGCACGAGGCACGCCATCATCGCGCCCATGTCGACGGAACCGTAACCGCCCTTGAGGTACTGGATCGACACGGAGATCGTCTTGTACTTGTTCAGGTCGAGCGTCAGGTACGGCAGCAGGTAGTCGTTCCACACCCACATCGCCTCAAGGATCGCGACCGAGATGATCGACGGCTTCATGATCGGCACGACGACCTGGAAGAAGATGCGCGGCACCGAAGCGCCATCGATCATCGCCGATTCCTCAAGCGACTGCGGGATGCCTTTCACGACGCCCGTGAAGATGAACACGGCGAGGCCGGCGCCGAAGCCAAGGTAGATGATGCACAGGCCCCACGGCGTGTTGAACCCGAGGCGGTCGGCGAGCCACGAGAGCGTGAACATGAGCATCTGGAACGGGACGATCATGTTGAACAGGAACAGGATATAGAGCGTCTTCGCGGCCCAGTTGTTGACGCGCACGATCCACCACGCGCACATCGACGTGCACAGCAGGATGAGCACGACGGAACCGACCGTCACGAGCACGGTCCACCCGAAGCTCGCGAAGAAGTTCGTCTGTTCGATGCCGCGCACATAGTTGTCCCATCCGGAGAAGGTCTCCCCGGTCGGGAACGAGAACGCGTTGTCGCTGATGTACGCCTTCTGCTTGAACGAATTGATGATGACGAGGAAGATCGGGAAGACCCACGCAATCGAGATCATCGAGAAGAACAGGGTCCACAGACCACTGTGCTTAGCCTTTTCGCCGTTCATGCCTCGACCTCCTTGGACGTGGTGAGCTTGTTCTGCAGCAGCGAGACGACCGCCACGAGGATGAAGAAGAGCACGGCCTTCGCCTGGCCGACGCCTTCGAATCCGACACGTCCGTAGAACGTGTTCGTGATGTTGAGCGCGAGGCCTTCCGACATGCGGTTCGGCGCGCCGTTCGTCAATGCGAGGTTCTGGTCGAAGAGCTTGAAGCCGTTCGTGACCGTCAGGAACGAGCACACGGTGATCGACGGCATCATGAGCGGGATGATGATCTTGAACATCGTCTGACGGCCATTCGCGCCGTCGACGGACGCAGCTTCGAGCACGTCGGTCGGCAGCGACTGCATGCCCGCGATGTAGATGATCATCATATAGCCGATCTGCTGCCAGCATACAAGGATGACGAGGCCCCAGAATCCGTATTTCTGGTCGAACGTGAGCGACTTCGACCAATGCGCGAGCACGCCGTTGAGCAGCAGCATCCAGATGTAACCGAGGATGATGCCGCCGATGAGGTTCGGCATGAAGAAGACCGAACGGAACAGGTTGGATCCACGGATCGATTTCGTCAGCATGTACGCGATCGCGAACGCGACGACGTTGATGACGACCGTCGTGACGATCGTGAGCAGCGTCGAGAACAGCAGCGAGTGCAGGAACGTCTTGTCATGCAGCGCTTTCACATAGTTCTCGAACCCGACGAAACGCGCATCGGTGACCGTTGTGAACTCACAGAAGCTCAAGTACACGCCGTAGATGAACGGCACAACGAAACCGATGATGAATGCGGCGAATGTCGGAAGTACAAATAACGCCCACCATCGGCGTATCGCCTTACCGGCCATACTGATCATAGTATGCCTACTTTCCTCGTTCTTTCCTGTGCATACTCCTGCGTATGCGCCCTCTACGACCGTCCGGGGCGGCGGCGTCGGTGCTGACGCGCGCACCGTCGGCGGTGCGGATGACAGTGTCCACTGTAACAGCGATGCCAAGTACTGTCAAACGTTTACATTTTTGCGTGTTTCGATAGGAATTGCCAACCGTCAGCAGTTCGCGGTATATCGACGCAAATCGCTGGAAGTTCGCCATTTCACACAAAACATGGTATGATGAAAACGTTTGTGGAATGCAGATTGCACAAACGTTTGCATACCACCTGCCCATTCTTCAATGACGAAGGAGATGAGATGAGCACGAGCATCCAGGACGTCGCCCGCGTCGCCAACGTATCCATCTCCACGGTTTCGCGTTCCTTCACACGCCCCGAGCTGGTTTCGAAAGCCACGCGCGAGAAGGTCCTGCGCATCGCGGAGGAACTGAACTTCTCGACCTCGCGTTCCGCGGTCGCGCTCAAGACGGGGCGCTCGCTGCGCATCGCGCTCCTCGTGAGCGACCATCTGCGCCTGTGGTTCAGCGCCTCCGTCATCGAAGGACTCAACCAGGTGCTCCACGCGGAGGGCTACGACCTGTCGATATTCCAGATCTCGAGCATCGAGGAGCGCAAGGAGTTCTTCGAGATGCTGCCTGTGCGCCGCAACGCCGACGCCGTCATCGTCGTCTCCTTCGACATCGACAGTCAGGAGATCGCCCAACTCAACTCGATCCATGTGCCGATCATCGGCATCAATTCCGTACTGCCGCAGGAACGCGGCTTCTCCGCATCCGTCAATATCGACGACGAACAGGGGTCGATCCTCGCGGCGCGCCACCTCATCGCACTCGGGCACCGCGACATCGCGTACGTGCGCGCCGACCGCGACGTCTCGCTGCATTTCAGCGTGCAGCAGCGCTTCGATTCGTTCATGGAATGCTGCAGCCATGCCGGCATCGCACCGCACGTCATCGTCGCGGACGAATCGGACAACCGCATCGCACAAGTCGTCACCCAATTGTTCAGCCTTGAGCACATGCCGACGGCGGTCGCGTGTCAGGAGGACGGCATCGCGATCCCACTCATCTTCCAACTCATGCGTGCGGGCTTCTCGGTCCCCGGGCAGATCTCGGTCATCGGATATGACAACAGCACCTATGCGAACGACATCGGCCTGACGACGATCGGGCAGGAACCGGTGCAGATGGCGCGCAAGGCCGCCGATATGACGCTCGCGCTCATCGACGGCGAAACCCCCGAGCAGCTGTATGTGACGGAACCGGCGCAGCTCATCATCCGTTCGTCGACGGGACCGGTCCCGCAGCACAACTGAGTGCACCCCTTCGTATGCTCTCTCCCTTTCCCATGGCTGTTTCCGCCGGCACCGCCCCCGGGAGCGGCCATTATTCATCTCCTGGTGGCCGTACCCCGCGGCGCTGCCGCAGCCGACAGCCGCCATTCTTCTCTCAGCAGCCGCATCCGGCGGCACCACCGCAGCACACAGCTGCCCCCCCACAACCAAAAAGGGTGGGGCTCCGTTGTGCGGTGCCCCACCCTAGGAAGAAATCCAGAGGAAGAAAAGGAATTATCACATATTCAGTTATCGATGTTCAGTTATCCGACGGCAACCATCGTATCCATCCCGTCGCGCCGTGTGTGGATGCCTCAGCCGCGTCAGCGGCGTCGGCATCCACGGATTGCAGAGAGTCACGGACGACGGAACGGAACCGGATCAGCCGACTCAGTGGGTCGCCTGATATTCGGTCGCCCAGTTGTTGACGAACGCGTCGACGACGGCGTTCCAGTCACCGGTGCCCTGCGCGTAGGCGAGCATCGCCTGGCCGAGGACGTTCTTGTACTCTTCGGACGGCATCATCGAGAAGTCCCAGGCGACCTGCGTGAGCTCCTTGTTCTGGATGCTCGCGTTCGCGTCGGCGATGAGCGGGTTCGTCGTCTTGACGTCGTTGAACGTCGAGAACGGCGTCGTGAAGCCCATGTCCTCGCTCATTGACTTCTTGCCCTCATCGGACGAGATGACCCACTCGAGGAAGTCCGCGGAGGCCTTCTGGTCGGCCTCGGACGCCTTCGAGTTGATGCACCAGTAGTTCTCGGAACCGGTCGCAAGGCCTTCGGTCTTGTCGTCGACGCCGATGTAGATCGGGAGCATGCCGACCGAGGAGTCCTTCATGCCGGCCTTCTGCAGGTCGCTCCACGCCCACGTGCCGTTCTGGTAGAACGCGGCCTTGCCGAGCGCGAACTCGGAATTCGCGTCGTCGCCGGTCTTCGAGCTCAGCTGGGTCTTCTCAGTCGTCGAATCGGTGATGTACAGGTCGAAGATGTTCTTGAAGTTGTCCATGTACATGTCCTTGATGGACGCCGGCGGAGCGGTGATGTCGTCCTTCTTGAACTGGTAGTACAGCGGGATGTTCGCGAGGTGCGTCTTGAAGCGCCAGTCGGAGCTGGAATCGAAGCCGGCCGACGTGAACGCGCCCTCGATGCCGAGGTCCTTCTTGCGCTTCTGCATGTCGTCGGCGACCTTCTTGAGCGTGTCGAAGTCCTTGATCTCGTCCGCGGACTTGATGACCGCGCCGTCGAGCGCGGTGTACTTCGCGACGATGTCCTTGTTGTAGATGATGCCGTAGGACTCGATGACGTACGGGACGCCGACGATCTTGTCGCCGTCGGTGAGCGCGAGGCTCTGGTCGTTCATGTCCTTGTAGATCGCGGTGTCCTTGAGATCCGCGGTGTAGCCCTTCCAGCTCTGGTAGCCGACCGGGCCGTTGACCTGGAAGATCGTCGGGGCTTCGCTCTTCGCGAGTTCCGACTTGAGCTGCTGCTCATAGGTGCCCGACGCCGCCGTCTGGACCTTGACCTTGACACCCTTCTCCTTCTCATACTTCGCCGCGAGCGCAGTCCACTGGTCCGCCGCTTCCGGCTTGAAGTTCAGGAAGTAGACGCTGCCCTTGCCGTCCGAGGAGCCCGAGTTTCCGCCACCGCACGCGGCGAGCGGCACGACCATAGCGGCCGCGGCGAGCAATCCTACGGTTGTCTTCATCGTACGATTCATCTTCGAACCTTTCTCTGTACGCCCTGACGGGCGCTGCACACAGGGTGCACGTTAAGAAGTCTCTTTCCTCGACAACTTCTTTCAGTGACTATTGTGCACCATAACTGCAAAAAGTGCAAACGTAGGCACGCCGAACGCGCGCATTCGCGCATCGATTTCGCGGTTCGGATATCGAGAAATCCTATGATTCCAGCGTTTCACAACGTTTCTCGACATATGAAAGCGTTTGCTAACGACATGCCGACAATTGACAAGTTCGCGTACTGCCGACAGCGTACGCGAACCGCGCGCACCACCCAACACGCGCACCATCACTCCATTCGCAATTTCTTTACGTAGGAATATAATTATGCGAGCATCGCCGCAGGCTTATGCTACGAGCTGCATAACGACGTGCGCCGCGCCCCGCACACTACACAACGGCGGCACAGGCGCGCGCGATTGTGAAAGGAACGTCATGACGCTCAACAATACGCACGACGACTGGTGGAAGCAGGCCGTCGTCTACCAGATCTACCCCCGCAGCTTCCGCGACGTGAACGGCGACGGTCTCGGCGACGTCGCCGGCATAACCGCGCAGATGGGCTACATCAAGGAACTCGGCGTCGACGCGCTGTGGCTCTCGCCGTTCTACCCTTCCGAACTCGCCGACGGCGGCTACGACGTCATCGACTACCGCAACGTCGATCCGCGCCTTGGCACGCTCGATGATTTCGACACGATGGTGACGGCCGCGCACGAAGCGGGACTCAAGATCATCGTCGACATCGTCCCGAACCACACATCGAACATGCACCCGTGGTTCCAGGCCGCGCTCGCCGCCGCACCCGGTTCGCCCGAACGCGACCGGTACATCTTCCGCCACGGCGAGGGCGAACACGGCGAACTGCCGCCGAACGACTGGCAGTCGCTTTTCGGTGGCCCCGCGTGGGAAGCCGTCGGCGACGGCGAATGGTACCTCCATCTGTTCACGAAGGAACAGCCGGACCTCAATTGGAAGAACAACGACGTGCACGAGGACTTCAAGCGCACGCTGCGGTTCTGGTCCGACCGGGGCGTCAACGGATTCCGCATCGACGTCGCCCACGGGCTCGCGAAGGACCTCGATTCCCGCCCGCTCAAGGAGCTCGAACGATGGACCGTCGCGAACGACCAGTCCATCACGGGCGAACATCCGCTGTGGGACCGTCCCGAAGTGCATGACATCTACCGCGAATGGAACCGCGTCTTCAACGAATACGACCCGCCGCGGTTCGCCGTCGCCGAAGCGTGGGTCGTCCCGGAACACCAGCATCTGTACGCGTCCGAACAGGAGCTCGGCCAGGTTTTCAACTTCGAGTTCGCGAAGGCCGACTGGTTCGCCGACGAATTCCGCACCGCAATCCTCGAGGGGCTTTCGAGCGCGGACGAATCGAAGTCGACGACGACGTGGGTCATGAGCAACCACGACGTCTGCCGCCACGCAAGCCGCTACGGGCTGCCGCAGGTGCGCACGAACGGGTACCACATCCTCGCGAACGATTGGCTGCTGCGTTCCGGGGAAACCTACCCCGAGGACCGCGAGCGCGGCGCGCGCCGCGCACGTGCCGCGATCCTGATGGAGCTTGGGCTCCCCGGTTCCGTCTACGTGTACCAAGGTGAGGAGCTTGGGCTTCCCGAGGTCCCGAACATCCCGTGGGACCGTCTGGAGGACCCCGTCGCGTTCAACACCGACCACGGTGGAGCGCAGAAGGGGCGCGACGGCTGCCGCGTGCCGCTCCCGTGGCGCGCCGCGGACATGCCGCGCGCGGCCGCGTGGGATCCCGCGTTCGGCACGGGCGCGTCCTTCGGGTTCTCCGACGCAAAACCCGACGGTTCCGCCGCCGACGATCCGCATCTCCCACAGCCGTTGTGGTACGCCGATTTCGCGGCCGACACCGAGGACGCCGACGACGCGTCGATGCTCAACCTGTACCGCCGCGCGCTGCATTGGCGCCAGAACCATCTGACGCCGACCGGGGACCTTTCGCTCGCATGGCTTGATGACGACGTCCTCGACCCCGGCGAGTCCGACGTCATCGCGTACGCGCGCCCCGTCGCCGATGGTGACGGCGGCCGTTTCGCGTGTATCGTGAACTTCGGCCCCACACCCGTCGAACTGCCGCACGGCGACATCGTCCTGCGTTCGACGCCGTTCGACGGCTATTCGCTACCTGTCGACGCCGCCATCTGGATGCGCATCTGACGCGAGACCGCAGTCCCGTTCAGACGTTCCACTTCCAGATCACACGGTCGCCTTTATAGACCGACAACGCGCAGATATGGGCGGTATCGAGTTTGAGATGCCGCCCGAAGCGCGGTTCGACGCCAAGCCACTGCGTCGTCAGGATACGCAGGATGTGCGCGTGCGCGACGCACAGCACGTCGCGGCCGGCCGCGAGCGCCGGCATGACCTGGTCGATGACGCGGCGCGCGCGTGTGGCCGCGTCATCGACCGTCTCCCCCGGACCGTTGACGATCGTGATCTCCTCACCATCCGGGAAGACCTCGACGCGTTCACCCGCAAGATGCGCGGCGAGCGACGTCGGACCATCCGCCCACACATCCCATTCCTCACCCAACGCGGCGAACAGTTCCTCACGGGTGCGCCCTTCCGCGCGCCCGTAATCCCACTCCTCAAGATCGGACATCAGCATAGGCGACGCGAACCCGGCTTCGTGCGCCGTCGTCACCGCGCGCCGCAGATCGGAACTATAGACGTCGCCATCGGCGAACCCATCCGGGAACAACGTGTGCAGCCGTTCGCCCGCGTCACGCGCCTGCCGCACGCCGACATCGGTGAGTGGGATGTTCGTACGCCCTGTGTATTGTCCCGATTCGCTCCAGCGCGTCTGCCCATGCCGCAGCAACACGAGTGTGCCGTACCGCCGCGCGTTGTCATTCATCGTCGAATTCTGCATATCCACTACTGTAGCGTGTCACGTGAAGAACACGGCGGCCCATCATGTTCGCGCAGCACAAGCATCGGCGATACGCGGCGCACGATGGCATACACTGGGCAGTATGAAGAAGCACAACGAAGCGTCAACGGACGCGGACGTCAAACTCGCGGCCGCGTCGAACGCGATCGCCGACGAGCGCAAGCACGACCTCGACGGGACGACCGCGAAGACGGTCGCCCAACTCAACAAAGCGAACGCGAAGGTCACGAAATTGCGCGAGGAGCGCATCGCCGACCCGGACACCCTCGGCGACAAGGTGTTCCGTATGGCGTTCCCGGCCGTCGTAGGCCTCGTCGGCGGCAAGATATTCAGCTCCGTGTGGAACCTCGTCACCGCGAAGATCCATCCAAGTCCCGACGACGACGAACAGGACCGCCAACAGGGGCTCATCATGAGCATGCTGTTCGCGGCGGCGTCGGCGGCGTTCGGCACACTGCTCACAAGCGTCTCCACGAAAGGCGTGCAGAAGATCATCGCGGGTATGCAGGCGCGGCGCCGCCGCTGAACGCGTACACAGGCGTATGCGTGACTTGTGCGTGCGGCCGCTTGTGCCGTAAGCACGACAGTGGCGTACACGGCCGGCGGCACGGCATAATGGACGGTATGACAGCACTACTGCATAACGAAACCATCGATGTCCTGCTCAATCGTCGCTCGATTCGCGCATTCCGCGACGAACCACTCTCCGAGGAAACGGTCGCGACGATCGAGACGGCCGCGCAACACGCCGCGTCAAGCCAATACCTCAATGATTGGTCGGTCATCCGTGTGACCGACCAGGAACGCAAGGACGCGCTCGCCGAGATCGGCGGACAACCATACATCGCGACGGCGCCCGCGCTCTACGTGTTCGTCCTCGACGAATACCGCAACATGGTCATCGCACGCGAACAAGGCGTCGACGTCGACGGCGACGCGTTCACGCTCAAGAACAGCTACCGTTTCTCACAGGCGCAGAACGACGCCGTTCTCGCGCTCCACGCGATGGAGACGGCAGCCGAATCCCTCGGACTCGGCTGCGTCATCCTCGGATCGATCCTCAACGACATCCCACGTCTCATCGAACTGTTCGAACTGCCGAAGTACACGTATCCCGTCCTCGGCATCGCGATCGGCAAACCGGCGCAGGAGCCTGCGCTCAAGCCACGCATGGGACGCGGCCTGCAGTTCTTCGACGACGTCTACAACAGCGATCCCGCATTCGTCACGCGCAACATCGCCGTGTTCAACGACGAAGTGCACACATACCACGACCTGCGCGATCCGAACACACCCGTGCCGACGTACGATGTGCAGACCGCGAACAAAGCGACCGATACGAGCGTGCTCGAACGCGGTTTCGACCACGCCGCCGCACAGGGCTTCGATCTCGACCACTGATGCGCGTGCGGCGCCACATATGCGCCGCATGTGCGCCGCTGTGTCGCGACATAGGAAAAAGATAGTGAGGATGCAAGCTGCGTCACCGATAGCGCGGCTTGTATCCTTTTTTTCGTGAATACGGCTTACGGGAGCCTTTCTGGCTTATCCGCACCACGTTGAGCTGGGGATTGCGGTGGGTGAGGTGCCACATGCCGCAGAAATCACAACGATACACCCACAGTTCCGTACCGCGTTCGATACGGCTGTCCTCCGCCGCCTGCAACGCCTTGACCTTGTCGTGGTACATGATCTTGTTCGTCGTCGCGCAACGTTTGGGTGTGAAGTAGTGCATGCCCACATCATAAGTTCGCCTCTACGACGACGATGTGGTGGGCGGCGGGCGGTGGGTGCGGTGTGCGGTGTGTGCTGATGCGCGACGGTGGCCCGGCGTCTGCGTCGTGCAGCGCCGCAGTTTGCGCGAACGCACGACGCTGATGCGCCGCTTCCGTCGTACGACGCCGCAGTTTGCGCGAACGCGCGACGATGGGATGCCGCCAGCGTCGTGCGGTGCCGCAATCTGCGGTGGCGGTGGTCACGGGCGCTGTGTGTGCGTCGTGCGATACCGCGGTGTGTGCGAACTCGCGACGGCGGCACGGTGTGTGCGTCGTGCGATACCGCGATCTGTGCGGATGCGCGACGGTAAGGCGGCGTCCGCGTCGCGCGGTGCCGGGATTGCGGCATCGCGCGTCGGTGGGACGCCGTACGCGTCGTGCGGTGACGTGGCATGTGCGGACGCGCGACGATGGGATGCCGTCAGCGTCGTGCGGTACCGCGGAGGGCGGTGTGGGTGGACGCGCGCGTCGTGTTCGCGTCGTGCGGTGCCGCAATGTATGGGGACGATGGTCGTTCCGACGACCGTTTGCGTGTCGCGCGGCGCCACAGGATGTGCGGGGGCGCGCCGGTGGCGCGATATCCGCGTCGCGCGGTGCCGCAGTTTTTTTTGGGGGGGGGGATACGCGCGATGGTGTCGCGACATCCGCGTCGTGCGGTGCCGTGGCATGTGCGGGGGCGCGTCGGTGGTGCGGTGCCGGTGACGTGCGATACCGCGGCAGGTGTGGACGCGCGCCGAGGGGATGCCGCCTGCGTCTCGCGGTGCCGTGGGATGCGGAAAAGCTCGACGGTGGCGTGACGCAGGCGTCGTGCGGTGCCGCGGTTTGTGCGGGTGCGCGACGCTGGCACGGCGCCAACGTCGTGTTGTACCGCGGGATTGCGGTGACGCGCGATGCTGGGACGGTGCCGGTGTCGTGCGGTGCCGTGGCATGGGAGGAGCCGCGATGGTGGCGCGATATCCGCGTCGCGCGGCGCCGGGGGTGCGGTGCCGCCGGCCGCTTCGGTCGGTTGTGGCCGTGTGTGCCACCGCCCGCACGGAATACGGACGCGGCGGTGTGGTTTTGTGGCCGGTTTGTCCATCGGGTGCACGGAAGGTGGTCGCTGCGTGGGTTGGTTGCGGCCGTGTCCGCCACCGGGTGCACGGATCGTGGACGCGGAAGGGCCTGGTTGTGGCCGGTGCCGCCACCGTTCGCACGGGAAACGGACGCGGGGCCTGGGGGTTGCGCACGGTTTGCCCTCCGGTGGTGGCCGTGGTCGTTGCGGGGCCTGCTTCCGTGGCCGTCGTGTGCCGCCGCGATGTGAGCCATGGAGTGTGCCGTGGCGCGGGATATCCCGCAGGCCGGTACGTCTGCGGTCCTGTCACCGTACCACGGTGCGTGATTCTCCGCAGGGTGGTATGCCTGGACCCGTGTAAGCGTACCGTGGTGCGGGATATGCCGCGGTCCGGTACGCTGCGGTGCCTCTGGGCGTGCCAAGGTGCGTGGTTTCCCGCAGGATGGTACGCTTGGCCCCCTCGTCAGCGTACCGCAGTGCGTGATCCTGCGCGGCCCGGTACGCTACGTCCCCGGTCGGCGTGCCGTGGGGCGGGGTATAACCGCGGTCCGGTATGCTACGGCGCCCGTGGGCGTGCCATGGCGCGTGGTTTCCCGCAGGCCGGTACGCTTGGGGCCGTGCCGGCGTGCCATGGCGGGCGGGTGCCGGTGTCGGGTATGCGACGGCCCCCGGCGGGCGCCGTGGTTGGTGCCCGCCGGGGGTCGGGTATGCGGAAAAGCCCCGGCGCCACTTGTGTGGTGTCGGGGCTTTCCCTTGACGTGTTGGTGCGGCGGCGTGCTACTCTCCCACATCCTGTCGGGTGCAGTACCATCGCCGTGCCAGGTCTTAGCTTCCGGGTTCGGAATGGGTCCGGGCGTCTCCCCTGGGCCATGGCCGCCGCAAGTCTTCAATTCTCCGGGACCCCCCTTGTGTGGTTGGGGGTCCTGGTGGTTGTTTGGGGACCGGATGGTGGACGCGTCGCGTGTTCGTATGCGTGTGTCGTGTGTTCGCGCAGGTGTTTCGTGTTGATGCTTGTATCGTGTGTGTCCGATGGGTCGTGTGTCCCGATCGTGTTGGTTCCAACCGTGGTGCCGGTGTTGGTCGTGTTCGACCGTTAGTGCCGGTCGGCTCCACCGCTCGCGCGGCTTCCACGTCCGGTCTATCGACCACATGTTCTCGTGTGGGGTCTCACACACCCCCGGAAGGGGTGTCAGGAATCCTTATCTTGGAGCGGGCTTCCCGCTTAGATGCTTTCAGCG
>NZ_MVOH01000030.1 GCF_002286935.1 Bifidobacterium criceti
TTATCCAATCTCCTCCAGTGCCGAACCTTACGTCCATTGCTTGTTCGCAACACATGAATTCCATGCGCGGTTCCCGCTCATGCTTGTGACTCAATACACTTCTACTCCTACTGCCACGCACCAAATGCTATCATCTCTGAGGTACACACCTTCTTTTACCGTGCTTATGCGTCCGTTCTTCCTATTCCCTCCCATTCTGTTGTATCAAGTTACCTGTATTTTGTCAAGTCGGTGTTTTGGTTTTGGTCATGTAGTTTTTTCGGTTTTGGTCATTGGGGCATGCTGGTCGTGGTTGATTGGTTGTTGGTGTGGTCGAACATGAGGGCTTCGCTCATGCGTCGGCTTGGTCCGTGGAATTCGATGAGGCGTCCGTGGTGGACGATGCGGTCGACGATCGCGGCGGCGAGTTTGTCATCCGCGAAGATGGTGCCCCATTTGCCGAATTCGATGTTGGTGGTGAAGATGATGCTGCGTCGTTCATAGGCGCCGGCGATGATCTGGTAGAGCAGGCGGGCGCCGTCGATGTCGAAGGGCACGTAGCCGAATTCATCGAGGATGATCAGATCGGCGCGGGCCAGGTCCTTGAGGATCTGATCGAGACTGCCGGCGCGTTTGGCCTTGCCCAGTTGCAGGACGAGTTCGGCGGTCTGGCAGAAGCGCACGGCGCGTCCCTGTCCGATGGCTTTGACGCCCAGGGCGGTGGCCAGGTGGGTCTTGCCTCGTCCGGTGCGTCCGTAGAAGACGAGGTCCTGGGCGTGGTCGAGGAACTCGAGGCTGGTGAGTTGGTCCCTGGTGTAGCCGTCGGGTAGTCGCACGTGGGTATAGTCGTAGCCGTCGAGGGTTTTCATGACGGGGAACCTGGCGCGGCGCAGGAGTCGTTCGCGTTTGGCGGTGTCGCGGTTGTCGAGCTCGCATCGCAGCATGCGCCCGATCGCGTCGATCTGGCGGGGCGTGGCCCACGAGAGCGTGTCGTCGATGGTCGCGGTGGAGATGAACAGGCTTCTGGCGTCGGCGCGCAGGCGTTCGATGCCGTCGTTGGTCTTCATGGGGTCGTCTCTCCTTGTGTGGGTCAGTGGCGGAAGGCGATGTCGTATTCGCTCAGGTCGATGGGATCGTCGTATTCGATGGGGTCCTGTCCGGCGGCCAGGCGTGAGGCCTGTAGTTCGACGCTGGCCGGGTCGAGGCCGCCGGTGGCTTCCAACGTGTCGTCCATGGCTTTGACGGCGTGTTCCCAGCCGTTGTCGCGGCTGAGCGTGAGCAGGGTCCTGAGATGGGCCTGCCGGTCGATGCCGTCCTGCAGGTCGAGCCATGCGGCCAGCGGGTCCGGCAGCGCGTCGCGCACCTGGCTGTTGCGCCATGCGTTGGGCCTGTGGCATAGCGTTTCGAGTTGTGTGATGGGCTCCTGGCTGTTCGTGGGCTGCTCGCCGTAGGCGCGTTCGTGTATCGCGACGGGCGCGCCCTTCGCGTCGAGGATCTCGACGCTTCCGGCGCGCAGCCCGACGATCAGCTCGCGGCCCGCGTGCTCGGCACCGGCCAGGTAGCGGTGGCGCCGCTCGAGGACGATGATGCCGTACTTGTCGGCCTTCATGCGCCGGTATTCGACGACGTCCATCGCCACGTCCGGCAATGGCAGGAGCGCCGCACGGTCGTGCGCGAACAGTTCGATCTCCCGGCCGTCCTTGCGGTAGTGGGGTTTTTCGGCCAGCCCCATGCATTTGTCGAACAGGGCCGCGTTGAACCCCTCGAACGACCACGCGGACGGGACCGGCACGAACAAGGAACGGCGGATGGCGCCGACCTTGGCCTCGACATTGCCTTTCTCATGGCCGGCATGGGGATTGCACAGCGACGAGTCAAAACCGTAATGGGCGCGGAAACGGCGGAACACCTCGGTGTAGCGCACCTCGCCGGAACGCCGCCGCCTGCCGACGCCCGCGGCGTTGTCGAACACGATGCGCGTCGGAACGCCGCCCAGACGGGTGAACAGGTCCTTCAGGGCCTGGCAGGTGCATTCGGCGTTCTCGCCCGGCGTCAGGCACGCGACCGCGGTGTTCGAATGCGGGAACGAGAGCACGAAATAATGCATGCGCCGGCGCACTCCCTTCCAGTACACGTCGCTCTGGCCGAAATCGGCCTGCGCCTCGCCAGGATGCCACGACAGGTCCAGAAAGCCGCGCTGGCGTTCAAGGCCGAACTCACGTTTGAGCTCGCGCACCTTGCGCGTCACGGTGGACAATGACACATCAGCGCCGCACTCATCAACCAGACGCCGGTGGATACGGGTCGCCGTATGACGCTGCTTCGACCACGTCCGCCGGTCCTCGGCCAACCAGCCCTCGATCAACGGCACCCACCGGTCGATCTTCGACGGCCGCTCACGCCTCACCGGCGGCCTGTCGGACAGGTCGACCTCCCTGAGGTACTTGCGCACCGTCGGCTCGCTGATACCCAGCTCGCGCGCAATCGCGGCGACGGACGCACCTTCCTTTCGCATGCAACGGATAGAGTGAATGACGGACATGCTGATCATTGCCTTTCCGGACCTTTCAACTGGAAGAAGTCAGACGCTCCCAGTCAAACAAGGCCCTGTAACAGTGGTCGGCATGCTCCCATGACCAAACCCGAAACTTTTACATGACTAAAACCGCAATCTCTAATTGAACACAAACAGACGGGCAGGTCCATGACGTGGTGCACCTCGACGGCATCCATCTGGGACGCAAGGCGGTCGTGCTCATCGCCTACGCCGGCGGCCACGTCATCGGCTGGTACGTCGCCCGGCGCGAGACCAGCGCCGCATG
>NZ_MVOH01000031.1 GCF_002286935.1 Bifidobacterium criceti
CGCGGAATCCATCATGACGATTCGCGCACGTCACTCACCCGTATCACTTCATATGATGAACTCATATGAGGAAAGATGACTGCTCATATCNGGCTCTTCTCAAGTTAGTGTGTAAGGGCCGTGCTTCATCATTGCTTGTGTGATAGAAAAATTGAATGAGGAAACACGGCCTGAACCCGAGTTTATCGTGTTCGACCCCCAACGTTTCCTTGGTTTGGATGAGATGGGTCTTCGTGTGCTCTCGTGGCGGCGTCTTGGCAGGCCGGACGGCCCGGGATTAAGGCAGATCAGGTGCGAGCCGGACTCGCACGACGCACGCTGGTGCCCCTCGTGCGGCGCGTATGCCAGGGTGCGTTCGTCGTGGCTGCGCACGCTGGCGCATGTGCCCTACGGCGACGACGCGGTGCATCTGCTGGTGCGCGTGCGCCGCTACGAGTGCGTGCCGTGCTCACGCTCGTGGAGCGATGATCTTGAGGCGGTGGGCGCCGGCAGGGGCGTGTTGAGCGTGCCGGCGGTGATGTGGGCGCTGCGGCGCGTGTGCCTGGACTCGATGACTGTCTCGGCGTGCGCCAGGCTGCTTCATGTGGCATGGGCGGTGGTCGACCGGGCGGTGCGCGAGCAGGGCATGCTGCTGCTCGAGCAGGCCGACCGGTTCTCCTCGGTGCGCGCGATCGGCGTGGACGAGCACGTGTGGCGCCACGGCGCGTTCGGAGACCGGTACGTGACCGTGATCGTCGACCTGACCCCGCGTTGCGACGGCAGGCCGGCAAGACTGCTGGACATGGTGCCGGGCCGTTCCGCCCAGGTGCTTCGCGAATGGATGCAGGCGCGCGGCGGCGAGTTCACAAGACGCGTCGGGGTGGTCGCCATGGACGCGTTCGCCGGCTGGAAGCAGGCCGTCGAATCCGTCGTGCCCCACGCGGTCGAGGTCATCGACCCGTTCCACGTCGTGCAACTGGCCGCCGCCCGCGTCACCAAGGTGCGCTGCCGCCTGCAACGCGACGCCACCGGCAGGCGCGGTGTCAAGGGCGACAGGCTCTACGACTGCAGGCGCGCCCTGCTGACCAGCGACGAATACCTCGGCGCACGCGGCCGTGCCAGACTCATGGCCCTGTTCGCCATCCAGACCAACCACGACCTCATGCTCGCCCACGACGTCTACCAAAGGGTCATACACGCCTACCGGTGCGACGACCGGCGACGCGGCGAACGCATGATGCGCGAGCTGATCGACGACCTGACCGGACCGGGGCGCTACAAAGGCTGCCGGGAACTCGCCTCCCTCGGCCGCGTGCTCAAAAGACGCATGCGCGACATCCTCGCCCTCTTCCGCCACCCCCACTCAAGCAACGGACCCACCGAAGCCATCAACGGCAGGCTCGAGACCCTGCGCGGCAACGCCATGGGCTTCGCCAACACCACCAGCTACATCCAACGATGCCTCATCCACAGCAGCCAACTCAAAGACATCCTTACACACTAACCTGAGAAGAGCCNCTTTAATCTTTCTTGCGTGACGTGTATCGTCAGAAAACAAATCAAGAAACGGTGTTGTCTCCGTCATCACTCACCATCCTCGTTCAGCAGTGCGCGCAGGTCATGCAGTCCGGTGGTCAGCTGTCCGTTGAGTGCTTCGAGGGCATCAAGGATTTCGCTCGTCGGTGGATACTCCTTGCGTTCGTATTCCACTTCGGCGTAACGGTTGA
>NZ_MVOH01000032.1 GCF_002286935.1 Bifidobacterium criceti
ATGCAGACGCAGCTCGCTGATAACGCGTTGGGTATTTCGATGGACCGCATTGCGAAGGGTCTGAAGCTTGATCTCGATCGTCATGATGCAAGCCTGTCCGAGCCTGACAGGCAAATGACACAAGTGACGATTCCGGCGACGGCGAAGACTTCTGAAGCCCAGCGTGAATCCAACGACAGCCAAAGCCGCAGTCAACAATGAGGAAGGGAGATATGAAGGAACTTCATGTTCTGCTCGATGGGCAGCATATCGGAGTGCTCGCGGAGGACGACCATGGCCGGCACATATTTCAATATGATGCTGATATGGGGCGGTCGGCTGTTTCCTAAACGATTTGCTTAAATATATTTTAATATGCTATACTATGTTGCATGTTGGTGAAGGAATGGGCCGAGCGTGAGCATCTGCACCCGCAGACCGTGTGGAAATGGTGCCGTCAGGGCACCATGCCCGTCCCCGTGGAGCGCACGCCGTCTGGCATGTGGCTCATCCACGACCCGAAATACGAGACCATGCCGCAATCGAAAAGCATGGAATCCCGCACCGTCTGCTATGCGCGAGTATCCAGCGGCGACCAAAGGAACGACCTGCGACGTCAGGCCGACCGACTGAAAGCGTTCGCCCTTGGCATGGGCGTCGAGAAGCCCGAGGTGGTCACGGAGACGGGTTCCGGCATGAACGACAGGCGGCGCAAGCTCAACCGGTTGTTGTCCGACCCGACCGTGGGCACGCTGATCGTGGAGCACAGGGACAGGCTCGCCCGCATGAACGCGGGACTGGTGGAGAGCGCGTTGAAAGCGCAGGGACGCCGGATCGTCGTGGTGGACGACACGGAACTGGACGACGATCTGGTGCGCGACATGAGCGAGGTGCTGACCTCGTTGTGCGCGAGGCTGTACGGACGCCGCGCGGCCAAGCGCAAGACGGACGCGGCGTTGAAGGCGGCACGCGATGCTTGAGGCGGTCAAGGTGGCGCTTGACCCGACGCCACGGCAGGAACGACTCTTGGAGTCTCATGCTGGTGCGGCGCGGTTCGTCTACAACGCGGGACTCGCTCATGTCAAGGACATGCTCGAACGTGGCGATAAACCCGAATGGTCGTACTACGGGCTGCGCAGGTGGTGGAACCAAGCCAAGAACACACTCGCCGTGGACAAGACCACGGGAGAAACATGGTGGCCGGAGAACAGCAAGGAGGCATACAACAGCGGCCTCGAATCATTGGCCGACGCCCTGAAGAACTTCTCCAGGTCCCGCAAGGGGCGGCGGAAAGGCCGCAGGATGGGCTTCCCACGCTTCAAATCCAAGGACAAGGCGGTTCCCGGATTCGCGTACACGACGGGCTCGTTTGGCCTCATTGGCTGTGACCCTCATGCGCTGCGGCTCCCGAGGATAGGCCGCGTGCACTGCATGGAGAACGTGTCCAAGCGAGTGAACGGTGCGAAGGTGCTGCGCATGAGCGTATCCAAGCGTGGTGGACGCTGGCAGGCCAGCCTGACCGTCGAACGCGCCGACCTGCCGATTCCATCGCCGCCCAAAGGCGGGAGCGTCGGCATCGACTTGGGCGTGAAGGAGCTCGCCACATTGTCGGACGGCACCGTGATACACAACCCGCACGCACTCAAATCGAACCTCGGACGGTTGAAGAGAGCCCAACGGAGTCTGAGCCGCAAACGGAAAGGCTCCAACCGCCGCCGCAAGGCGAGAGCGCAGGTCGCCCGACTATACGCACGGGTGGCGAACCTGCGTTCGGACGCGCTCGACAAGACCACCACCATGCTCGCCCGCACCTACGCGGACATCAGCATCGAGGACTTGAACGTGGCGGGCATGGTGGGAAACCACAGGCTCGCCCAATCGATTCAGGACGCCGCGTTCGCGGAGTTCCGACGCCTACTGACCTACAAGACCGCACGCACCGGCGCGAGGCTTCACGTCATCGACCGCTGGTATCCAAGCTCGAAGACGTGCTCGAACTGCGGGACGGTGAAAGCCAAGCTGCCCCTGTCCGAACGCGTCTACCATTGCGAGGAGTGCAGGCTTGTCATCGACCGTGATGTGAACGCGGCCATCAACATCCAAGTCGCCGGGAGTGCCCCGGAGACGTTAAACGCGCGTGGAGGAAGCGTAAGACAGGCCCACCCCAAAGGCGGGACAATGCGGCATCCGGCGAAACGCGAACCAAGCGGCGGCGAGAGTCGCGTGAGGCTTGGAGCTGGCCTTGGCAACGAGGCCATGCAGATGACTTCGCTCTAGCGACAAGCTAAAACAAAGTCATCTACAACGGTCCGGCATTGGACACCGTACGAACAGCAAGGAAAGAACGAATGGGACAGCAAATCGACGTCAATCATCTCAACATCTATTACGGCAGCTTCCTCGAAGTAGACGACGACAAACTGCACATCGCGGCGAACAAGGTGACGGCGT
>NZ_MVOH01000033.1 GCF_002286935.1 Bifidobacterium criceti
TCGACGTTGGCGACCGCGCCGTTGCCGAAGATCATGAGTACGGCGGTTCCTACGAATTCGGCCGCCAACTTGGTGAAAAATGAGTATTCCACGAGGGATGTCCTTATTTCTTATGCTCTATACTCTCTCAGGTCCCCGCGGCCTCACATGGACGCGGCGAACCCATCCAGCGTACGCCAAGGCGTGCCCCACATTGATGCATCATCTTTGCAAACCTTTGCATCCCTGATTGGGGCATATAGGAACTAAAGTTATTGATTTAGAGTCTGGTTTGCCTTTTCGCCAGTAGGCGTGTCGCCCCGTTGCAGATGCGCACGGGTATCTGCTTGTGTGGTTTCGTGTGCAATGTGTGTCATGAGGACACGTTCGAAGCAAGCGAAGAAATGCCCGGTCTGCCAGTCGCCGATGCGCAAGAACGGGCACGACCGCATGGGCCGGCAGCGTTGGCAGTGCGATGGGTGCAGGCTGACCGCCGGCACCAGGAACAACACCAAACGGCGCCGCACCCAGCTGGCGCAGTTCCTGGACTGGCTGCTCGAGGCCGCGCCCCAACGCAAACGCACGGAGAGCGCGCGCAACTTCCGCAAACGCGTGGACTGGTGCTGGCGGCTCAAGCCGCGCATCGAACCCGACGGTGTGGTGCATCGCACGGTCATGGCCGACGGCACCTACATGAACGGCTGGTGCCTGCTGGCGGCGGTCGACGGCGAGGACGGCGAGGTGCTCGCCTGGCAGTGGTGCGCCCGGGAGAGCACGGCCGCCTACAAGGCGCTGTTCGCACAGCTCGCCCCGCCCGACGTGCTCGTATGCGACGGCATGAAAGGCATCCTCAAAGCCTGCGCGCAAATCTGGCCGGGCACGCGCATCCAACGCTGCCTGGTCCACGTGCAACGCGACACCAGGGCCGATCTGACCTCCAGACCCAGACTGCAGGCCGGGAGGGATCTCAAACGCCTCGCCGACACGCTCACCCGCATCCACGACGCCGACACGGCCGCCAGGTGGGGCCAGGCGCTCAACGCGTGGCACGAACGCTGGAAAGGCATGCTGGCCGAACGCACGTACGCCAAGGACCATCCCGACGATCCCAGGGCCGCCACGAGCACAAGCGGATGGTGGTGGACCCACCTGCCATTGCGCCGCGCCTATTTCAGGCTTGAACGCCTCTTCAAAGACGGCACGCTCTTTTGTTTCCTCGACCCCACACTGACCGCGCAGGGCCCCGTGCCACGCGACAGCAACCGCCTCGAGGGAGGGCTCAACGCCGCGCTCAAGCGCATGCTCGTCAACCACCGCGGCCTGCCCGAGGCGCACATGCGCCGCGCCTGCGAATGGCACTGCTACATGAACAGCGCCAAACCCGACCCCGCCCGCATCCTCAAGCAACACGACCGGCAGAGCAAACCACGTACAGACCAAGACAACGAGCCCGACATGACCCAGCCAACACTCGGAACCGGCATCGACTGGAACGAATTCCACGCCAGCACACGCTACCCAAACGCAACCGAATGAAAGTCTAAATCAATAACTTTAGTTCCTATATGCCCTGATTGGCGACGACGCCGCGCAATGTCCCCATACGCGCCTCAGTAGTCGCCGTACCGCACACACCATCGTGTGCAGGAAACAATCAACTCGCCGGAACGATTGCCGGTCGAGCTTCGTCATACGCCATCATATGGTCCGCGGACTGCGCCGCGCCGACG
>NZ_MVOH01000034.1 GCF_002286935.1 Bifidobacterium criceti
AAGGAAGAGGAGGGCATGACTGTATCGATTCCGGAGGAGCTGAATAGATATGCCTTGATGGGGATTCTTCCGATTTTGCTTGCTGACCGTTCAACAGGGGAGAACATCGTATGGGCCACTCATGCCTATGAGGGCCTTGGGGATGGGTATGGTGCAATTGAGGAGATGCAGCCTAAGCTTGTATCCGGTAGTCATGCGGGCGTCATACGGCGCCGTGCGCAGAAAGACAAGGAAGAACAATGTCTGCTAACGCGTCAGCATGCCGAAGTGTTCACGCCGGTGCGTATCTGCGCAATGATGATTGATTACGCTGATTCTGCATGGATGGCTTCCAATGGCATACAGCGATTGGAGGATGATTGGCAGTGTTATGTATCCTCTCTGCGTTTGGAAATCACCTGTGGCGAGGCGCCGTATCTCGTGAATAGGTATGATGCCGAAACCGGCGAGGAAGTGGCCGATATCGAAAACCGCATCGGGATTCTGGACCGTAAACTGCGGCTCATTTCGCATAATGCGCGTAACAGGGAAGAGTGGTTGGATTGGGCGACCAAAGCTGTTGAGACGACCTATGGATACGAGTATCAGGGGGATAATCTGCTGATTGCCCGTGTGAACGTTCTGCGTGATATTGAGGATTATCTGACCTTTGCGGGCTACGAGGGACTATCGCAAGACGAGTATGAGCGATTCGCGACAATCATCAGTTGGAACCTGTGGCAAATGGATGGGCTGACCTATATGACACCTGCGCGTGCAGGTGTGGCTGTATCTGCGCAGTTGTTCCTATTCGATGATGACGATGTATCCGGGGGTGACGCAACGGAAACGACGTTGAAGGAACCTGCAAAAATCCGGGATTGGAAAACTGACTGTGCAGTAAAATTTGATAAGATTCAAACCAAGAGAAGGAGGCAAACAATGAAGTTTGATTATATTATAGGAAATCCGCCATATCAGGAAGAATCGTCAGGGGATAACAAAGGATTCGCTCCTCCTATATACCATTATTTTATGGATGCTGCATATCAGATTGCTGATGTGGTTGAATTGATTCATCCTGCTCGTTTTCTTTTTAATGCTGGTAGTACCCCAAAAGAGTGGAATCGTAAGATGCTTGCGGATCCGCATCTGAAAGTTCTGCAGTATGAGCAGGATGCTAGCAGTATCTTTATTAATACTGATATTAAAGGCGGTGTTGCAATTACCTATCGTGATCGGCGGAAAGATTACGGTGCGATTGACGTTTTTACCCCTTACTCTGAGTTGAAAAGCATTATGGAAAAGGCTTCTCCGCAAAATGATGGAGATAGTCTGATGAACCTTATATATGTACAGAATAGATTTGATTTAAAAACTTTGTATAGTGACCATCCTGAATACCAAGCGGTTCTCGGAAGTGAGGGTAGAGACAGAAGATTTAGAAATAATATATTTGATAAAGTTGGTTTGTTTACTGCTGAGAAGAACGAAGAAGATGATATAGCTGTTCTGGGTGTTGTAAAGAATAAAAGACAATGGCGTTATATCCCGGCGAAGTATGTTGACCATGAGCATGAGAATCTATACAAGTGGAAGGTGTTGGTAGTTCGAGTCAATGGTACTGGTGTCTTGGGTGAAGTTCTCAGCACGCCG
>NZ_MVOH01000004.1 GCF_002286935.1 Bifidobacterium criceti
CCGCGAAGCAGGAGGGCATGGCCGCGATCACGGTGACCGTGTCCGGCAAGTCGGCGTCGCTTATCGTCACCGTCACGAAGTCTGGTCAGTCGGCTGATCGGTTCTCGGATGTGCCTGCTGGGATCTTGTTCCATGATGAGATTGAGTGGCTTGCGGCGCAGGGTGTGACGATGGGTAATTCGGATGGCACGTATGGGTATGCGGATTCGTTGAACCGTCGTGACATGGCGATCTTCCTGTATCGTCTGGCGAAGGTGCATGGTGTCGGTGATGCGGCGTCGTATGTGCCGTCGGATGCGGATTACGCGCGGTTCTCGGATGTGCGCAGGGGTGATTTCGGTGCGGTCGAGGTCCTGTGGATGGCGTCGCATGGGATCGCGAATGGCACGGATGGCCGGTATGAGGGTCTCAAGACGTTGAACCGTCGTGACATGGCGATCTTCCTGGCGCGTTATGCGCGTCTGGCGGGTGTCGAGGGTGCGGGTTCGTACAGGCCTTCGGCTGCGGAGTACGGGCGGTTCTCGGATGTGTCCGAGGGCATGTTCGGTGCCGAGGAGATCCTGTGGATGGCGAAGGCGGGTATCACGAAGGGCAATGCGGATGGTTCGTTCGGCGCGTATGGTGACATGCAGCGCCATGCGATGGCCGCGTTCCTGTACCGCCTCGACAAACTCGTCTGAAACCACCGGATAAGCTGATCGACAACTGAAACCGAGGGTGGGTGCGGGCCAAAATGGTCCGCACCCACCCTCATTTGTGTGCAAGAGGCAATATGTGTTGCGCCGGGGGTACGCATAGGTGCTGGTTTCGTACCGCGGAGCAGATTGTATTGTGGGGTGCGAATAGAAAACGAGTTCATGTGTGCGGTTGGTGCATTATGGTCGTCTTATTACGTGCGATAGCGTTTGACAGTGGGGTATGCATAGGGAATACTGAATATATCTCGGAAAATACAACATAACTACACAAATCGTAGTATGCCGAGTCAAGAAGAAGGAGGACCCATGCAACAATGGGGGAAAAGGCTGACGGCATGTTTGCTTGCCGTGGCGGTGTCAGTGGGTATTGCGCCGATGGCGTACGCCGCCGATGCGAAAACGTTGTCAATCAATGAGCAGACGTTCCCTGACGAGCATCTGAGGGAAGCAGTGTCGCAAGGCGACTATGACGGCGATGGCGTATTGAATGAGTTTGAACTTAATGATCTCACTTATCTATATGTCAGCGATGCGGAATCTCTGGAGGGTATTCAACATCTGCCTGCATTGACGGATTTGAATATCTCTGGATTCTATATTAAGAGCTTGGACTTCGGCATCAAACCGAATTTGAAAGATATCACTGTCAGTACGGATAGTCTCGAGTCGATTGATGTATCGAATAATATCAATCTGGAGTATCTTAGTGTCAGTGCTCCAAAGTTGACTTCCATTGATATTGCAAACAATGATAGACTAAATTATTTATATATAAGTTCAGCGCAGATTGACGAAATTGATTTAGCGAATAATACGGAACTCACGAACTTGTCGCTATCTCTTGATTCGCTCAAGCATATCGATCTCAGCAGTCAGCATCTTCTGCGTGATTTTTCTCTGTCTTCAAACCATCTCGATACGTTGGACCTATCCTCGATGACACAGCTTAATGAATTGTCCCTCGACTTGCCGAGCGACATTCAGGGGTTCCAGTTGCCGAAGACCGATACGTTGACTTCATTCTATTTGACGTATGACGGCGACATCGGCAATGTTAATTTTGCGTCGTATCCGCATTTGGAAACTCTAGATATAGAGGATGCTGAAACAGATGACATTGATTTGTCGACAAACAAGGCGCTTACGGATCTTTCACTGCGTTATATGACCATTAGGTCTCCTCTGGATCTCACTGGGAACACATCTTTGGCGCGATTGAATCTGTATAATATAGAAGAGATCCCTACGCTTGCGCTTCCCGATGGGGATACCTTGCAACGGGCGAGTATTTCATGGGTGCCTTTGCTCTCTCTCACCTTGAAGAACAAACCTGCCAACGGTGCGGTGTTCGACTCGGGCGTATATCGTCCTAGCACGTCCGACGGTACGTTCGATATCGCCTCTGTCGATCCGAACTTCGATCCTTCAAAGGTGTCGAACCTTAAGAAGGCGACGCTTACGGGCACTGTTCTGACACTTGCAAGCGACTATTCGGATGACTATGTCAGCTATGACTATGATGCGGGATTTGGGTTCACATATCCGGTGGAGATTTATCTCACCAACTATAGCAGCTATGTACCTGTCGATTCCATTGATGTCATCTGTGACGGTGCGACCAATCAAGAAGTGTCGCTGCGCGTGGGCGCTTGGAAGCAGCTGAGCACGATCATCAAGCCGGAAAACGCTTCGAACCAGTATACGTATTGGGAATCGGCAGACCCTTCCGTCGCCAGAATTGGGGATTATGATGGGCTTCTTGCCGGCGTAGCGCCGGGCACCACAAGAATCACTGCGCAGTGTGACGGCAAGGAACGGACCATCACCGTTCATGTGCTGCCTGCGGTCACCGGGACTACCGTGGATTCGGTGGCTGTGTCCGGTACCGGCGTCTCCGGGGGCAAGGCCTCGATCAACGTGGGGGCCAAGCTGAACCTGATCGCCACCGTGCAGCCGGCGACGTCGGGTGCCCAAGTGCAGTGGGCGTCGTCGGATGCCGATGTCGCTTTGGTGTCCTCGACCGGTCAGGTGCATGCAGTCGCACCGGGCACCGCCACCATCACGGCGACCGCCGGCGGTAAATCGGCGTCGGTCACGGTGACGGTGCTGAAGGCCGTGTCGGTGGATTCGCTCGCGATCACCGGTCCCGGCGTCGCGAACAACAAGCTTTCGCTTGCGCAGAACAAGACGGCACAGTTGTCGGTCAAGGTCTCGCCGTCGAATGCGGTTGTCGGTCCGGTGTATTGGTCGTCGTCTGATACCGCGGTCGCGACCGTTGACGGCAATGGCAAGGTCACGGCGAAATCCGAGGGTATCACGGCGATTTCAGTGGGCGCTTCGGACAAGTCGGCTGCGATCGTGCTCACGGTCACCAAGGATGGTGGGGCGGCTGATCGCTTCAAGGACGTACCTGCGGGCACGATGTTCCATGATGAGATTGAGTGGCTTGCGTCGGTGGGTGTGACGAAGGGTAATTCGGATGGCACGTATGGGTATGCGGATTCGTTGAACCGTCGTGACATGGCGATCTTCCTGTATCGTCTGGCGAAGGTGCATGGTGTCGGTGATGCGGCGTCGTATGTGCCGTCGGATGCGGATTACGCGCGGTTCTCGGATGTGCGCAGGGGTGATTTCGGTGCGGTGGAGATCCTGTGGATGGCGTCGCATGGGATCGCGAATGGCACGGATGGCCGGTATGAGGGTCTCAAGACGTTGAACCGTCGTGACATGGCGATCTTCCTGGCGCGTTATGCGCGTCTGGCGGGTGTCGAGGGTGCGGGTTCGTACAGGCCTTCGGCTGCGGAGTACGGGCGGTTCTCGGATGTGTCCGAGGGCATGTTCGGTGCCGAGGAGATCCTGTGGATGGCCAAGGTGGGTATCACGAACGGCAATGCGGATGGTTCGTTCGGCGCGTATGGTGACATGCAGCGCCATGCGATGGCCGCGTTCCTGTACCGCCTCGACAAACTCGTCGCCTGACGGATCCTGGCTGTGATGGCAATGGGGTCCGCTCCACAACCGGAGCGGACCCCATTGCCATAGTCGAGAGCACGGGTTGGGCAATCACACCTTTCGTTCGCTTCGCCTGCGGGAGATGGCGTCGACGAGCCACATGCAGTGCATCCGGATCATCACCGTCTTGATCAGATTGGTCTTCGTGAGATTAGTGATGCCGCATGCGCGGATGTAGGTGTCCAACAGCTGCTTTGCCTGCCTATTGAATTGCCGGTACTCTTCGGCGGTGAAATTGCGGCGCCCTTGGTAGGACCAGATCACCGCGCCGGAGAGATACCGTACGGCCCAGTTGAGCACAATGGTCTTGAGTCTCGGATAGCGCGTCAATGCGTAATCGGTCACGATCGGTACAAAATGGAGCGTGCTGCGTGGCATGAGCGCACTTTTTTCGCCGAGCAGCGATGTCTTGCGAACCCGATAATAATACAGTGGTTTGGGCAGGTAGTAGATGGCATTCGCGGCCTCGTAGAGTCGATAGGTGATGCCCATGTCTTCCATGACGAGGCCATCGCCGAATCGAAGACCGTTGTAGAGGCTGCGTTTGGCTATGAATGCCCAGAGGAAGTTCTGCACCTGATCGGTCCACATGAGTTCGAGTGCCTGTTCGGGGGTGCAGCGCCGTTCGGAAGGGAATTTGGCGGCGTCGTCGGAGACACGAACCACGGAAGCGTCCGCGGATACGCTGTTGTATTCGAAACAGACGATATCGGAATCCGTATCGAGTGACGTCGCGACCGCGGTCGCTATGAGGTCGTCGTCGATCCAATCATCAGAATCCATCCAATATATGAAGTCGCCTGTCGCATGATCGAGTCCGTAATTGCGCGCGGTCGCGATGCCTCCGTTGGTTGTGTGGAACACGGTGATGCGGGCGTCGCGTTGTGCCCACGTGTCGCAGATCTGTGCGGAACCGTCCGTTGAACCGTCGTCGATCAGCAGTATTTCGAGGTTCCGATATGTTTGGTTCACGGCCGATGCGATGCACTTGTCAAGGTACGGCCGAACGTTGTAGAGGGGGATGATGACGCTGACGAGCGGTTCGTTATTGGCATTGGCGGTCATGAAGCGGCCTTGTCTGTTGGCATGGTGGGTGGTTACCGGCTCGTGGCCACATTGATGTGGCTCGCGATGAAATCAAGCGGGCCGAGCATATGCGCGCGGAGCATCACGCTTTTGAATATGAGCGCTTTCGACATGTTGCGCATGCCGAGCTGCCGGTTGCGTGCGCGAAGCCGGATGCGTGTCTCGCGCAGGAATGTCCGGTACTCGTCCTTGTCCCATGCGTCCTTGCACTGGTAGGCCCATAGCATCGCGTTGCACAGGTAGCGCACCGACCAGTCCATTTCCACGGTCTTGAGCTGCGGCTTGTTGCGCCGCATATAGTCATCCACTTCGCCTACGAAATAAAGTGCCGCCTTGCACACCTCCGGCGTCATCCTACCGAGGATGGAATCAGGCCGTATGCGGTAGTTATACAGTGGCTTCGGCAGGAAATAGACATGGTCGGCGTTGCCGAAGAGCCGGTATGTCGTGCCCACGTCCTCCATGAGCATGCCGGTGGGGAAGCGGATGCCGTCATAGACGTCGCTGCGGATGAGGAACGACCATGCGTAGTTCTGCACGGCGTTGCTCCACAGCTCGGTGAGCGCCTCATCCGAGGTGCGTCGCCCCTCGCTCGGCATGCGCAGCGTGTCTTGCGATTCGCGGAACTCGGTGCCATCGTCGTTGGCCCAGCGGTAGCCGAATGAGACGATGTCGGAGTTCGTGTCATGTGCTTTGCCGTAGGTCAGTTCGAGGAGGGTCGGTTCGATCCAATCATCCGAATCCACGCAATAGATCCATGCGCCGTTCGCACGGTCGAGTCCGTAATTGCGGGCGTCGGCGAGTCCTCCGTTTGGTTTGTGGTATACGGTGATGCGGCTGTCTTTGTTCGCCCATTCGTCGCATAGTGCGGGGCAATTGTCGGGGGAACCGTCGTCGATCAGCAGTATTTCGATATTGCGGTAGGTTTGATTGACGATGGATTGTATGCAGTCGTCGAGATACCGTTCCACCTTGTAGATGGGGACGATGACTGAAATCAGTGGTTGTGTCTCCGATTGCATGATCTGCTCCCGCACTCCTCTCACCGTGGTTTGGTTTCCAATGTATCGAAGGTGGTGGATGGCGCGTGCGCGAGTCACGTACGTCGGCTCCTGTAGGTGGCGCGTCGTGAAATACTGATAATCTGACCGATATGAAGCTGACGAAGAGGGCGAAATTCGCTATTGGATTCTCGAGGATAAATAAATTAGGGAATATCGGGAAATATATCAAGGGATACGATGCGCACCTCGATGAATTCACCGCCGTTCGGGGACGACGCACGTGCATCCTGGTTGGTTCCGCGACGTATGACAATATCGGCGATCTTGCGATATCTGAAGCCGAACTCGCATTCCTCCACCGTTACTTCGACGGAACGGTCATCGAGATCCCGACGATGGCCTTCGTTGAATACGAGCGTCTGCTGCGCAAATATCTGCGCGCCGACGACATCCTGTGTTTCCAAGGTGGCGGCAATATGGGGGACATGTATCCGGGCTTCGAATTCGAACGGTGCGAAGCGCTCGAGTGTTTCCCGCGGATGAAGAGCGTCATCATGCCGCAGACGATGCATTATGTGGATGCCGATTCACCTTGGCTCAGATACTCCCAGAAGGTCTACCGGAACTGCACCGACTTGCACCTGTTCGCGAGGGAGCGCACGACCGAGGGACTGATGAAGGAAGCATATCCGACGGCGGATGTCTCCCTTGTGCCGGACATCGTGTTGAGCATGGATGTGACGCCCTATGTGCCGCATGGGTTGACGCGCAACGGTATGGCGCTTGTGCTGCGTCAGGACGCGGAACGTAGCCTCACGCAGGACGATTGGGAGGTCATCCGGCATGTCGCGGACCGCAGCGGTATGGCGGTCACGTATATGGACACGATGGCGGAGGAGAAGTTCATCCCGTTGGAACGCCGGCATGATGTCGTCGCGGGCTTGCTGCAACGGTTCGCGTCCGCGCAGGTCGTCGTCACCGACCGTCTGCATGGCATGATCTTCGCCGCGATCACCGGCACACCGTGTGTCGCGCTCGCCAACAGCAACCGCAAGGTCGGTGGCGTGTACGAATGGATCAAGGACCTTCCCTATGTCCAGTACATCGAGGACGTCCATGAACTCGGGGACGCGTTGCGGACGGTGCTGCACGCGGACACGGCGTATCCGCGCGACCGCATACTGGAGGAGTTCCAGCCGCTCATCGCCGCCGTACGGTAGTATTCAGCGCGGCGGAGTTGGCGTGCCATAGGAAACGTGTACAGGAAAGATGCGAAGCGCGAGACGATTCGTTCCGTTGAAGAGGGCGTAGTGGGCAAATACAAGAATCTACTGGTCAATATCGGTCTGTTCGGCCTGAACACGATCGCGACGAAGCTCATCACGTTCCTCCTGGTGCCGCTGTATACATGGTACATGTCGGCGGCCGAATTCGGCATAACCGATATGTCGGTCATCGTCATCAACCTCGTGATCCCGCTCGCCACATTGTCAATCGCGGACGCGACGCTGCGGTACGCGCTTGAGGACAAGGAACGCAACAAGCAATACATCACGATAGGATTGCTTGTCGTGACGCTCAGCTGCGTCATCGTGCTATGTTGCCTGCCATGCCTGCGTCTTGGTATCTTCGGCGGCCTCGGCGACTATTCATGGCTGTTCCTGCTGTCCTATGCCGCGAACGCCTACCAGATGTACTTCAACAATGTGGCGCGTGCCGTCAACGAAGTGAAGATCATCCCGGTGGCATCGACCGTGACCGCATTCGCCACCGGCGCGCTCGCATACGTCTTCATCGGCGTGATGCATGCGAATGTCCAAGGCTATTTCTGGTCGTTGATCATCGGCAACGTATTGGGTTGCCTGTTCTACCTGTTCGGCGGCCATCTCGTCCGTTATCTCTCCGTCGTCACGCCACACGAATGTGTGCGGCGCCTGCGCCCGATGCTGCGCTATTCGTTGCCGCTCATCCCGAACGCGCTGTTCTGGTGGATTGGTACGAGCGTCAACCGGTTCTTCATCACTTCTATGCTTGGCATAGCGTATTCGGGCTTGTTCGCCGCGGCGTCGAAGATACCGTCGTTGCTCAACATCATTTGCGGCGTGTTCCAACAGGCGTGGACGCTTTCGGCGTTCCAGGAATACCGTCGCACGAACATATCGGCGTTCTTCACGAAGATATTCCGCGTGTTCCAGTGCGGCATGGTCCTCTCGTCCTCGGCGATCGTCCTGCTCGCCCCCTGGCTTGCGCGCCTCATGCTGCAAAAGGAGTTCTATGGCTCATGGGTGCTTGTGCCCCCGCTTATCGTGGCGTTCTATTTCAATACGATGAACGCGTTCTTCGGCACCGTGTACACGGCGAGCATGAAGACGCAGACATTGTTCACGACGACGGTCGCCGGGTCAATCGTCATCGTCGTCGCCACGTATCTGCTGTTACCTGTTATGGGGCTTCAGGGGGCCTGTCTGGCGATGATTCTGAGCAATGTCGTCGTCCTTGTGTTGCGTATGTGGTTTTCCCGCAGATACATCGTCGTCGAGGTGCACTGGGCCACGGTGTTGCCGTCATTGGCGTTGTTGATCGTCCAATCCGTCGTCATGGCCCTGCAGATCCCCCATTATTCCATCTACGCGAGCCTGTTGTTCGCGATCGTCGTCGTGCTGCAGATCGTCGATGTGATGCCGATTGTGAGGGACGTTATACGGCAGGGTAAGATGAAGAAGTTGGCGAAGGACGAGAGGAGCGCGGCATGAAGCTGTACTTGCTGGTGTTTTTCGCCGCCGTGGCGTTCGCGTTCGTCGCCGATGTGATGCAACGGCAAATCACAGGCATGGAAGAGCGTGGGAACCTCTCCCTTCATGCGCGTCGCAGTCTTGTGTCGCTTCGTTCCAGCCGCGTCGTCGTGATCATGTGTTCGGCGCTTGTGTACATCCTGCTCAGTGGCATGCGTTATGACACGGGATTCGACTATATGTACTCGTACGTCCCCTCCCTTGAGGAAGTGCGCCGAGGGAACGCCTCCCATTACGATCCGTTCTTCGACCTCGTCATCGCGGCGTTCGCGAAGTTCAGCAGCAATCAATGGTTCTTCGCAGGTATGGCGCTCTATACGATCGCGATGATATACATCGGCTTCTGCATGGAGTCGAAATATGTGCTCGTGCCAGTCGCGTTGTTCTTCACGTCGTTCAATTATCTGCGTTCGTTCTGCTTTGTGGCGCAGTATGTCGCGATGGCGACGCTCTTCGTCGGTTTCCTGTTGTTGCTCAAGAAACGGTACGTCGGTGCCGTTGCGCTGCTCATACTGGGCATCCTGCTCCATAAAAGCGCAGAAGTGATGATTATATTTTATGTACTTTATTTTTTGAGTAATAAAATACTTCTCGCGCTCGCTGCGCTGCTTCCGCTGTTCGGAATGTTGGGGCAAGGGCCGGTCCGTTCGGTGCTCGTCAAACTGACCGGCGATTCGCGATTCGCTGTCTATATCAACGGCCAGTTCGACGTCGGCTATGCCGATATGTCATTGGTCTATGCGAATTTGGCGTTCTTCGTGCTGTTCCTTGTCATCGTGTTCATCACACGCGATAACATCACCCATGACAAGCAAGGGACAATGTATGTCGTAGCGCAAAGCCTTGCGTTGGGCTTCGCGTTCCTGCAAATCGTGATTCCGGTCGGGTATCGGTTCGTCTGGTATTTCGCGTTCTTCCAACTTGTCTCGGTGCCGTATATGCTGCGCAAAGTGACGAAGGGAACGCTGTACTATGCCATATGTACGGGTATTTGTGTGCTGTATTATATTTGGATGGTGAGGTATCCACTGACCAATGGTGCTTCGCAAGTGCTGCCGTATCATCCGTTCTTTGACCCGAATGTGACGATCTGGTGAGATGCACGATGGCGAATGACAACAACACAAAACCGTCCGTCCTTGTATTCGAGGCGAGTGACCGGTGGGGAGGCATCGAATCCTTCATCGCCAACGAGATCTGCCCCTTGCGGCAATGGTTCGATGTGCATGTCGTGACACAACAGGAGGATGCCGATATCCGTCGCCGCATCCCGATTTCCGATGACCGGTTCATTGAAATGGAAGGCCGCTATGGCAGTGCGCGATACCGCCGATGGCTGCGGGAACTGATGCATCGGCGGTTTGACATCATCCATGTCAATAAGAATTCGTTGATGAAATATCTGCCGATCACGTATGCCCGGCGGTATGCGGACAGCAAGGTCATCATCCATTCGCACAACACAAGGCCTTCCGTGCGTTCTGCCGTCTCGGCATTGCACTACATGGTGCGCCCATGGATCGAACCGCTCGCCGATGCGCGTCTCGCATGCTCGCGGACGGCCGCGGCATACATGTTCGGCAAGGATGCGCACGCCGCCGAAATCGTCAACAACGGCATCGACACGGAACGGTTCGTCTACCGTCCGCAGGACCGCGCGGAGGTGCGCCGGGAATTGGGCATCGCCGGCACCGATACCGTGCTGATGAATGTTGGACGGTTCACCGAGCAGAAGAACCAGAAGTTCCTCCTTGATGTCTTTGCCGAGTACCGTGCCCGTCAGCCGCATTCCACGTTGCTGCTCGTGGGTGAGGGCGAACTTCGCGAAGCGCTCGAGCGGCACGCCGCCGAATTGCGGCTGCAGGACCATGTCATCTTCACCGGTCGCAGGAACGATGTGCACCGCCTGTTCAGTGCGGCGGATCTTGTGCTGTTCCCATCGTTGTATGAGGGACTGCCCACGACGCTTGTGGAAGCACAGGCCAATGGGGTGCCAGTGCTCGCATCGTCCGCGATCACGGCGGAGGCGGATATCACCGGCACGGTCCGTTTCGAAGAGCTGGACCATGGCGTGGAGGCGTGGGCCGACGCGGTCGCCGACATCGAACGGCATGCGCCTGACATGGAACGCCGGGGGAAAGCCGCTGCCATCGTACGCGAGCATGGGTATGACCGTGCCGATGGTGTTCTGTATCTCAAAGCCATATACGATTCGTTGCTCGCGTGAGGGAACCGCCATCGAAGGCATATGATGGCGTGCATAGGCACAGTGGGAGGCGCCCACACCGGTATGCCGGTGTGGGCGCCTCCCATGCATCATCTGTCATTTGTGGTTGTGTTTGATGTGTTCGTTGATCCGGTGCAGGAACACGGCCATGTCCTTGCGGCTCAGCGCATCCATGCAACCGTATGAACCATCGTACTTTCCATTGGTGATGCCATTGGAAGACATCCACAGGATTTCATAGGCGCCGAAGTCGCCCTTCCTGATGTCGGAGAACTTCTTGTAATCGGCGTCCGTCGGGGTGAAGCCCTCGGTTGTCGTATCGCCAAGATGCTTCGCGAGGCGGTACAGGAATATCGCCATATCGCGACGCGTCAGCTTGTCGTTGCAACCGAATGTGCCGTCCGTGTTGCCTTTCGTGATGCCCACGGAAGCCATCCACAGTATCTCCGTGGCGGGCCATTGCCCTTGTTTGACGTCCTTGAACCGCTTGTAATCGGCGGCAGTGGGTTTGAAATCGACGGCGCTCTTGTCGCCACGGAGCTTCGCGAGACGGTACATGAACACCGCCATGTCCTGACGCGTCAGCGTGCCGTTGTACCCATACGAGCCATCGGTGTTGCCTGTCGTGATGCGGACCGAAGCGAGCCAGTCGATGTCGCTCGCGAACAGGGTGTCCGTCGGGACATCGGTGAAACGCGGGCGCACCTTGACCGGAATCGAGGCGGTCTTGCCGTCCACATCCACGGTGATCGTCGTGGATCCCTGGGCGACGGCGGTCACCGTACCCTTCGCATCGACCTTCGCGATTTTCTCGTCCGCGGACGTCCATTTCGTCGCCGCGACGGTGGCCCCTTCAGGCGTGATCTTCGCGCTCAGTTGCGCCGTGGATTTGGCATTGAGGAGCAGGAAGCCGTCTATGGCCGCCTCCCCGGCGACCGCTACGTTCTGAACCTTTGCCTGTACGATGACCTTCTGCGTCACCTTCTGCCCGTGGACCGTGCCTTGGACTTCGAATGTGCCGGCTTTGGCGAATTGCGCGGGGTCGATCTTCTCCCACATCGCGCGTTCGGTACTGACCTTGCCGTCCGTCCATGTGGCCTCCGCGTATTCATTCGGGGTCACCGGCTTGTTGAGCTCGGCATAGGTGGGCCATGTCTTGATCGATTTGATCGTGGCGTCGGTGACGGTCACACGGCGTCCGCCCCACGTCTCGTTCCCGGCAGAATCCTGGACGTGGTATCGCACGCGGTACGTTCCCGGCGTATGGATATCAATCTCATTGAGCGCGACGGTGATGCGAGAGGTGACGTCCCCGTCCACATCGTCGCTTGCCGTCACATCCATCAACGGATCGAAGGGTTCGTTGATCGTCGCGTACGTGTCATAGATCGGACCGAACGTGGGGGCGGTCTTGTCCTGGAAGTCCACGTTGACAGTACGGAACACCACGCCGCCATACAGGTAATCCATATCGTCGGATTCGCTGAAATACGCGTAGTAGGTGCCCTTGTTCTTGACGTTCTTCCACGTCACAGTGCCGGTCTTCCCATCGAACACGGCGGTGTCGTCACTGAGTTCGGTCGGGTGCAGATAGCCACCGGCCTTGCCTTTCGGCATCTGCAGTGTGACGGAACCGCCGGCTTCGACGGTCACGTCCTCCATCTTGATCGCCTGGTTGTCGTTCATCGAATACTGGGACGGCGTGCAGTCCTTGAGCGGGGACATGTCGGAAATCGAGTTGGTTTCCAACTGCAGGCGCCGCAGCTGCGGAATCTTCGCGATCGGGGAGACGTCGGTGAATGGATTGCCGGAAAGCCACAGCGCATCCAGACGTGGCCACTGGGTCACGAACGAGACATCGTTGACGAGATTCGAGTAGATGTCCGCCCAAGCCAGTTTGGGGACGTTCTTGATCACGCCGAAATCGGCGATGTAGTTGTTGCCGAGTCCAAGCCCCCACAGTTCCGGCTTGTCCGACAACGCGGAGACATCGGAGATCATCGCATCGTAGATCTGGATGTTGGAGATCTTCTGCAGTGTGCTGAGCGGTGACAGGTCGCTTATCGGGTTGCCGCTCAGGAACACGGACTTCAGATTGGTGAGATGCTCGGCGCCGGAGATATGGGTGATGCCGGCGTTGGGCGCCGAGATCTCCTCGATGGTGTCAAGCTTCTGCGCGGAGACGACATCGGTGACCGAAGCGCCGAGCGCGGATGCGATGGCCTTCGCGAACGCGGCGTCGGGGAAGCAATCGGCGATCGTGGATGTGCCATCCGTGCACGTGGTCTGATGGGCCGCGGTGATTTGCTGCGGTTTCTTCGAAGGCCTGGCGCCCATGCCATCGGTCACGTGGTACTGGTCGGGTTCCCCGTTATAGACCACGCGGAGACGGACCACGCCGGAAAACGGCATATCGCCGGATTGGCCGCCGCCTTGCGACATGAAGACGGCTGTGAAGCCCATGCCGCTGTATTGGTCGGTCGTCTTCCAGCTGATGTGGCCGTTGTCGGCATTGTAGGTGCCGTTGTTGTCGACCGAGGACGGCGCGACATGCTTGCCGTCGTACCCGATCGGCATCTGCACGCTGACGGTGTCACCGCGGTTCACGGTGACGACGCTCTCAATGAGCTGCCCGGTGAGCACGAGATACTGTTCCGGGTCGGCGGTGACGTTGGCGACACTCGTGATTTGGTTTTCGCTAAAGTCCCCACCGAGGAGCTTCGTCAACGCGTTGACGGCATCGATGTTGGAGAGTTTGTTGCCTGCGGCCCAGAGGTATTCAAGATTGCCGAGCGAACGGACGGCGGCAATGTTGTCGACCGTGTTATGGGAGATGTTAAGCGATTTCAGATTGCCCAACGACGACACCGGAGTGATATCGGAAATCGCGTTGTCGCCAAGGCCGAGCTTCTCAAGGGACGTGAGCTTCGACAGTGGCGTGAGGTCGCTGATCCGGTTGTTGTACAGCTGCAACGAACGCAATTGGGTCATCGACGCCAACGGGTCGAT
This sequence comes from Bifidobacterium criceti, assembly GCF_002286935.1. Taxonomy (GTDB): domain Bacteria; phylum Actinomycetota; class Actinomycetes; order Actinomycetales; family Bifidobacteriaceae; genus Bifidobacterium; species Bifidobacterium criceti. Next base: position 13,829 of record NZ_MVOH01000004.1, read on the forward strand.
CGATTCGATCGAATTGTTGGACAGCTGGACATCCGTCAGTTTGTTGAAGGTCTGCAAACCGGTCAGGTCCTTGATCTGCGCATTGCGCGCGTGGAGCGAGGAGACCGAATCGACCGACTGTTGTGTGATGACCGCGTTGACGTCCGCGTGCGCCGCCGAAGACACCGCTGCGGCAAGGTTGCCATCAGGAAGGCATTGTGTGAACGTGCTTGTGCCGATCGTGCAGCTGCTCGCCGCCGCACGTCCCTCCTCGGCGTATGCGGGCAGTGCCGGTACGAGCAACGCGCATGCGAGGGCGGCGCCGATGTACCTCCGGACATGATGAAGAAAACCCATGATGCTTCTCTCTCTCAGGATACGTCGCAATCAATCACGTATGGAGCGAGTTGCGGCATTGCGGCTCCACCCCTCGTCTGATGATCGGCCACGTATCTCACTGTATGATCCAATAAATAACTGTATACCTGACTTTTGCAATTCTTGCAAATTATTGTGATGGAAATGTGAGGGAATGCGTCCGCACGTTGCGACACCGTCTGGATGTGGTGCTGTGACGATGCTGCACACCTTGGGGTGCAAGGGTTGACCGGCGTCGATGCTAGCTTCGGTACTGGGAAGAGCAGCGACAGTGTTGCTACCAGCATCGATGGAAGAGGAGGACGACGATGGCGGGCCACAAGGCGCAACGTGGGAAAACAATACGCAACTCCAATGTGGAGCTCGTCCGGCTCATCGCAATGGCGATGGTCATGTTCAACCATTCGCCTTGGGGCGCATCCAACTATCTTGACATGGGCGCGGGTTATGGGCAACGGCTCGGCTCGACGTTGATTGTCTCCTTCCTCGGCAATTGGGGCGGTGTAGGCGACTGCCTGTTCTTCATCATCAGCGCATGGTTCCTATGCGACGAACAACAGCGCTATGCGAAGAACGCATCACGATGCTGGCATCTCGAAAAGCAGTTGTGGTTCTGGTCGTTCCTCCTGTTCGCCGGATGCATCGTGTTCTGGCACATATACGGAGGCGTGCCGGGCATGAAATCACTCGCATCGCTCGGATTGAAAACAGTGTTCCCATTCGCGGCGAACATGTGGTGGTATCCGACCGCATACATGCTGTTCCTGATGATATGCCCACTGCTGACACGGGGATTGCGCTCGCTGTCACACAATACGCATGCCGCGCTATGCGTGGGTCTGATCATCGTCTTCGGATGGACACCATGGCGGCTGTTCCCGTTGAACATGGGCTATTCGGTCCTGCTCTTCTTCTATCTGTACATCCTGATCTGCTTCGCCAAATGGCATATGGGCGACCTGTGCATGAACCGGACGATGGCATACAGGCTGCTCATCTTCGGACTCGTGGTCGGTTTGGGCAGTCAGCTGCTCGTCCAGTGCGTCCTGCCCAACCGCATCGTATGGTCATTGTGGATGAACTCACCGCGGTGCCTGTCCTCGATCTGCATCGCACTCGCCATCGTCATATGCGCGACGACCGCGAAGCCACGCCATAGCGCGGTAATCAATTACATCGCCGCTTCCACGCTCGCCGTCTATCTGGTGTGCACGCATCCGCTCGCCGATATGGTGCTCAAACCGTTGGCCGCGCGGACATCGGTCGGCATCGCCGCGATCGGGCAGGTGTTCGTCATGGCAGTCGCCGTCTATGTGGGGGCGCTCGCGATTGATATGGTTCGCCATTGGGTGTTCGATTGGACGATAGACCGCAACGTTGAGCGGCAGAACAGATGGATTGTCTTGAGGCTCAGGGCGATGCGAGACTCAGGGGTCCGGATATTGGATAGGCTCACGGCGGCCGCTTCGATGAAGGTGCAATGATGTCGTATGCGGATATGGTGAGAGAGTATTCAACCATTATGCGCTATCATGCATAAGAATAGGTGAGGATAACGCGTAAGCCACTATGCAGTGACGTTTTTGTCAGCTGGATCATGTGCATCGTGTAGAGGGAGACATATCAATGAGCGAGAGACCGCTGATTCGGGTGTCGCAAATCATGGGGCGTATGGCTGTCGGCGGTGTCGAGACAACGATCATGAACCACTATCGTTTTCTCGACCATGATCGCGTGACGTTTGATTTCATTGTGGACGAGGAGTCGCCGTTTGTCCCTGAGGATGAGATCACGGCAATGGGCGGAAGGGTGTTCCGGATTCCGAACATCGACCACCTTCACCGGTATGATCGGGCGCTCTATGATGTACTGGCGACAACAAAGCCGGACATCGTGCATTCCAATGTGAACGCGTTGAGTGTGTTTCCATTGCGCATAGCCAAGAAGGCCGGAATTCCCATCCGTATCGCCCATAACCATAGCATGAGCGATAAGAAGGAGTTCACAAGGAATGCCATCAAAAACGTATTACGGCCATTGTCTCGCACCTATCCCACTGCATTGGCGGCATGCACGGCAATGGCGGGTGAGTGGCTGTTCGGGGCTGAAGCGGTCAAACAACATCGTGTGCAAATCATCCCCAATGCGATCGATGTAGGTCGCTTTGCGTTTTCAATGGAATCGAGAGAGGCGTTGCGCGACCATTATGGGTTCGCGAATAGGCTCGTGATCGGCCAAGTGGGGCGAATCGTCCCGCAGAAGAACTACATGTTCTCGATGGATGTGTTCGCGCAACTGCTCAAGCATGAGCCTGACGCTGTATTCGTTGGGCTTGGGGAAGGGCATCAGCGCGTGGAGGTCGAACGCCGCGCACATGAGCTTGGCGTCGACGACTCCGTGTTCCTGTTGGGGAACCAGTCCAATGTCGAACAATGGGATAGCGCATTCGATGTCCTGCTGTTCCCGTCGCTGTATGAGGGGGCGGGCATGACCGCGACGGAAGCGCAGGCGTCGTCACTGCCGGTTGTCGCTTCCAGCAATGTTCCGGATGAGACGTTCGTCGAACGTGACCTGATCACCGTGCTGCCGCTCGACGCAGGCCCCGATGTGTGGGCGCAGCGTGTGTTGGAGGTCGGCACATATAAGACGGATAGAACAAGAGCACGAACGAAACTTGCTGCCTCCGGATACGATATCCGGGAAAGCGCGCAGCATCTGCAGGCTTGGTATGAATCGCTCGTAGGGTGACGTTTGGTCGACTTGGGATTAGGGAAAACGAACATGACACAAGATGATCTGCTCGTGAGCATCATTGTTCCGGTATATAATTCCCGTGAATACCTACGGTCATGTATTGATAGTGTCCTCCGTCAGGATTACTCGAACATCGAAGTCATCATCGTCGATGACGGGTCCGATGACGGTTCCGAAACGATGTGTGATGAATATATGGCTCAGGATGCGCGCATACGCGTCATCCACCAACCCAACGCAGGTCATGTACAGGCTCGCCGGACCGGTCTGCGGCATGCACGGGGCGATGCCGTGATGTGGATCGACAGTGATGATTGGGTGGCGGCGGGCTGGGTGTCGTCATATGTGGACCTGATGAAGCAGTCGGACGCCGATATCGTGATCTCGGGCACCACGGATGCGATATTGCGTGCTCCGGCGGATATGGTGGCGTTCCTGCTCGCCCGCGCGGACCATACACTGTGGGCGTCCTGTGTGCGTCGGGACCTGTACAGCGGGTTGGATTTCGCAGACGTGACGATCGGCGAGGACGTGCTTATGCTGCAGCAGCTCATATCACGGGCCGAGCGCATGTGCCTGACGCAGGGAAACCACGGATACCATTATCGTGAGGTGCCTGACTCGATTTCACGTCAACCGTCGTTGGGGAACAAGAAGGATTGGCTCGTCCGTGCGCAACTGGAGGTCGAGTTCACGCAGCGGCACGATGCCGATCTCGTGACATGCGCGTATTTCGATGTCATGCGCGGCGCGACGCTCGTCTACAAGTCGGTGTGCAGGCTCACGCTGGAACGTGATGAACACGCACAGGCAGACGAGCTCAAACGCGACCTGCGGGCATTGATGAAGCGGGGTATGCTGCACGCACCACTTCATCATATGCGTGCAGCCGAATACATCACTGTACTGAAGACGATGAAAACGTATCTTCTTGAGCGGTGAACCGCAATCGCACGCGCATATGCATTCAGTGCGCGTGCGCGCCCTTCGCCGGTTCAAGTGCAGCCGCGATATTGGCGAAAGCCTCACCAATCTGCTCATGCGCGGTTTCGAACGCGGGGAAGTCCTTGCGGTAGGGGTCGTCGATCTCATGTGCTGGCGGCAGCATCGGCCGCACGAGCGACGCGTTCATCAGTGCCGAATCTAACACGAGCATCTGACGGAGCACCAGTAATCAATATCTAGTCTCTTGACATGTTCAAAGACAATGGCAGCCTTGTTGAAGTTTTTCATACACGTCCTTCCTAGATTTGTAATGTCATCCATGCTGTTGGTGTGTTGGTATATTCTGATGAGTTAAAGGAACTGGTTGAAGGAGAGGAATCGTTGGTATGAATGCGTCATCGCCTATTCGAGTGGCCCAGATTATGGGGCATATGGCGGTTGGGGGCGTCGAATCCACCATTATGAATCATTACCGTGCCCTCGACCGCACCAAAGTGACGTTTGACTTCATTGTGGATGACGATTCCAAAAAGGTACCCGAGGATGAGATTCGTGCCTTGGGTGGTCGTGTCTTTCGTATTCCCAAGGTCGGGCTTCTGCATCTTCCCCAGTACGATGCCGCATTGTCCGAGGTACTGACAGAGATTCACCCTGATATCGTGCATTCCAATATCAATTCACTGGGCTTTTTCCCCCTTCGTGTAGCTAAGAAGAATGGTGTGAAGATTCGCATCGCTCATAACCACAGCATGAGTAACCGAAAGGAACTCATACGAGACGCAGCCAAGAACATGCTCAGACCTGTCTCTCGCGTGTATCCCAATGCGCTGGCGGCTTGCACCGAGACGGCCGGAGCGTGGTTGTTCGGCAAAAACGCGGTGAGGAAAGGTCGTGTGCACATCATCAAGAATGCGATTGATGTGCACCAGTATGCATTCTCAGCGGGGCCTCGGCAAGCATTGAGACGCCAGTATGACCTTGACGATAAGTTCGTTGTTGGGCAGGTAGGCAGACTTGCATCACAGAAGAATTATCTGTTTTCCGTTGAAGTGTTCGCCGAGATTCTTAAACGACAGCCGAATGCGGTGTTCATCATGCTCGGCGAGGGCAATCAGCGAGCAGAGATTGAGCAGCGAATCAGGGATCTGGGCATAGGCCACGCGGCCTTCCTCCTGGGGAACCAGCTTAACGTGAATGAATGGAACAGCGCATTTGACGTGCAGCTGTTTCCCTCGTTGTATGAGGGCGCTGGCATGACTGCCATAGAAGCGCAGGCTGCGATGCTTCCGGTGGTGGCCTCGGACCGTGTGCCGTCTGAGACCTTTCTCGAGAAGGATCTGATTACTGTGCTCTCTCTGCAAGAAAGCCCTGAAGTCTGGGCAGATGCAGTGCTGAGAGCTGGACAGCGGGGAATAGATCGGTTGCAGTTCAGGAGCACTCTCAAGGATCATGGATATGACATCGAAGATAGCGCACAGCAGCTGCAGACTTGGTATGAGTCGCTCATGGCTTCCCTTGGCTGAGTCGGCAAGTCATGCAAGCTCGTGTTGAAAACGGTTGCGTGGAGGACAGAGGCTTCCTCGGCTTTTGGAAAACATGTGATAGCCTGCTAGATTTATGGAGACCATTCACGCTGTTTTTCAATTTGCGTGTACACCCCTTGCCGGTTCCAAGGCCGCGGCGATGCTTGCGAACGCTTCGCCGATCTGCGCGTGTGCAGTCTCGAATGCCGGGAAGTCCTTGCGGTAGGGGTCGTCGATCTCATGTGCCGGTGGCAGCATCGGCCGCACGAGCGATGCGTTCATCAGCACCGAATCGAGACGGTCCGTGAGTGTCTCTCCCTGAATAAGGTTGTTGTCTCGGCAATAGGTGCACAGGTCGGCGAAATCGGTCAGCAGGAATGTGCGGCTGCGGCTGCGTGGCGCGAGTTCGACGATCTTCTTGCGTTGGTGTTCGGTGAAACACAGGATGAGGTCGCTGCCCATCGCGAGCTGCGGTGTCAGGCGCTTGGAGCGGAAAGAGGAGGCGTCAATGCCATCCATCTGCATGAGACGTTCGCTCGATGGGTCGATCGGGTTGTCGATGAGCCCCTGGACGCCGGCGCTGTCCGTCACAATCGAATCGTCATGAAAGAACAGTGGGAACATGAGTTCGCCCATCGGCGAGCGGCAGATGTTGCCAGTGCACACGAACAGTACTTTCATGTGGGTCCTTTCGGATCAATGCCAGCACAGTCGAATATGGTTCGTTGCGCCATGCATCCGTCATTCAGTGAATAGATCTAATTGCTAGCCATCCAGTTTAGGGGAGACTGCAAACCATACCAGTCGAGTAGGTGGTAACTGTTTGTGTTCAATTAGAGATTGCGGTTTTAGTCATGTAAAAGTTTCGGGTTTGGTCATGGGAGCATGCCGACCACTGTTACAGGGCCTTGTTTGACTGGGAGCGTCTGACTTCTTCCAGTTGAAAGGTCCGGAAAGGCAATGATCAGCATGTCCGTCATTCACTCTATCCGTTGCATGCGAAAGGAAGGTGCGTCCGTCGCCGCGATTGCGCGCGAGCTGGGTATCAGCGAGCCGACGGTGCGCAAGTACCTCAGGGAGGTCGACCTGTCCGACAGGCCGCCGGTGAGGCGTGAGCGGCCGTCGAAGATCGACCGGTGGGTGCCGTTGATCGAGGGCTGGTTGGCCGAGGACCGGCGGACGTGGTCGAAGCAGCGTCATACGGCGACCCGTATCCACCGGCGTCTGGTTGATGAGTGCGGCGCTGATGTGTCATTGTCCACCGTGACGCGCAAGGTGCGCGAGCTCAAACGTGAGTTCGGCCTTGAACGCCAGCGCGGCTTTCTGGACCTGTCGTGGCATCCTGGCGAGGCGCAGGCCGATTTCGGCCAGAGCGACGTGTACTGGAAGGGAGTGCGCCGGCGCATGCATTATTTCGTGCTCTCGTTCCCGCATTCGAA
>NZ_MVOH01000005.1 GCF_002286935.1 Bifidobacterium criceti
CCAGATTTGCGCGCAGGCTTTGAGGATGCCTTTCATGCCGTCGCATACGAGCACGTCGGGCGGGGCGAGCTGTGCGAACAGCGCCTTGTAGGCGGCCGTGCTCTCCCGGGCGCACCACTGCCAGGCGAGCACCTCGCCGTCCTCGCCGTCGACCGCCGCCAGCAGGCACCAGCCGTTCATGTAGGTGCCGTCGGCCATGACCGTGCGATGCACCACACCGTCGGGTTCGATGCGCGGCTTGAGCCGCCAGCACCAGTCCACGCGTTTGCGGAAGTTGCGCGCGCTCTCCGTGCGTTTGCGTTGGGGCGCGGCCTCGAGCAGCCAGTCCAGGAACTGCGCCAGCTGGGTGCGGCGCCGTTTGGTGTTGTTCCTGGTGCCGGCGGTCAGCCTGCACCCATCGCACTGCCAACGCTGCCGGCCCATGCGGTCGTGCCCGTTCTTGCGCATCGGCGACTGGCAGACCGGGCATTTCTTCGCTTGCTTCGAACGTGTCCTCATGACACACATTGCACACGAAACCACACAAGCAGATACCCGTGCGCATCTGCAACGGGGCGACACGCCTACTGGCGAAAAGGCAAACCAGACTCTAAATCAATAACTTTAGTTCCTATATGCCCCAATCAGGGATGCAAAGGTTTGCAAAGATGATGCATCAATGTGGGGCACGCCTTGGCGTACGCTGGATGGGTTCGCCGCGTCCATGTGAGGCCGCGGGGACCTGAGAGAGTATAGAGCATAAGAAATAAGGACATCCCTCGTGGAATACTCATTGTTCACCAAGTTGGCGGCCGAATTCGTAGGAACCGCCGTACTCATGATCTTCGGCAACGGCGCGGTCGCCAACGTCGAACTGAAGAACACGAAAGGCCACAACGCAGGCTGGATCAACATCGCGATGGGCTACGGCTTCGGCGTCATGTTCCCGGTCCTCATGTTCGGCGGCGTATCCGGCGCGCACATCAACCCGGCGATGACGCTCGCACAGGCCGTCAACGGCATGTTCCCATGGAACCAGGTGCTGCCGTACATCTGCGCGCAGGTTCTCGGCGCGGCCGCCGGCCAGCTCATCGTCTACATCTGCTACTACCCGCATTACAAGGAGACGGAGAGCGCGGAGGCGATCCTCGGTACCTTCTGCACGACCGACGCCTACGCGACACGGCGCAACTACTTCATCAACGAATTCGTCGGCACGATGCTCCTCGTCCTCGGCGCATTGTGCTGCCTCGAACTGCAGTGGGGCAGGACGAACTATGCGGCCGCGTCGATCGTCGTCGGCTTCATCGTCTGGGGCCTTGTCTGCTCGCTCGGCGGTCCGACCGGCCCTGGCCTCAACCCTGCGCGTGACCTCATGCCGCGACTGCTCCACCAGATCCTGCCGATCCCGCACAAGGGCTCGTCGCGCTGGAACGAGGCGTGGATCCCCGTCGTCGCGCCGATCCTCGGCGGCATGCTCGGTTGCTGGCTCTTCAACGTGCTGTTCGCGATCTGAACCCCTCCGCGCACGCGCGGAACATGGCTCAAACAAGCGGCCCGTGGTCCTTCCACGGGCCGCTTGCCGATGGTTGCGGGCACATCCGGTACATCGTTGCTATAGTGGTGGCAGATTCGCGCCGCGCGCACCGCTCGAGTGGTGCAGCGGGGACGGTCTCGCGCAGTTGTTGTACGAACGAACGGATCGGTCATGGGTAGTGCGGACATGAACAGGACCTCTCGTCGGCGCCGACGGAAGGCGACGCAACGTCGTTTCATCATCCGCCGCATCATCGCGGCGGGCGCGGCCGTACTGCTCGTCGTCGGCGTCGCCGTGAGTACGGCCGCCTCGATCGGCCACATCACCGCGCCACAGGACAGTGCGGAGGCGACAGCCAACATCGATTTCACGAAGGCGTTGCATATGGCGCTCGCGAACAGCGGCGCCGAGGAGACGGCACCATCCGAACCGAACGATGACGGAAACGATACGAAAGACGCCGCCCAACGGGAACTCGACGCGCTCGGTGCGCCGATCGACGACGCCGAACGCGCGCGCATCTACGACGAAGCAAAGAAAACGGCCGAAGGCAGCGGGCAACAGCCGACGAAAATGACGTACTGCATCGCGACGAACGGCGACGTCGGCGACACGTCGGCGTTCGCGGACACGGTCGACCGTGTCCTCAACAATCCGAAGGGATGGCCACGCGCGGGCGTCACGTTCGCACAAGCCGAAAGTGGCTGCGATGTGACGGTCACACTCGCGGCGCCCGAGAAACTGCCGACCTATTCGACGTATTGTTCGACCGAATACAGCTGCCGTGTCGGCAGCGACGTCATCATCAACAGGAAACGGTGGGACGGCGCCGTCGACCATTGGTTCGAACACGGCGGCACGCTCGCGACGTACCGGACGATGGTCATCAACCACGAGGTCGGGCACGCGCTCGGGCACATCGACAACGAACAGGCGTGCGGCGGCGAAGGGCGGCCGGCGCCGCTCATGCAGGAACAATCGATGTTCCTCAACGGGTGCACGATCAACCCGTGGCCGCTCGACAGCGAACTGTGGACGACGTTCTACGGTGCGCCCGTATGATGGCACGGTGATGGCGGCGGACGCCGTGCATATCCGAGGAACGGTCGAAGGAGGGCGGCGATGAGTGGACGGTTCGCGCCGACACCGTCGGGGCGCATGCATCTCGGCAACGCGTACGCGATGCTCGCGGCGTGGCTTTCCGCGCACCAACGCGGCGAGGATGTGCGACTGCGCATCGAGGACATCGATGTGCCGCGCATCATGCGCGGCGCCGACGCATGGATCCGTGAGGACCTCGCATGGCTCGGCCTGTCATGGTCGGGCGACGTCGTGCGCCAATCGCAGCGCACCACGGTATACGACGACGTCTTCGCCGTGTTGCGCGACGCGGGGCTCGTCTACCCGTGCTTCTGCTCGCGCGCCGAGATACGCGCCGCGTCGGCGCCGCAGGAGGGGGACCGGTTCATCGTCTATCCCGGCACATGCAGACGTCTGCACGATGACGATCCCGAGGAGGCGGCCGCACGCGTGCGTGCAGGCGAGCGCCACTCGTGGCGCCTCGCCGTGCCCGCCGCGCACGCGCGCGACGGAATCGTCCTGTTCGACGACCGCGTCTACGGCGCGCAACGGTACGACCTCGGTGGAGACATAGGCGACATCGTCATCCGTCGTTCCGACGGACTCTACGCGTACCAATTCGTCGTCACGCTCGACGATCTGCTCATGGACATCGACGACATCGTACGCGGACGCGACCTGCTGCGTTCGACGGCGCTCCAGATCTGGCTGCGCGGACGACTGCTCGCACACGGCGTCGGCGGTGCGCGCGCGGTGCGGTGGGCGCCCGCGGACACGCCTGATTATGCGCATCTGCCACTCCTCGACAACGCCACGGGTGTGCGTCTTGCGAAACGTGAGCGTTCGCTCGACCTCGGCGCGTTGCGCGCGCAAGGTGTGCGCGCCGACGCCGTCATCGGCTATTGTGCTTGGGCACTTGGGCTCATCGACACACCGGAACCGATGGGTGTGCGCGACGCGCTCGCGGTCTTCGATTGGCGGCGTGTGCGCGCACGCCGCGGCCGCGATGTGCGCGTGCCCGACGACGTCGTGCGCGAGCTGCTCGCGATGTGAGTATACGGTCAGCCGCGGCGCGCGCGGTGGGGACGTGAAGATGGTGTGGGAACGTGCGCGGACATCCACGGGCATCGTGGGGGATTCGCGCACGATTGCGGTACAGTAATGGGTACGGCGCGCCCGTGGGACGATGAGGAAAGGGTTCCATGGCTGCCGCGATGGGAAACGAGTGATGGGAACGTCATGACAGCGTATATGGATTACAAGGACCTTGCGAACGAGACGATCGACGATGCGCGCGCACAGCGGATCGCCGATGGCGTGCACCGTGTGCTTGACCGCATCGCGCGCGCGGAGTATGAGGCCGGACGCGACGAGGGGTCGGTCACGTTGCTCGCGGCGACGAAGACGCGTGATGTCGGCGAGATCATGGCCGCGATCGACGCCGGCGTGCATATGATCGGCGAGAACAGGCCCCAGGAGATCACCGTGAAGATTGACGGACTGCGGTATGCGTGTGGCGAACGTGGCATCGTCCTCGGCGCGAGCGACGTCGAGACCGTCGAAAGCCCCGACCTGACCGACGACCCGGAAGCGATCGACCGGCTGCCGGTGCATCTCATCGGCCAATTGCAGAGCAACAAAATCAACAAGGTGCTGCCGGACGTCAATACGATCGAATCGGTCGATTCACTTGAGCTCGCACACAAAATCGGACGGCGCGCGGCCGCGCGCGGTGCGGACGTCGGCGTGCTCCTCGAAGTCAACGAATCGGGGGAGGCGTCGAAATCGGGATGCGATCCGGACGCCGCATATGACCTCGCGCTCGAGATCGCGCAGATCGACGGCATCGCATTGCAGGGATTCATGACGGTCGGCGCGCACGTCGACGACGAAGCCGCCATACGCCGCGGTTTCGCACATCTGCGCGCACTGCGCGACCGGGTGCGCGACTCGCACGCCGAAGGCACCGCGCGCTGCGACGACCTGTCGATGGGCATGAGCGGGGATATGGAATACGCGATCGCCGAAGGTGCGACGATCGTGCGCATCGGTACGGCGATCTTCGGCGAACGCGACTTCAAGTGAGCGCGGCGCGCGTCACACCGCGCGTTGTACACTGTGCGGTATGAGACTTGCACGGTTTTCGAAGGATGACACGCCCCAGTACGCTTTTGTGCAGACTGACGAGGCGGATGACAAGGATTATCTCGTCGTACTTGAGGGGTACCCGTTCGGCGGCAACGTGAGGCCGACAGGGGAACGCATCCCGCTCGACGCGGACGGTGTGCGGCTGCTGTCGCCCGTCATCCCGTCGAAGGTGTACGGGTTGGCGAAGAACTACGAAGCGCACGCGAACTACATGTATGAGCAGGGACAGTCGACGGTGCGTCACGCACCCGAGGATATGGTCATCTTCATGAAACCGTCGACGTCGGTCATCGGTCCGGACGATCCGATCGTGTATCCGGCGTGCTCGGACGATATGAACTTCGAACCGGAGGTCGCGGTCGTCATCGGACGCATCGCGAAACATGTCGGCGTCGACGAGGCGATGGACTACGTCCTCGGGTTCACGTGCGTCAATGATGTGACATTGCGCGACCTGCAGCAGTCCGATCCGATGTGGACGCGCGCGAAGGGCTTCGACACGTCGTGTCCGCTCGGTCCGTGGATCGTGACGCGCGACGACTTCCATTGGCGCGACGCGGCGATCTCGTTCACGCTCAACGGCGAACCCGTCGAACGCGCGAGCGGCACGACGGCGAACCTGATCCATTCGATTCCTGAGCAGATCGCGTTCATCTCGAGTTTCTCGACGCTGCTGCCGGGCGACGTCATCCTCACCGGTACACCGGACGCGTCCGGGAGTCTCAAGCCGGGCGACGAGGCGGTCGTGCATGTCGATGGCATCGGTGACCTGCGCAATGTCGTCGTACGTGGATGATGCACTGTTGTGCGTCGGTGACGGCATCGCCTAGCGCATCGCGCTGGAAAAAGACAAAACGAAGGCTGTCCGCTGAAAGCGGGCAGCCTTCGCCCGTTTCGGCGTGAGAATGGCAGTGAATGGTTCGTCGACAGCGTGGACGTCATCGATAATCAAAACTTGAGTGAAGATAACTCAAGTTTTGGGAATATGTGATGGGCAGCGTCGGTTGACAATATCAGACAAATGAAGCCGTGGACTCACACGGACCGTGCCCGACCGCACGGACGCGCCCACGTGCAGCAATGGAGGATGATATGGAACAAAAGTTTACGACAATGGCCCAAGAGGCGCTCGGTGACGCGATCCAGAGCGCTTCCGCGGCCGGCAATCCGCAGGTCGAGCCGCTGCACCTGCTTGACGCGCTGCTGCGTCAGGAACACGGCGTCGTGCGTGGCCTCGTCGAGGCGTGCGGTGGCAACGTCCAGACGATCGGAGCGGCCGTGCGCAACGCGCTCGTCGCATTGCCGAGCGCGTCCGGTTCGTCGACGACGCAGGCGCAGGCGAGCCGCCAGCTGACGGCCGCGATCGCGAAGGCAGAAAGCGCGATGAAGGAGATGGGCGACGAGTACGTCTCGACCGAGCATCTGCTCCTCGGCATCGCCGAGGCGACGCCGAACGACGCCGCGAAGATCCTGGACGCGAACGGCGTGTCCGCGGACAAGATCCGCGAGCAGATCCCCGGCATCCGCGGCGGCGCGAAGGTGACGAGCCCGGACGCCGAAGCCTCGTACAAGGCGCTCGAGAAATACTCGACCGATCTGACGGCGCGCGCGAAGGAAGGCAAGCTCGATCCGGTCATCGGCCGCGATCAGGAGATCCGCCGCGTCATCCAGATCCTGAGCCGCCGCACGAAGAACAACCCGGTGCTCATCGGCGAGCCGGGCGTCGGCAAGACGGCCGTCGTCGAAGGCCTCGCGGAGCGCATCGTCGCGGGCGACGTGCCGAGCACGTTGCAGAACAAGCGCCTGATCAGCCTCGATCTGGGGTCGATGGTCGCCGGTTCGAAGTACCGCGGCGAATTCGAGGAACGCCTCAAGAGCGTGCTCGACGAGATCAAGCAGTCGGACGGGCAGATCATCACGTTCATCGACGAGATCCACACCGTCGTCGGCGCAGGCTCGGCAGAAGGCTCGATGGACGCGGGCAACATGCTCAAGCCGATGCTCGCGCGTGGCGAACTGCGTCTCATCGGCGCGACGACGCTCGACGAATACCGCGAGAACATCGAGAAGGACCCGGCGCTCGAACGCCGCTTCCAGCAGGTGTTCGTCGGCGAACCTTCCGTCGAGGACACGATCGCGATCCTGCGCGGCCTCAAACAGCGTTACGAGGCGCACCACAAGGTCACGATCGGCGATGACGCGCTCGTCGCCGCAGCGACGCTCTCGAACCGCTACATCACCGGACGCCAGCTGCCGGACAAGGCGATCGACCTCGTCGACGAAGCGGCCGCGCATCTGCGCATGGAACTCGATTCGCAGCCTGAGGAGATCGACGAGCTGCAGCGCAAGGTCACGCGCCTCGAAATGGAGGAGATGCAGCTCAAGAAGGCCGAGGACCCGGCGTCGAAGGAACGGCTCATGAAGCTGCAGTCCGAACTCGCCGACAGCCGCGAGAAGTTGCATGGCCTCAAGGCCCGTTGGGATGCCGAGAAGGCGGACCGCAACAAGGTCGGCGACCTGCGTGCGAAGCTCGACGAGAAGCGCGTCGAAGCCGACAAGGCGACGCGTGCGGGCGACCTCGCGCAGGCGAGCCGCATCCTCTACGGCGAGATCCCGCAGATCCAGAAGGAGCTCGCGACCGCCGAGACGGCTGACGAGCAGGCCTCGGAATACGCGCACAAGGAAGACCCGATGGTCCCGGACCATGTGGACGCCGATTCGATCGCCGGCATCATCTCCGAATGGACCGGCATCCCGGTCGGCCGCCTCATGCAAGGCGAGAACGAGAAGCTGCTCCATATGGAGGAGTACCTCAACGAACGCGTCATCGGCCAGCCCGAAGCCGTCGAAGCGGTCTCCGACGCGGTGCGCCGCTCGCGCGCCGGCATCTCGGACCCGAACCGCCCGACCGGATCGTTCCTGTTCATGGGCCCGACGGGCGTCGGCAAGACCGAGCTCGCGAAGGCACTCGCCGAATTCCTGTTCGACGACGAGAAGGCGATGGTCCGCATCGACATGAGCGAATACATGGAGAAGTCGTCCGTGTCGCGCCTCATCGGCGCCGCCCCGGGCTATGTCGGATACGAGGAGGGCGGCCAGCTCACCGAGGCCGTGCGCCGTCGCCCGTATTCGGTTGTCCTGTTCGACGAGGTCGAGAAGGCGAACCGTGAGGTCTTCGACATCCTGCTGCAGGTGCTCGACGACGGACGCCTGACCGACGGCCAGGGACGCACCGTGGACTTCAAGAACACGATCCTCATCATGACGTCCAACCTCGGCTCCCAGTTCCTCGTCAACCCCGACCTGAGCGAACAGGAGAAGAAGGACGCCGTCATGAACGCCGTCCACACGCAGTTCCGCCCCGAGTTCATCAACCGTCTCGACGACCTCGTGATCTTCCATCCGCTGAGCCGTCAGGAACTCGGCAAGATCGTCGACCTGCAGGTCAAGCAGGTCGCGTCGCGCCTGACCGACCGCCGCATCACGCTCGACGTGACCGAGGCGGCGCGCGAATGGCTCGCGGACACCGGTTACGACCCGGCGTATGGTGCGCGTCCGTTGCGCCGCCTTGTGCAGACCGAGGTCGGCGACCAGCTTGCGCGCATGCTGCTCGCGGGCAAGGTGCACGATGGCGAGACGGTGCTCGTCGACCACACCGGCGGCGACCACCTTGAGCTTTCCGTGCATCACACCAATCCGATGGACGGCGACGACAATCCGCTCGACACGGAGGTCACGGTCGGCTCCGGCGACACGTCGAAGTGAAGGACACCTCGACGTTGATGGACACGTCGAAGTGACCGTTGATCCGGCCCGGTGACGCACCGGGCCACCTACGATGAGGCCGGCGCCGGCACCCGATATGCTCAAGGGTGCCGGCGCCGGCCTCATCGTATTGTGGGAGCCGGTTGCCGCGGACGCTCAGCGGTCGATATGCGCGGCCTCAAGGCGCCACGCGTTGATGAGCACGCACAGCGACGAAAGGAACATCGCGATGCCGGCGAGGCTCGGATCGAGCGTCCACTTCGTGAAGGGGTAAAGGACGCCGGCCGCGATCGGGATGCCGATGATGTTGAACACGAACGCCCAGATGAGGTTCTCCTGGATGTTGCGCACCATCGATTTCGACAGGCGCATGAGGCGCGCGACGCATGCGCCGCCGTCGAGATCGGTCATGACGTCCGCATGTTCGACCGCACGCGCATCCTCGAGGTCCTTCGTCACGACGACGGCGATGTCGGCGGCGTTGCGCACGGTGACGTCCTCGGTGCCGTCGCCGACGAACACAAGGACGGACGAGTGGCCGTCGACGCCATGGTGTGCGCGGCGTTCGTCGATGTCCTGCACCGCCTTCGCGGGATCGGACGTGTCGATTGTGCTGACGCTCAGCCCACGGTCGAGCAACGTGCCGATCGTGCCATGCGCGCGGTCGGACGCCGCGTCTGAGAACACGACGACGTGCGTGTCCTTCGCCTGCTGGAGCGCGCTCGTCGTGAGGATGCGCATCCGGTTGCGGCGCGCGCATTCGATCGCGAACGACGCCGCGAGCGGCGCCGCCCAGCCGAGCGCGACGGGGCATGCGATGATGAGCACGCCGATCGCCATGAGCAGTGCGCGCGCAAATGCCGGCTGCGCGCCGAAGATGAGCCACGCGACGAAGGTCCATACGGCGATGAGGAAGACGACCGGCACGAAGACGCGCGATATCGTATCGACCTTCGTCTGCAGCGGGAACGCGGCGCGCCGCGGCAGCCAACGGTCGCTCATGAGGCGCGCGAGCAGCACGAGCGTGATGATGACGCCCGTGACCTGGAAATAGACGTCGTGCAGCGCGGCGGGGAGCACGTCTTGCGCGAAGCAGACGAGGAGGCTGTAGACATACGCGGCGATCGAACCTACGGAGGCGAGCGAGTTCATGTTCGGCACACGGCGGCGGATCGCCGACCAGCCGTCGATGTGAATCGGATAGCCGCTGTAGAACATGACGGGTGTGATGATGATCGCCTGGAGCCACGGCGCGGTGAGCCAGTCCGGGATGAGCGACGGGTGCATCGTATGCAGCAGTTGGGGGACGACGACGGCAAGCGTGAGTATGGCGGCGACAAGGACCTGCACGGTGAGGAGCCGCACGCTCGCCGCGTTGTCGGAACGGCGCGTGCGCAACGTGTCGCCCGCGTGGACGGGCTCATGTTCGCCTTGGTCGCGGAACGCGGTGCGGCGCGTGAATTCGACTTTCGCCTCGGCGCCGAAGAAGAACCGGATCGTGATGAATGTGATCAGGAGCGCCATGACGACGCATATCACGGCGATGAACAGATTGAGTCCCATACAGTCGCTCCCTATGAGCTTTCCTCGCGCCGCCGACCGTCCGGCGGCGCCCACCCGTTTCGACACCACCACTGTACGCGAGGGGGTGGCGGCGGCGTCATCGCGCCGTCCGCGATAGGCGAATGGGCGGCCGTGCGCCCCGGCTACGCCGCCGATTTGACGGGGCGCACGGCTACGCTTGCACACATGAGTGAAGAAGCCCCCGAGTTCCGCAAGACCGTCCCCACACCGCGCGCCGCCGATCAGGGCGCCACGCCCGATGAGGCCGCGTTCGCGCTCATGGAGCCGCGCGACCAGCTCAAGACGCTGTTGCGCGCGCATATGGCGGACCGTCCGTTCTCCGAACTGTCACCGGTCACGTTCGACCACCGTGGCGCGTCGCTCATCGGGCACATCATGCTCGATACGCTTGAGGAGCAGGGGTATTCGATCGATGATTTCGACGCCGTCGGCGCGCTCACGGCGGCCGCCGTGCCGATCGTCTGCTCGCTCATGCACGCCGCGGCGTCGCGTGGCGAGGCACTCGACGGCTTCGTCATGGATTTCGTGTATCCGGCGACGAAAGGGCCCTCGATACGCGGCAAACGCGTCATCCTCGTCGACGCTTGGCTTTCCGAGAAATCGTATGTGCAGACGTCGTCGCTCGTCACGTTGCGCAACGGCAACGAACTGAGCCTTGATTTCGGCATCGTCGACGCACAGGGTGCGACAGTCGTCGCGATCGCGTCGCTCATCGGCGGCGTCGACATCGAGGAACCGACGGTGCGTGTCATCGACCCCGTCGACGACACGGCGACCGACGTGCCGTTCATCGAGACCTTCCACGAATCCGAACTGCATTGAGCGGCGTACGATCAGGGGAGACGTACCGATGCATGAACCGAACCCGATAGACGTCGCCGCGAAGGCATCCGGCGAACCGGAGTTCCGTGAAGTGGGCGTCGGACCTTGGAACGAAACCCATCCGGGGACCCCACGTCCAGACGACCCGGAGCACCAGGCCTTCGACGCGCGTTTCGACACGGCGCTCCTCGACGAAGGCGACCGCCGCAATGTCCTCGACCGCTACCGCTACTGGAGTGTCGATGCGATCAGGGACGACCTCGACGCGCGCGGACGTCATCCGTTCGAAGTCGCAATCGAAAACTGGACCCATGATTTCAACATCGGTTCGATCGTGCGCACGGCGAACGCGTTCACAGCGAACCGCGTCCATATCGTCGGACCACACAAATGGAACCGCAAAGGCGCGTTGATGACCGAGCTGTACCAGCACGTCGTCCATGAACCATCGATCCGGATGTGCATCGGTGGCTGGCGCGACGGCATCGCGCGCGAACGCCGCGACGCCGAACGGCGGATCGCGGCGATCACGGACGACGCGCGCAGTGGGCGCATCGACGCGGACGATGCGCAGCGTGCGCTGCTGTACGCGCGGCGCGACATGCGCGTCGCCGAGGATGCGAAAGTCATCGCGATGGACATCATCGACGGCGCCGTGCCGATCGAGACCTACCGGTTCCCCGAACGCTGCCTACTGCTGTTCGGCGCGGAAGGTCCGGGATTGTCGCAGACGGCGCTCGACCTCGCCGACGACGTCGTCTACATCAGCCAATTCGGCTCGGTGCGTTCGATCAACGCGGGTGCCGCCGCGGCCGTCGCGATGCATGCGTGGATCGCGCAACACGCGGCCGTGCGGCCGATGTGATCCGCGGACGGTACGGGGATACGGCAGGCCATGTCGTGGACGCCGCGCCGCCCGCGCCGAAAGCGCCTGCTACCGTGTGACGCATGATGGAATTCCATGACGTCAGCAAGTCCTTCGGTGCAAGGACCGTGCTCGACGACATCAGCTTCACGGCGCATGACGGGTGTGTGACCGGCTTCGTAGGCCCCAACGGCGCGGGCAAATCGACGACGATGCGCATCCTGCTCGGCCTTGTCGCGCCGACGTCGGGCACCGCGCTCGTAGACGGCGTCCCCTATGCGAAGCACCCGGCGCCGATGGCGAGCGTCGGTGCCGTGCTCGACGCGCGGCGCGCGCCGAGGAACCGCACGGCGTACACGTATCTCACAACGCTCGCCTACACGAACAACATCCCGAAGCGCCGTGTCGACGAAGTCCTCAACCTCACCGGCCTGGCGAGCGTGCGCGCGACGAAGGCCGGGCGTTTCTCACTCGGCATGAGCCAGCGTCTCGCGATCGCCGCGGCGATGCTCGGCGAACCGAAGAACCTCGTGCTCGACGAACCGGTCAACGGCCTTGATGCGGAAGGCGTCAAATGGGTGCGCGACCTGTGCCGCAACAGCGCCGCGCAGGGACGCGCCGTGCTGCTCAGCTCGCATCTGATGAACGAGGTCGCGCTCACGGCGGACGCGCTTGTCATCATCGGCGACGGCCGCATCCTCCGGCAGACGACGGTCGCCGATTTCGTCGCCGAGCATTCACGGCCGACGATTTCGGTCGTGACGCCGGATGCGACGAAACTGCACGCGATGTTCTCACACTCGCCGGGCGTGCGTGTCACCGAGACGGCGCTCGCGGACGGGTATCCGGACGATGCTCGCGCGTTCGTCGTCGAGGGTGCCGACCTCGCGGCCGTCGCACGCGGATGTGCCGCGAACGGAATCGTGATGTACCGTTTCGCGCGTGAGCGGGTCTCGCTCGAGCAGGCGTACATGGAGCTCACGCATGCGCATGCGCGGTATGTCTCGGCGCCCGTCGGGCCGCCGGCGTCCGGCATGCAAGCGGATATGCGACAGCAGGCGGCGCGGATGGATGGAGGTGCTCGATGAGTTCGACGATGATGGGCGATGGGCGCACGACGGCGCGTGGGACGGCCATGAGACTGACGTTCGGGGGTGCCGTGCGCGCCGAATGGCGCAAGATGTGGAGTGCGACGTCCACATATGTGCTCGCCGTGCTCACGATCGCGTTCCTCGCCGTCAACAGCCTCATGATGGGGTGGATGGTATCGATGATGGCCGAGGGCGACATGCCTGTCGGCGACGAGGACATCTGGACGTCGGCGAGCTCGGGCGCATCGAATGTGCTTGTCATCATCGGCATCCTCGGTGTCATGGCGCTCACGAGCGAATTCAGCTCGTCGTCGATCGTCTCGTCGTTCACGGTGAATCCGCGCCGAGCGATGTTCATGCACGCGAAGGCGCTCGTCGTCGGCGCGGTCGCGTTCCTTGCGGCGTTCGCCGGTGTGTGCGTCGCATGGGGATGCGCCGCGCTCATCGTCGGCCCACATGTGACGACCGGCGCGGATGCGATGCCCGCCGCAATGCCGGCCGTCACATTGCTCGGCCTGCCGCTCGCGATGGCCGTCGGCGCCGTGCTCGCGATGGGTATGGGCGCGATATGCCGTTCGACGGTCGGCGGCGTGTTGTGCGTCATCGTCCTGTTCACGATCGTGCCGTCGGTCCTGCAGATGGCGCAGTTGCTCGGGCGCCGATACGTGTGGATCACATCGGTCAACAACTGCCTTCCGGCGAATGCGCTCACGGCGTTCGTCGGCGCCGGCGCGAGCACGTTCTCGAACGACGTCGCCTCGACGCTCCTCATCGGTGGCGCGAAGCCCTTCCAGCCGTCATGGGGCGTCGCCGGCGCGATCTTCGCGCTGTGGGCTGCCGTCATCTACGCGGTCGGCGTACTGCTCATGTCCCGTCGCGACGTGAAGTGACGCCCGTGTCCATTTGCGTGGACGCCTCGTCACATTTGGTTCGTATAGTGGAAACCATGCCAACATTCACACGTGAAGAAATTATCCATTTGGGCGACCTCGCCCGAATCGCGCTCACCGACGAGGAAATAACCCGTATGCAGAGCGAGCTCAACGTCATCGCGGAATCGATCAACTCCGTCCAGGAGGTCGCGACCGACGACGTCGTCCCGACGGCCAACCCGGTCCCGCTCGAGGCCTATCTGCGTCCCGACGTCCCGGTCAAACCGCTCGACCAGGCCGAAGTGCTCGCGGCGGCACCCGCGACCGAGGACGGCATGTTCGTCGCGCCGCAGATTCTGGGGGAGGAGTGACATGACCGACACCAACGAACTCGTCAAGCTGTCCGCATACGACATGGCGCGCAAGCTGCGCGACAAGGAGGTCACGAGCCGTGACCTCGTCGCCGCCGAGCTCGACGTCATCGACGCCGCCGAGCCGACGATCAAGGCGTTCCTCAAGGTCGCCGGTGAAAGCGCGCTCGAGCAGGCCGACGCCTACGACAACCTGTCCGACGAGGAGAAGGCCGAGCTGCCCGAGCTCGCCGGTGTCCCGATCGCGATCAAGGACATGATCGTGACGAAGGGCATCGAGACGACCGCCGCATCGCGCATCCTCGAAGGCTGGGTGCCGCCGTACGATGCGACCGTCATCGAGAAGCTCAAGGCGGCCCATATGCCGATCCTCGGCAAGACGAACCTCGACGAATTCGCGCAGGGCTCGTCGACCGAGCATTCGGCGTTCCAGCGCACGTCGAACCCGTGGGATGTCGAACGTGTCCCCGGCGGCTCGGGCGGCGGCTCGGCCGCGGCCGTGAGCGCGTTCGAGGCCCCGATCGCGCTCGGCACCGACACCGGTGGCTCGATCCGCCAGCCGGGCGCGCTCACCGGCACCATCGGCGTCAAGCCGACGTACGGCGGCGTCTCCCGTTTCGGCGCGATCGCGATGGCGTCGTCGCTTGACCAGATTGGCCCCGTCTCGCGCACCGTCCTCGACTCCGCGTTGCTGCAGGAGATTATCGGTGGCCATGACAAGCGCGACTCGACGTCGATTCCCGAAGGGCCGCGCCCGATGGTCGCCGCCGCGCGTGACGGCCTCGACAACCGCGACCTCAAGGGCATGAAGGTCGGCCTCGTCAAGGAGCTCAACGGCGACGGTTTCCAGCCGGGCGTCGAGGCGCGCTTCAATGAGGCCGTCAAGCGCCTCGAGGACATGGGCGCCGAAGTCGTCGAGGTCTCGTGCCCGCACTTCAAATACGCGCTCGGCGCGTACTACATCATCATGCCGTCCGAAGTGAGCTCGAACCTCGCCCGCTACGACGGCATGCGTTACGGCCTGCGCGTCATGCCGCCGGAGGATGTGCCGCAGACGGCCGCGAACATGATGTCCTACACGCGTGAGGCGGGGTTCGGCGACGAGGTCAAGCGCCGCATCATCCTCGGCACGTATGCACTGTCCGCCGGCTACTACGACGCGTGGTACGGTTCGGCACAGAAGGTGCGCACGCTCATCATCGACGATTTCCGCAAGGCCTTCGAACAGGCCGATGTCCTCGTCTCCCCGACGAGCCCGTCGACGGCGTTCCGCTTCGGTGAGAAGATGGACGACCCGCTCGCGATGTACATGAACGACATCGCGACGATTCCAGCGAACCTCGCCGGCGTGCCGGCGATGAGCATCCCGGCGGGCCTGTCCGACGACGGCCTGCCGGTCGGCTTCCAGTTCATCGCGCCACAGCAGCGCGACGAAGTGATGTACAAGCCGGCCGCGGCGCTCGAAGCGGCGCTCGAGGAAAGCTGGGGCGCCCCGATCTGGAGTTCGCTCAAGACGCCGTGGCTCGATGGACTGAACAAGTGAAGGTGGCAGGAAAGTAATTATGGCTGAACAACTCATGAAGTATTCCGAGGCCGTCAAGAAGTTCGATCCGGTCATCGGCCTCGAGACGCACGTCGAACTCAGCACGAACACGAAACTGTTCTGCCCGGCCCCGATCTCGTTCGGCGCCGAGCCGAACACCGAGCTCACGCCGGTGAGTCTCGGCCTGCCTGGCTCGCTCCCTGTCATCAACGCGGCCGCGGTTGATTACGCGATCAAGCTCGGCCTCGCGCTGCATTGCCAGATCAACGAGTGGAGCCAGTTCGCGCGCAAGAACTACTTCTATCCGGATATGCCGCGCGACTACCAGATCTCGCAGTACGACAAGCCGACGAACGGCGAAGGCTACCTCGACGTCGAACTCGAGGACGGCACCGTGTTCCGTGTGCCGATCGAACGCGCGCACATCGAGGATGACGCCGGCAAGAACACGCACGTCGGCGGCGCCGACGGACGCATCGAGGGCGCCGACCATTCGCTCGTCGACTACAACCGCGCGGGCGTGCCGCTCATCGAGATCGTCACGAAGCCGATCGAAGGCGCAGGCGACCGTGCACCGGAGATCGCGGGCGCCTACATGCGTGCGATCCGCGACATCGTGCGCGCGCTCAACATCTCGCATGCCCGCATGGAGCAGGGCAACATGCGCGCCGACGTCAACGTCTCGCTGCGTCGCGACCCCGCCGACCCCTTCGGCACGCGTTCCGAGACGAAGAACGTCAACTCGTTCCGCGGCATCGAACGTACGATCCAGTACGAGATCCGCCGTCAGGCGGCGATCCTCGACAAGGGCGGCGAGATCCTGCAGGAGACGCGCCATTGGGATGAGGCATCGCAGTCGACCGCGGGCGGCCGTGTGAAGTCGGACGCCGACGATTACCGCTACTTCCCCGATCCGGACCTCGTCATGCTCCACATCACGCCCGAGCATGTCGAGGAGATCCGCAAGGTCATGCCGGAGATGCCGCGCGAGCGCCGCAACCGCCTCAAGGGCGAATGGAAGTTCTCCGACACCGAGATGCGCGACGTCATCAACGCCGACGCGCTCGACCTCATCGAGGAGACCGTCAAACTCGGCGCGACGCCGGCGGGCGCGAAGAAGTGGTGGCTCGGCGAGCTCTCCCGTGAGGCGAACGCGAAGGGCATGAGTCTCGAGGAACTGCCGATCGACGCACAGGCGGTCGCCGACGTCGAACGCCTCATCGCAGACGGCAAGCTCAACGACAAGCTCGCGAAGCAGACGGTGAGCCTCGTGCTCGCCGGCGAGGGTACGCCGGAGCAGATCGTGGAGGCCCACGGCTTCAAGGTCGTCTCCGATGACGGCGCGTTGCAGGCGGCCGTCCAAGAGGCGCTTGACGCGAACCCGGACGTCGTCGAGAAGCTCAAGGGCGGCAACATGAAGCCTATGGGCGCGATCATCGGCGCCGTCATGCGTGCGACGAAGGGTCAGGCCGACGCGAAGGCCGTCACGAAGATCGTCCTTGAGAAAATCAAGGGCTGATCCACGTCCACGTCTTCCCAACGGCATCCCGGGGCGGGGCGCGGCATTTGAACCGCACCCCGCCCCGCGTGTATTCCGGCACCCATGTCCGGGCCGGCAGTGGCCTGTGCCACGTGTGCATCTGGACATCGGGGCGCGAAGGACATGGGCGTACACTACAATGGCAAGACCGGAGATGAGGGATTGCTCCGGGAGCCAATCAAAGGAATGATATGACGCACAGTGACGAACGCAGCGAAGAGGAGAGGGAGCGGCCACGCGTATTGCCCACGCGCATCACGATACCCGACATCCTGGGGGAGATGGTGTATCTGCGGCCGGCCACATCGGAGGACCTGCCGCTTATGGATCGCCTTGACGCATATGTGAACGCGTCTGGCATAACCGGCAAGGACCGTGTCGCGGAACGCGCTGCCGTGCACGCATGGGTGCGCCGGTCGGAGGCATGGGCAGACGGCACCGATGTCGGCAGTGGCATCGACGACCCGGAGCGCCGACGCACGATCGCATGGGCGTTGATGACGACGCCGGACGACCATGACGACGAGCCGGTCAACGCGCACAACGCGACCGAGTTCCTCGGCATGATCTTCCTCATCGATATAGACGGCTGGGCGCGTTCGGCGCGCATCCAGGTCGTGCTCGGCAAGGATTTCCGCGGCCGCGGCTATTCGCGTGACGCGATGCCTCGCGTCATGACGTATGGTTTCGCCGAACAGCCGGAGGGACTCGGGCTCCACCGGATATGGGTCGCTGTACCCGAGAAGAACACACGCACGTTCTCCGTGTACCAGTCGCTCGGCTTCGTGCCGTCCGGCACGTCGCGCGACGCGCTGTGGGACAACCGCCTCGGCAAATATCAGGACCTCAACGTGCTCGACACGCTCGTCGATGAATTCGATCCGGTGCGTGCGATGGACGCGTTCGGCATGCACGTCATCACGACGAACCCGGGCATGGAGAAGGCGCTCTCGCTGCACGAGCATTCGATGGCGATCAAGAAGCAGCAGCTGCGCGAAGCCGGGCTCATGAAGGACATCGACGACGAGCGCAAGCGCACGGCCGAGGCCGCCGTACAGCAGCATGCGCGCACGGAGCGAGCACCGTCGGTCGGTGAGACGATGCGCGCCGACGCCGAACGGCTCGCCGGTGAGACGCTCGATGCCGAGAACGCGTGGCCGTACAACAGTTCGGAGCGCAACACGTCGAAGAAGGCGTGGTGGCGCACGCTCGGACGTGACCGCAACCGCCGTGGCACGACCGCGGATGACGACAAATGACCGGACGAACGACAAGGAGACGGACCGAACGACCATGAGCGCCGAAGACCTCGACAACTATGAAACCGACGCCGAACTGGCGTTGTACAAGGAATACCGCGACGTCATCAAACTGTTCACCTACGTCGTCGAGACGGAACGCAGGTTCTATCTCGCGAACAAAGTGGACTTCAACGTCCGTTCGGCGGGGCAGGACGTCTACTTCGACGTGCAGCTCTCCGACGCATGGGTGTGGGACGTGTACCGTTCGAACCGTTTCGTCAAGAACGTGCGCATCGTGACGTTCAAGGATGTCAACGTCGAAGAGGTGCAGAAGAGCGACATCGACATCCCCGACGGCATCTGACGGCACATTTGTCCGATGCCTGGTTGTGCCGCGCGCTCATGTGTCCGAGACACAGGGAGATGGTAAGGGAAGCCCGGAACACCGAGGATGGACATGGGGGCCGTTAGACTGGCTGGAGATGCCATCATCATGGCTTGTGCGCTGTCCTGTGACAGGATACGTCATACGAATGATTCAGAGATGACTTTCATCATCAACCAGTGTTGAAGGAGAACGCGAACGTGTCTGACAAGGAAACCGTAGTGATCATCGGCGGCGGCCCCGCCGGTCTCACAGCCGCCTGGGAACTCATCAAGGACGGCGGCGCGGACAAATACGATGTAACGGTCCTCGAGGAATCGCAGGAATTCGGCGGCATCGCGCGCACCGTCAAGCATGACGGCAACCGTATGGACATCGGCGGCCACCGCTTTTTCTCGAAGGACGAGCGCATCATGCGCTGGTGGGAGGATACGCTTCCGCTGCAGGGCGCGCCGTCATACGACGACAAAAAGCTCGGCCGCACGCATGACCTCGAGCCCGGCGGCCCCGATCCGGAGAAGACGGACAAGGTCATGCTCAAGCGCCACCGTGTTTCGCGCATCTTCTGGAACAAGCACTTCTTCGACTATCCGATTTCGCTTTCGATGAACACGCTCAAGGCGATGGGCCCGAAGCTCACCGTCGTCGCAGGATGCTCATACCTCAAATCGGTCTTCCACAAGCTCCCGGAGGACAATCTCGAGAACTTCTACATCAACCGTTTCGGCCGCAAGCTCTATTCGATGTTCTTCGAAGGCTATACCGAGAAGCTGTGGGGCCGCCATCCGTCGGTCATCTCGGCCGATTGGGGCTCGCAGCGAGTCAAGGGTCTGAGCATCATGGGCGTGCTCAAGAACGCGTTCCAGAAGGTGCTGCCGAAGAAGCGCAACGCCGAAGAGGTCGAGACGTCGCTCATCGAGGAGTTCTGGTATCCGAAGCTCGGACCGGGGCAGCTGTGGGAGACGGTCGCGAAGAACGCCGAGGACGCGGGCGTGACGATCATCAAAGGCGCGAAGGTCGTCGAACTCAACGAACGCGACGGCGCGATCGCATCGCTCGTGTATGAGGACGAGCACGGCGTGCGCACGACGCTCGAAGCGGACGATTTCATCTCGTCGATGCCGATCAAGGACCTCGTTGAAGCGATCGACAACGGCGCGAAGCCTGCGCCGAAGGACATCGTCCGCGTCGCCGAAGGCCTGCCGTACCGCGACTTCGTGACGGTCGGCCTCCTCGTCAAGCACCTCAAGCTCAAGAACACGACCGATATCCCGACGCTCGGCAACCCGCCGATCGTGCCGGATTGCTGGATCTATGTGCAGGACCCGGGATACAAGGTCGGCCGCCTGCAGATCTTCAACAACTGGAGCCCGTACCTCGTCAAGGACGTCGACGACACCGTCTGGATCGGTCTCGAATATTTCTGCGAGGAAGGCGACGACTTCTGGAACATGACCGATGACGAGGCGACGCGCTTCGCGATAAGCGAGCTCACGCGCATGGGCGTCATCAACGGGACGCACGAAGTGCTCGACTCGCACCGTGAACGTGTCAAGAAGGCGTATCCCGCGTATTTCGACACGTATGACGAGATGCCGTCCGTGATCGACTACCTCGATTCCTTCGGCAACCTGTACTGCGTTGGACGCAACGGGCAGCACCGCTACAACAACATGGACCATTCGATGGCGACGGCGATCGAGGCGGTCGGCAACATCAAGACCGGCAAAGCCTCGAAGGAGAACATCTGGTCGGTCAACACCGACAAGTCCTACCACGAAGCCAAATGACGCCGCCGCGATGGGCGGCCCCGCACACGCGGGGCCGCCCATCGCGTTTCCATACGCCGATGCCGACGGCAGGCATGCCGTGACGCGCTGCTCGTCGTGCGTTGCGGTTATTGTGTATAGCGTCCGATACGGATTCGGGCGTTTCCTTTTCGCGAACATATGACGCCGACATCAGCGCTTCGCACCGTTCATATATTCGCAACCCCTGTGTTAAGCCATGGCGACGTATTGCAAGCATGGCCGAAGAAAGGCACAACCAAGTGGCTACAACCTCGAAACTAGAAGACATGAAGCTTCCTGAGCTCAAGGAACTCGCCAAGCAGATGGGTCTGCGCGGAGTCTCGACGATGCGCAAGGGCGCATTGCTTGCAACGCTGCAGGCCGCGCGCAACGGCGAAACCGCGCCGGCGGGGGTCACCGTGCGCGCACCGAAGCCCGGCAAATCCGACACATCCGCCGAATCGGTGAAGAACCCGGCCGCCGAGCAGACCGATGCAGCCGTCGAACAGCCGGCGCCCCCGGCGAGTGCCGTGCGCGCGCAGGACGCGTCGGCGAAATCGAAGAAAATCGCCGTCGATGCGCCGAAGCCGGAAAGCAACATGGAAATGCATGTCACGGCCCGCCGTGTGCGCAAGCGCCGTGGTGACGAGGACACGGACGCGCAGCAATCGTCGCTCCTTGATTCGCTCAACCTCGACGAACAGCCGAAGCGCCGCGCACACCGCGGCGAAGGCGCCGAGCAGCGCGCTGCACGCCACGGCCATGACGACGCCGCGCCGCGCCGCCGCCGCATGCCAGCGCATCAGACCGAGAACGTCGACCTCGACGAGATCCTCGACTCGCTCCCGGGTGTGCCATCGCATGGACATGACGAGCCGCAGCAGCCTGAGAACCGCCGCGGACGCGCGGAACGGGGCAATGACCGCAGCAACCGCAACGACCGCGGCAACCGCCGCGGACGCGGACGCGACAACGAGAACCGGCACGACGACGTGAACGGACATCGTGACGACCTCGTCCCGGTCGCCGGCATCGTCGATGTGCTCGATTCGTATGCGTTCATTCGCACGTCCGGATACCTTCCGGGGCCGAACGACGTCTATGTGAGCATGGGTCAGATCAAGAAGTATGGCCTGCGCAAGGGCGACGCGGTGAAAGGCTCGATCCGCGCGCCGCATGAAGGCGACCGCCGCAACCAGCGCCAGAAGTTCGTGCCGCTGCAGTCAATCGATTCGATCAACGGGATGAGCGTCGAGGAAGCCGCACGCCGTCCGCAGTTCAGCAAGCTCACGCCGCTCTATCCGAACGAACGACTCAAGATGGAGACGACGGCGAACCGCCTGACGGGACGCCTCATCGACATCGTCTCGCCGATCGGCAAGGGCCAGCGCGGTCTCATTGTCTCGCCGCCGAAGGCCGGCAAGACGATCACGCTGCAGAACATCGCGAACGCGATCGCAACGAACAACCCCGAGGTGTACCTCATGGTCGTGCTCGTCGACGAACGTCCCGAAGAGGTCACCGATATGGAGCGCACCGTGCAGGGCGAAGTCATCTCGTCGACGTTCGACCGTCCGGCCGCCGACCATACGACCGTCGCCGAACTCGCGATCGAACGCGCGAAGCGCCTCGTCGAACTCGGTCAGGATGTCGTTGTGCTGCTTGATTCGATGACGCGCCTCGCGCGCGCCTACAACATCGCGGCACCCGCGTCGGGACGCATCCTCTCGGGTGGTGTCGACGCGCAGGCGCTCTATCCGCCGAAGAAGTTCTTCGGCGCCGCGCGCAACATCGAGAACGGCGGCTCGCTCACGATCATCTCGTCGGCGCTCGTCGAGACCGGTTCGAAGATGGACGAGGTCATCTTCGAGGAATTCAAGGGCACCGGCAACATGGAGCTGCGCCTGAGCCGTGAACTCGCCGACAAGCGCATGTTCCCCGCCGTCGACATCAACGCGTCCGGCACACGCCGCGAGGAGCTCATCACCGATCCGCAGATACTGCCGATCATCTACCGCCTGCGCCGCCTGCTTGGCGGACTCGAACCGGAACAGGCGTACCAGACGCTTGTGCCGCGCCTCAAGAAGACGATGACGAACCGCGATTTCTTCTCGGCAATCGTGCAGCAGGGCGGCAATTCGCTCGGCAACGCGAACAGCTGACGGCGTTCCGACACGCCCGGTTGGTGACGGAGTGCGGTGCCGATGACAACCCATCGGCACCGCACGGCCGTTATTGCACACGTTTGCAATTTGTGTCCTCCGGCGACGCTATCGGCGTATGCACACTGATGGCACCGCATCCTGACAGCTATCGTGGAAACAAGAGCTGTCAGGAGGAAAGGCGCGTGGTCATGACATCGAACAATGATGCTGGTGGAGGAGCCGCGCTCGACGAGAAGGACGACATCATCCTCGGACTGCTTGAGCAAGACGGGCGCATGACGCTCGCACAGCTCGCCGAAGCGGCCTCGCTCTCCATCTCCGCGACACAGTCGCGTGTGCAGAAACTTGAGAAACGTGGCGTCATCGAAGGATACCGCGCCGACATCAACTACGAACTCACCGGCAAACCGGTAAGCGCGTACATCGACGTGACACCGACCGACCGCTACGGGGGCGACATCGATGCCGTCCCCACGATACTCAGGCGCATTGGGGGAGTCGTCTCATGTGACGCCGTGTCCGGTGCGACGAACTACATGATTGTCGTGCGCGTCCCATCCGTCCACGCGCTCGAGGACCTGCTCAACACCATCCAACGTGCTATTCCCGCGCGCACCGTGACGAGGATGGTGCTGCATCACTATTTCGGACAGTGATATCGCACGCGGCGCACTAACCACACCGCACGGTAATGTGGGAGCATGACCACCACGGAGGATGACTGGCGCGCCGCCGCGCGCGAAGAAGGAACCGACATCGATGCGCTCGCGCAATCCGATGATCCACAGACGAAGCGCATCGTCGCGCGCATCGACACATTGCGCGCGTCGATAGACAACATCGATATGGCGATCGTCGCGCTTCTCGCCGAACGGTTCAAAGCGACCGCACAAGTCGGCGCGCTCAAGGCGCGCGCCGGATTCGCACCCGCTGACTACGCGCGCGAGGAACAGCAGATGGAACGGCTGCGTCTTGTCGCGCAAGGCGCGGGCCTTGATACGCATATCGCCGAACAGTACCGGGAATTCGTCGTCACGGAGACGAAGAACCGGCACCGCCGCATCGCCGACGCGGGTGGCGACGCGGGTGTCCTCGACATCTTCGCGTGACCGTGGGGACGCCGCTTCGCCGACGGAGGACTTCCCGACGACATGGGTAGGCTGGGGACGGCAAGGATGGATGGCGGAAGGAGACGGGACATGCGCATACGATGGATCCATGCATGCGCGGCGGCGCTCACCGTCGCGCTCACGGCCGCGCCATGCGTCGCCGCCGCGTCCGGCGCGCACGGCGGCGCATGGCGCGCCATCTCCTCCGACGCCGCCGCTGAGCGGTTCGCACGGCACGACGTGTTCGCCGTCGTCCCCCCGACGGGGAACGGTGCGCGCCGCTACTATGTCGAACCGACGTCGGGCGGTGGCGTGGCACGGATCACGACGCGCGCGAGGATGCCGTGGACGGTGCACGTCGACTATGCGCTCAACGGTCCGAACGTCGATGCGGCCGCGCTCGACGGCGCGACCGGCACCGTCCAGGTGCATGTGCGCGTCGCGCCCGACGACCTCGCCGACCTCGACATGCGACGGTATGCGCAGGAACTGCGTACGTTCGCGATGTTCACGGTGCCCGCGCAATGCGCGAACGACGTGAGCGCCGATGACGACGTTGCCGTCATCCATGACGGCAACACGATCGTCGTGTCGTCGACCGCCGCGCCCGGCGCAACGCTCGACATGCGCGTCTTCATCGACGCGACGAAATTCTCGATGGGCGATGTCACCGTCGCCGCATTGTCCGCGGCATCGACGGACGAATACGGCGCCGCATTGCGCGCACTCGGGACACAATCGGCGGCGCTCACCGGCTCCGTCACGGCGTCCGCGCACACGGACGACGGTGCGAACGCCGCACTCAGCAAGACACTGACGGCATTGCGCGACCAGGAACGCACACTCGCGAAACAGGAAATCGCGAAACGCGGCGACGAGCACCAACGGGCGTTCCACGACTACATGGCCGCCTATGTCGGCTCATACACGAACCATCTGTCAGGATCGGTCGGCACGAAGACGCAAATGACGGCGCTCATGGGCACCGCGGGCGAACTCAAAGGCGACACGCCGCTCGCGCACGCCGTGACAGGACTCGCGACGGCCGTCAACAACGTATCGGACGCGCATCAGCACACTGGAGCCGCCGACGAAGTCGACCGCATCATCACCCGCATACGGCAGCAGGGCACGGAAGGACTCGCCGACGAACTCAAACGGACGGCGGGCGAACAGGCGCGCATCGGCGCGCGGATGTACGCGGACGGCCAAGGGCAGCTGTCGCGCGCGATGATCCCGTATTCGATGGCGTATACCGACGTCTATACATCGAACCTCAACGACCTCACCGGCGGCGACGTCGGCCGCGCAAACGCAATGTCCACGCAGGCAATCGAAGCGACGAACGCGCAGGGCGGCGAAGGCACGCTCGGTGCGGACAAGGAAGGCGTCGACGCGGCGATGGCGGCGCTCGCGTCCGCGCGCGAGCATACGGGCGCCGCGAACGCAGCGGAACAGATCCTGCAACGCTTCCCGGATGAGATCGCGTCCGTCGGTACGGACACGACGTCCGACGCGGCCGTCTCAGCGCAGCTGCAGCCGGTCATGCGCGATGCGGCGCTTATGCGCACGGCATACGAGCATTGGCTCGCCGAACCGCTCGGCGGCGCACCACGTGTGCGCCGCGCGCAGCGCATCGCCGACGCGCAGCGCCGCACACAGGCCGCACATGGCGTGAAGGATATGTCGACGCTCGTGACGCCTTCGGACAACGACGCATCCGCCGACATCTCGAAATACGCGGGATCGGTCACAACATCGATAGGCGGCGGTTCCAGTGGTTCCGGTGACGGCGGCGGTACGACGACATCCGGGACATCGGGCGACGGCACGTCCTCGCATGCGCGTAGGGGACGGTCGCCGACGGCGATCTCCGAGGACGAATGGATGTCACTTGTCGACGCGAATCCATGGGAGCGCACATTCATTGCCGCGAATACGCAGCCGCTCATCGACGAGACGGTCCGCATCGCGTCGGCGCGGCCGGCGCTCGATGCGACGGCGGACGCGGCGGCGCAGGGCGGCGCGCTTGCGGGTGCGCTCTCGCACGGGCCGATGCGCGCAGGCATCGCCGATGTGCTCGACACACGATTCCTCATCGTGCACAAGGCGACATGAGTGATTGATCGATGGACGGCACGATGAATATGAATAATATGGTGTGGGCCCCGCGGAAGAATTCCGCGGGGCCCACACCATATGCATCGCATCATGTCCGTCGGTGACGGACCGTGTTCACTGCTTCTGTTTCTTCGCCGGAGGTTCGCCCAGTTCGCTGTCGGCGACGATGATCGTCTCCTCGACCGCTTCCTGAGGCGCCGCATTGCCATCGGCGCCCATCGTCTCGCCGTCGTCCGCACCGTCCTTCGGACGCGCGTACTTCTCCATGAGGTCGCTCGCCTTGCGCAACGTGATCTTGCCGGTCACGCGCGCCGCTTCGGCGATGTCGCCAAGCGCGGGCGCGAGCGCGTCGCGCAGTTCGTTGTTGACGTTGAGCATGACGGACAGGATCGGCGTCTTCATCGAGACCTTCGCCTTCGACTTGATGCCACGCAGCGCCGTGAGCGCCTGTCCGGCCTGTGCGAGCAGGTCGGGCGACGCCTTGAACGCGGCCGCCGCGTAGGTGAGCGGCTTCGGCCACGGCGCACGGTGCACGGAGCCTTCACCCGCGTGCATCCAGCTCCACACCTCTTCCGTCGTATACGGCAGGAACGGCGCGAGCAGGCGTGCGAACGCGTCGAGGCCGAGGCCGAGCGTCGTGCGCGCCGAGCGCACGGCCTGCGGGCTCGGCGTGTTGCCGGTCGATTCCGCGGTGCCGTACGCGCGGTTCTTGACGAGTTCGATGTAGTCGTCGCAGAACTGCCAGAAGAAGTCCTCAATCGTTTCGAGCGCCTTCGAATGCTCATAGTTCTCGAGTGATTCGGTCGCGTCGTAGACGACCTTCGCCATCTTCGCCATCGCGGCGCGGTCGAGCGGTTCGGTGACGTCCTTCGGGTTCCATGTGGCCGTCGCCGCTTCGCCGACGTGGTGCTGCTCGTCCTCACGTCCGATCGCGAGCGCGAACTTCGTCGCGTTGAGGAGTTTGATCGCGAGCCTGCGGCCGATCTTCATCTGGCCTTCGTCATACGTCGCGTCGAGGCCGAGGCGCGCGGATGCCGCCCAGTAGCGCACGGCGTCGGCGCCGAATTTCTCGATCGGTTCGTTCGGGACGACGACGTTGCCCTTCGATTTCGACATCTTCTTGTGGTCGGGATCGAGGATCCACCCCGAGAGTGTCGCGTTCGCCCACGGCAGGCAGTGGTTTTCAAGGTCGGCGCGGTCGATTGTGCTGAAGAGCCACGTGCGGATGATGTCCTGTCCTTGGGGGCGCAGGTCCATCGGGAACGTCGACTTGAAGAACCGTTCGTTCTCGTCGCCCGGTTCCGCCCACTTCGTGACGATCTGCGGTGTGAGCGACGACGTCGCCCACGTGTCCATGATGTCCGGTTCGGCCATGAATCCGCCCGGTTGGTTGCGCTGCTCCTCGGTGTAGCCTTCCGGCACGTCGATCGACGGGTCGATCGGCAGACGGTCCTCGTCCGGCGTGAGCGGGTTCGCATAGTCGGGTTCGCCGTGCTCGTCGAGCGCATACCACAGTGGGAACGGGACGCCGAAGAAGCGCTGGCGCGAGATGAGCCAGTCGCCGTTGAGGCCGTGTACCCAGTTCTCGTAGCGCACGCGCATGAAGTCGGGGTAGAAGTTGAGTTCCTTGCCTCGTTCGATGAGTTCGGCGTTGAGGCGCTTGTCCGTGCCGCCGTTCTCCAGGTACCACTGGCGCGAGGTGACGATTTCGAGCGGCTTGTCGCCCTTCTCATAGAAGTTCGTCATACGCATCGTCGGCTTCGGTTCGCCGTCCATGTCACCGGCGGCCTGAAGCTGTTCGACGACTTCCTTGCGCGCCGAGAACGTCGTCTTGCCTTCGATCGCCGCGAAGCGTTCGCGGCCTTCGGCGTTCTGGATCCAGTCGGGCGTCTCCATGATGATGCGGCCGTTGCGCTGGATGATCGGACGTGTCGGCAGATGCAGGTCACGCCACCATTCGACGTCGGTCATGTCACCGAACGTGCAGCACATCGCGATGCCGGCGCCCTTGTCCTTCTCGGCCGCCGGATGGGCGAGCACGGGGACCTCGACGTGGTAGAGCGGGGACGTGACCGTCTTGCCGAAGAACGGCTTGTAGCGTTCATCGTCCGGATGCGCGATGAGCGCGACGCATGCCGAAAGCAGTTCGGGGCGCGTCGTCTCGATGTAGATCGGCGTGCCATCCTCGAAACGGAACGCGATACGGTGGTAGAAGCCCGGGTATTCGCGCGATTCGAGCTCAGCCTGCGCGACGGCCGTCTGGAACGTGACGTCCCACAGGCCCGGCGCGTCCTTCTGGTAGGCTTCGCCACGCTTGAGGTTGCGCAGGAACGCCTTCTGCGCGACGCGGCGCGGATGCTCGCCGATCGTGTGGTACGTCTGCGTCCAGTCGATCGACAGGCCAAGGCGACGCCACAGGTTCTCGAAGAGCTTCTCATCCTGCGCCGTGAGGCGTTCGCATAGTTCGATGAAATTGCGGCGCGAACACGGCACCTGATCCTTCGCCTGGATCTTCTTGCCTTCCGTGCCTTCGAACGGCGGCTGGAAATCAGGGTCGTACGGCAGCGACGTATCGACGCGCACACCGTAGTAGTTCTGCACGCGGCGCTCGGTCGGCAGGCCGTTGTCGTCCCAGCCCATCGGATAGAGGACCTCGAAGCCGTTCATGCGCTTGTAGCGCGCGATGATGTCGGTATGCGTATACGAGAACACGTGGCCGACGTGCAGATGGCCGGACACGGTCGGCGGCGGTGTGTCGATCGAGTAGACGGCGCTGCGTTCGCCGGGGTTGTGGAATGTGTAGGTGCCGTCTTCGTCCCAGACGCTGCGCCATTTGTCCTCAAGGCCGTCCACGCCTACGCGGTCGGGGAGGGGGGTGAGATTGGCGCTGATGGAGATGTCTTCGCTATCAGTCATAACCGTCAGTCTAAAAAGCGTCTATGACATCATGGCGGCTCCGCGCACGGCCTATGGCCGGCGTTTCGCGGTGTGCGGAACGCCGGTGCGGACGGGCGGTTTCATGCGCGTTGTGGTTCGCTGGGTTCAGTTGCCGCGCACACCGTTCGTGAGCCCGGCGAGCTGCAGCCGCCATGACGAATTCTCGGCGGGGATGCCGCCGACGGACGCTTTCGTGGCGACGAAATCCTTGTTCTCGTAGAGCCATGCGCTCGCCGCGTCCTGACTGACGACCGTGTCGAATGTGCGCATCGTTTCCCGGTACTCGTTGTAGTTCGCCTTCGCGAGCGCATCGTTGTATGCGCGTTGTGCTTCGCCGTTCTGGTAGTGGAACATCGTGGATCCGTCGACGAACCGCATATAGCCGTCGGCACCTTCGAGCGTCGTGAGCGCGCACGCGTAGTCGCCGTCGGCGACGCGCTTCGTGAGCGTCGCCGTGTCGACGACTTCGAGTGTAGCCGGCATCGACACGACGTCGGTGAGGGTTGCGGTGATCTGTTCGCCGAGTGCGCGGTGTTGTTCGTCGGTGAGGACGGTGAACGGTCTGAAATACCCATACGAGAAATAGGTGCGCATCGACGCGGCTTTTTCAGGGTCGTGGGGGAACAGGTCATTCAGATCGGTGTACCCGGGCTGCAGCCGTCCGATCGGTCCGCTCAGCTGCGCCGCCGCGTCGGGTTGTGTCTTCGCGATTTCGGCCGCATCGATTGCGTACCGTGTGGACTGCCGCACCTGTACGTCGGAGAACGGGCTTTCCTGTGCGCTGTTGAGTGCGAGGAGCGTCTGGCGCATGCCGAGGCCGTCGGAGACGTGGAGTGATTCGTTCTTCGCGAGACGTGCGGCGGCGCCCGCGGAGCGCGGAAGGGCGACGTCCGCGTCACCATGTTCGAGTGCGTCGGCGAGTGCGTCGTCGGAGTTGTAATAGGCGAGTGTGACATGTGCGGCGCTTGCTTGGCGT
This sequence comes from Bifidobacterium criceti, assembly GCF_002286935.1. Lineage (GTDB taxonomy): Bacteria > Actinomycetota > Actinomycetes > Actinomycetales > Bifidobacteriaceae > Bifidobacterium > Bifidobacterium criceti. Next base: position 29,922 of record NZ_MVOH01000005.1, read on the forward strand.
CCCCAATAGTCGGCGTTGCGGCTGAGTGTGATCGACCGTCCGTCGACGCGGTCGACCGTGAACGGTCCCGAACCGTACGTGTGCGTCGCGTATCCGTCGCCGTCGGCGTGCGCGCCCTTGATGTTGTAGACGATGCCGGCGCGCCCGGTGAGCGCGTACAGCAACCGTGGGTTCGGCTTGTGCAATGTGATCGTGAATTGTGACGCGCTTGGGTTGCTGATTTGCGCGACATCGCCAAGGTCCTCGTATCCGACATAGTGGTCGGTGATGATGGCCTGCAACGATGTGACGACGGCGCTCGCGTCGAGCGCGCTTCCATCGGCGAAGCGCAGGCCGTCGCGCAGGATGAAGGAGTACCGCAGGCCGTCGGTCGTCTCACTCCAACGTGCGACGAGGTTCGCGGCGATGGAGACGTCGTCGCCTGTCGTCAGCAGTGTTTCATAGACATTGTCGACGAGTGCCTGTTCGACGCCGCGTTCGTCGTTCGTACGGATGTCGAGCGATGTCGGTTGGTCGGTGAGTGCGACCGTATACGACTGCTGCGATTGCACGGCGCCGCTTCCGGGCAATGTGCCGCCGCGTTTTGCGCGTACGATGAAGAACGCCGCGACGATCGCGATGACGGCGATGGTCGCCATGAACACGATCCATGGCGCGACGCGGCGTCCGTCGCTGTGTGTGTCCTTCTCTTCCATGACTGTGCAGTATACCGGCACTTGGCTACCGCGTGCGCGTCGCTGTGCGCTTCGCTGATGCGCGCGCACGTTTCGCTGATGTGTGCGCGCGGTTCGTGGCCGGAGCCGCACCGAGGAAGTCGCCGGCGCTTGGACATGAGTCGTTGAGCGGGCACCATGCGCATTGCGGCGCGCGCGCCGTGCAGACGCTGCGTCCGAAGATGATGAGGCGGTGGGACAGGTCGGTCCATTCCTCACGTGGGAAGCATGCGGTGATGTCGCGTTCGATGGCCTCGGGGGATGGTTTGCCCGCCGTGTCACGCCATCCGAGGCGCCCCGTCACGCGGATGACATGCGTGTCGACGGGGAAGCCGGGCACGCCGAACGCGTTGCCGAGCACGACGTTCGCGGTCTTGCGCCCGACGCCGGGGAGCGAGGTGAGCTCATCCATCGTATGTGGCACCTCGCCGCCAAAGCGTGCGACGAGCGCCTGCGCGAGTTCGATGATGTGTTTGCTTTTCATCCGGTAGAAGCCGAGGACACGGATGATTGACTCGACGTCGGCGATGTTCGCCTGCGCGAGCGCGTCGGCGTCCGGGTACTGGGCGAACAACGCCGGTGTGACGCTGTTGACGCGTTTGTCGGTCGTCTGCGCACTGAGCACCGTCGCGACGATGAGCTCGAACGGCGTCGTGTAGTCGAGCTGGCATTTCGTGACGGGGATGAATGCGCACAGGCGGTCGTACTCGTCGTGCATGCGCGTGACGCGCGCGCGTTTCGATTCCTGCGCAGCCATCTGATGCCTCCCGGTCCTATCGGATGCCATCCGAGCCTACACGCGCCCGACACCGTCCGGCAATCGCCGATTGCTCATTGCTCGGTAAGGGAATGCCCGGCGGCGGCTTTCGCCTGGGTGCGTTCCTCGTCGTCCTCGGGCGGGTCAAAGCGGTAACCGACGTTGCGGACGGTGCCGATGACATGCTCGTATTCGCCGCCGAGCTTCGCGCGCAGGCGCCGGATATGCACGTCGACGGTGCGCGTGCCGCCGTAGTAGTCGTACCCCCACACCTCCTGGAGCAGCTGCGCGCGTGTGAACACACGTCCTGGATGCTGGACCAGGTATTTGAGCAGTTCGAATTCCTTGTACGCGAGGTCGATCGGGATGCCGCGCAGGTTCGCCGTGTATCCGTTCATGTCGACGACGAGGTCACCGGAACGGATGAGCCCGTCCTCCTGCTCGTCGTCGGCCGGTGCGGCGCCCGATGCGGCCATATGGGTCGTCGCGCCGCGTTCGGAGACGAGACGCAGCCGCCCTTCGACCTCGGCGGGGGAGGCGGTCGAGACGACGACGTCGCTCACACCCCATTCGGCGGTGACGACGGTGAAGCCACCCTCGGTGAGGATGAGGACGATCGGCGTCGACAGTCCCGAAGCGTGGATCAGACGGCACAATGTCTTCGCAGTCGCAAGGTCATCGCGGCCATCGAGGAACAGGATCGTGTTCTCCGGCATTTTCACAAGGCTTGCGGCATCCATCGGCAGCACACGCACACGGTGGGAGAGGAGCGCGAGCGAAGGCAACACGGAAGCGGGGTCATGGGAGAAGGTCATCAAGGTCAGATCCGTCACAATGCGCCCCTTTTCGGATGTCTGCGTCGTCATGCGCGCCGCGGGCGCGCTTTGCGTAACACATTGTACCGATAGGCACGGTACGAGCGTCTGAAGCGTTCCAGCATAAGAGCGTCGCGCGAATGTGCGCGGCGGCGGCTAGATTGGAGGGGATGCGACGGAAGCGCGGCCGCCATGCGCCGGATGGCGCGCAAGGGACGGCGCGCGCATGGACCGAAGGTGGATGGCAATGGGTATAAGGCACATCGAAGCGCAACAGGGTGACGCACTGCGGACAAGCCCCGACGTTCCCGTCCGTGGGCCACTGCTCGTGCAGGCGGTCGCATACATCGTCCTCGTCGCGGTCGCCTGCATCCCCGGAAGCGAACGCGTCGCCGGCGGTGTCTATTCGCTCATCCTGTTCGCGGTCGGCCTTTTCATCATGCTCCTCGCGTTGTTCGCGCCATTGCGCGATGGGGTGCCGGGACGCATCACGGCGTGCGTCGTCGGGTTCCTGTCGATGATCTGCGCGGCGACGCCGTTTCTCGGCGAACTCGTCTTCAATGTGCGCCCGACGGTGCTCGAAGCCTCGGATTACCTGTCGGTCGCCGCATGGCTCGCCGGCGTCGCGGCGCTCCTTGTCGCCCTTGTCGTTGTGTCGTTTGCGCGTCAGATGGCGCGCAACCCACGCCCGGACATGATCGTGCAGATGTCGCATATGGTCATGGACGGCGTCGCGTGCATCGCGGCATCCGGATGGTGCTTCCTGCCGATGCTGTTCCACGCGCACGGTGTCGGTACGGCTGTGCGCGTCATCGCGGTCGCCGCGGTCACGACCGTCGCCGTGCTCCTCGGCATGATGTCATGCATGTGGTTGCGTGACGCGCGTCCGCTCGACGACGCGCGGTCGCCATGGATCGGCATGGGGCTCCTGCCGGTCATGCTCACCGGCGGCGCCGTTGGTATCGCGGTCTTGGTAATGTTGCTCGTGTGATGGTGGAAAGGGCACCGTCGCTCTTCTCTAGAATAGGTTAAGGTTGAGCCCCGCCGGATGGCGGGGCTCAACGCGCATCAGCCGTCTATCGTCCCTCCCCGCATTGTGGGCGGGGACGGATGGGATCAGTCGTCGTTGTCGGCGTCGTGCTCGGCCTTCTCACTCGCGGCGAGGCGCTCGCGCGCGGCCTTGATCTCCTTCTCGGCGGTTGCGGCGTCCGCCCAGTAATCGCCCGGCATGACCTCCTTGCCCGGCTCGAGCGCCTTGTACTGCTCGAAGAAGTGCTTGATCTCGGCCTTGTGGAACTCGGAGACGTCGGAGATGTCCTTGATGCTGTCGTAGCGGACGTCTGCCGGCACGCACAGCACCTTGTCGTCGCCGCCCTCTTCGTCGACCATGTGGTACAGGCCCACGGCGCGGCATTCGATGATGCAGCCCGGGAAGACCGAATCCGGGATCATGACGAGCGCGTCGAGCGGGTCGCCGTCCTCGCCGAGCGTGCCGTCGATGTAGCCGTAATCGTCCGGATACCCCATCGCCGTGAAGAGCGTACGGTCGAGGAAGACGCGGCCGGAGGCCTGGTCCACTTCGTACTTGTTCTTCGATCCACGCGGGATCTCGACGACGACGTTGAACGTATCTGCCATGGTGTTCTCCTTGATTGATCGTGTGAGTATGAACCCGCTACCACCATACACCGCCGTACGCCGCGTGGTGTACGGCGGATGCGGATATGCGTCGGGGACGGCCCCAAGGCCGTCCCCGACGCATATCCGCCCGTCCGGACGTTGTCCGTGTTCCGTCAGTATTCGACGCTGAGGATGTGCGCGACATCCGCCCACGGCGCAAGCGCGACATAGTTGTCCCAGCTCCAATCGAACTCACGGCCGGTGAGTTCGTCCTTGACGCGGTACGTGCCGTTGGTCGGCAGTCCGAGCGCGTTGAGGTCGACGTGGATCGTCGACTGCTGCTCGTGGTGGCCGTCGAGGTTGACGACGACGATGAGCGTGTCCGGTTTGCCTGTGCCGGTGCATGCGGCCGGCGTCTGGCGCGCGAACGCGAGGATCGCCGGGTTCGCGCTCGGCAGCAGCGTGAGGTTGTGGTAGCTCATTGTGGCCGGGTGTGCGGCGCGTACGGCGTTGAGTGTTGTGACGAGTTCGGCGATGCCGTAGTTGCCAGCCTGGTCCCAGTCGCGTACACGCGGTGTGCCGTATTCGTCGACCGCCGGCTTTTCGCTGCCGTCACGCTGTGTGTTCTCGACGAGTTCGTAGCCGCTCGTCACCCCCCACGTCGGCGATCCCATCGCGGCGAGGACGGCACGCACGGCGTAGCCGGCGATCGCGTTGTCGCGCAGGTAGTTGCTGAGCGATTCCGGCGTCGTCGGCCAGAACGCGTTGTGCTGCCAAAACGCGGCGTCCGAGTTCGTCTCGACGAGGAACTCGTCGACCTCCTGCCTCGTGTTGCGCCATGCGAACGTGCCATAGGTCTGCGTGAAGCCCGCATAGGCGAGCGCGCGCGTCATCGAGGGCCGGTCGCTGTCCTCGGCGAGGAACATGACATGGGGGTTCGTCTTTGTGACGTTCGCGATGACATCCTGCCACAGGCGCACGGGGGCGTCCTCGGGGGAGGAGACGTGGAACGCCGTGACGCCGGCTTCGATCCATACGTCGAGCGCGGCCTCGACCGCCTTCGTGATGCCGGCGAAGTCGTTGTCGTAGTCGATTGTGCCATCGTTGCGGAACCATTGCGGGTACGTCTCACGCCACATCGTGTCGGCGGCAAACTGCAGCACGAAGTCAAGCGCGACCTCGATGCCGAGCTTGTGCGCGCACTCGACGAAGGTCTTGAAATCATCGAATGTGCCGAGTGCCGGGTCGACCGACGTGTGGTCGGTCACGGCGCCGGAGGCGTCGACGGGCAGCAACGACGGCAGATAGACGATCGTGAAGCCTTCGGCCTTCGCGCGTTCGAGGCCGCTCATCGCGGTGCGCAGCGTGCCGGGGACGATGTCGCCGGCCTCGTTCTTCGTCGCGCCTTCGGAACGCGGGAAGAACTGGTACCACGATCCGAAGCTCGACTTCGGGCGTTCGACGCGCAGCGCATGGTCGGCGCTTGACGTCAGGCCATCGCGCAGCGGATTCGTCTCATGGAGCGCGAGGATTTCGGCGGCGTGCGCAATCGCGATGCGGTCCGCGGCATCGACCGTCTCGTCGAGCATTTCCTTCGCCGTGTCACGCAGCATCTTGCGCTGCTGCGCGTCGAGTGCGGCGTCGCGTGTGCCGGCCCAACGCGCCAGGATCTCAGAGCCTTCGCGCGCCACATCATCGGAGGACGGCGCCTGCTCGGCGGCGTCAAGCCAATCGGCGAAGGTGTCGGCCCATCCTTCGATGGCGAACTTCCAATTGCCGAGCTGCTTCGCGACGGTCTCGAAATCGGCGTCCCATGGCGCGGCATCGCTGTGCTCGCCCGCTTGGAGCATGACGGTGTGGGATTCGAGGGCGTCGTTGGCCGGCGTCATCAGCTTGCGCGCCATGATACGGCCACGCTGGCTTTTGAGCACGCCCGTCGCGCCGACATGGCGCGTGCCTTCCATGAAGACACGCGCGCCGACCCTGAATGGTTCGCCGAGCTCGACGCGCGCGGCGAAGCCAGCGTCCGTGTTCGCAGGGGTGACATCGGTGATCGCGACGCGGCCGAACTGTCCCGGCTCCTTCGTGGTCAACGGCAGTGCAGGCGCATCCCCCGCGAATTGCGGCTGCTTCTTGACGGCGCGCGGCTTGCGTGCGCGCTTGACGGTGCTGGTTGTTGTTTCCTGAGGTGTTTGTGCTTCTCCCATACGCATCATTGTATGGTCACGCTGTGAACTTGCCTGCGCGCGAATGACATATGGACGTAATACAGGCTCGTATGCCGCGTGGTATGCGTGCGCGAAACCGCTTCGCCTTGTCGCCTTGCATGATGTGGATATGTGGATATTCGGGCGCATATATGCATCGATGTGGACACGATGTGGACAACGTGCCATGTGGATACCGCATCGTGTCGTCCACATATGGCCGCTGAGCCCCTCTTCCGGTCACACCGCCCCGTTCGCGTTGCCTGCGATGCCTTCCCGATGCGATGCTCATGCCAACCGCCGCACGCGCGGCGCGCATCGTAAACGGACACGGAGAAAGGAACCGCAATGACGCGATCCACACATATCCCTGCCTCCATCGTCGCCGTGGTCGCGGCTGCCGCGATCCTCATCGGCGGCGTCGGCATCGCCCACGCCATCGAAGGCGAACAGCTCACACCGGCGGACGCATACAACTTCAACTATGTGCACGATTACGCCTACTACCAAGCCGGCGTCATCGGATTCGACGGCGAAAGCCGAGGCTACTATTGCATCGAACAGGACAAGGGCTCGAATCACCAAGCCGGCGCCGCGAATCCGATGGCCGATTCGATCAACGCGCGTCGGGCGTCGGTCCTCATCAGCACATACCAGAACCATCTCGTGGAAGGGGATCCGACCCAGGCCGCGCTTGCCGTCATCATCCATGACTTCTTCGACACGAGCGAAGGGGTCGGAGGATGGCAGGAATGCCGCAAAAAACTCAAAAAACAACATCCGGAGGTCTTCGACCGCGTCGAGGAACTGCTCGCCGAAGCCGATGCACTCACACCGGCGAAACTGACGACGTCGCTCGCATACGACAAAGGAGCGCGAAACGGCACCGTGAGCGTCTCGATCGTCAACATCCACGGCACGCCGGTCGCCGGCATCCCCTACAGCCTTGCATTCACCGGCCCCGCGGCGTTCGCGGACGGTGCGAAGACCTACCACGGCGTCTCGGGCGATGACGCGGCCGTCATCCCGTGGATGGCGACAGGGGACGGTGATGTGCGCGTCGAAGGTGCGGCGACCGTCCCCTCGGTGGACGTCATCACATCCACACAGCGCCTCGTGCGCGTCGGCGGTGGCCAGGCCGCCGCGTTCGACACACTCAGATTCGAAACGAAACAGACGTTCGCGCCGACGATCCGCACCGTCACGACGCCGCGCATCCTCGACGCCGGCTCACCTGTGACCGACGCGGTCACCGTCGACGTCGCCGGAGACGACAACGTATGGCCTCAAGGCGAGGCGCTCACCGTCGACGGCTGGTATTTCGACGGCCTCACCACGGACATGCTCGGGCTGCGCATCGAACGGCGTGACGACGATACGGCGGACACTGTCGTCGAACGCGTCGCAGAGGAATTCGGGCGTGAGCCGGCCGCGACGGCGACCCTCACGTTCGATACCCCAGGTGTCGAGCAGACGGCCGTCGCGCGCACGGCGGACGGTGGCGAATACACGACGCCATCATCGGGCGGGTTCGGCACATGGCTATGGGCGGCGCGGCGCGGACGGCAGCGTGGGGCGATGGGAGACTACCTCGAACGGGACATCGTGACCGATGTCATCGACGGACAGGAAACCAATGTGACGCGCGGCGTCGTCGACGTGTCCTCACGTGTGCACAAGCACACCGTGCACGTCGGCGCGACGATCGCCGACACGATCCGTGTGTCCGGTTTCCCCGACGACCACGGCACATGGACAGGCGACGAACTTGACGGCGTCGGCGCCGACAAACGGCACGCCCAAGTGACAGTGTGGTGGGCGGGCGGCGATGCGCGCGGCGATGACGCGGCGTATCGTCCTGAAGGCGACGCGCAACCGTACGAGGGCGCGCATCACCGCATCATCGGCACATGGGACTACCCGGCCGTGAACGGTGAGTTCACTGTCGGCGGCGGGGCGCAGGATGCGCATGGTGACGCGGTCCAGATCACCGCCGACGAACCGGGATGGTATGTGTTCGTCTGGAGTTTCGACGGTGACGACCGCGTCGCGGCTGCCGCGAGCTCGTACGAGGATGCGCTCGAACGCGTGCATGTGACGGAGGAGCCCGACGTGCCGCCGCAGCAGACGGACACGAAGCGGACCGAGACGCCACGCGCGCCCGAGCCGACGGGCGCGGTGCCAGCCCCGCTCGCGAAGACGGGAATCAGCGCCGCGCTGCCGTTCACATTGTCGTGCATCATCTGCGCGGCGGCCGCGATCATCGCCATCCGTCTGCGGCGTGCCGCGATGCACCCGGAGGACATGTACGACAACGGTGCCACGGCGGTGTGACGTGCTGTGCGGCGCAATGGGCGGCACACTAGCATCGTGCCACCCATTGCGCAAGCGGCGCACGCTGTCGGATGGAATGGCGCCATCGGCGCGGCCGGCGGCGTTAGGATACCGGTATATCGATATCCGTATCCCCATATGCCGGTATCCGCGCCGATCGGCATACGCGGACCGAATGGGCAACCGAGGGAGCAGCGTGAGCAGCACTGGACGCACACAGCCACAGCCGACCGGGAACGCGCAGCCTCCGGTCCCACCGAGGCTCGTCCTGAGGTTCAATGTCCGACAGGCGGCGATGCATCTCGTCTACGCGGCCGTATGCGGTGTGTTGTGCGGTTTCGGGTCGATCCTGCTGTGCCTCGTCGTCGATGGCGCGCGACATGTCTTCGAACAGGCGACATGGCTCATCTGGCTCCTGCCGGTTGTCGGCGTCGTGCAACTGCTGCTGTACAAGTGGTGGAAACTGCCGCTCAACCTGACGACCGACGCTGTCATCGAACGGATGCGCAACGGCCACCTCATCAGCGGACTGCTTGCGCCGGGCATCCTCATCGCGAACGCGATGACGATATTCGCCGGTGGGTCGGTCGGCAAGGAGGCGGGCGCGATGCAGATGGGCGCGAGCCTTGGCACGACGATCGCCCGGCCGTTCCGGCTCCACAACGTCGTGCGCCGTCCGCACCACGACGACACGCAGGACATGCACCTGTACGTCGCCGCGACGGGCATGGCCGCGACGTTCTCCGCGCTGTTCTTCGCGCCGCTCGGCGCATGCATGCTCGTCCTCGAACTCATGCGATTCGCCGGATTGCGCTATGTGTGTTCGATGCTCGTCGCATGTTTCGCCGGATTCGTCGTCGCGAACCATTTCGGCATAGGCGACGTCATCACGAAGGTTGCGATACCGCAAGTGACATGGCACAACATCGGCATGTGCGTCGTCATCGGCGTCGCCGCCGCGCTCTTCGGCAGCCTCTTCGCCGTCGCGATCCGCCTCGTGCAGGGCGTCACGGCACGTATACGGCGCAACTACTATCTGTGGGTCGTCGTCGGTGGCCTGCTCGTCGCCGTGCTCGTCACGGCGTGCGGATGGGTGAGGTACACCGGTTCGGGTGGCGCGCTCCTCAACGACGTGCTCACGACGCCCGATGTGTCGTTCGCGTTCGCCGTCAAGATGCTGCTGACGGTCATATGCCTCGGGTTCTGGTTCAAAGGCGGCGAGATCATGCCCTCGCTGTGCATAGGCGGCATGATCGGTTCGGCGTCGTTCGCGATGACGGGGGGAGACGCGCTGTTCGGCGCTGCGGTCGGTTCGGTGTGTTTCCTCGCGGCGTTCAACCGCTGCCCGTTGTCGGCGTTCCTCCTCGGATGCGAGATATTCGGATGGGCGGCCGCCCCGTTCCTCGCGATCGGTGTCTGCGTCGCCTTCATGTTCGGGTACCCGGTGGGCATCTACGGCGCGGGCATCGACATCCTCGCGCGTTCCGGATGGAAACAGTTCTTCCACGGCATGCATGAAAGCGCGCTGCTCGACGAGAGCGAGGGGAACGCCGGGTTCATCGACTTCGCCGTCGCCGCCGGCTCGGCGATCGAACAGGTCGCGTCGACGGCGCATCAGGCCGCACACCGCGAAAGCGAACAGTGGAGGCACATCGTCGGACAGCGGCGCGGCGAACGGCACGACACGCATCGCGGATCTGCTGATAGCGGCAGCGGCGGCTGATCGGAAGGAAATACGCTGAGCGCATTCCTTCTCAATATATGAGACGAGCTCCCTTAGAATCGGTTGTGACAGTATTTCGAAATGGAGGAAGTTATGACGGATTCAACAACTCCGGCTGCGGCCACGCCGGCGCAGAACCTGACCGATTCGCCTCACTATCTCGCTGAGGCGCTCATGAAGAACGGCATCAAGAACATGTATGGTGTCGTCGGCATTCCGGTCACCGACTTCGCACGTATCGCCCAAGGCATGGGCATGAGGTACATCGGCATGCGCCACGAGGAGGACGCCGTGAACGCGGCCGCCGCGGAAGGGTTCCTGACGGGACGCCCCGCGGTCGCGCTGACCGTGTCCGCCCCTGGGTTCCTCAACGGGCTCGCGGCGCTGCTCGAAGCCACCGAGAACGGGTATCCGGTCATCATGATCGGCGGTTCGTCGACGCGCCACGTCGTGGACATGCATGAAGGCGAATACGAAGGCCTCGACCAGATGAACTATGCGAAGGCGTTCTGCAAGGAATCGTTCCGCATCGACAAGATTGAGGACATACCGCTCGCCGTCGCCCGCGCGATGCACATCGCATGCTCGGGCCGCCCGGGCGCCGTGTACATCGATTTCCCCGACGACGCCGTCGCGCAGACGATGGACAAGGGCGCAGCCGACGCCGCGCTGTGGACCGCGAACAATCCCGTCCCGTCGATGCCGCCGGCACAGGCGTCGATCGACGAGGCCCTCAAGCTCCTCGGCGAAGCCAAGAACCCGCTCATGGTCGTGGGCAAGGGCGCGGCGCTCGCACAGGCCGAGGATGAGCTGCGGGAGTTCGTCTCGAAGACCGACATTCCGTTCCAGCCGATGTCGATGGCGAAGGGCGTCATCCCTGACGACGATCCGCACTGCACTGCAAGCGCCCGTGGCCTGGCGCTGCGCACCGCCGACGTCGTGCTGCTCGTCGGCGCGCGCCTCAACTGGATGCTCAACTTCGGCGAGGGCAAGGAATGGAACCCGAACGTCAAGTTCATCCAGATCGAGATCGACCCGAACGAGATCGAGAACGCACGCCCGATCGCGTGCCCGATCGTCGGCGACATCAAGTCCGCGATGACGATGCTCAACGCCGGCCTTGACAAGACGCCGTTCAAGGCTTCCTCCGAGTGGCTCGGCGCCATCCAGGACGACTCCAAGAAGAACGACGAGAAGTTCGCCGCGCGCATCAACTCGGGCAAGGTGCCGATGGGCCATTACGACGCGCTCGGCGCGATCAAGAAGGTCTACGACGAGAACAAGGACGTGATCCTCACCAACGAAGGCGCGAACACGCTCGATGATTGCCGTAACATCATCGACATCTACGAGCCGCGCCACCGCCTCGACTGCGGCACGTGGGGTGTCATGGGCTGCGCGGTCGGCTATTCGATCGGCGCGGCCGTCGCGACCGGCAAGAAGGTGCTGTACATCGGCGGCGACTCCGGTTTCGGATTCGATGGCATGGAGGTCGAAGTGGCATGCCGCTACAACCTGCCGATCACGTTCGTCGTGCTCAACAACGGCGGCATCTACCGTGGCGATTTCGAGAACCTCGGCAAGGACGGCGATCCGTCGCCGCTCACGCTGACCTATGAGGCGCATTACGAGAAGATGATCGAGGCCTTCGGCGGCACCGGCTACTACGCCACGACGCCGGACGAGGTCGAGCAGATGGTCGGCGAGGCAATCGCCTCCGGCAAGCCGAGCTTCGTGCACGTGCAGCTCGCCGACTACGCCGGCAAGGAATCCGGCCACATCAGCAACCTCAATCCGAAGCCGGTCGTGGGTCCGCTCGCGACCTCCGAGGTGACCGCAGACCCATACATCGAGGGCGCACATATGTGATCGATGCCTGACACGGGGCACATGGGGCGCGGACGGCCGCAATGATGCCACGGCCGCAGCGCCCCTTGCCTTCGGCATCCGCCACTGAAGAGAAGAAAGTGTTATCATGGTACAGATTCTCGTTAACGACATCATCCCGATCATCGTCATCATGGCGTTGGGATATGTCTGCGGCAAGCTCAGCTATTTCGACGATGACCAGCGGCAGGGCCTCAACAAGGTCGTGCTTAACATCGCGCTGCCAGCCGCATTGTTCATCTCCATCGTCAAGGCGACCCGTGAGGAGCTCGCTCAGGACACGACGCTCACGATCCTCGGATTCGTAGGCATCATCGTCATGTTCATGCTCAGCTATTACCTGTGCCGCCTCATGTTCAAGCACAGCATCCAGGAAGCGGCCGTGTGCGCGTTGATCGCCGGTTCCCCGACGATCGGTTTCCTCGGCTTCGCCGTGCTTGATCCCATCTATGGCGACACCGTGAGTACGAACCTCGTCATCGCGATCATCTCGATCGTCGTCAATGCGGTGACGATCCCGATCGGCATGTATCTGATCAACCTCGGCCAGGCGAAGGACCGCGCGAAGCTGTCCGCCGCCGCGACAACGACCGCGAAGGGCGAAGTCACCGTCAAGGCCCCGAAGGCCGACGTCGCCGTCGACCCGTCGAAGGACGCCTCGAAGGACAAGAACGCCGAGGTCATGGTTTCGAACTCCTCGAACATGGGCAAGAAGAAGAACAGCAACCTCGCCGCGCTTGTCAACGCGCTGAAGCAGCCGGTCTGCTGGGCCCCGCTCCTCGCGATCGTGCTTGTGCTCATCGGCGTGCGCGTGCCTGAACAGGTCGCCCCGACCTTCGACCTCATCGCGAAGGCCAACTCCGGCGTCGCCGTGCTCGCCGCAGGCCTCGCGCTGTCGACCGTCAAGTTCTCGCTTGGCTGGGAGACGATCTGGAACACGTTCTACCGCCTTATCCTGACACCTGCCGCGTTCCTCGGCGTCGGCTTGCTGTGTGGCATGGGCGGCGATGTCAACAAGCTCTCGATGCTCGTCATGGCCGTCGCGCTTCCGCCGGCGTTCTCCGGCATCATCATCTCGAGCCGTTACAACATCTACGTCAAGGAAGGCGCATCGACGACCGCGGTCTCGACCGTCGTCTTCGCTGTCACGTGCCTGCTGTGGATCTGGCTTGTGCCGCTGTGCGTCCACTGATGCACCACGCCGCGCCACTGATGCGCTAACGTGCGCATATAAGTAATGCGGCACATGCACAAAAGGGGGAACCCACCTCAAGTGGGTTCCCCCCCTTTTTTCGTCTGCAGTGCGGTACACTGACGTGCCCCTGAGCGTACCGCGCTGCGTGTGTGATACGCGCGACGGTACGCTGGAACGACTGTGAGCGTACCGTGCTGCGGAGAAGTAGATGGAGATCGCATACACAACGACGTGGGGCAGTGAAGACGATGATGTCTTCACTGCCCCACGTCAGGGTCTGTCATCGATCGGTATCGGCGCGAACCACGCCGATACCGATCGATGACAGACGCGTTCAGGCTTCCGCTTCAGGTGCCGCTGCCGTCAGATCCGCCTTGACTCCGTCGTTCGATCCGATGACGCCCTTCGCCGCGAGTTCCTTGATCTGGTCCTCGGTGTAGCCGAGTGCGGACAGGATCTCCTCGTTGTTCTCACCGAGCTTCGGCGCGCGCTGGTAGTCAGGCGCGTAGTTGCTCATTGTGAATGGAAGGCCGATCGTCTTGAACTTGCCACGGGCGTCGCCCTGGTCGATCGTGATGAGCGTGCCGTCCTCGTTGAGGTCGGGGTCGTTCTCGAGTTCGTTCCAGTCGAGCACCGGGCCGACCGGAACGCCCTTCGCGCCGAGCTCCTTCGTCAGCGTGTACTTGTCGTACTGCATCGTGTATTCCTCGACGCGCTTGTACACTTCCTGCTTGTGCTCGTCGCGCGCGTTCGGCGTGCTGAACTTCGGGTCGGTGAGCCAATCCTGGAAGCCCATCGCGTTGCAGAAGTTCTCGAAGCCCTTCTGCGACTGCTGGATGACGATGTACACGTACGCGTTCGGGTCGGTCTCCCAACCCTTCGCGCGGTAGCACCAGCCCAGCACGAGGCCGCCCTCGGCGTTCGCGGCGCGCGGGATCGCCTTGCCGAACTTGTAGCCCGGATAGCAGTCGTAGTACGACAGCTGGTGCAGGTGATCGAGGATGAGCTGGTCACGCAGCTTGATGCGGCACAGGTTGAGGACCGCGTTCTGCATCGACTGGTAGACGAAGACGCCTTCGCCGGTGCGTTCGCGCTGCAGCAGCGCAGTGAGGATCGCGATCGTCAGATGCATGCCGGTGTTCGAATCACCGAGGGCCGCGCCGGACTGGGTCGGGATGTTCTTGTCGCCTTCCCACCAGCCGGTCGTCGAGGCCGCGCCGCCCGCGCACTGCGCGACGGGTTCGAAGGCCTTGACGTGCTCGAAGCGGCTGCCCTGGTTGAAGCCCTTGAGGGAGGCCATGATGAGCTTCGGGTTGATCTTGTGGACCTCGTCCCAGCCGAAGCCGAGCTTCTCGACGTCGCCAGGGCCGATGTTCTCGACGAAGACGTCCGCGTCCTTGAGCAGGTCGGTGAGGATTTTCTTGCCTTCCGGATCCTTCATGTCGAGCGTGATCGACTTCTTGTTCGCGTTGAGCTGCAGGAAGTACAGCGAGTACGAGCCGTCGACGTCGTTCATCTCGTTACGCGTCGGATCGCCGCCATGGACCTTTTCGAGCTTGATGACTTCCGCGCCGAGCCATGCGAGGATCTGCGTGCACGACGGACCGGACTGCACCTGCGTCCAGTCGATGACCTTGATGCCTGCGAGCGGTGCCGTGTTTGTTGCCTCAGCCATATGACCTCCTTGTTGTTATATAGCCAATCGTGCCTTCAATATACGCACCGGGAGCCGTGCATCTCCAGTGATTCAGCTACGGGACGGAAGTGTTCGCTGAGCGCTTCGTTTTGCTAGCGCACACGCGCGCATAGAGGGGGAGGGGGAGGAATGCAAAAAAGACCGGAAATCCAATGATTTCCGGTCTTGTCAGTAGCGGGGCATGGATTTGAACCATGGACCTCTGGGTTATGAGCCCAGCGAGCTACCGAGCTGCTCCACCCCGCGCCGGCTGTTTTGCAACAGCTCTCACCAATATACTCGTGTGATTCGCGATGTCAATCTTCGGCGTGTCGCATTGTAGTCCGCATATCTCCGATTCCGCATCGCGGTCGCGCACGCCGTGCGGACGCGTCCGTTGGCAGGTCGCGCGCGCATAATGAGACCATGCCTATCAAAATTCCCGCAGGTCTTCCGGCGCGTGACATCCTCGACTCCGAGCGCATCTTCGCGCTTGAGAAGCCGGAGGCGGAGCGTCAGCGCGTCCGTCCGCTTAAGATGGTCATCCTCAATCTGATGCCGAAGAAGATCGAGACCGAGACGCAGCTGCTACGTCTCATCTCGAAATCGCCGCTGCAGGTCGACATCGATTTCATGAAGACGGGCACGCATGAGTCGACGCATGTGAGCGCCGACCATCTCGTCAAGTTCTACGAACCGCCGGAGTCGTTCGCGGACAATTATTACGACGGTCTCATCGTGACGGGTGCCCCCGTCGAGCATCTGCCGTTCGAAGAGGTCGATTATTGGGATGAGTTCCGCCGCGTCCTCGATTGGGCCGCGAGCCATGTGTTCTCGACGATGTATCTGTGCTGGGGCGCGATGGGCGCGCTCAACCACCGCTATGGTGTGCGCAAGATCGACCTTCCCGAGAAGGTCTTCGGTGTGTTCCCGCAGTATCTGCAGGATGAATACTGCTTCCTGACGAACGGGTTCGATGAGATCGCGCTGCAGCCGCATTCGCGCGTCGCGGGCGTGAGCGAGGAGGATGTCGCCGCGAACGCGGACCTCCAGGTGCTCACGTGGGGTCCGCGTTCCGGGCCGGGGCTCATCGCGACACGTGATTTCTCCGAGGTCTTCGCGCTTGGGCATTGGGAATACGGCAAATACACGCTCGCCGAGGAGTACCGCCGCGACATGGACCGCGGCCTCGACAACGTGCCGTTCCCGACGAACTATTTCCCGAATGACGACCCGTCGATCGAGCCGCTGTTCTCGTGGCGCGCGCACGCGAACCTGCTGTGGCGCAACTGGCTCAACTGGGTCTACCAGATGACGCCGTACGACCTGACCGAGGTGCCGCAGCTGCGCGCGCAGCGCCGCCCCGGCACCGACCACGTCGTGCGCCACGCCCCATGCCCGCCGCGCGAGGACGGCTTCCGGCCGTTCCTCGACGACGGCTACGGCCTCATCGTCCCACGCGGCTGAGCTGTCGCGGCCCGGCGCGCGCAGCCGGATTCCGTGGCATGCGGCGCCGTCGTGATGCGCGATGCGGATTGTGTGTGATGTGCGATACAGATCGGGCCCCCGCGTGTCGCCGCGCCGGAGGCCGGGGGACTCCGACCGCGCAAACCCTATGAAATGGCGGCGTTCCGACGCGAAGGGGCCGTGACGGCGCGCGAATCGTCGATGTCCACTATCAGGCCAATAATCGCCGTCAGTGGAAAGAAAGGTCCGAATACGCTTCACGGCGCCGAGGCGGTCACCACCCCGGCACATGGGCACCGGCGCATGAGGAAGACGAGGAGAGAGAACGCCGCAGAGCGCGCGCGATAGCGCATGACGCGCATGTTCGCGCGCTGCTGAACCCGACGTCGGCACATCGGCGCAACGTCGCCGGTGGGGTAATCTCGCCGTCACATGCACGGTACGTAGTGGACATCAGTCGGATTACACTGTCATCAGACAATTCGTAACATCAGGAGGCATGAATGGTTGATGCATTCGCCGCAGGCGCCGTCACGCTCGCAGAGTCGTCGATGCATATGCCGAGCATCGACGATTTCCTTCCTCCGGAGATCCTGTTCCAGGGCACTCCGTTCGCGATCAACCGCATCATCCTCGTGCGCATCCTCGCGACGATCATCCTCATGGTCGTGCTGGGCGTCACGGCTGCGCGCGCGAAGCTCGTGCCCGGCCGTTGGCAGAGCGCCGTCGAATGGATCGTCAACTTCACGAAGACGGACATCGTCTACCAGGTCATGGGCGAGGCGCGCGGCAAGCGCTATGTGCCGATGATCACGACCGTGTTCCTCACGCTGCTCGTCTTCAATCTGTGCGGCGAGGTGCCGGGCATGAACATCGCGGCGAGCGCGACGATCACGTTGCCGCTCGTGTTCGCGATGTGGTGCTTCTTCCAGTACTGGATCGCCGGCATCCGCGAGAAGGGCCTCGGCCACTTCCTGCGCGACGAGCTGTTCCCGAAGGGCGTCCCGTGGCCGATCTACATCCTGCTTTCGCCGATCCAGCTGCTCGAGCTGCTCGTCATCCGTCCGTTCTCGCTGACGATCCGACTCTTCGCGAACATGGTCTCCGGCCATCTCATCCTCGCGCTGTGCCTTTCGGCGACGCAGTACTTCCTCATCGACGTCGTGAACAAGGTGATGATGCCCTTCGGCGTCGTGACCTTCGCCGCCGGCATGTTCATGTACCTGTTCGAGGTGTTGGTGAGCTGCCTGCAGGCCTACATCTTCGCGATCCTGACGACCGCGTACATCAATATGAGCTATCCGGAGATCGACTGACCGCCGGCATGATTTTGTTGCATCAAGCAATGAACCAGAAAGGAAACAACCATGGATATCGTTACCCTCGCTGAGGTTGCGGGCAACCTGAACGTCGTCGGCTACGGTCTTGCCGCCATCGGACCCGGCATCGGTCTGGGCATCCTGATTGGCAAGACGATCGAGAGCACCGCACGTCAGCCCGAACTGGGTGGCCGTCTGCAGACGCTGATGTTCCTGGGTCTGGCGTTCGTCGAGGTCCTCGCGCTCCTCGGCTTCGTCGCGGCGTTCATCTTCCAGTGATCCGGGTTTGCACAGCACACCGAATCACGAGAGGACATGAAAGGAGGAGAACGAATCATGGATATGGCAGCAAATGACGGCATCAGGCTGTTCCTGCCGGAGACCTATGACATCGTCTGGTCGTTGATCATTCTGGTCATCGTGGCCGCGTTCTTCTACAAGTTCTTCCTGCCGAAGTTCCAGTCCATATTCGATGAGCGCGCCGCCAAGATCGAGGGTGGCCTCGCCAAGGCGGAACAGGCCCAGAAAGACGCCGAGGAAGCCAAGAAGAAGTATCAGGCGCAGCTGAGCACCGCGCGCGTCGAGGCGTCGAAGATCCGCGACGACGCCCGCGCCGAGGCGTCGCACATCATCGCCGACGCGCGTTCGCGCGCCGAGACCGAAGCCGCGCAGATCACCGCCAACGCCGAACGCTCGCTCGAATCGCAGCAGCAGAAGGCGATGGTGAGCCTCAAGGGCGAAGTCGGCACGCTTGCCACGTCGCTCGCCGGCAAGATCCTGCAGACGCAGCTTCAGGATCCGACGGTCCAGTCGGACATGCTCGACAAGATGATCGCCGATCTGGAACAGTCCGAAGACAACAAGTAGCACGTATCTGCAAGGAGGGAGGTGACAGGTGCAAGGAGAAGCATCACGAGTGGCCGACCGCGAATCGCGTGACTCGTTCGCCAAGCGGCTCAGCGCGTCGGGCGACGACGCGTGGGAGATCGGCAACGAACTGTTCACGATCACGTTCGTGCTCGACAAGAACCCGCGTCTGCAGCGCGCGCTGACCGATCCGGGCCGCCCGACCGAGGACAAGGTCCGGCTGCTCAACGAGCTGTTCGGCGGCAAGGTCCTGGACATGACGATGGAGATCCTCACCGATCTCGTCGGCCGCAGCTGGAGTCGCGCCCATGACATCGACAACGCCGTGGAGGACTTCGCGGTGGATGCGATGATGTATCAGGCGGACAAGGACGGCAAGACGCTGCAGGTGTCGATCGAACTCGCGAAGCTGCAGTCGGCCCTGCTCAACCTGCCCGTCGTGCGCGCGGACCTTTCCGACGACGACGGACCGATCGAGGCGCGCTACGACCTGCTGCACGCCCTCATCGACGGCGCCGGTTTCGACCGCATCACCGTGCGCCTCGCCGAACACAGCACGCGCAACCCGCGCAACCGCCGTTATCTCGAGACGATCCAGTGGCTCATCAACAAGTTCTCCCGCCATATGGGGGAATCGATGGTCACGGTGACGACTGCGGCCCCGTTGACGGATGCGCAGATCGAACGCCTCACGAAGATCTACACGAAGAAAGTCGGCCGCCCGGTCCACATCCACCTCGTCGTGGACAGGAACGTCATCGGCGGCATGCGCGTGCAGGTCGGCCACGAGGTGACCGACAACACAGTCGTCGCACAGCTGCAGACGCTCAAACGCAAGGTGAAGGTCGGCACGGCCGAGTGATGTGGGCTGATTCCCGCATCCCACAGGTCCGCACGGCGGACCCACACGAATGTATACACAACAATAAGGAGTGATCATGGCAGAACTGACCATTGATCCCGCCACGATACGCAAGGCGCTCGATGACTTCGTCGAGGCGTACACGCCGTCGGAGACGCCGACCCAGGAAGTGGGCCACGTCGCGACGGCCGGCGACGGCATTGCGCATGTGACGGGACTGCCTGGTTGCATGGCCAATGAGCTGCTGACGTTCGAGGACGGCACGCTCGGTCTCGCGTTCAACCTTGACGCGCGCGAGATCGGCGTGGTTATCCTTGGCGATTTCGTCGGCATCGAGGAAGGCCAGGAAGTCCGCCGCACCGGTGAGGTCCTTTCCGTCCCGGTCGGAGATGGATTCCTCGGCCGCGTCGTGGACCCACTGGGCAACCCGATCGACGGCCTCGGCGAGATCAAGAACGAAGGGCGCCGCATCCTCGAAGCGCAGGCGCCGGACGTCATGCACCGCCACCCGGTCGACGAGCCGATGTCGACGGGCCTCAAGGCGATCGACGCGATGACGCCGATCGGCCGCGGTCAGCGCCAGCTCATCATCGGCGACCGCCAGACCGGCAAGACGGCCATCGCGATCGACACGATCATCAACCAGAAGTCGAACTGGGAGTCCGGCGATCCGAAGAAGCAGGTGCGCTGCATCTATGTGGCCATCGGCCAGAAGGGTTCGACGATTGCGGCCGTCAAGCAGAGCCTCGAAGAGGCCGGCGCGATGGAGTACACGACGATTGTCGCGTCCCCGGCGTCCGATTCCGCGGGCTTCAAGTACATCGCCCCGTACACCGGCTCGGCGATCGGCCAGCATTGGATGTACCACGGCAAGGACGTGCTCATCGTCTTCGACGACCTGTCGAAGCAGGCCGAGGCGTACCGTTCGATCTCGCTGCTGCTGCGCCGCCCGCCGGGGCGTGAGGCGTACCCTGGCGACGTCTTCTACCTCCATTCCCGTCTGCTCGAACGTTGCGCACGCGTCTCCGACGATCTGGGCGGCGGTTCGATGACTGGCCTGCCGATCGTCGAGACGAAGGCGAACGACGTCTCCGCGTACATTCCGACGAACGTGATTTCGATCACCGACGGACAGATCTTCCTGCAGTCCGACCTCTTCAACGCAGGCCAGCGCCCGGCGGTCGATGTCGGCATCTCGGTGTCCCGCGTCGGCGGCGCCGCGCAGACGAAGGCGCTCAAGAAGGTCTCCGGCACGCTGAAGATCTCGCTCGCACGCTACCGTTCGCTCGAATCCTTCGCGATGTTCGCGTCCGATCTGGACGCCGCCTCGAAGTCCCAGCTCAACCGTGGCGCGCGCCTGACCGAGCTGCTCAAGCAGCCGCAGTTCTCGCCGTTCTCGATGGAGCAGGAAGTCGTCTCGGTGTGGGCGGGCACGCACGGCAAGCTCGACGACCTTGAGGTCGTCGACGTGCTGCCGTTCGAAAAGGGCATGCTCGAATACCTCGACAGCAACACCGACATCCTCAAGACGATTCGCGACACCGGCGATTTCACGCCGGAGACCGAAGCGGCGCTTGACAAGGCCGTGGACGCCTACCGCGAGACGTATGTGACGAAGGCCGGCAAGCCGCTCGTCGATCACAAGCCGGCGCCGAAGGACGTGACCCCGGTCGACCAGGAGCAGATCAAGGCACAGAGCCGCAAGGCCAAGGACGCCACGAAGCAGGAAAAGAAGTAACCTATGGGATCGCAACTCGCATTGAAGGGCAGGATCGCCTCCACGGGTTCGTTGGAGAAGATCTTCAACGCCCAGGAGATGATCGCGGCTTCGCATATCGCGCAGGCCCGTGAGGTCGCGCTCAACGCGAAGCCATACACTGATGCGATTTTCGATGCCGTCCAGACACTGGTATCCCACTCCCATATCTCACATCCGATCGTCAGCAAGGAGGACGACAACCCGCGCGTCGCCGTCCTCTCGCTGACGGCGGACCGTGGCATGGCCGGAGCGTACACTTCATCGATCATCCGCGAAACCGAGGATCTGCTGTCGCGTCTCGACGCGGACGGCAAGGAGCCGGAGCTGTTCGTCTATGGTCGCCGCGGTGTTTCGTACTACAAGTACCGCAACCGTCCGCTCGCACAGACGTGGGAAGGCGATACCGAGAGGCCTGGCGTCGAAGTCGCCGACGCGATCTCCCGTGCGCTGCTCGACGCGTATATGCGTCCCGCCGACCAAGGTGGCGTCTCCGAGCTGTACATCGTCTACACCGAGTTCATCAACATGGTCGTGCAGAAGGTGCGCGTGCTGCGCATGCTGCCGGTCGAGATCATCAAGGACGAGGGCGCGAAGCACCCCGATCCGACGGCGACGACGGCGATGCCGCTGTACTCGTTCGAACCGAGCCTCGACGAGGTCCTCGACGCGGTGCTGCCGAAGTACGTGCGTTCGCGCATCCACGAATGCCTGCTCGAAGCGGCCGCATCCGAGGTCGCGTGCCGGCAGAACGCGATGCACACGGCGACGGAGAACGCACGCGAACTGATTAACGACCTGACCCGCAAGCTCAACGCATCGCGCCAGGCATCGATCACCCAGGAACTTACCGAAATCATCGGCAGCGCCGATGCATTGAACAAGAAGGAAGAGTAGGAACGCGAAATGGCTGAGAAACAGACCACAGCGGCCGCCGCGCAAGCCGCGGAGCCAATCGTCGGTCATGTGACGCGTATTCAGGGATCGGTCATCGACGTTGAGTTCCCTGTCGGCCACATGCCGGACATCTACAACGCGCTTACGGTCGAGATCAAGCAGATGGGTCAGCAGGAGGAGGGCGAGGTCAACGACGTCGTCATCACCCTTGAGGTCGAACAGCATCTCGGCGATTCGACGGCCCGTTGCGTCGCGCTCAAGTCGACCGACGGCCTCGTGCGCGGCGCCGAGGTGCGTGACACCGGCGGCCCGATCGAGGTGCCGGTCGGCGATGTGACGAAGGGCCATGTCTTCGACGTCGCCGGCAACATCCTCAACAAGAAGCCGGGCGAGAAGATCGTCATCAAGGAGCGTTGGCCGATCCACCGCAACCCGCCGGCCTTCGACCAGCTCGAATCGAAGACGCAGATGTTCGAGACGGGCATCAAGGTCATCGATCTGCTCACCCCGTACGTGCAGGGCGGCAAGATCGGCCTGTTCGGCGGCGCGGGCGTCGGCAAGACCGTCCTCATCCAGGAGATGATCCAGCGCGTGGCGCAGAACCACGGCGGCGTCTCCGTGTTCGCCGGCGTCGGCGAACGCACCCGTGAGGGCAACGACCTCATCGGCGAGATGGACGAGGCCGGCGTGCTCGAGAAGACCGCGCTCGTCTTCGGCCAGATGGACGAGCAGCCGGGCACGCGTCTGCGCGTCCCGCTGACGGCGCTGACGATGGCGGAGTATTTCCGCGACGTCGAGAATCAGGACGTGCTGCTGTTCATCGACAACATCTTCCGTTTCACGCAGGCGGGCTCCGAGGTCTCGACGCTGCTCGGCCGCATGCCGTCCGCGGTCGGTTACCAGCCGAACCTCGCCGACGAGATGGGCTCCCTCCAGGAGCGCATCACGTCGACGCGCGGCCATTCGATCACGTCGCTGCAGGCGATCTACGTCCCCGCCGACGACTACACCGACCCGGCGCCGGCGACGACGTTCGCCCACCTCGACGCGACGACCGAGCTCTCGCGCGACATCGCGTCGAAGGGCATCTACCCGGCCGTCGACCCGCTGTCCTCGACCTCCCGCATCCTCGACCCGCGCTACGTCGGCCAGGCTCACTACGACTGCGCGAACCGCGTCAAGGCGATTCTGCAGCGCAACAAGGAACTGCAGGACATCATCGCCCTCATCGGCATCGACGAGCTCGGCGAAGAGGACAAGATGATCGTCAACCGCGCGCGCAAGATCGAGCAGTTCCTCGGCCAGAACTTCTACGTCGCCGAGAAGTTCACCGGCGTCCCGGGCTCCTATGTGCCCGCGGAGGAGACGATCGAGGCGTTCACGCGCATCTGCGACGGCGTCTACGACAACGTGCCGGAACAGGCGTTCTCGGGCATCGGCGGCATCGACGACCTCGAGAAGAAGTGGCACAAGATGCAGAAGGAATACGGTGAGTGATCATGGCCGGCGCGACGATGGACGTGAATATCGTCTCCGCTGACCATCCGGTTTGGAGCGGAACGGCGAAGTCCGTGCTCGTCCCCGCCTATGCGGGCGGCATGGGCATCCTGCCCGGGCATGAGCCCGTCCTCTCCGTCATCCAGGAAGGTCCGCTCGTCATCACCGAACCCGACGGCACGAAGCATTCGTTCGAAGTGACCGACGGATTCATCTCGTTCGATTCGAACAAGCTGACCGTCGTCGTCGAACACGGCCGCACGATGGCGAACCAACCGATCGACGAAACCGGCATCCAGTGACGCTCACGTCGACATGACATATGGCTGCGCCCTCCACGCACACACGTGGAGGGCGCAGCCATATGCGTCGCCGCGCACGCGCACGTTGTGCGAACGCGCGCCACGCGGTATCGTGGTGCCCCATGCGAATCATTGTTGCCGACTGCAGCGCGCGGTACACGGGACGTCTGCAGGCGACGCTGCCGCTTGCGCGCCGCGTCCTGCTCATCAAAGCGGACAACAGTCTGCTCATCTTCTCCGAACTCGGCTCATACAAACCGCTCAACTGGATGGCGGCGCCGTGCACGATCAAGGACATCACACCCGAACACGCCGACGACGACGTGACGACGGGGACACCTGAGAAAGTCATCCGCGCGTGTTCGACGAAATCGGACGATGTACTCGAAGTGACCCTCCAACACATCCACGCCGACGACACGTACGACCTCGGCGAGGATCCGGGATTGACGAAGGACGGCGTCGAAGACCATCTGCAACGCTGCCTCGCCGAACAGATCGAACGCATCGGCGCAGGCGCGAAACTCGTGCGCCGCGAATACCCGACGGCGATAGGCCCCGTCGACATCATGGCCGTCGACGCCGAAGGCACGCACGTCGCGATCGAAATCAAACGACACGGCGGCATCGACGGCGTCGAACAACTCACGCGGTACTGCGAACTACTCAACCGCGATCCGCTCATCGCACCTGTGCGCGGCATATTCGCGGCGCAGACGATCGCGCCACAGGCGCGCGCGCTCGCGACCGACCGTGGGTTCGAATGCCTCATCCTCGACTACGACGACATGCGCGGCGCCGACGACGGCGCGTTGCGTCTCTTCTAGACGTCACCAACGACGAAAACGGCTGCGGCCACGTCATCGATTGACGTGGCCGCAGCCGTTTTCGTCGTGATTCGTGGGGATCGTCGACTCAGTACTTCGCGAGGATGTCGACGACGAACACGAGCGTCGAGTTCGCCGGGATCTCACCATTGTCCTTGTCACCGTATCCGAGGTCCGGCGGCACGACGAGGAGCACCTGCGAGCCGACCGTCTGCCCGACGAGGCCTTCCTGCCAGCCCTTGATCATGTTGCCCAGCACGGCGTCGAAGACCTGGCCGCGGTCCCACGACGAGTCGAACTGCTTGCCGTTGAGCAGCCAACCGGTGTAGTTGACGACGGCCGCGTACGTGTTCTCGTCGATCTTCGGGCCGTCGCCCTTGATGAGCGTCTGCGCGACGAGCTTGTCCGACCCCTTGTACCCGTTCATGTCGATCGACGGCTTGCCGCTCGCGTCAAGCGTGACCTTCGGCAGGTCGGCGGGGACGTCCTTGACCTTCTCGCCTTCGGCCTTCGTATAGTCCTTCGACTGCGAGACGGGCGTCATGATGAGCATGTATGTGTTGTCGTCACCCGAACCGTCGTTGACGCCGATGCCGATCGTCGTATTGAGTTTCTTGCCTTTGAGCGTTGTGTTCGCGATCTGCTCGAGCGTCGCGCTTTCGATGTTCGTCACCCCGTTGTCCGGGTTGTAGACGAGCGAGCAGTCGGGGACGTTGTCCTTCCACGTCGTCGCGACCTCCTCGCCCGATTTCGCGCTGTACTGCGTCAGCTGCGCGCAAATGCGGTCGCCGCCCTTGAGCGCCTCGCCGTTGCCTTCCTGAAGCACAGCGGCGCTATTGTTCTCGATCTTGAGGCCCTTCTTGAACTCGATCTTCGGCTTCTCGCCAGGTGTGCCGCTCGCCTTGACGCCTTCGAGCTTCGGCACCGTCGCGTTCGCTGACGCCGTTGCGGAACCGCTTGACGACGCGTCCGGCGACCCCGATCCACACGCCGCGATGCTTACGCATAGAGCGAGCGCGCCGACGGCCGATGCGGCGCGTGTGATAGTAGTTACTAGAGAAGTATGTTGCATAGCCACCACAGTAACGCCTCTCCCTGATTTATCCGCGGAAACGGTAAAGGAGTCGTGAAGGGGCACGGCTTGTAGAATGGATACGTGATGAACGACGGTCAACAAGAAGAAACGCGTGCGCCGCGCAGACATCCGGTGCCTTCGCGGCACGCGAAGATCATGCGCGGCATCGTGACGCCGATTTTCGGTTTGCTTGCCGTGACCTGCATCGTGTTCGGCATCCTCAACCAGACGATATGGAAACCGAGCCGTGAGATCACCGCGGTCGCGCACGTCGGCGACACTCGGTATGTCATCGTCGATCCCGGTGTCCTCGACCTTGTCGATACACTCGTCGACATGCGCGCCGAAGCGGCATCGGTCACGCCCGCAGCGAACGGTGCATCGACCGTGGACGATACGGCGACCGATGATGCGAACGCGGGGGACGCGGCGAAGGAGCCGCAGACGTGCATCGCGATCACGAGCCCGAAGGACGCGTCCGGATGGCTTGCGGGGGAGCCGTATACGCGCGTGACCGGGCTTGACACATGGAGTACGCTGTCGACGGTCAAGGAGAAGGCACAGGGCACCGCGTCGGCGTCCACACAGCAGGTCGCGTTCGCCGATTCGGACATGTGGGCCGACACGTCGTGCGGGGATGGGAGCGCGTCGTTGCGTCTTTCGGATGCGAAGGCGACGCAGGTCGCGATCATCGATTTCGGCGGCGACGCGTCGGACGCGACGATCAGCATGCATTGGACGCGCCAGAGCGTACCGGACTTCGCGATGCCGTGGTACTTCGGCGGCGGCCTGTGCGCGATCCTCGCGGTCCTGTCCGCGTCGGTCTTCGCGATGGATCCCGAGAGCCGGCGCAACCGTTTCGCGAAGTTCGTCAAACCGCGCGAGAAAAAGGAGCGTGAGGAGGAGACGACGACGATCACGGCCGCTGTCGCAGGCACGTTCGCAAGTCTCAAACCGCGCAAACGTCCGAAGTCCGCGGATGGCAAGCCGCGCGGCCGACATGGGCGCCATGCCGGCGCGGCCGCGCCCGAGAGCGAGGACGGTCCGCAGATCGTCGACCCGATGTCGCGCAACCTCGTAGCCGAACAGGCGCGCCACGCCGACGACGGCCCCGCGCGCACGTCGTCGTCGGATGCGTCGTCGGACGAGGCGACATCGGTCATCACCCCTGAAGAACTCCAGGCGTATTTCGCACGCCTCGTCGAGGAGACCGGACCGATCCCCGTCGTCAGGACGGATACGGACGAGACGCCGGACACCGGGGACAACGGGGGAACCTCCGATGATGACGGCGCCGCAGAAGACGCAGACACTGTCGGCGGCACTGCCGAGAACACCGTCGAGGAAGTCGTCGAGAATACCGATCGTGCGGAAGATACGGACACGTCAGAGGACACGGCCGCGGACGCCGACACGGACGTGGCGCAGGCCACGGTGACGGTCGACACGGCGGACGACGCGACAACCAAGGAGAACGAGTGATGAAACGACGTTCACTGACCGCAGCGACCGCGGCCGTGCTCGCGCTCGGCATGACGTGCGCGCTCGGCGCATGCGAGGGCACGGTACCGACCGTCAAAGCGCCGACATCGGCCGCATCGGCGACGCCCGACCTCACCGAAGCGCAGGAGCGGCAGATCCGAACGGACCTGCTCGCGACGATCAAGGAGTGCAACGACACGAAGGATCCCACGAACCTTGCGCAGGCGATGAGCGGACCGGAACTCGAGATTCGCACAAGCGAACTCAAGGTCGCGCAGAAGAACGGCAACCTCGACCCGAAGACGACGATCCCGGACGACCTGACGCAGACCGTCATCCCGACCGACAACGGATGGCCGCGCGCCGTGTTCTCGATCACGACGACGACCGAGGACCAGCAGTCGGAACGCCTCCTCGTGTTCACGCAGGGCGACGCGCGCGAGAACTACCGCCTGTGGGGCGTCACACGTCTGTTCCAAGGCGCGAAGATGCCGAAGTTCACCGTGCCGACGATCGGTTCGCAGATGGGGCATGAGGACGACACGAACCTCGTCATGACGCCGAAGGAAGCCGTGACACGCTACGCCGACGTCCTGCAGCATGGTACGAAGAGCCAGTACGCGGGCGATTTCGACGCCGACTATTTCCGCGACAACCTCACGCAGCTTTCGGCGACGGTCCAGCAGGGCATGGAACGCAACAAAGGCACGCAGGAGCAGACGTTCACGCCCGTCGAAGGGCAGATGCAGGTCATGCGGTCGTCGGACGGCGGCGACCTCGTCGTCGCGCAAATCGATTCCGTATGGACGCGCACGGCGGGCGAAGGACGCGAATCACAACCGGCGTCGGACGCCGAACGTGCGATTTTCGCGGACGGCAAGGCGACGAGCACAATGAAGGCGACGTACGTCAACGTCATCGCGCTCTATGTGCCGCCGGAGAAATCGGGGCAGAAAGTGCAGGCGGTCGGCGCGGAACGCCAGGTCGTCAAAGTCGAAGCCGTCTGAGCGCGGCCACCGGCGCGAGCGGCGCACGGCGCGCACAGGCAGCGGAGCAACCATCGAAAAGAGGCAATCAATCATGGCACAGGATTTCAAACCGGGCATCTCGCTTGCGGGAGCGGTCGACCTCGAGGCGCTCAAGCACCAGACGAAGGCGGAACCGGGGCAGACGGGCGGCGCTCCCGCGGCCGGCGGCTACGTCATCGACGTGACGGAACGCAATTTCCAGGCGATGGTCGAATCGTCGGCGACGTTCCCGATCGTGCTGCTCATGTGGGTCGAGACGGACGACCGCTGCTTCCCGATGGCACAGGCGGTCGGCGACGCGGTCAACGGCATGAACGGGCAGCTGCAGCTCGCACGCATCGACGTCGCGAAGGACCCGGCGATCGCGCAGGCCTTCGGCATCCAAGGCGCGCCGGCGCTCTTCGCGCTCATCGCGGGCCGTCCGATGCCGATCCTGCAGGGTGTGCCGACCGATGAGGAACTCGAGCAGATCACGACGCATGTGCTGCCGCAGCTCGTGCAGGTCGCCGCGCAGTCGGGCGTGACGGGGACCGCACCGTACATCGAAGGCACGAAGGACGGCGGTGCGGATGCGGCGCAACCCGCCGAGCCGCACGTCCCGCCGGCACACGCCGAAGCGCACCGCCTCGCCCAGGAAGGCGATTACGCGGGCGCGGCGGCCGCCTACGAGCAGGTCCTCGAAGCCGACCCGTCGGATGACCTCGCGCGCCGCGAACGCGCGAAGGCGCTGCTGCTCGCGCGTTCCGCGAACGCCGATGTGCGCGACGTGCGCAAAGCCGCGGCCGATGATCCGGACGATGTCGACGCGCAGCTCGCCGTCGCCGACGTCGATATGATCGGCGGACAGATCGATGACGCGTTCGGCCGTCTCCTCGACTTCGCCGCCGCGCACCGCGACAACATCGAACCGGTGCGTGAACGGATGCTCGAATACTTCCTCATCCCCGACGCCGGCGACGAGCGCGTCGCACGCGCACGCCGCCGCCTCGCGACGCTCATGTACTGAAGTCCGCGAACCAACATCCTTCCGTCGTCCGATACCCTTGACTCCCGTGTGCCGTAAGGCCGCGGGAGTCTTGTGTTCTGCGGATTCGATGGTCGAACACGACGGTATCGTTGATAGACTGTTACCGCTACAACCAAGCACATTCGAGGAAATACAAGGGGACACAAGGAACCATGGGCAAACACGTGGGAAGAAGGACGAGGAACGTGAAGAAGGAACGAAATTCAAGCGTCGAACTGCTGCGCCTCATCGCGATGCTCATGATCGTGGCACATCATTATGTGACGATGAATCCGTTGATCCGGCATCTCGACATGGAACCGATATCCGGTCGACTGTTTGTGTTCGAAGGAATCTATGCACTCGGAAAGATCGGTCTCGTCATCTTCTTCCTCATCTCCGCCTGGTACTTGTGCGAGGAACGGAACCCGACGATCCGCAAGGGGCTCAAGCGCTCATGGATCCTTGAGCGTGAGGTGCTGTTCTATAGTCTGGGATTCATGCTGTTGTTCGTTGTCTTCCGTCCCGACCTCATCTCGAAGAAGACGATTGTCTACTCGTTCATCCCCACCACGTCCGGTCTCGTCTGGTGGTACGTGACCGCCTATGTGCTGTTCCTGTGCCTGTCCCCGTACATCACCGTGGGACTGCGCGCGATCGGCAAGAAGGCGCATGGTGCGCTGTGCATGTTCATGCTCGTCGTGTGGGGTGCCGTCTCGGGCATGCTGCCGTTCGACATGTTCCAGCTCATCGGGCAGAGCTTCATCGATTTCCTGTACCTGTACGTGCTGATGACGTTCTACCGTTGGTATCTCGACGATTGGAGCCGCAAGACGGCGTGGGCGCTCGTCGGTGCCGGTGTCGTGCTCATCATGGGTTCCATTGTCGTGCTGCAGTTCCTCGGATCCGCCCTGCACATCGACGCGTTGCGCATCCACTCCCATTACCTTTCGAGCAAGTGTGTGATGGTGCCGGTCATCATGATCGGATTCGGTCTGCTGCTGCTCGCGGAACGTCGTTTCTTCGTGAACAAGGTCATCAACTATCTCGCCGGCACGACGTTCGGCATCTACCTGATCCATTCATATCCGCCTGTGCGTGAGCTGCTGTGGCACCAATGGTTCGTTGCCGAACGGGATTACCGTATGCCGCACGCGGTGCTGCGGGCCGCCGTGAGTATCCTCATCGTCTTCGTCGGTTGCATGGTCGTGGATTGTATGAGGAAAGCGCTGTTCTCTGTTACGGTCGACCGCAACCGCGGTGGTTGGTTCGACCGCGTGGCCCGTTTCGTCGATTCGCGCACATGGGTGCGTCGTCTCCGTGCCGTCGTGGCCGATGAGCCTGCCGCCGCGGCGGGGGACATCGGCAGTGCGGCATTGCTGAACCAGGCCGATCAGCCCATTCCACCCACTGATGTCTCCGTGTCCCGCGACGCTTGACAGGCGCGACGGGCCGTCACTCCATCGTGTTCGTACCGAACAACTGTTGGAACGACGGCCCTTCGTCGTCGAGTTCGCGTGCGAAATCGTCCTTCCACGCGCCGAACGGACGCCATGAGAGGTCGTCGTTGCTGAAGCGTGGTTCGTCGGTGATCTCGGTGATGCAGAACCGTGGGATGATGAGGTTCGTCACCGGCGTGCTGCGTTGCGCCTCCGCGATGACGAGGGGTGCGTTCGCGCCGCCGAACACGTCGATGTTCCATCCGTCCGCGCCTATCCACGCCGTGTACCGGTTCTTGATGATGACGTCGCCGCCGCGCAACACGAGTTCGGCTGCGATGTGCGCGTCGATCTCCCGTGACGCCTCGTACCGCGTGCCGCCGACGGATGGTCCCTTCACTGCGAGCGCCGCGGTGCGGAACTCGTCGCGGTGCGCGGCGAGCACGGCGCGCGCGTCGAGGTCGGCGGACATCGCGACACGCAGCGAATGCGTCGTGAGGCGTATGCGCAACGCATAGTTGTCGGCGTGCACGAAATAGCTTTGGATGATGAGCGCCGGCGCGTCGCCGTCATCGAATTCCGTCGGCATCGCGTGGCAGAAGAATCGCCGCTCATACTGGAATTCGTCGAGCGGCGGCATCCCATTGATCGTCATGTCCATAATCACAGTGTAGTGGGGTGCGTCCGTAGCGCGTGCCGTGGCGCAACGTCAGGGTTTCGTGTATTGTAGGGATGTGCTATGGGCTTGTAGCTCAGTGGATAGAGCGTTCGCCTCCGGAGCGAAAGGTCGTGGGTTCGAACCCCATTAAGCCCACCCGTTGGCCCCGTCCTGATTCGTTCAGGACGGGGTTTCGCATATCCGCCTGCATATCCGCATTGGTGCGTGTGCCCACAACGTGGCCGATGGCGCACGCGCGCAACGTCCACGCCGTTATGATGCCGAATGACCGTGCCGTCAATTGCGTGCGGCACACGACGGCAACAACCATAGGGACATAAGGACCACAAGGAAAGGGAAGCGCTATGTACGAAAATCTCAAGGCGATCGCGACGACCGAGGCGCCCGCGGCGCTCGGGGCCTACAGTCAGGCCGTGCAGGCGAACGGATTCGTCTTCGTCTCCGGCCAGCTCGGCATCGATCCGGCGACCGGTGAGCTCGACGGTGTCACGGCCGCCGACCAGGCCGCCCGTGCGCTCAAGAACATCACGAACATCCTCGCCGCCGCCGGCTGTGGTGTCGAACACGTGTGCCGTGCGACGATCTATCTGCGCAACGTCGAGGACTTCGCCGAAGTGGACGGCGTCTACGCGAAGACGTTCACCGGCACCGTCAAGCCCGCGCGCGTCGCGTTCGGCAACAACATGATCCCGAAGGGCGCGCTCGTCGAGATCGACGTCATCGCCGCCGTTCCGCAGAACTGACATCCGCCCGTTTCGCTCATCGGCACATGGGCGCACTATGCGCCGCGGACCACATCCGCGCGCGGTACAGTGTGCCCATGCGCATGTTCACGACCTATGCGAATGCCTCCGACACCGCGCTCGCGGCTGCGTTGAGCGAGTTTGAGCCATCCGCGTTCCTGCTCGCCGCCGATGGTGGTTCTGCTGAAGCCACCGACGCCGCAGATTCCGCCGGTTCCGCAATCGCGACGCTCACGATCGACCCCTCCCGTCCACGGCAGCCGATCGACGGTTTCGGGGCGTCGCTCACGCAGGCGTCCGCCGCGCTCATTGCGCGTCTGCCGTCCGCGACACGTTCTGCCGTCCTCACCGACCTGTTCAGTGTCCGCAATGGCATCGGCGTCTCGATGCTGCGCCAGCCGATCGGCCCCTCCGACCATGTGACACGTCCGTACCGTTTCACGCGCCGACGCGCCGATATGCGTCTGCGCTCGATTGATTTTTCGCCTGAAATTCGCGAAATCCTGCCGTTGCTGCTCGCTGCGCGCTCGATTCGCGCCCACAGCGCACCCGATGGGGGCCCGCTCAACATCATCGTCTCCCCGTGGAGCGCTCCCGCGTGGATGAAGACGAACCGTTCCGTGCTCGGCAAACGCACATTCACCCGTCTGACCGGGTATCTGCGCCCGCGCGCGTACGGTGCGTACGCCGAATACCTCACCCGGTTCATCGAATGCTACCGTGACGCGGGGCTGCATGTCTTCGGGGTCACACCGACGAACGAACCCGATTATCCGCAATCCCGCTGGCCGTCGATGGCGATGACGCCGGCGCAGCAGGCGCGTTTCGTCGCAAGGTTCCTCGCGCCGTGCCTGCGCGCGCACGGCCTTGGGAACGTCCGCATCATGTGTTGGGACCACAATTATTCGACCGACCATTATCCCGACGGCCGTTTCGTGCGCGAACTGTACGCCGATCCGCGCGCGTACGCGGCCGTCGCCGGCTCCGCATGGCACTATTATGGCGGCGCGTCGCGCACGATGAGCGACATCCACCGCATCTGGCCGGACAAAGGCATCTGGGTGACGGAGGCCTCGGGCGGCGATTGGGGCCCGCGCAATTGGGATGACGCGCTCGTGCACACGTCCGCGCGCATCGTCGCGATGATGAACAACTGGGCGCAGTCGGCCGTATTGTGGAACATCGCGCTCGACGAACGCGGCGGCCCCGACTACTACTATCTACGCAACGACCACCGCCATTCGCAGAACCGTGGACTGTTGACGATCGATACGCGTTCGCGCACGATCACGCGCAACGCCGATTACTACATCCTCGCGCATTTCGCGAAGTTCGTGCAACCGGGTTCCGCCGTCCTCACGCACACGTTGCGCGACGCGCACGGGTTGCATGCGGCCGTGTTTGGCACGACGGACGGCCGTATCGCGGCTGTCGTCACGAACGAACGCGAGTCGCCTGCACGTCTGCGCATAGGCGGTGCGATTGTACGGCTGCCCGCGCGTTCGCTCACGACGTTGTGCGATATCCGTCGATGATCATGCGCGTCCACAGTGGTGGTGGGGGCCGTCCCGTGTTCTGTCTGCTTGGACGGTAGACTTGGTGGAATGAGTCCTGAAGCGTTAAGTGCACTGTTGTATAGCATCGCCCAGCAGCTTGTCTCCGAAGGCCAGGCGGGCGACCTGACCGTTGACCTGATCCCCGGCGAATCCAGATTCGCCGTCATGCGCCCGAAGGATCGCGCGCATGGCGACTGGGCGTCGAACGCCGCGATGCAGCTCGCGAAGCAAGCGGGCATGAAGCCACGTGACCTCGCCGAACTGTTCGCCGCGCGCCTTCGTGATGCGGACGGCGTCATGAGCGTCGAAGTCGCCGGCCCCGGTTTCATCAACATCACGCTTGATTCCGCGTCGGCCGCGCAAGTCGTCGATCGGGCACTCGCCGAGGGTGCCGCATTTGGCCGCAACGACCATCTCGCAGGACGTACGCTCAATCTTGAATTCGTGTCCGCGAACCCGACCGGACCTATCCATATCGGCGGCACGCGTTGGGCGGCCGTCGGCGATTCGATGGCGCGCGTGCTTGAGGCGAACGGAGCCGACGTCGTGCGCGAATATTACTTCAACGACCATGGCGAGCAGATCAACCGTTTCGCGAAGTCGCTCGTCGCGGCCGCGCATGGCGAGCCGACACCGGTCGACGGGTACAAGGGCGCCTACATCGATGAGATTGCGCGACGTGTCATCGTCGAAGCGAACGCCGACGGCATCGATATCCTCGACCTTCCGCGCGTCGATGGCGGCGCCGATGAGAAGGGCGAGCCGCTTGGCGAGGGCGATTCCGCACAACGTGAGGAGTTCCGCAAGCGCGCGGTGCCGATGATGTTCGACGAAATCCAGCATTCGATGCAGGAGTTCCGCGTCCATTTCGACGTCTGGTTCCACGAGAACAGCCTGTACGAGGACGGCGAAGTCGAGAAGGCGATCGACGACCTGCGCGCACGCGGCGACATCTACGAGAAGGACGGCGCGACGTGGTTCGCGTCGACGAAGCACGGTGACGACAAAGACCGCGTCATCATCAAATCCGACGGCAACTACGCATACTTCGCCGCCGACATCGCCTATTACCGCAACAAACGCCACCGTGCCAACCATCCGGCGGACGTCGCGATCTACATGCTCGGTGCCGACCACCATGGCTACATCGGCCGCATGATGGCGATGTGTGCGGCATTCGGCGACAAACCGGGCGACAACATGCAGATTCTCATCGGACAGCTCGTCAACGTCATGAAGGATGGCAAAGCCGTACGCATGAGCAAACGCGCCGGCAACGTCGTCACGATCGACGACCTCATCGATGCGATCGGCGTCGACGCGTCACGCTATTCGCTTGCGCGCACCGACTACAATTCGCCCGTCGACATCGACCTCGACCTGCTCGCGTCGCATTCGAACGACAACCCCGTCTACTATGTGCAGTACGCGCATGCGCGCTCGTGCAACGTCGACCGCAACGCGGCCGCCGCGAACATCACACGGCATGGCGCGGACATGGCGCTCCTCGACACCGAAGCGGACGGCGAGGTCATCGCGATGCTCGCACAATGGCCGTCCGTGCTCGCCCAAGCGGGCGATATGCGCGCGCCGCACCGCATCGCCCACTATCTCGAGGACCTCGCGGCCGCCTACCACAAGTGGTACAACGTCGAACGCGTCGTGCCGATGGCACTCACCGAAGCCGAGGAACGCGCCGACGATGCGACACGTGAGGCGACACGCATCGCGAAATGCCCCGAACCCGCACGCTCCGCCGCACGACTCAAGCTCAACGACGCCGTGCAGACCGTCATCGCGAACGGCCTCGATCTGCTCGGCGTGACCGCCCCCGACAAGATGTGACCCACAACCCCGCAGTGCGGTAAGAGAGGACAGAACAGAAAGGAACGACCATGGCGATAAGCCCGATATGGCCGCAGGACACGACGCGCGACGCCAACGGCGAACTGACGTTCCACGGCATCACCGCGAGCGCGCTCGTCAACGAATACGGTTCGCCGCTCTACGTCTACGACCTTGACGAAGTGCGCTCGCGTGCGAAACATTTCGTCAAGGCCGCCACACGCGCGTTCAGCAACACTACGACACATGTCAGCTATGCGGCGAAGGCGTTCCTGAGCAAGGAGATCGCGCGCATCGTGACCGAGGAGGGCATGTACGTCGACACATGCACGCTCGGTGAAATGAAGATCGCGCTCGCCGCGGGCGTCCCCGGACGCCGCCTCGTGCTGCACGGCAACAACAAAAGCGACGAGGAGATCGCGCTCGCGATCGAGGAGGGTTTCTCGAAGATCGTCATCGACGCGCCCGATGAGCCTGCACGCATCGCCACAATCGCGAAGCGCCTCGGCAAACGCGCGCGCGTCATGCTGCGTGTGACGTCGGGCATCCATGCGGGCGGCCACGAGTTCGTCTCGACCGCGCACGAGGACCAGAAATTCGGTGTCGCGCTGCTGCCCGCCGGTGCGGACACGTCGATCGTCGACAACATCGACGCGCTCGATGATGTCACGCCCGCAGCCGCGAACGCGCTCATGCGCGAGGACGAGCTTGAGGAGTCGGGGGAGACGGAGGCTCGCGCGGAACTCGAACTGCGCTATGATGTGCGCTACCCGTACGATCTGACCGCCGCCGATGTGACGGAGGGCGACCGGCTGCTCGCCGCGGCGATGGAGGTCGTCGCGAATGGTCCCGCGATCGCCGTGCTGCGCGACATCGCGACGTATGACAACCTTGAGCTC
Organism: Bifidobacterium criceti; assembly: GCF_002286935.1. GTDB lineage: Bacteria > Actinomycetota > Actinomycetes > Actinomycetales > Bifidobacteriaceae > Bifidobacterium > Bifidobacterium criceti. The sequence continues at coordinate 66,394 of NZ_MVOH01000005.1, forward strand.
GTCGGCATCCATTCGCATATCGGCTCGAACATCCATGACGCCGAGGCGTTCATCCAGGCGGGCAAGCGCATGATGCTGCTGCGCAAGACGTTCTATGCGACGAACGGCTATACGCTTCCGGAGGTCGATCTTGGCGGCGGCTATTCGGTCGCGTACACCGACGATGAGGACCGCATGGACGTCGACCGCGAGCTCGCGCGCCTCGCCGAGGCCGTCACGAAGACGAACCGCCTGCTCGGCATGCCCGCGCCGGTCATCTCGTTCGAACCGGGACGTTGGATCGTCGCGCCGGCAGGTGTCACACTGTACACGGTCGGTGCCGTCAAGACCGTGCATCTTGGTGACGGGTTCACGGACAGCGCTGGCGAAGCGATCCATGAACGCGACTATGTCGCCGTCGATGGCGGCATGAGCGACAACATCCGTCCGGCGCTCTACGGCGCGAAGTACACGGCGGTCCTCGCGAACCGCACATCCGACGAACCTGCGCGCCTGTCGCGTGTCGTCGGTGTCCATTGCGAATCCGGGGACATCGTCGTCGACGAGGTCAAGCTGCCCGGAGATGTGCGCCGTGGTGATATCCTCGCGGTGCCGGTGACGGGCGCGTATGGCCGTTCGATGGCGAGCAACTACAACATGGCGCTTTTCCCGGCCGTCGTCGGCGTCGATGCGCACGGTGCGCATCTGATGATGCGTCGCGAGACGATCGACGATCTGCTCGCGTTCGATGTGAGTGAATGAGCTGTCGAAACTCTGACGGATTCCATATAGGGGAAGCATGGGCGTCGTGCTCATAGCTTCCCCGTACAATATCGGCAGTAGTGCACGCCGCGAAGAAAGGAATGGACAGTGGCAGAACAGAACGCACCGATTCGAGTCGGTCTGCTTGGCGCAGGAACGGTGGGCTCGCAGACCGCGCGCCTGCTCGTCGAACAGAAGGATGAGCTCGCGCAGCGCATCGGTCGTCCGATCGAGCTGTCCGGTGTCGCGTGCCTCGATCCGGAGGAAGTCGACTTCCCGTGGATTGACAAATCGTTGCTGACAAGCGACACGATGAGCGTCGTCAAGAACGCGGACATCGTCGTCGAACTCATCGGCGGCACCGGCGTCGCACGCACGTTCGTGCTTGAGGCGATGAACAACGGCGCGTCCGTCGTGACCGCGAACAAGGCGCTCCTCGCGAAGTACGGCCCGGAACTGTACAAGACGGCCGAAGACAACAACGTCGACATCTATTTCGAAGCGGCGGTCGGCGGTGCGATCCCGATCGTGCGACCCTTGCGCGAATCGCTCGTCGGTGACCAGGTCAAGGACATGCTCGGCATCGTCAACGGCACGACGAACTACATCCTCGACGAGATGACGACGAAGGGACTCGATTTCGACGTCGCGCTCAAGGACGCGCAGGCGAAGGGCTACGCCGAGGCCGATCCTACCGGTGACATCGAAGGCTACGACGCGGCGAACAAGGCCGCGATCATGGCGACGCTCGGCTTCCATACGAACGTCGGCATCGACGATGTGACCGTCGAAGGCATCACGCACATCACGGCGGACGACATCGCGGCCGCGACCGCGGAAGGACGTGTCATCAAGCTGCTCGCCGTCGTCGACAAGACCGATGATGGCGTCTCCGCGCGTGTCTACCCGGCGCTCATCAAGCAGGAGCATCCGCTCGCGTCGGTGCGTGGCTCGTTCAACGCCGTGTTCGTGCGCGCCGAATACGCCGACGACCTGATGTTCTACGGCCGCGGCGCGGGCGGCGCGCCGACCGCGTCCGCCGTCGTCGGCGATATCGTGACCGTCGCGCGCCATATCGCGTCGGGCTGCACGGGACCCGCGATCCGCATGTACAACGACTATCCGATCGCGCCGCTGAGCACGTCGCGCGCGGCGTTCGCCGTGCGTTTCCTGATCCATGACAATCCGGGTGTCCTCGCGCAGATCTCGGCGGTCTTCGCGAAGAACGGCGTCTCGATCAACGGCGTCAACCAGGACCTCAAGCCGACGCTCAAGGATCCGGGATACGACGGCGAGATCCAGCAGCTGCGCCTCGTGACGCATATGACCGACGAGACGACGCTGCGCGCGACCGTCGCCGAAGTGTGCGGGCTCGACTGCGTGACCGGCGATCCGTCGATCATCCGCGTGCTCGACTGATCCGCGCCCGGCTGCAACATAAGCAGTACCGGCGAAGGCTGGCCGCGTCACGAACGCGGCCAGCCTTCGCTGTATCATGAACCGTTGTATGCCGTCTGCGCCGTCGCGCGCATACGGCGCCGTCCCCGCCGCCCATGGCGGGGATCCGAAGAGACGAAGCAAGGTAAGGACAATCCGATGGATCCGGTAACGCGTAAGGTGCACGTGCGTGTGCCTGCGACGAGCGCGAATCTGGGCTCCGGTTTCGACACCGTGGGACTCGCGCTGGACTATCATGACGAACTGGAATTCACATTGAGTTCCGATCCGCTCAACATGGCGGCCCAGGTGATCATCGACGGTGAGGGAGCGGACACGCTTCCCCGTGACGAATCGCATCTCGTCGTCTCGACGTTCCGCCGCGCATGCTCGCGGTTCGGTCTGAGCAAGACCGGTTTCATCCTCGAAGCGCACAACAACATCCCGCAGGCGCGCGGCATGGGTTCCTCGGCCGAGGCGATCGTCGCCGGCATATCCGCCGCGTACGCGTTCAGCCATGACGGCGAGCTCGACCGCGATGTGATCTTCTCGCTCGCCGCCGAGATCGAAGGCCATCCGGACAACGTCGCGCCCGCCGTCTACGGTGGCATGACCGTCTCGTGGACCGATGAGGGCCACCATGAGACACTCGCCGACGGCACCGTCATCAACACCGGTTACCGCACCGTCAACTACATCGTCGACGAACGCATCACGGCGTCGGTGTTCATCCCCGATTTCGAACTGTCGACGAGCAAGGCGCGCGCCGCACTGCCGCCGCTCGTGCCGTTCCAGGACGCCGTGTTCAATGTGTCGCGCGCGGCGCTGCTCATCGGCGCGATGAATCCGGCCGCGATAACCGGCGCACATGACGTCAACGCATTGCTCCTCGAAGCGACCGAGGACAAACTGCACCAGCAGTACCGTTGCCCGCTCATGCCGCCCTCCGCCGACCTCATCGCGAAGATGCGCGCCCATGGCTTCGCCGCGATGGTCTCCGGTGCCGGCCCATGCGTCCTCGTATTGCATGCGGGCGACGCCGACGACGCGATCGACACCGTCGCGGCCGACGAGCTCGCGTCCGGCCATTGGCGCGTGCTGCATCTCAACGTCGACACGCTTGGTGTGCAGGTCGCACGGCTGTAGGCGAGTCGAGTGCGACGGATACGATGGAACCGCTCATTTCATGAGACAGACCGACGCGCGTTCCATGCTGTGAAGGGCGTTTGGCACGGTACGGTCTCACCACTTGGCAGATGGGAAACGAACCTCGATGGTTGACAACACAATGGAGCAGCAGGCCTCCGGCGCCTCGGCCGCCGGCGCGCAACCGGACAACGACGGCATGACGCTTTCCGGCCTGTTCGGCATCATGCGCAAGCATGTCATCACGATCATCATCACCTTCGCCGTCGTGCTTGGCGCGGCAATCGGGTTGACGATGATGTCGCCGGTGAAATACTCGACGACCGCGCAGCTGTTCGCGACGTACAACGATTCGTCCGAAGGCTCCGCGAACTCGTCCGAGCAGAACAACGGCAGCTCGTACATCATGAGCCAGATCAAGTCGTATCCGGCGCTCACGACGACGCAGTCGGTCCTGCAGCCCGTCATCGAGGACCTCGGGTTGCACACCTCCGTCGGCCAGCTCAAAGGACAGGTGAGCGTCACGAACCCGACGAACACCGCGTTCGTCAACATCACCGTCACGGACGGCGATCCGGCGCGCGCCGCCGACATCGCGAACTCCGTCGCGAAATCGCTCAGCTCGGTCGTCGAGAACACACTGTACGCATCCGGTTCGCGGTCGACCGTCAAACTCTCGATCGTCCAGCCGGCGACGGCACCGAGCGCGCCGAGCTCGCCGAAATGGAAACTCAACATCCTCGTCGGCATCGTTGGCGGCCTCATCCTCGGCGTGTTCGCCGCATTGCTCAAGGACGTGCTCTCGAAACGCATCCAGGACGGCGACGAGATCGGCGAATACATCGACGCACCGATCATCGGACGCATCCCCGAGGAGGAGCTCCTCGCCGGTACGAAGCCGGCCGTCGTCAGCGAGCCGGGAAGCCCGGTCGCCGAGGACTTCCGCCGTGTGCGCACGAACCTGACGTTCATGGCACCGGTCGAAGGCACGAACTGCCGCCTCATCGTCGTCACATCGACGGGCGCGAGCGAAGGCAAGACGACGATGTCCGTCAACGTCGCCGCCGCGCTCGCCGAGAACGGCGCGAAGGTCCTGCTCATCGACGCCGACCTGCGCCACCCGTCGGTCGCGAAGAAACTCGACCTCGACGGTTCCGCGGGCCTCACGCACGTGCTTTCCGGGCAGGCGTCCGTCAAGGATGTCGTGCAGCGCTACTGGAAGCCGAACCTGCATATCATGCCGGCGGGCCCGAAACCGCCGAACGCGTCGACGCTCCTCAACTCGCCGATCATGGTCGAACTGCTCAACAACGCGATGGAGCAGTACGACTATGTGCTCGTCGACACCGCGCCGATGGTCGTCGCGAACGACGCCGTCATCTTCGTGCGCCGCGGCGGGTCGCTCGTCATGGTGTGCCGCCGTGACCAGACGCTCAAGCGCGACCTGCGTGACATCTCGGAAGAGCTCGCGACGCTCGACCTGTCGACCACAGGCATCATCTTCAACTGCGCGCGCGATTCGAAGAAATCGCTTGAACATACGAACTATTACTACTATTATTCGAACCGCAGTACCGACCATCGCAAGAAGCGCCGCTTCTCACTCAAGTAACCATCGACGAGCTTTCCGCGGATTCCCTGGACCCCAAGGAATCCGCGGTTTTCATAATGCCTGAAGGAGCGCCATGACGCAGACGAACGCACCACAGCCTCACGAACATCGCCGCCACCATCGCCGCCACCACCGGCGCAAGCGCATATGGCCATGGGTCGTCGGCGTCCTCACGTTCCTGGTGCTCGTCCTCGCGGCACTCGGCATCTGCGGATTCCAACTGTTCAAACAGGCGAAGCAGGTGCAGGCGCACGAATCGAAGGCGATTGCGATGCTGTCCGCTCTGTCGTCCGACGACGCCTCCGCGCTCGCCAAAGCGAACGACTCACTGCCGCAGATCGCCCACGAGACGCGGCAGGCCGCGGACATCGCACACGGGGGATTATGGAACATCGTCGCGAAGATGCCGTTCGTCGGCTCAGACATCGCGACCGTCCAAGGCATGACAAGCACCGTCGATGGCATCGTGCGTGACGCGGCGCCGCAATTCGCCGACATCATGAAGACGTTGGGCGACGCGCAGATCTCCAACGGTGACGGCGTGAACCTGCAGCCGATCGTCGAGGCGGCGCAGCCGCTCGACAAGGCGAACGTGTCGTTCCAGCGCTATGTGCGCGACTATGACGCGCTCAGCGAGCCGAAGATCGGCATGATCCGCTCCGCCTACGACGAAGGCGCGGCGAAGCTCGGATCCCTCGCCGACCGTGTGGATGCGCTCGCGAACGCATTCCGTGTGCTGCCGACGATCCTCGGCGATGGGCAGCAGCGCACCTACGCCGTCATGGCGATGACGCCCTCCGAAATGCGTTCCTCGGGCGGCCTCATCGGTTCCGTCGGCGAACTGCAGACGTCGAACGGCACCGTGCACGTCGGTGATTTCCGGTCGAACGGCGACTATCTGCCGTACGGCATCGGCGACCATTCCGCCGACATGAAGCGTGTGTTCACCGACGAAGGGCCATTGCACATGTCGTTCGATATTCGTGATTTGGCGGTCTTCCCGAATACCGCCGATTCAGCTGTCGCCATGCAATCCATCTGGAACCGTACACCTTGGGGGCAGGACACGCCCCTTGACGGCGTGATCATGGTCGACCCGGTCTTCCTCCAGCAGCTCATCGCGATCAACGGCAATGTGACGTTGCCCGATGGCACTGTGCTGACAGGTGAGAACACCGCGGAGTTCCTGATGAACACCGTGTACCAGAAGTACCCCGAGAACGAGACCGACGCATTGTTCGGCGTTGTGGCCAGCCAGGCGATGAAGTCGATGTTCTCGCATATGGATATGGGCAAGCTGTACAAAACGGGCGAGATGCTGGGAATCATGGCGAAAGGCCGCCATTTCACGATGTATGCGTTTGATGAGCACATCGAACAAGGCATCCAGGCGGCCGGGTTCACCGGGCAGACGCCGAACAGCGAGGCGGACCCGTCCGTCGGCATCTACCTGACCGAGCAGAATCCGTCGAAGATGGGCTGGTACATCAAACGTGAGGCGAAGATCCAGCGCGTCAATTGCGATGACGGCGGCCTGTACCATGTCGAGTTCACGATCCGCAACACGATGACTGATGAGGAAGCTAAGTCGCTGCCTTGGTACATCACCGGCAACAACAGCAACAACACCGGCAAGGCCATGGAGAAGATTCTGTTCTACGCTCCCCAAGGCGGCTCGATCAGCAATCTCATGCAGCTTGGAGGCAAAGTCGATGCGGTCAAGGAGACGACGATTGACGGTGTGGACGCCTATGAAACGTATGTGCAAGTCAATCCGGGGCAGATTGCGACGTTCACTTTTGACGTGCGTGTCTCGCCAAAGGCGACGGCACCGTTGACGATCGACCAGACCCCAATGGGATGGGTCGATGACGGTATCACCTATCTCGATCCGAAATGCGACACCAAATGACCATCTAGGGTTCCGCCGCAGATGGCGAGAGGCGCAGGGCCGCATCGTGATGGATGCAGCCCTGCGCCTCTTCGTATAGGGTCCTGTTGGAATGCGACAACACATATGGGAATGATGAATCGCTTAAGTCGTTGAACAATGGTCTATGACGTGCCCGTTGTCTGTATAACTCTGTGTCCATATAATGACATCGTTTGCGGTATATGAACCTTCTGTTTGGTGTTAGTGGAGGGTATGCCTATAATGAGCAATATGCGAATGGTTGCACAATGATTGTGTCAACTGAAGTGTTTGTTCGCTTACGGAACATGCATATTGTTCATGGCGGGCGAACATGTGCATTGCCGGCCGGCTATGTGGACGGTTGGCGATAAGGAAAGAACAGTCCCTTATTTCTAGAGAAGAAAAGGAGACAGTGGCATGACACCTCTGTCTGAGAGAGCTGCTTCCAGGACAGGCGAAGGCCGTCGTCCATTCGGAGGCCGGCTTATCAAGAAGGCTGTGGCAGGACTCGCCGCAGCGGCAACCTTGTTCGGTGGCATGGTCGTAGGCGTTTCCTCAGCCGAGGCCGCGGACACGACAAGCTACGACCGTACGCTCGGTAATCCCACCTTCGAAGCGGCTCGAGAAGCCAACGGTCTCGCCAAGGAAATGAACTATGGTTCGATTCTGCATGCGTGGATGTGGTCGTTCAATACAATCAAGAACAATATGGCCGATATTGCCGATGCGGGATATACATCGATCCAGACATCCCCAATCAGCAATATCGTGGGGCCGAGGGGGTCGCATTTCGATGAGAACTGGTGGTATGTCTACCAGCCCGCCGGTACTTCCATCGGCAATGCGGTCGTGGGCAGCGAAGCAGACCTTAAAGCGATGACCGCCGAAGCCCATAAATATGGCATCCGTGTGATTGTGGATGGCGTCATCAACCACTTCACCGCTGATTGGAACGGCATCGAAAGCAGTTGGAAGAACAGCGATTTGTTCCATTCCAAAAGCCAAGGTGGTTGTGCGGACAACGGCACAAAGATCGATTATTGGAATCGCTGGCAGGTGACGCATTGCCATCTGCTGGGCCTCTGGGACCTCAACACTGAGAACCAGGAAGTCGCCAACCGTATGCAGGCATACCTGAAAAAGGCCGTGGCCGACGGTGTGGATGGCTTCCGTTATGATGCGGCGAAGCATATCGAGCTTCCGAACGAATTCCAGACACATTCGCCATATTTCGATACAATCCTGCAGAATGGTGCACAGTACCAGTATGGAGAGGTCCTGCAGGGTGAGAACACGCCTGCAGCGGAATACCCCAAGCTGTTCATCAAGTATTCCACGAATGGTGGCGGCAACACGGCTTCCGATTATGGAAAGACCCTGCGCCAAGCGCTTTGGGACAAGAACCTCAATGCAGGCACTCTGGGCGATTGGAGATCGCAGGGTATGGCCCAAAACCAACTCGTAACATGGGTTGAGTCGCATGATACCTATGCGAACAAGGACAAAGAGATCTGGCGCAATGGTCAGAAGATCAAGACGGGTGAATCCGCCGATATGACCGCATGGCAGATGCGTATGGGTTGGGGTGTCGTCGGCGCCCGTGCAGGCGGTGCTCCGCTGTTCTTCAACCGACCGGTTGGATCCGGTGGCGATGGTGCGCAATTTGCGGAACAATCCCATCTTGGTGATGCAGGCGATAACGAGTGGAAGCACCCAGAGGTTGCCAATGTCAACAAGTTCCGCAACGCGATGGAAGGCAACGCCGAGTACCTGCGCAACTGCCAGGGCAACAACTGCCTGATGATCGAGCGTTACAAGTCCGACGGCAACAGCAACAATGACGGCGTGACCGTCGTGAACATGGACGGCGACAAGAACCTCGCCGGCATGGACACGGTGCTCGATGACGGCGAATACGTCGATCAGGTCTACGGCGGCAAGCTCACCGTCTCCGGCAAGAAGATCACCTCCGGCTCCGTCAAGAGCGGCAAGGTCCACGTGTTCTTCAACGCGTCGAACACGCCGCGCGCCTCGCTGTCGGTCACGGGTTCCAAGACCTTCAAGACCGCCACGACGACGGTGACGCTCAACGCGCGCAACGTCAACAACGCGCGCTACAGCACCTCCGAAGGCGCCTCCGGCTCCTTCACCGACGGCCAGACGATCACGATCGGCGCCAACAGCCCGGTGAACACGCAGATCACCGTCACGCTCACCGGCACCGATCAGGACGGCAACGCCGTTCGGGCCCAGGAGACCTTCACGAAGAAGGATCCGAACGCGGTCGTCTCCTACACGGCTTACGCGAAGAAGCCGGCGGCGTGGAACAAGATCTACGCCTATGTGTATGTGGACAACAACGCCGCCGCCGGTTCCGTCATCGAGAACGCCGCGTGGCCGGGCGAGCTGATGACCGCCGAATCCGGCGCCTGCGACGGCACCGCCGACCAGGTCTATGAGATCCCGGAGGACATCATCGATCAGGCCGGTGACGATCCGATCCGCGTCATCTTCAACAACGGCGGCGCGGGCGAGATCGCCGGCAACAAATTCCCCGGCGATTCCGCGGTCACCGACCCGGACGACCATGTGGACGCCGCGGGCCTGCTCATCGACGGATCCTACGTCTGGGACGGCAACATCACGAGCGGTACCTGGGAAGAGGCCTCCTGCCTCGCCGTGACCGTCGACTCGGTCACGATCAGCCCGGCCGGCACGATCAACCTTGATCTCGCCACCGGCGCCACCGCCCAGCTGACCGCCACCGTGGCCCCGGCCGCGGCCGCCGGCAAGCCGGTCAAGTGGACTTCGTCGAACGAGCGCGTCGCCGCCGTCAAGAACGGCGTCGTGCAGGGCCTGTCCAAGGGCACTGCGACGATCACCGCATCCGTCGGAGGCAAGTCGGACACCGTGACCGTCAACGTCACCGGTGAGGCGCCGGTCGTCCACGACACGACCGTCTACTATCCGGCCTCCAAGTTCGGCGCGAACTCCACCTATCTGCACTACCGTGTGAACAAGGGCGGCGCGGCCGGCACCTGGACGACCGCTCCGGGTGTCAAGATGGAAGCGGCCTGCGACGGCTACGTCAAGTACACGATCGAGGGCACCGAAGGCGACGAGGTCGAGTTCGTGTTCAACAACGGCTCCGGCCAGTGGGACAACAACGGTGAGAAGAACTACAAGGCCAGCGGCGCGAACATCGTCGTCGAGAACGGCACGATCGGCTCTGTCGCCCCGTGTGTGACGGTTGTTCCGGTCCAGTCTGTCTCGATTGCCGGTGGTGATGTTGAGCTCAAGGAGGGCGCTTCGAAGCAGCTGTCCGCGACCGTCTCGCCGTCGAATGCTACGAATCGCAGTGTGAGCTGGAAGTCGTCGAACACGTCGGTCGCGACTGTTGACGCTTCGGGCAAGGTCACGGCCGTTGCGGCTGGTTCGGCGACGGTCACGGCGACGGCGGGCGGCAAGTCCGCTTCGGTGACGGTGACGGTCAAGGGCGAGGATCCGGTTGTTCCGGTGCAGTCGGTGTCGATTTCGGGCACTGGCGTGTCGAGTGGCAAGGCGACGATCAATGTCGGTGCGGGCCTGAACCTGACCGCGACCGTGTTGCCGAGCAACGCGACCGATCAGAACGTCACGTGGATCTCCTCCGATGATTCCGTCGCGGCCGTGTCTTCGACCGGTGCTGTGCGCGGTGTCAAGGCAGGCATGGCTGTCATCATGGCGACTGCCGGCGGCAAGTCGAGCTCTGTCATCGTGACGGTCCAGGAAGCCGGTCCGGTCCTGCAGTCGATCGCGATCGCCGGTACCGGTGTCGCGAACAACAAGCTCTCACTCGTTCAGAACAAGAGCGTCCAGCTGTCCGTCAAGGCCACGCCGTCGAACGCGACCATCGGCGCTGTGTCGTGGGATTCCTCCGATACGTCTGTCGCGACTGTTGATGGCAATGGCAAAGTGACGGCGAAACAGGAAGGCATGGCCGTCATTACGGCCACGGTCGGCGACAAGCATTCGTCGGTTGTGCTGACCGTCACGAAGAGTGGTCAGTCGTCTGATCGGTTCTCGGATGTGCCTGCTGGGATCTTGTTCCATGATGAGATTGAGTGGCTTGCGGCGCAGGGTGTGACGATGGGTAATTCGGATGGCACGTATGGGTATGCGGATTCGTTGAACCGTCGTGACATGGCGATCTTCCTGTATCGTCTGGCGAAGGTGCATGGTGTCGGTGATGCGGCGTCGTATGTGCCGTCGGATGCGGATTACGCGCGGTTCTCGGATGTGCGCAAGGGTGATTTCGGTGCGGTCGAGGTCCTGTGGATGGCGTCGCATGGGATCGCGAACGGCACGGATGGCCGGTATGAGGGTCTCAAGACGTTGAACCGTCGTGACATGGCGATCTTCCTGACGCGCTATGCGCGTCTGGCGGGTGTCGAGGGTGCGGGTTCGTACAGGCCTTCGGCTGCGGAGTACGGGCGGTTCTCGGATGTGTCCGAGGGCATGTTCGGTGCCGAGGAGATCCTGTGGATGGCCAAGGCTGGTATCACGAACGGCAATGCGGATGGTTCGTTCGGCGCGTACCAGGACATGCAGCGCCATGCGATGGCCGCGTTCCTGTACCGCCTCGACAAACTCGTCTGAACCATGTGAGGGTGTAGTCTGACCCAGACAACACACCCACACCCACACCATTCAGGGGACGGCGTCCGGAACATATCTGTTCCGGACGCCGTCCCCTTTTGTATGGCCAAATCGGATGTCATGTCTGGTTATCGTCCGTACATTGGCTGCGAACGTTCTCTAAATGAACCACTCGTGTTGATGTTGTGCAAGTATTTGGATATACTGGTCATAATGCGAACGGTTGCACAATGGTTGTGTTGACTGCATATACCTGTTCGTCGGTGGAATACTGGCTGTTTTGCTTGGTGCGACGGGTATCGCATCGCCCCATGGCTGTGCTGACGTGGGACAAAACAAGGAAAGAAAGAACCTATTCTAGAGAAGAAAAGGAGACAGTGGCATGACACCTCTGTCTGAAGAGCACGGGACCGCTCCCGTCTCTGACAAGCGCCGATCGGGGCGCGGGTTCATGATGAAGGCGATCGCCGGCCTTGCGGCCACGGCGACGCTTGCAAGCGGCATGGTCGTGGGGGCTTCCACGGCGGTCGCCGCCGATCATGTGGGCCCGACGACGAGCTACGACCGTACGCTGGGCAACGCGACGTTCGAAGCGGCGCGCAAGCAGTACGGCCTCGCCCAGGAGATGAGCTACGGCGCAATCCTGCATGCATGGATGTGGTCGTTCAACACGATCAAGCAGAAGATGCCGGAGATCGCCGCCGCGGGTTACACGTCCATCCAGACCTCGCCGATCAGTGAGATCAAGGGGCCGGTCAACGGCATGCAGTTCGATGAGAACTGGTATTACGTCTACCAGCCGACCGGCACGAAGATCGGCAACAAGGTCGTCGGCACTGAGGACGAGCTCAAGGCGATGACCGCCGAAGCGCACAAATACGGCATCCGAGTAATCGTCGACGGTGTCATCAACCATTTCAGCTCCGATTGGAACGCCATTGATTCCGATTGGCGTTCGGAGGGCAACTTCCACCAAGCATGGGGCATCTGCGACAAGCAGGAAAGCACCAGCCACAACGGCGACCGCATCGATTACAGCAACCGTTGGAAGGTCACCCAGTGCCATCTGCTCGGCTTGTGGGATCTGAACACCCAGAGCCAAAGCGTTGCGGACCGAATGCATGATTATCTCGCCCGCGCCGTCGATGATGGTGTGGACGGCTTCCGCTACGATGCCGCGAAGCACATCGAGCTCCCGGATGAGTTCGATACGCATTCGCCGTATTTCGACACGATCCTGTCGAACGGCGCGCAGTACCAGTACGGTGAGGTGCTGCAGGGCGATTCCGGCCTGAACGCCGCGGCGTATCCGGCCCTCTTCGACAAGTATTCGAGCAATGGCGGCGGCAACACCGGTTCGAAGTACGGTGGCGCCGTACGTGCCGCGATCAACTCGGGAAGCATGAACGCCCAGTCGCTGCGCAATCTGCAGGGTGACGGCGTGCGTGACAACCAGCTCGTCACCTGGGTCGAATCGCATGACAACTATGCGAACAAGGAAGTCGATACGGAAATCGGCAAAGTGGGCGTCTCGACGCGCATTTCGGCCGACAAGATCCGCAAGGGATGGGCGATCATCGCGTCCCGCGCCGGCGGCGCGCCGCTGTTCTTCAACCGTCCGGTCGGTTCCGGCGGCACGAACAATAACCAGTTCTCCGAGCGTACGACGCTTGGCATGGCTGGCGATGACGAGTGGAAGCATCCCGAGGTCACCTGGGTCAACAAGTTCCGCAATGCGATGGAGGGCTCGCCCGAAAACATGCAGAACTGCCAGGGCGACAACTCCTGCCTGATGATCGAGCGCGGCATCGATGACGGTTCGCCGGACAACAACGGTGCCGTCGTGGTCAACTCCGGTGGAGACAAGGACCTCAGCGGCATCTCGACGACGCTCGATGACGGCCAGTACAAGGATCAGGTCAACGGCGGCCAGATCACCGTCTCCGGCGGCAAGATCACGTCCGGCCGCGCTCCGGGTGGCAAGGTCGCGGTGTTCTGGAACAACAAGGGCGGCACGACGATCGATGCCGAGACGATCAGCGCCGCGCCGATCAACACGACCTTCACCGGTTCTGGCATCGAAGTCACCGTGCGCGCGCAGAACGCGACGAACCTCAAGTGGTCGACCTCCGACGGCAAGTCCGGCACCTTCGTCTCCGGCGACAAGATCACCGTCGGCGCCAATGCCGAAGTCGGCGATGTCATCACGCTGACGCTCACCGGCAAGGGCACCGGTGCGAACGGCAAGGACCTCAAAGTCGAATACACCTATGAGAAGGTCGAACGCAGCCAGCAGCAGCTCGCCAAGTACTATTCGACGAATACGGCCGGCCAGAAGAAAAAGAAGACGATTTCGGTCGATGGCTCCGCCAGCGATTGGGACAGCTCCATGCTCATCGCGCAGGGTACCGCGAATGATGATCCCCGCGTCTACCGTCCGAATTCGATGTATGAGATGCCCATCGATCTGTATGCCCTCTATGGCACCTATGACGATGACAATCTCTATCTGATGTGGGAGATGACCAACGTCCAGGATGTCGTCGATCCCGGTGACGACTTCCCGCTCAATCGTCCGGTCCATACCGAAAAGGGACCTGCCGCGTGGATTGCGCTTGACACCGGACGTTCCGATAACCGCGTCGGCAAGAACGCCAATCTGCAGACCGGCGGCACGATTTGGGATTCGCGCATCTCATGGGAACAGAATGTCAACAATGTCATCGGGCTTGCCTTGAAGAAGGGCGAGAATGGCCCATGGATGTACGGCGGCGATGAGACCGGTCTGAACGCGAACGCGATCTATGGTCCGGGCGCGGCTCCGGCTGTCGGTACGCAGAAGACCAAGATGCAGTATGCGGCCGGAACGGGTCTGCTCAGCAATGAGGTCTGGGGTCTTGACAATGCTTGGGGCGCCAGCAATGGGCGTGTGCCGGGCGATGTGAAGAACGACAACGGCAACTGGGTCAACTTCAAGTCCAAGGGGCACAACCCGGGCGCCCAGGATTCGATCTGCGAGCTGGCCATTCCGCTCGAAGAGCTTGGCATCACGGCGGCCGACGTCGAGAAGACCGGCGTCGGTGTGCAGATTGTCGCCACCTATGGCCTGTCGGGCATGGACTCGCTGCCGTACGACCTCGCCGCGAACGACAACGCCGATCTCCCGGATACGCAGTCGCAGGAGAACAACTCCTACGAGAAGTCCGATGACGACTCGTACTCCGCTCCGCTCGCTCGCATCGGCGCCGCCGGTGGTGTCATCGAAACGATTCCTGTCGAATCGGTGACGATCAACGAAGGCTCCTCGATGTCGATCGACCTCGGCACCTCGCGCACGGCGAAGCTGAGCGCGACGGTCGCCCCGTCGAACGCGTCGAACAAGAAGGTCACGTGGAGCTCCTCCAATGAACAGATCGCGACCGTCGACTCGAAGGGCAACGTCAAGGCGAACAAGGCCGGTACCGTGAAGATCACGGCGACGGCCGGTGGCAAGACCGATACGATTACGATCACTGTGACCGGTGAACTCGTACTCCCGCCCACGACGACCGTGTACTATCCGTCGGCCGGCTTTGGTGCGAATTCCACCTATCTGCATTACCGCGTGAACAAGGGCGGCGCTGCAGGCACGTGGACGACTGCTCCGGGTGTGAAGATGGAAGCGGCCTGCGACGGCTACGTCAAGTACACCGTTGACAACCCGGATCAGGACGAGGTCGAGTTCGTGTTCAACAACGGCTCCGGCCAGTGGGACAACAACGGCGAGGCCAACTACAAGGGCACCGGTGAGTCGCTGCTCGTCAAGGGCGGTCAGCTCACGGTGGACAATCCTCCGTGCACGGTGACCGTTCCGGTGTCGTCGGTGTCGATCGCCGGCGGTGACTTCGAACTGCCGATCGGTTCCACGAGGCAGCTGTCGGCGACGGTTGCCCCGTCGAACGCGACGGATCGTGCGGTCTCCTGGAAGTCGTCGAACACCTCGGTCGCGACGGTGGACGCTTCGGGCAAGGTCACGGCGGTCAAGGCCGGTACGGCGACGATTACGGCGATGGCCGGCGGCAAGTCGTCGACGGTCAACGTGACGGTTGCGTCTGATTATGTGGCCGTGCAGTCGGTGTCGATTTCGGGCACTGGCGTGTCGGGTGGCAAGGCGACGATCAATGTCGGTGCGGGCCTCAACCTGACCGCGACCGTGTCGCCGTCGAACGCGACTGACCGTGATGTCACGTGGAGCACGTCAAACGCTGCGGTGGCGACCGTCAACAACGGTGCGGTGCATGGCGTCAAGGCCGGCAATGCCGTCATCACGGCGACGGCTGGCAACAAGTCGAGCTCGATCATCGTGACGGTCCAGGAGAACGGCACCGTCCTGCAGTCGGTCGCGATCTCGGGCAACGGTGTCGCGAACGGCAAGCTGACGCTTGCGCAGAACAAGAGCGTCCAGTTGTCGGTGAAAGCGAACCCGGCGAATGCGACGGTTGGTGCGGCGTATTGGTCGTCGTCTGATACGGCTGTGGCGACGGTGGATGGCAATGGCCGGGTGACGGCGAAGGCGGAGGGTGTCACGGCGATCACGGTGACGGCTTCGGGCAAGTCGGCTGCGGTTGTTCTGACGGTGTCGAGGTCTGGTCAGTCGTCTGATCGGTTCTCGGATGTGCCTGCTGGGATCTTGTTCCATGATGAGATTGAGTGGCTTGCGGCGCAGGGTGTGACGATGGGTAATTCGGATGGCACGTATGGGTATGCGGATTCGTTGAACCGTCGTGACATGGCGATCTTCCTGTATCGTCTGGCGAAGGTGCATGGTGTCGGTGATGCGGCGTCGTATGTGCCGTCGGATGCGGATTACGTGCGGTTCTCGGATGTGCGCAGGGGTGATTTCGGTGCGGTGGAGATCCTGTGGATGGCGTCGCATGGGATCGCGAATGGCACGGATGGCCGGTATGAGGGTCTCAAGACGTTGAACCGTCGTGACATGGCGATCTTCCTGGCGCGTTATGCGCGTCTGGCGGGTGTCGAGGGTGCGGGTTCGTACAGGCCTTCGGCTGCGGAGTATCAGCGGTTCTCGGATGTGCCCGAGGGCATGTTCGGTGCCGAGGAGATCCTGTGGATGGCCAAGGTGGGTATCACGAACGGCAATGCGGATGGTTCGTTCGGCGCGTACCAGGACATGCAGCGCCACGCGATGGCCGCGTTCCTGTACCGCCTCGACAAACTCGTCTGAAACCACCGGATGAGCTGATCGGCAATCGAACCGAGGGAAAGGTGCCAGACCACGGTGTTGGTTTGGCACCTTTCCCTCGTTTTTTGTAAAACGGACAATCCGTGATGGATGGCATGGATAGTGGTTTCACATATCCCCATTGCATATTGTGGGATGACAACGTACGTAGCTGTGGACATATTGGTGTGGATACTGTGAAGGCGATGTATACTGATGTTTGTGAATACGTTCGCAGTGAACGTAGGTCGTCTGAGAGCGAACGGTGATATGCCGGGAAGTCACTTGGAATGCGCGCGTCAATGAAATGCCGTGCGCAGACCGCACAATAGGAAACACGCCGGGTACTGAGAGATTACGGCGCATCATGTGTCATGGAGACGCTGGTTTCTCGCTCGGATATTAGGAGGAACGATGTCGATCTTTGATCGGTTACATGGTATGAGAAAGAAAGTGACGGCTGGTGCTATCGCCACGGTCACGCTCATCGCAGGCATAGGGTTCGCCGCGCCAGCATATGCGGCTGATTTCACACTCGTCGGGCCGGACACGGTGCCGACCTCGGACAAGTTCCAGATCACGGCGCTCGGCCTCCCGGCCGACGTCGCGACTGACGAAATCACGTGGAAGACCTCGCAGTGGCGCAACGCGATGCAGTCCATCTGGCCGCAGGACCAGGGCAATACGTCCACGTGGGACGCCGACATGACGCCCTATGAGGACGGCACGGTGACGATTTCCGCGACCTATCAGGGCCAGACCGCGGAAAAGACGGTCCAGCTTGAGAAGAAGTCCTACCAGTACCTTGCCGGCTTCGATCTGTCCGCCGATGGCCTTGAGGGCTCTGATGGCGAGTACACGTTGCATATCCCGTCGGGCGGCACTGTAGAAACGACCGCTACATTCACACCGGACAACGCCACCTATCAGCATCTCGTGTGGCAGTCGATGGACCCGAGCATCGTGCGTGGAGGCGCCGACGGCGTCATCCGCGCCGTGAACAACGGCACGGCCGACCTCGTCGTCTACTCGTATGGCCGCATCCATAAGAAGACGATCCATGTGACCGTCGGCGGCGATGCCCCCGTCAACATCCCCGTCGAATCCGTGTCGATCAACGGTGGCGATGTGACGATGCAGACCGGTGAGACGAAGACGCTGTCTGCGACCGTCGCCCCGGAGAACGCGACGAACAAGAAGGTCACGTGGAGCACGTCCAATCCGATGGTCGCGAGTGTCGACAACACGGGCAAAGTCACGGCGCGCAAGGCCGGCACCGTGACGATCACGGCGACGGCTGGCGGCAAGAGCGCGTCGATTACGGTGACGATCGAGGAAGCCCCGCCGGCACCATATGAGTCGGTCAAGATCGATGGTGGTGACTTCTCCGTCAAGGCTGGGGAGACCCATCAACTGACCGCGAAACTGCTCGCTGCGGACGGCACCGAAGTGACGTCCGATGATGCGCTCACATGGAGCTCCTCGAACACCGCCGTTGCCTCGGTTGACGCGAATGGTCTTGTCACCGGCGTCGCGAAGGGCACCGCCGACATCACCGTGACCGTCGGAGGCAAGACGGATACCGTCACCGCGACCGTCACCGAAGAGGATGTGCCGGTCGGCAACGATACGACCGTCTACTATCCGGCCGACAAGTTCGGCGCCGACTCCACCTACTTCCACTACCGTGTCGGCACCGGTGCATGGACTGCCGTTCCGGGCGTCAAGATGACGCAGTCCGCGTGCAACGGCTACGTCTCCTATGTGGTTCCGGACGCCGCCGACTCCACGATCGAGTTCGTCTTCAACAACGGCAACAACACCTGGGACAACAACAGCAATAGGAACTACACCGGCCAAGGCGCGACGCTCGTCGTCGAGAACGGCACTGTGAGCACGAACGCCCCGTGTGTCGTTACGGTCCCGGTCGAATCCGTCGCGATCGCCGGTGGCGACTTCACGCTCAAGGAAGGCGCATCGAAGAAGCTGTCGGCAACTGTGACCCCGGCAAACGCAACCGACAAGAAGGTCATATGGGCTTCGTCGGATGCGTCTGTCGCGACTGTGGACGCTTCGGGCACCGTGAAGGGCGTCAAGGCCGGCACGGCAACGATCACGGCGACTGCGGGCGGCAAGTCCGCGACCGTCAAGGTCACGGTGACGCCTGCGACGGTTCCGGTCGAATCGGTCGCAATCACCGGTACCGGTGTCAAGGACGGCAAGCTCTCGATTGAAAACGGCAAGAGCGTCCAACTCAACACGGTCATCACGCCGTCTTCGGCTGTCGCGGGCGTCGCGGCTTGGTCGTCGTCCGATACATCGGTCGTTGCCGTTGACGGCAACGGCAAGCTCACCGCGAAGCAGGAGGGCATGGCCGCGATCACGGTGACCGTGTCCGGCAAGTCGGCGTCGCTTATCGTCACCGTCACGAAGTCTGGTCAGTCGGCTGATCGGTTCTCGGATGTGCCTGCTGGGATCTTGTTCCATGATGAGATTGAGTGGCTTGCGGCGCAGGGTGTGACGATGGGTAATTCGGATGGCACGTATGGGTATGCGGATTCGTTGAACCGTCGTGACATGGCGATCTTCCTGTATCGTCTGGCGAAGGTGCATGGTGTCGGTGATGCGGCGTCGTATGTGCCGTCGGATGCGGATTACGCGCGGTTCTCGGATGTGCGCAGGGGTGATTTCGGTGCGGTCGAGGTCCTGTGGATGGCGTCGCATGGGATCGCGAATGGCACGGATGGCCGGTATGAGGGTCTCAAGACGTTGAACCGTCGTGACATGGCGATCTTCCTGGCGCGTTATGCGCGTCTGGCGGGTGTCGAGGGTGCGGGTTCGTACAGGCCTTCGGCTGCGGAGTACGGGCGGTTCTCGGATGTGTCCGAGGGCATGTTCGGTGCCGAGGAGATCCTGTGGATGGCGAAGGCGGGTATCACGAAGGGCAATGCGGATGGTTCGTTCGGCGCGTATGGTGACATGCAGCGCCATGCGATGGCCGCGTTCCTGTACCGCCTCGACAAACTCGTCTGAAACCACCGGATAAGCTGAT
>NZ_MVOH01000006.1 GCF_002286935.1 Bifidobacterium criceti
CAGGGACCAACTCACCAGCCTCGAGTTCCTCGACCACGCCCAGGACCTCGTCTTCTACGGACGCACCGGACGAGGCAAGACCCACCTGGCCACCGCCCTGGGCGTCAAAGCCATCGGACAGGGACGCGCCGTGCGCTTCTGCCAGACCGCCGAACTCGTCCTGCAACTGGGCAAGGCCAAACGCGCCGGCAGTCTCGATCAGATCCTCAAGGACCTGGCCCGCGCCGATCTGATCATCCTCGATGAATTCGGCTACGTGCCCTTCGACATCGACGGCGCCCGCCTGCTCTACCAGATCATCGCCGGCGCCTATGAACGACGCAGCATCATCTTCACCACCAACATCGAATTCGGCAAATGGGGCACCATCTTCGCGGATGACAAACTCGCCGCCGCGATCGTCGACCGCATCGTCCACCACGGACGCCTCATCGAATTCCACGGACCAAGCCGACGCATGAGCGAAGCCCTCATGTTCGACCACACCAACAACCAATCAACCACGACCAGCATGCCCCAATGACCAAAACCGAAAAAACTACATGACCAAAACCAAAACACCGACTTGACAAAATACACCCGTCCATCGGGCATGGCGGCCACAGGCTCCACCCAAGCTCGTTGCGCCGGCGCAGCGTGCGGGCGCTCACATGCCGCCGCTCTTGGGTGTCCGCCGACAGCAGCCAGTCGATGAACCCGCGCACGTCGCGCGCGGCTGTGTCATAGCCGCGCGTCCTGCTCGACCCGCATCCCGTGTCCTTGCACCGCCAGCGGGTCCTGCCCGCGCTGGTCGTGCCGTTCCTTTTCATCTCCCCGCCGCACCGCGGGCACAATGGCTGTCCCATGACACCATGGAACCGGCACTTTCGAACGGCTGTCAACCCAAGCGGCAGTAAGGGTCGACAAGGATTCCAGACACACATTCCGGCCGGGCGCGAAAGCCACACCACCGTCTTTCGAACCCATGAAACCCTATGCGACACAAGGCCTAAGGCACGATTCCAGACACACTTTTTGGCCTATAACCCTTTTTTTCACCGCCGATGCGCGACCATATGCCGACACCTCACGCATCCGTCAACCGACTTGCCCGTTCCTCCCGCCGCCTCCAGCAATCATTCGCTGCTACCGATGACGCTACCGAGAATGCCTCCCTTCCCTTCCTACATTTCCTACATTCCCGGGTTCCTCGCACCGCTTATTCAGCATACGGCATCGATAATCGACGCTTAGGATTAGGCACAACGGTCCGTCTTCACGTTCCGCGTCCATCGTCACCACGCGACGTCGCCGATGCGCACAATGTCTATGATGCAAACGACTTGCATACTTGATTGCGACGGTACGGGGAGCATCGGGACGGCACCTGTGCAACCGCCCATTCGCGGCATACGACATACGAGGAATCGAGGAATCGTGAAACCCACAGGACATGACATCGTACTCAACAACGACGTGCTCATTCCACAAGTCGGCCTCGGCGTCTTCCAGACGCCGGGCGGACAGACGACAATCGACGCCGTGCATGCGGCGCTCGAATGCGGCTACCGTCATGTGGACACGGCGAGCATCTACGGCAACGAACAGTCGGTCGGCGAAGCGGTCAAGACAAGCGGCGTGCCACGTGAAGACGTATTCATCACGACGAAGCTGTGGAACGAGGACATCCGCAAACACCGCACGATGGAGGCGTTCGAAGAAAGCCTCGAACGCCTCGGCACCGACTATGTCGACCTCTATCTCATCCACTGGCCTGCGGAAGGTTGGCAGGACGCATGGGGCGCGCTTCAGGAAATCTACAGGAGCGGACGTGCACGTGCCATCGGCGTGAGCAATTTCGCGAAGAACCACCTCGACGAACTGTTGGCGAACACGGATGTCAAACCGGCCGTCGACCAGATCGAGTCGTCCCCCACGTTCCCGAACCAGGACATGATCGACTACTGCCATGGGCACGGCATAGGCGTCGAGGCATGGAGTCCGCTTGGTGGTACCGGTAGCGGCCTGCTCAAGGATGACCGCCTCCTCGAAATCGGCGAAAAGTACGGCAAGTCGTCGGCGCAGGTCGTCATCCGCTGGCATCTGCAGCGTGGCGTGATCGTGCTGCCGAAATCGGTGCACAACACGCGCATCCAACAGAACATCAATGTATTCGATTTCGAACTCGACGACGAGGACATGCACAAGATCAGCGCGATGGACACCGGCAAACGCAACGGCGCCGATCCGAACAACTTCGATTTCTGATCATCCGACTCAATCCATCCGACCGATGTGAGGTAGTGGTTACGGGAGGCACGCGCGCGTGCCTCCCGTAACCACTACCTCCCGTAACCAGTGCGGGAGACGGATGCTTCTGCGGCAACACCGATCAACCACCCCTCCGAAGACGCGCGTCGGCATATCATATGCATCGGTTACGATGGTGCGGTTACGCACTTGCATGAACATCATCGACAGCACACAGAAGGACACCGATAGCATGGCATTGACGAAGAAACAGACGAAGCAGCTGCGCGCGATGGCGAACCAGCTCAAGCCCCTCGTCTACATTGGCAAGAACGACCTGACAGACGCCGCGATCAAGCAGGCAGACGAGACAATCGAGAAACGCGAACTGATCAAGGGTCAGGTTCAGGACGGCTCCGGCATGGATGCGCGCGAGGCCGCCGGGAACCTCGCCGATGCGCTCGGCGCCGACGTCGTTCAGGTCATCGGCAACCGTTTCGTCCTCTTCCGCGTCTCGAAACGCGACGACGTCGAACACATCCGTCTCGTCCGCGAATGATCAGTGAATGACCTGTTCCTAATCTGTATCTGTTTGATTGATACATGGAATGGGACATATGATGAAATCAACAACCCTTTGATATCGACTATTGATCAGACATACACGATACATATATAAATTGGTCGCACCGTTCCCGGAATCGAACGGTGCGGCCTCTTCATATTGTTCACACAGTCGCACTTACGGGATGCACATGCATCACGTAACAATCATGACGCATCAAGCGCGATCCACTGCGGTTTCCAGCTCATCTGCTCATCATACGCGCTTGACCAGAACATGTATTCATTCTCGACGCCGTGGATGAACAATTCGACCAATTCGTCACGTTTGGCGTCATCGACATGTGCGGCGAGCTGCTCGATGTGCTCGATGAGCCACACGGAGGACTGCCAGAATTCGTCGGTTTTATAGGTGTCAATCCAGCTTTTGTACGGATTGTCCGCAAGTGTGTCCGCGAACTCGGCGGCAAGCCGCTGCCCGTAATCGGCGTACACCCACGCGCACGGCAGCACGGCGACGAGCACATCGAGCAGGTCGCCGCCATAGGCGATGGCAAGCATATGCGTCGTGTACGCACGCGCGAACGCCGACTGCCTCGCTTGGCGCATGTCTTCAGACGTGATGCCATACGACGCCAGATAGTCGTTATGGAGTGACTTCTCGACGTCGAATATCGCACGCTGCACGCCGACCATGAACTTCATGATGTCCGCATCGTCCGTTTTCGTGAGGGCGAGCGCGTGCACTTTCGCGTAATCGTTGAGATACAGCTCATCCTGTTTGAGGTAGAACGCGAACTTGTGTGTCGGCAACGTGCCCGCGCCGAGTTCGCGGATGAACGGCTGCCGGTAACCTTCCTCCCATACGAGGTCCGCGGCATCGCGCATCCTGCGTGCAAACGGTGGCAAGTTCGTCAATGTGATACCGGTTGCATGATGTGACTGTTCTGTTGTCATTATCCGTCTCCCTACGCTGGTGTTAACCAACAGGTTCAAAGGGTCAGATCGATGATCTTCTCAACCTGCGGCGTTCGGCCGCGGGTTCCCCTGCGTTGTTCCGCGCGTGATGCGCGCCTTTGTAGTATGTCAGCATTCCTCGACGACGCCGGAGACGCACGCGGTGCCTCCCGTAAGCGGCAGTGCCCCCGTACGTAAGAGATAATGTCACCCGTCCATAAGCGGTAGTGCGGCCCGTAAGCGATACACCCGTAAGCAATAACGCCACTCGTAGATGATTACGGCTCTCGTAAGTGATGTGGCACCCGTAAGCGATGCCACCCGTAAGCGATGGTGGCATCCAGTTCATGACCAATCAAATAAACTCAGTATTTTCAGCGAATACGCATGCTCTTCCCGTATACTGTGTGGCATGAGATTAGTCGGCAATATTCTATGGTTGATACTCGGCGGTTTGGAGATCGCGTTCGCATGGCTCGTCGTCGGGGTGCTGCTGTGCATGTCGATCGTCGGCATCCCGTTGGGACTCCAGGCGTTCAAGATGGCGAAGCTCACGCTCACGCCTTTCGGGTTGCATGTCGTCTACGGTGGCGGCGCAGGATCGCTTATCGTCAACATCATCTGGGTTGTGCTCGTCGGTTTCTGGATGGCGCTCGGCTACTGCGTCGCAGGCGTCCTCAACTGCATCACAATCATCGGCGTGCCGTTCGGCATCCAGTCGTTCAAGATGGCGAAGCTCGCACTGTGGCCGTTCGGTTCGACGATTTCCTGAAAACCGCACTCCCCGATGCGCTACCGGTGGCATGAGCAACGTGCCACCGGTAGCAATACGCATCCAACAGCATGATGCGCGATCAGGACGCACGTGCCACCGGTAGGACGAATACACACGTTATCCACCACACCGCGCATCCGCGCGCGACAAACGTCGATCAGTATCCGTGCGAATGCAGGTAGGCGTCGTCGAAGCCGAAATAATGGCCGATCTCGTGGAGCACCGTCTTCTGAATCTGCGTGATGAGTTCCTTATGCGTATGGCAGACGCGTTCGTGCGGTCCGCGGAAGATCGTGATGACATCCGGCAGCTCGCCTGCGAAACTGAATCCACGTTTCGTGATCGGCGTACCTTGGTAGAGGCCGAGGAGTTCGCCATGGTCGTCGACGTGCGCCGATGCGAGCTGTTCCTTGCTCGGTTCGTCTGCCGTCGTGATCGCGATGTTCTGCAACGCGTCCTTGAATTTCTGCGGCAACCCCGCGATCGCCTCGTGCACGGCGGCGTTGAACGCCTGCCTACTGATCTGCATCGTCTTCCCTTTCGTCCATCGACGCCATGCCGGCGACGCCCGCATCCGGTAAGCCAGCCTCGGCACTTTGCGCACCGATGCCGCCTTCGATGTCGACGATCGCCGCCTCCACTTCCCGTAACCGGTTGCGCAGGTCACGTTCGATGTCGACGCCCGCGCGTTGTGCCTCGCGCACGATCTCGAGTATCCGGTCCGCATAATCGTCGACGAGTGCGCTCGGCGCATCGAATGCGGTTTCGAGGTCGTCCGCATTCGCCGACTTGCGGATGCGTGAGACGACTTTCGCACTGCGGGGAAGCGCCCCTTGCGCGTTCGAGATGCCGTCGAGCACCGATGCCCTGCGCTTTTCGCGCTGCTTCATCCGCTCCCACAACGCGAGCGTATCATCCGCGCCGAGTTCGCCCTGTGCTTCGTCGTCGGCGCGGAACACGCGTGGATGCCTTGTGATGAGTTTGTCGACGAGCCTGTCGCACACTTCGTCGATGTCGAAGGGGTCGGACGGGTCCTCCGAGCAGATCTGCGCCTGGAACACCGACTGCAGCAGCATGTCGCCGAGTTCCTCGCGCATGTTGTCACGGTCCGCGGTCTCGACGGCGTCGATGTATTCGTAGGTTTCCTCAAGCAACGGTTTGAGGAGTGTCTCGTTCGTCTGTTCGCCGTCCCACGGGCAGCCGTCGGGGCCGTGCAGGACCGCGACGACCGCCCTGACGCGTTCGAGCGCACATGATGCTTCCCGTACCGGATTGAGTTTCGAACAATGTTCGAACCCTTCAGGAAGCCGGTATTCGTCTGCGGCGGCGCCTGCGCGCGCGCCGCCGGTCGTCGTCTGTGCCGTCGTCATCGTTCGCCGTGCACCCGTCAGTCACGGCCGAGCGGATTGACGCCTTCGTTCGCCGGTGACGTCTCGTTGTCATAGACGAACGCGTGCAGATGGTCGTCGAGCACGTCGTCTTCGGCGTGCACTTCGGCTTCCTCTTTCGGCGTGTGCGGTTCGTTGTCGAGCACGGCCGATTCGGCGCGCCGCGTGAGCCCCGCGTTGTCGTAGAACGCATAGTCGCATTGACTGTCGGTGAACAGGAAGTAGCGTTCGACGCCCGCCTGCTTGAATTGGTCGGTCATCCAGCCGAACAGGTGCTTGCCGATCCCCTGCCCACGCATGTCGGGACGGATGAGCAGCAGGACAAGCTCGCCTTGATAGGCGTGGCCGTCCTTCTTCGCTTCGGCGATCATCTTGAGGTTCGTGTCCTCATACCGTTTCATATCCAGCAGCGCCTTGCGTCCGCGCGACGATGTCAGCAGCGACGCGAGCAGCCGCATGTTGCGTGTCCGATGGCTGTTGAGGCCGTTGCGTGTCTCCTGCGCGTCGATGCGCCCGAGCACGACGCCGACGATTTCGCCGTCCTTGACCGCGACCTGGGCGTTTGTCGCACGCCCGAGGCAATGTTCAAGGTCGATTTCGGCGAGTTTCATCTCCAAGTCGTGATCCATCGTCGGATCGGTGTGCCATGCGTCGCACAGCATCTGCGTGATTGCCGGATAGTCGTCGCGGCGCATTGTCCTGTATGTGATTGTGTCGTTCATACCTCTCATGCTACGCGCGTGGCGCGTCTCCAGCACGGCGATTCACCTTCCGGCGTGCATCGGCGGCCACGCCGGCGCACGTCACATGACGCCTCGGTTTCGTGGCATTTGGGACATGTCCGTCTCAGATGAGGTCGGCTTCGTCGCCATCGACTTCGCGCATGCGTTTGAGGAGGCGCACGATGATGCCGTTTTCGAGGCATTCGGCAAGATAGCCCTCGTTGCGGCGCTCACGGTAGACAATCATCGTGATGAGCGCGGCGATGAGCGCGGCGTCGAGCGTATCGACATTGAGGATCGGAATCGACACATCCTTGTCAAGCCCATAGTGCCGCAACGTGCGCGCGTAGTCCTTGTCCCCCTGGTTGATGACGAGGTCGACGAAACTCAGGACGACTTCGTTGTAGACGCAGTATCCGACGTTGTGCATCGCGAGCGCGCCTTCGGTGAGGAACTCGACATGGTAGAGCGGCGCTGATGGTGTCTCGAACGGTTCGATGTACGCGGTGAGCCAATCGTAGCGTGGTCCGTCGGGCGTGTGTTCGCGCATGACGTCGATGGCGTCGGCGTAATGGCCGTACATCGTCTCGTCGATGTCCGTGTGTGCACCACGCTTTCTCGTGAGCGTACGTGGGGCGTTGTCGTCCGTCGATTTCGGCAGCACGATGCGGAAACGGTAGCGTCGTGCGATGTCGAGCACCATCGCGACGATGTGCGCGCAGATGTGCTTCGCCTGCGCGGCCGCGCACGTGCATGTGACTTTCGCGACGACGTCATGGCGCATGAGCAGATCGACCTGTTCGTCCGTGTCGCCATCGCGCACAACGGCGTGGCGGATGCCGAACGAGGTGTCGGTCAGCTGTGAGACGGCGTCATCCTTGAACAGTCGCACACCGCGCGCGAGCGCGTCCGGGCTCGACCATGACGCGAGCTCGCGCATGATGTGTCCGACGCGGATGCCGGAGTCGATGAGCCGCAGGCGCGCGTGGTTGCCGATGCCGAGGACGCTTCTGCGTTCGTCGGGGATCTCGAGTTCGCTTTCCGCCGCCATCTCGATCGTGTCCCGTGCGTGCACACGCAACGGGTCGCTGTTGAGTCCGTTGATGCGCACGATGTCCGAGTTCTTGATCGCCGTGCCGGGGATGCGGTGCCATGCGCTCACGATGTGCAACACCTGCGAATCCTCATAGAGGACGATGAAGTTGCGTCCGATCGACGCGTACCACCATTCGTCGAGCGCGTTGTTGACCGGGTCGAGCATCGCGTCCTTCGCGATCTTCCAGCTCGGCATATGGTGTTCGTCCGTCTGGAACAGCTGCGCGAGGTTGGTTCTGAACGCCTGCGAGTACATGACGCCGCCTGTGACGCCCGACGACATGAGCGCGCGGAACGAACGGTAGGTCACGGGGACGGACGCGATGTCGCATTGTTCGTAGACGGTCCCCGGACCATAGGTGATGAGCGGGTCGTCGCCGCGCAGCGAGCCATCCAGCGTCGGATACTCACACAGCACCATCGCACCACACGTCAGGCAGTGTTCGAAGATACGTCCCCCCGGGAGCGTGACACCGGTGTCGAACGCACAATCGTAGTTGTAATGGGCAAGCGATGAGGATGGGATGAACCCGAACATCTGGGGGCCCTGCGTGTCGAGCCCGTGCAGCGGAGCGCCGCAAACGCACTGTCTCCTGACCAAGCCTACCTCCTTCATTCGGCATACGACCGCAGAGGAAAATTATCTCTTGCAGACTGTCTATCGAGGACATGATTATCAGCTACCAGCAGAAGGAGGTGTCCAATAGTCATTATGAGATTTATCTGATGAATTAATCATACCAGTTTGTTCGTCCTGAGCGAACTGTTTCTGGTATCACGGCATGTCGCGGGCGTCCGACCATCCGATATCCGAACGCTTACGTAACCGTAGGGTGGACACACGAGCGAACCTCGTTTTGTATGCGCGAGCGAGTAATCGTATACGTATGAGCGAAGACAACACGAAGCGCGCCACGCGCGATGACGACGAAGTCACGAACGCGACGGTGATCGTCAAGGAATACACGACGGCACTGCACGAGCCGATCGACCCGGACATCAACCTCTTCGATTTCCTCGCGCAGCGCGCGCAACGCGACGCCGACGGTTCGATGGTCAGCTACAAGAACGGCGATGGCCAATGGGAGACGTTCTCAGCCGCCGAGTTCCGCGACAAGGTCATCGCGATCGCGAAGGGGCTCATCGGATGGGGCGCACGCCCGGGCGAATCGATTGCGATCATCGCGCACACACGTTGGGAATGGGTCGCGCTCGACCTCGCGATCATGTCAATCGGTTGCGTGACCGTTCCCGTCTACGAAACGAACTCCCCCGCGCAGATCCGCACCGTCTTCAACGACGCGTCCGTCGTGCTCGCGTTCGCCGAGGACGACGGACAGCGTGAGAAAGTCGAATCGATCAATGTCGACGTCGCATCGCTGCGTGCGACGTATGTCATCACATCGGACGCCGTCAACGCGATCATCGCGTTCGGCGCGCACGTGAGCGACGACGAATTCGAAAAGCGGCGCAAAGCCACGCACGGGGATATGCTCGCGACGATCATCTACACGTCCGGCTCGACGGGAACGCCGAAGGGCATCGAGATCAGCCACAGGAACATGGCGGCCGAATGCATGCACGCGCTGCAGTACATGCCACGCGCGATCAACATCCCCGACCGCCGCCTGCTGCTGTTCCTGCCGATGTCCCACGTCTTCGCAAGGTTCATGACGATCGTCGCGTTCGCAGGAACACTCACGCTCGGCCTGAGCAGCAACATGAAGACGATCATCAAGGATTTCGAGAACTTCGGACCGACACTGCTGCTCGCCGTGCCACGCGTGTTCGAGAAGGTCTACAACGCCGCGTCCCAACGCGCCGGCACCGGCATCGCGGGGCGCATGTTCCTGCGCGGCGTGAAGGCGGCGCAGGAATGGTCGCGATACGAACAGTCCGGCGAGCGCATGCCGGCTTCCGTGAGGATGCGGCACGCGTTCTACAACCAGATCGTCTACAAGAAGATCCGCACCGTCTTCGGCCCGAACGCCGATTTCGCGATCACAGGCGGCGCGCCGATGGACTCGGACCTTGCGCATTTCTACAACGGCATCGGCATGCCGCTGCTCGAGGGATACGGGATGACGGAGACGTGCGGACCGGTGAGCGTGAGCCTGCCGGAGAACAACCGCATCGGCACGATCGGGCAGCCGCTGTGCGGCACGACGGTCGGCATCGCACAGGACGGCGAGCTGTGCTTCAAAGGCGAAAGCGTATGCATGGGCTACCACAACCAGCCCGAGGTGACGGAACAGCAGATCACGGACGGATGGCTGCACACAGGCGACCTCGGCGATGTGGACGAGGATGGCTTCATCACGCTTACGGGCCGCAAGAAGGACCTCATCATCACCGCGGGCGGCAAGAACGTCTCCCCAGGCCAGCTGGAGACGACTGTCATGACATCGCCCGTCGTCGCGCAGTGTCTTGTCATCGGCGACCGCAAACCGTTCATCGCGGCGCTCATCACGCTCGACCTCGACGATGCGAACGCGTGGCTCACATCCCAGGGCGCGGCGCCCGCCTCGTCGCTCGAAGAGCTCTCGAAGAACCCGATCGTCTACACGGAGGTCGAACGCATCGTCAACAAGGCGAACGAAGGTGTCTCCCGAGCGGAATCGATCCGCAAATTCGAAATCCTCCCCGACGAGTTCACGCAGGACAACGGCATGATCACCGCGAGCCTCAAGACGCGCCGCAAGCAGATCGTCGACCATTACAGGAAGCTCATAGACACGGTCATCTACGCGCCACGAAAGAAGTGACACCTCCACCAAGCATTTCGGGGTGCGGTTCCTGGAACCGCACCCCGAAATTTTTCACCATGTCCGCGCCCCGTATCGTATCTCCATTCTTCCTATCGCGATGTCTCTCTTCCCCAGCCACCATACACATCCCATATCCCCCACTGTTACGGGCTGCACATCCTCTTACGGGTCGCATATCCTCTTACTGGTCGCACTTCACGCTCCTTCTGTTACGGGCTGCATATTTTGTCGGAAGCATCCCCTGTGCGTTCATGTTTTTTACGGGCCGCACCCCCTGTCGCCCCGGTTGCGCTCTCTGTTACCGGTTGCACACCCTTAGTGGGCAGCGTCCCTGCGCGACCATGTTTTTACGGATGGGCGCCTACGTACTGGCGGCATGCCCTACGGGAGGCATAAATCTCACATATTGTCCGACGCATCCGCTTACCGGGCGGTACTGCTTTAACAAGCAGTACCGCCCGGTAAGCGGATGCGCCCGGTAAGGAAACGGAAACATCCAGACATCAACGAAGGGTGCGGAGCATGCGGTGCGCACGCATGCGGAATGCCGCGAAGAGGAAGCACCAAGCGGCAACGACGATGCACAGCATAAGCGCGAAGGTCCAGCATCCACCAATCGTCGTCGCATGTGCGAATGCCGGCGTCCCCTGTGCACCGGCACCGGCCTGGGCGATCGCGAACACGGTCGAGAACAGCGTCGTACCTGCGGCGCCACCGAACTGCAACGATGTGTTGAACACGGCGTTGCCGTCGGGAGAGAACTCGGGAGCGACACCGTTGAGCGCCGAAGTGAGGATGTTCGAGTAGCCGAGCGCGTACCCCACACCGAAAATGAAGTAGAACCCCGCAAGCAGTACGGGCGTCATGTGCATCGAGAACCCAAGCATGAGCACCAGTGCGACAATGCACGCCGTGAACGCCGACAGGATCGGGCGCGTGGCGCCGTAGCGGTCATAGAACATGCCGCCCACAGGCGCGAAGAACGCGCCGATGAGCGCGCCCGGCAGCACGAGCAGGCCTGCGATGAGCGCGCTCGTGCCAAGCGAGAGCTGCGCGAGGTTCGTGATGACATAGCCGAATCCGATGCCGACCATCGGCATGAGCAGATAGGCGGCGAGATGGAACAGCACTACGGGGTCGCGCATCCATCCAAGACGGATGATTGGCGAATACGACCGCTTCGTCGACCATCCGAAGAATAGAAGCGCCCCGATGCCGACGACGAACGCGACAGCCGCCACGACGACCGTCAGCACGGCGCTGTTGCCGGCGACGGCATCGCTTATCGCGACGCCGGTCTGGTTGATCGCGAGGATGAGGCCGGCAAGGCCGAGCACGATCGCGACGAACTGCAGCGGATTGAGCTTCGCCTCCTCAACGTCGCGTTTCTGTTGGATGCACACGAGTCCGATCGGCAACGATACGATGAGCACGACCGGGATGACGAACACGAATATGCTACGCCACGGCAGCACGCTCGTGACCGCGCCGCCGACCGTAGGGCCGATCGCTGGCGCGACGGTGATGACGAGGGAGCCGACGCCCATGAGCCTGCCGACCTTCGAGCGCGGCGACTGCTGCAGGATGATGTTCATCATGAGCGGCGTCGCGATACCCGAGCCGACACCCTGAATGACGCGCGCGAGCAGGATGACGGCGAAATTCGAGGTGAAGACCACGATCGCGGAACCGGCCACCGCGAGCGCAACCGCCGCGACGAACGTCGATTTCATCGTGAACCGACGGTTGAGGTACGAGGAAAGCGGCATCGTGACGCCGACGGACAACAGGTAGATCGTCGTGATCCACTGTACGGTCGCCATGTCGACGCCGAATTCATCCATGAGCTGCGGGAAGAGCACCGTCATGACCGTTTCCGTGAGGATGCCGATGAACGCAAGCGAACCGACCGCGACGATGGATCCGATGAGTTTCCCCGGAATCCTTTCACTGTCTACGTCGTTCGCGGCCGGCGGAATTCGGCGTTCGTTTCCGTCATTCGTCGTGGTCTGCATCGTGTTCAAAATGGGCATGCTCCTTTCTCACCTGCCCGTCGCATGCCGCACGGCGCACAGGGACGATGATCGATGGATGATCAGTGATTATTGGTTTCGCCATCGCGTCGCGTCGCACCCTGCGGGCCCCCGGACCTGCGGAGGATGGATCGGATGGCGTCAAGACGGGGTCCGAGTTCGTGTTCGTACCCCCTGTCATTGGGATGATAGTACTCGCGCCCAACCAATTCGTCCGGCATGTACTGCTGCGCAGCGACCGCACCGGGCGCCTCATGCGCGTATTGGTACCCCTCGTGGTTGCCCCAGCTTTTCATGAGTTTCGTAGGCGCATTGCGCAGATGCAGCGGCACCTGCCCGATGAGGCCGGCGTCGACGTCCGCGAGCGCGTCGTTGATCGCCATATAGCTCGCGTTGGATTTCGGTGCCGTCGCCACGGCGAGCGCGGCTTCGGACAGGATGATGCGCGCTTCGGGCATGCCGATCATCGCGACCGCCTGCGCGGCGGCGACCGTCACCTGCAGGATCTGCGGCGCGGCCATGCCTACCTCCTCGGCCGCCGCGATCATGATGCGCCGTGCGATGAACCTGGGGTCTTCGCCCGCGCGGATCATACGCGCCAGATAGTGCAGCGTCGCGTCCGGATCCGATCCGCGCATCGATTTGATGAACGCGGAGATGACGTCGTAGTGGTCGTCTCCGTCTTTGTCGTACCGTACGGTCGCCGCATCCATGACCTGTGCGACGACTTGGGCGTCGATGACGGGCTTTGCCGTGTCCGATCCGCGTTCCGAGGCGCGCTGGGGCGCGTCGAGCGCGCCCGCGGCCGCTTCGAGGATCATGAGCGATTTCCTCGCATCGCCGCCGGCCATGCGGATGATGTCGTCAAGTGCCGTGGGATCGAGTATGACGTTGCCGTCGAGTCCGCGTGGGTCGTCGACGGCGCGTGTGACGACGGTCTTCAGTTCGTCGGGTTCAAGTGGTTCGAGTTTGACGACGACCGATCGGCTCAGCAGTGGTTTGATGACCGAGAAACTCGGGTTCTCGGTCGTTGCGGCGATGAACGTGACGTCCCTGTTCTCGACACTGGGCAATAGCGCGTCCTGTTGCGATTTCGAGAACCGGTGTACCTCGTCGATGAACAGGACCGTCTCCTTGCCTTCGGATACGAGCCGCTCGTGAGCGCGCGAGAGCACGGCGCGCACGTCCTTGACGCCGGATGTGACCGCGGACAGCTCCTCGAAGACACGCCCCGACCGCTGTGCGACGATATAGGCGAGCGTCGTCTTCCCGACGCCGGGGGGACCGAACAGGATAATCGAGCTGGGTGCGGTGAGCGAACCGCGCGATGCGGGGTCGGCGAGCCGGCGCAGCGGCGATCCAGGCTCGAGCACACGCCGCTGCCCGACGACGTCGTCGAGTGTCGTCGGGCGCATGCGTACGGCGAGCGGTCGCACGAGTTCATCATCGGCCTCGGTCGCCGAGAACAGATCTTCCGTCATACGCACCAGTCTAACGCCCCATCGTTCGAACATTTGTTCGACACGCCGCCCTGCAGGGATACAAGGGCGCGCATTAGACTGGACGGTATGACGGATGACACGAAGTATGGTTCCCTCGGCGAGCTCGCGCCGAGCTGGGGTCCGGGGATGGACCCCCTGACGGATGACGAGATCTATGAGCGTTTCTTCACATGGGTCCACGACGTCAAAGGCATCGAGCCATGGCCGCATCAGGAGGAGGCGGTCATGGACCTGCTCGCGGGCGACCACGTGATCCTCAACACGCCGACCGGTTCGGGCAAATCGCTCGTGGCGCTTGGCATGCACTTCGCCGCGTTGTCGACGGGGAGGCGCTCCTATTACACGGCGCCGATCAAGGCCCTCGTCTCGGAGAAGTTCTTCGACCTCGTCGAGGTGTTCGGACGAGACAACGTCGGCATGGTCACAGGCGATTCCCATATCAACGCCGACGCCCCGATCATCTGCTGCACCGCGGAGATCCTCGCGAATCAGGCGTTGCGCGAAGGCACACACGCGGACATCGGATGTGTCGCGATGGACGAGTTCCACTTCTACGGCGACCCCGAACGCGGCTGGGCGTGGCAGGTCCCGCTGCTCACGCTGCCGCAGACGCAGTTCCTGCTGATGAGCGCGACGCTCGGCGATGTGAACGCAATCGCCGACAAGCTCGAACGCATGACCGACGCGGATGTGGACATCATCGCCGACGCGCCGCGCCCCGTCCCGCTGTCCTACGAATACACGCTGCACCCTCTGGAGAAGACGGTCGAACTGGCGATCGCGAAGGACGAGACGCCCGTCTATGTCGTGCATTTCTCCCAGGACGCCGCCCTTGACACCGCGCAATCGCTCGCGAGCGCAGGCGTCTCGAACAAGGAGCAGCGCAAGGCGATCGCCGAAGCGATCGCCGGCACAAAATTCACGACGGCGTTTGGCAAGATCCTCAAGCGTCTGCTCGCCAATGGCGTCGGCATCCACCACGCCGGCATGCTCCCCCGCTACCGCAGGCTTGTCGAACAGCTCGCACAGAAGGGCCTGCTGCCGGTCATATGCGGCACCGATACGCTCGGCGTCGGCATCAATGTGCCGATCCACTCCGTCGTGCTCACACAGCTGACGAAATTCGACGGTTCGCGCATGCGCAGGCTGCGCGCCCGTGAATTCCATCAGATCGCCGGCCGCGCGGGGCGCAGCGGGTTCGACACCGAAGGCCTCGTCATTGCCGAGGCTCCGGAATACGAGATCGAGAACGCGAAGGCGGTCGCGAAAGCCGGCGACGACCCCAAGAAACTGCGCAAAATCAAGCGCAAGAAGGCACCGGAGGGTTTCGTGACATGGAACGAGCAGACCTTCGACAAGCTGATTGACGCCGCACCCGAAACACTTGTGCCGCATATGAAAATCACCCACGCGATCGTGCTCAACGAAGTGGAACAGGGAGGGGACGCGCGCAGGCGCGTCGACGACCTCATCGACGATTCGCAGCAGACGCCTGAGCAGAAGGACCAGCTGCACACACGTGCCGACGAGATCTTCACGACGCTGCTCGACACCGGCGTCATCGAGACCGAGGACCGCGCGGACGGCGGCAAGGACTGCTATCTGACGGTCGATGTCCCGCGTGATTTCGCGCTCGACCAGCCGTTGAGCCCGTTCCTGCTCGCCGCGCTCGAACTGCTCGACCCACAGAGCGAGACGTATGCGCTCGACGTCATCTCGATGGTCGAGGCGACGCTCGAGGATCCCAAGCAGGTGCTGCGCGCGCAGGAACGGCAGGCGCGCGACGCCGCGATGGCGGACATGAAGGCGGATGGCGTCGATTATGACGAACGCATGGAACGCATCCAGGACATCACCTATTCGAAGCCGCTTGCGGACATGCTTGACGCCGCGTTCACCCAATACCGCCATGATGTGCCTTGGGCGAACGACTATTGGCTGAGCCCGAAATCAGTCGTCCGCGACATGGTCGAGACGGCGTCCGATTTCACCGGGTATATCGCGCGCTACAACATCGCGCGTTCCGAAGGCACACTGTTGCGCTACCTGTCCGACGCATACCGTGTGCTCGCGCGCACCGTTCCGCCCGAGAAACGCGACGAACGACTCGATGATATCATCGCATGGCTGCGCGTCGTCGTCCGCTCGATCGATTCGAGCCTCGTCGACGAATGGGAGAACGCCGGACGCCTTGACGAGGGGGATGCCGCGACGCTCGCCGCGCCGACAGGTCCCGACGCCGTCGTCGAAGACCGCCGCGGCCTGACAGTCCTCGTCCGCAACGCGCTGTTCCGCCGCGTCCAGCTCATCGACCTCGACGACCCCGAAGCACTCGGCGCACTCGACAAGGATTGGCATTACGGCGTGCATGAATGGGAGGACACGCTCGACGCGTTCTACGACGAACACGAATACGTCGGCACGGATATGAAGGCGCGCAGCGGCGAGTTCTTCATCATCGATGAACGCGACGAGCGACAGGGCCACACGTGGACCGTGCGACAGATCCTCGACGATTCCGACGGCGACCATGATTGGGCAATCACAGGCGTCGTCGACCTCGATGCGACACAGGAGCAGGGTGAGGTCGTGTTCCGTGACTACAGCGTCAGGAACGTGACCGAAGCACAATAGACGGCAGACACAAGGGATACGACAATGAATTGAGATACATCGATCTATATCGTATGCAATATGGGATGGGTGAGGGCGCTCGTGATACACGAACACCCTCACCCATCCACCCCTCTCTCTTATATCAATCCCTTATATCAATCCTTCGCATCCTCTTCCATATCCCCGTTGAGCCGTCTGATCGCCTCGTCCCTGTCGACATCAAGCGGCGGCCATGTCATATTGAAGTTCTTCATCGTCGTGCGCAGCAGTTCGGATACGACGATGCGCGAATACCAACGTTTGTCCGCGGGCACCAAGTACCACGGCGCATATGACGTGCTCGTCCGTTCGAACACCTGCTGCCATGCGACCATGTAGTCGTCCCAGCGGTCGCGCGCATCAAGGTCGCTCGGATCAAACTTCCAGTATTTGCGCGGATCGTCGAGACGACCGAGGAAATGTTTGCGTTGCGCGTCCTTGCTCGACACGAGGAAGATCTTGATGATCGCGCAACCGTCACCGACAAGGTCGCGCTCAAACGCGTTGATCTCGTCGTAACGCTCGTGCCACACCTCCTCGGGAACCGTGCCGTACACATGCGGCATGACGATGTCCTCGTACTGCGAACGGTCGAATATCGAGATCCATCCGTTCGCCGGCAGCTCCTTGCGGATGCGCCACAAGTAGTCATGCTTGCGCTCCTCGGGCGTGGGTGCCCCGAACCCGTGGTAATGGATGCCCATCGGATCGACTTGGCTGAACACGTGACGCACGATGCCACCCTTGCCGGACGCATCCATCCCCTGCAGCACGATGAGCAGACGGTGATGGTCGCCGCGTACGCCGTTCGCGTACATGAGCCGCTGGTACCGCGCGATCTCCGCCGCACTCAAGGCGATGAACCGCTCCCCATCCTCCTGGCCTCCTTCAAAACCGGGAGTCGCCGCCGCATTGATCGACGTGAGGCGGGTGTTCGCCGAAAAACGCAACCGCTGCGCCGGAGGGAGCGTCCACACCGAACTGAGCATGTCGCTCGACTTCGCCGCACGCGCAAGGCGTTCGGTGATCGTATCGGCACTGTCCACGGCCTGGGCGTGCGAGGCGATCTGCTTCATCGTTTTCCTGATGTTCTTCGACTGCTTGTCTTTCGCCATGGTTCCAGTCTAGTGCCCCAGCCCCGCTCCCCCAAGCGCAACCGCTGCATCCCGTAAGCAATCGCGCCGTGCATCCCGTAAGCATTCTTGGTGCATCCCGTAAGCATTGCCGGTGCACCTCGTACAACATTTCCACTGCATCCCGTAAGCGATTGCTCAGTGCATCCCGTAAGCATCCTTTATGCATCCCACTACAAGATGAGGCCCGCGGAGCGTACCCCGCGGGCCTCACACGCCACCTGTAACGGCAGTGGCGCATGGTCACGTCACCACGTGGCGCGCATCAGCGCTTCGTACCTGACTGCGTCGACGCATCATCCTGACCGCCGTGATGATGGTGGTGCTGATGATGGCGGTGCTCGTTCCTGACCTTCTGGCTCTGCGGCTGCGTCTCATCGTAGCCTTGCGTGTACCGTGTGCGCCTCCAGTTGCGGATCGACGCGTTCGTGCCGCGGTGATGCACATGGTACAGGCGCTGCGAGCCGCCGAGCGGGCGTTCCTCGTGTGCGACCGCGATCTGGTTGGCGTTCGACGGGTCGAGGATCGCGATCGGCGCGACCGGCTCCGCTTCCGTCGGCGCCATCGTACGCTGCTGCATACGCACCGGCAGCCACTCCGCGAGACGCGACAACAGCCAGCACAGGATGAAATAGACGACACCGGCGACGACAAGCGTCTGCAGAATGTTGAAATACATCGAGCCGAGTCGGCGCGATTCCTGCAACAGGTCGGTGTACATGATGATCGAGCCGAGCGCCGTGTCCTTGAGCACGACGACGAGCTGCGTGACGGCGGCAGGCAGCATCGCGTAGATCGCCTGCGGCACCTCGACGCTCAGCAGCGACTGCGTGCGCGTCAGACC
The DNA here is from genome assembly GCF_002286935.1 of Bifidobacterium criceti. Taxonomy (GTDB): domain Bacteria; phylum Actinomycetota; class Actinomycetes; order Actinomycetales; family Bifidobacteriaceae; genus Bifidobacterium; species Bifidobacterium criceti. The sequence continues at coordinate 18,666 of NZ_MVOH01000006.1, forward strand.
GAGCGCGACAGCCGCCTCATGCTGTCCGTTCGGCAGGTTGCCGACGCCCGAACGCACAAGTTCGGCGACAACGGAACCGTTGTACAGCACAAGCGAGAGGACGACCGACCAATATGCGGGGCTCGGCAGGTCCATGAACGCGAACCAGCGCCAGAAGAAGATCATCATGATGAGGACGGGGACGGCACGGCAGAACTCGATGACGATGCCGCACACGCCGCGCACGACCGCGTTCGGAATGAGACGGCCCACACCGAAGAACAGGCCGAACACAACGGCGCCGATCACGGCGAGGAACGTCGCGCGCAATGTCGCCCATAGACCGGGCAGATAGAAGTCCGCCCACGCCTCGCCGTCGATCGCCGGCTTCCACAACTCCCAACTGAGCTGGTTCTCACCGTCCGGCGGGTTGTACAACCGCGTGAGGATGAGCACGACGAGCGCGACGAACACGATCGCGGCGATCCAATTGATGATCTTGATCCTCTTGCGCATCCTTGGACCGGGCTGGTCGAAGAGCAGAGCGCTTTCATTTGCGGCCATGACTCACCTCCGTACCGCGAGCTTGTTGGACAGGAACGTCGTCAGCAGACCGATCGGGATGATCAGGATGACGTAGCCGAACGCGAAGATCAGGAAGATCTGGATGATGACGTCCGGACGGAACTCGATCATTTCGCTCATGAGCGACGACGTCTCCGTCGCGACGGACGCGGCGGCGGCGACGGTCGAGTTCTTGAGCAATGCGATGAGCGTGTTGCCGAGCGGCGCAACCGAGCCGCGCAGCGCCTGCGGCATGATGATGAGCGTCGCCGACTGCATGAAGTTGAGCCCCATCGCGCGCGCCGCCTCCGCCTGCCCGAGCGGCACCGTGTTGATGCCGCTCCTGAGCGACTCGCACACGAACGCCGCCGTGTAGAGCGACAGGCCGACGACCGCGAGCCAGAAGAAGTTCGTGTCGAAATTGTCGGAGAAGCTCAGTTTGAGCTGGGCGAACGCGCCGAGCACCATGAACACCATGATGATCGTGAGCGGCATGTTCTTGAACAGCTCGACATAGCCGCCCGCCACATGACGCATCGACGCGACGGGCGAGATGCGCATGAGCACGAGGATGACGCCGAGCACCGCCGAGAACAGCGCCGACCAGAACGTCAGTTCGAGGTTGACGAGGAACGCGGCGGGCACGTTGTACTGCTGGAACAGTGAGATGAATCCTTCCATGTCACTCCCCTTCGTCCGGTTTCGGCGGATTGTACTTCGGATTCGGCTTGTATCCGGTGCCTTCGGTCGCGTGTTCGATCGCGCGCTCCCATTCGCCGGTCTTCTCCATCTCCTCGATCGCGTCGTTGATTTTCGTCGCGAACTCCTTGGAATCGGCGTCCTTCTTGATGCCGACGCCGTAATACTCCTCGGTGAACGGTTTGCCGACGACTTTGAGCTTGCCGCGTGACGCCGCCGCAAGGCCCGCGAGGATGATGTCGTCGGTCGTGACCGCGTCGACGATGCCGGAAAGCAGCGCCGTCGCGCATTCCGCGTATCCGGGCTGCTCCATGAGCTGCACTTCCTTCGCGAACTTCTCCTTGACGACCTTCGCCGACGTCGAACCGGTGACCGAGCACAGGCGTTTGCCGTTGAGGTCCTGCGGCCCCTTGATCGATGTGTCATTCGCGCGGACCATGAGGTCCTGTCCCGCGACGAAGTACGGTCCCGCGAAATCGACCGCCTTCTTGCGTTCATCCGTGATCGAATACGTTGCGAGGATCATGTCGACGTCGCCGTTCTGCAGCATCGCCTCACGCTGTTTGCTCGGCGCCTCCTTGAAGACGATTTCGGAATCCGTGTAACCGAGTTGGTTCGCGATGTAGCGCGCGACGTCCACGTCGAATCCCTCATAGGTGCCTGATTTCTTGAATCCGAGTCCCGGTTGGTCGAATTTGATGCCGACCTTGATGACGTGGTCGCCGTCCGCTTCGTCCGATCCGCACGCCGCCACGCCCACGGTGCACGCGAGCGCGCACAGCGCCGCGAGTCCTTTGCGCAGCCACGCGCGCATGGTTGTTCGTTGGGTCATTGTTCCTTCTTTGCTTCCGTTTGCCTGATGCACGCCGTATGGACGGTGTTCAGTGGGTGAGGATCTTCGAGAGGAAGTCCTTCGCGCGTTCCGTCCGCGGATGTTCGAAGAACTCGTCCGGTGTGCCGCGTTCGAGGATCTGTCCGTCCGCCATGAAGATGATGCGGTCCGCGGCCTTGCGCGCGAAGCCCATCTCATGCGTGACGCACAGCATCGTCATGCCTTCGTGGGCGAGTTCGACCATGACGTCGAGCACTTCGTTGACCATTTCGGGGTCGAGCGCCGACGTGGGTTCGTCAAAGAGCATGACCTTCGGATGCATCGCGAGCGCGCGCGCGATGGCGACGCGCTGCTGCTGGCCGCCGGAAAGCTGCGACGGCATCTTGTTCGCCTGTGAGTCGACACCGACGCGCGCGAGGAGGTCCATCGCCTCCCGCTCGGCCTGGGTCTTGTCCATGTGGCGGACCTTGATCGGCGCGAGTGTCACGTTGTCGAGGATCGTCTTGTTCGCGAAGAGGTTGAACGACTGGAACACCATGCCGACTTCCGCACGTAGTTGCGCGAGCGCGCGCCCTTCCTCCGGCAGCGGCTGTCCGTCGATGCGGATGACGCCCGAATCGATCGTCTCGAGACGGTTGATCGTGCGGCACATCGTCGATTTTCCGGAACCTGAAGGTCCGACGATGACGAGCACCTCGCCCTTCTTGACTTTGAGGTTGATATCGCGCAGCACATGGAGGTTGCCGAAGTGCTTCTCCACATGTTCGAGCTCGACGAGGTAACGGTCGTCGCCCTGTGCGCCCTGTTGTGTTGCTGTAGTTGCTGTCATAGGCGCACAGTGTAAAGTTCGTGTGTTTCGTGCACTGCATATCGCGCAACGCGTTCGCCAACTCCGAATCTTATTTAGATAATCGATTTCGATTCTGTCGTATTATCCATCGATGTGGAGTGTTCATGTGCACGTCGCCCGTCGCGTTCAGTCGTCTGCGATGTTCAGATGATGCGTTGGTTCGCGACGAGGAACTGCACGGCTTCATCAATCGCGGTGTCACGGTCCTCCCCGTCAAAAGGATGCCCCAGATGCGTGTACAGGCTCACCGCACAATTGGGCATCGCGGCACCGTACTGTTTCGCGGGACCGTCGCCGACGACGGCGTCGTCCTCGCCTTGTATCGCGAGTGCCGGGCCTTTGAACATCGCCGTCGTCTCGTAGATCGGCAACGTCTGCGCGATGCGCATGACCTTGCCGTTGACATGCTCCCCATTGCGCAGCGTGATCTCATCGGGGATGTGGTTCGCGTCGAACGGCACCCCGAGCAGTGTGCCGCGCAGGGCGTCGTCCTTGATCGTCGCGGCCGGCGCGAGCATGACGAGATTCGTGATGACATCGGCGTACATGCCGGCGGTCATGCCGGCGATGACGCCGCCTTGCGAATGCCCCATGAGCGAGATCTCAGTCGGTTGGATGCGCGTGCGCACATGGTCGAGCACGGCGATCGCGTCCTCGATCTGGTTGAACACATCGGAATCGGCGAATGCGCCGTCGCTCGCGCCGCGGCCGTTGAAATCGAAACGGACGACGATGTACCCCTGTGCGATGAGCGCGTCGGCGATACGTTGGTAGACGTCGCCGTCCTTCGCGCCCATGTCACGCAGGAACCCATGCATGAAGATGACGGCCGGCCCGGACTGGATGTCCTTCGGTCGCTCCACGAGCCCATGGAGTGTGAGTCCGTCGCGTTTGACCTCGATTGCCTCGCTCGTCTTGTCCGTCATCTGTGGATCTCCTTACCGGTTGCATCACTATTCGCCATCGTAGGCGCGCATGGCCGACTTCACGCACCGGTCACGCCGAGAGCCAATCCACATACCCGACGCCGCTCCCACGCGCTACCGGCGGCGCACAATCCTTAACCGGCAGCACCCTTATTCGTCTCCTGCAACAGGTGCCGCCCGAAACCAGGTACTGCCAGTACCAGCAGATGCCACCCGTAAGCAGGAAAACAACCCGCAAGCACGAGCAACCCATAACAGGAACAACCCATAAGCAGGCACTGCCCGTAACAACAGGTACCACCCATAAGCAAGAGCAACCCGCAAACAGCAACAACCCGTAACGGATGCGGCGTCTGGACAAGGAAGGGCGGGGTGCAACCCATGATGGGTCGCACCCCGCCCTCATCGGCAATCAGCCTATCGGATGTACCACCGGTACCGTGTCACAGACATGACCAGACACGGCCGGCTCAGTCGTCCTCCTCCGGGTCGTAGTCGACGCCGGTCTCGGCACGCTGCTCGTCGCTGATCGGCGCCGGAGCGCCGGTGAGCGGGTCGCGGCCGCCGCCCGCCTTCGGGAACGCGATGACGTCACGGATCGAATCGGCGCCGGCAAGCAGTGCGACGGTGCGGTCCCAACCGAGCGCGATACCCGCGTGCGGCGGCGCGCCGTACTTGAACGCCTCAAGCAGGAAGCCGAACTTGTCGTTCGCCTCTTCGGGCGTGATGCCGAGCACATTGAGGACACGGTCCTGGATGTCGTCACGGTGGATACGCACCGAACCGCCGCCCATCTCGTTGCCGTTGCACACGATGTCGTACGAATCGCTCATCGCGTGCTCGGGGTCCTCGTCGAACGTGTCGATCCAGTCCTTCGACGGCATCGTGAACGGATGGTGCATCGACGTCCACTTCGAATGGCCGACGGCCACGTCATCGTCATCGGGATCGTCGGTGCGCTTGAAGAGCGGGAAGTCGACGACCCATGTGAACGCGAAATCGTCGGGTTTGAGCAGACCCGCGCGTTCGGCGAGTTCGACGCGCACCGCGCCAAGCAGCAGCTGCGACGATTCACGCGCACCCGCCGCGAAGAACACGGCGTCGCCATCCTCGGCGCCGACCGCTTCCTTGAGTCCCGCGCGTTCCTCTTCGGAGAGGTTCTTCGCAACGGGCCCCTTCAGTTCACCGTCCTCGGCGAACACGACATACGCGAGGCCCTTCGCTCCGCGCTGCTTCGCCCAATCCTGCCATGCGTCGAACTGGCGGCGCGGCGTCGACGCGCCGCCCTTGAACAGCACGGCGCCGACATACGGGGCCTGGAACACGCGGAACGGCGTGTCCTTGAAGTACTCGGTGAGTTCGACGAGCTCGTTGCCGAAACGCAGGTCCGGCTTGTCCGAACCGTACTTGTCCATCGCGTCCTGCCACGTGATGCGGTTGATCGGCAGCTTGACGTCGTAGCCGTCGGCCTTCCAGATCGCCGCGATGACCTGTTCGGCCATCGCCATGACATCCTCCTGGTCGACGAACGCCATCTCCATGTCGAGCTGTGTGAACTCAGGCTGGCGGTCGGCGCGGAAGTCCTCGTCACGGTAGCAGCGCGCGAACTGGTAGTAGCGTTCGACGCCCGCGACCATGAGCAGCTGCTTGAGCAGCTGCGGCGACTGCGGAAGCGCGTACCACGAGCCCGGCACGAGGCGCGCCGGTACGACGAAGTCGCGCGCGCCCTCCGGCGTCGACTTGATCATCGTCGGCGTCTCGACCTCGGTGAAGCCAAGCTTGTCGAGCACAGAACGCGCCGCGCGCATCATGTCCGAACGCAGCTTGACGTTGCGCTGCATCGCGGGGCGGCGCAGATCGAGGTAACGGTACTTGAGGCGCACATCCTCGCCCGGCAGCTTGTTCTCGGATTCGTTCTCGAGCGCCGTCGACACCTGGAACGGCAGCGCGTCCGACTTCGCGAGCACATCGATCCTGTCGGCGACGACCTCGACCTTGCCGGTCGCAAGATGGTCGTTCTCGTTGCCCTCCGGGCGCAGGCGCACATTGCCTTCGACTTCGATGACGTATTCGCTGCGCAGCGGACGCGCCATCTCCTCATCGTTGATGACGACCTGCACGAGGCCGCTGTTGTCGCGAAGGTCGATGAACGCGACGCCGCCGTGGTCACGGCGACGGTCGACCCAACCGGCGAGCGTAACGCGCTCCCCGACGAGATCCTCGGTAACCTCGGTGGCGTGATGGGTGCGATAAGCCGTCTGGCTCATACTTCCTCTATTCTGTATGTATTGTTCTCTGTATTGTTCTGTTTGCTGTTCGTTTGCCGCAGGTCGTTCCCGGTCGTCGGCGTATGCCGCGCGGGCGTGGTTCAGGCGTGCGTCTCCACTGTTTGCCGGGCATACACAGTATCCGGCTCCCATGACCGCGCATCGGCGTCCGTCTGCTCACCGCTGATGATGTTCTTCACCTGGTCGGGGCCGTCGTCTGCCGGGTCCTCGTTCGGGAACCAGACATAAGGAATGCCGAGTTTGTCCGCGTATTTGATTTGCTTGCCGAGTTTCGCGGCCGTCGGCGCGACGTCCGCGGCGATGCCGCGTGCGCGCAGCTGACGCGCGATCTCGTTCGATTCACCGCGGTTCTCCTCGTTCCACACGGCGACGAGGACGCACGCCGGGGAGATGCGGCTCGCCGTCGCGCCGGCGGAGTGCAGCATATACGACACGAGGCGCGACAGGCCTATCGACAGCCCGACACCGGGGTATTTGCGGCTGCCTTGCGACGCGAGGTTGTCATAGCGGCCACCGGAGCATATCGAACCAAGTGAGGATGCGCCGTCGAGGAACGTCTCGTAGACGGAACCGGTGTAGTAATCGAGGCCACGCGCGATTTTGAGGTCCGCGATGACGGAGCCCGGGCGGATGCGCGCGGCTTCGTCGACGATCATCGTGAGTGTGTCGAGCCCTTCCTTCGCCATCGCGTACGCGTCGCCATCCATATCGATGTGGTGGATTTCGCACAGTCCGTTGAAACGGTCGATGAGCGACTGTCCATCGGATGCCGTGATCTGCGCGAGTTCGAGGCATGCGTTCGCCTGTTGTTCACTCGCCGCGCATTCGTTCACGAGCAGCCTGACGACTTCGTCGGCGCCGATCTTGTCGAGCTTGTCGATTTCCCGCAGGACGCCTTCGATGTCCGTGAGCCCGAGCCCACGGTAGAAGCCTTCGGAAAGCTTGCGGTTGTTCGCATGGACGGTCGCCTTCGGCAGACCGAACTCACGCAGCCGTTCGAGCGCGTTCACCATGACGAGCGGCAGTTCGACCTCGTAATGCTCGGGAAGCGTGCCCTCGCCGACGACGTCGATGTCGGCCTGCACGAACTCGCGGAAGCGCCCCTCCTGCGGACGCTCCCCGCGCCACACCTTCTGGATCTGCCAACGCTTGAACGGGAACGGCAGCTGCCCCGAATGCTCGACGACATAACGGCTGAGCGGGACCGTGAGGTCGAAATGCAGCCCAAGGCGCTGCTCGACGGCCGTGTCGGACTCATGGCCCACTTCCTGCAGACGCGAGAGCAGGTAGATCTCCTTGCTCGTCTCGCCTTTCTTGAGCAGGCTCGAGCCCTGTTCGACCGCACGGGTCTCGATGCCGATGAACCCGTTAAGCTCGAAGACATCACGGAGCGTGTCGATGACACGCTGCTCCACTACGCGTTCAGAGGGGAGCCACTCTGGAAAACCTGATATAGATGCACCTTTTGCCACGGTTCCACATCATAAGGGATGTCGCGGAAAATGTATCGATGCCATTGCCTACACTAAGTAACAAAGAGTGCGAATACGTTCTCATTCTTTCGTGTCCACCAAGCCTAAGGAGCTGACCATGGCCGACAATAACGTCACCGAATCCCAGACCAACGATCCGACGCAGCAGGCGGCTGCCCCCGAAGCGGCGAAGCACGCGAAGGCTGCGCCGACGCCGGCGGCCATCAAGGCCCATGCTCCCTCGCCCGCCGCGTTCGCGAAGAACGCGAAGGCCGCACCGGCCGCGAAGACCGGCGGCTTCGCCGAGCAGGACATCAAGGAGGCCGAGCGGTTCGGCCGTGTCGGCGATGACGGCACCGTCTATGTCAAGGAAGGCGACGCGGAGCGCGAGGTCGGGCAGTTCCCGGACGCGTCGAAGGAAGAGGCGCTCGCTCTGTACGCACGCCGTTACCTCGACCTCAAGGCGAAGCTCGACCTGTTCGCGCAGCGTCTCAAGTCGAACTCGATCAAGCCCCGTGAAATCGACGAAACCGTGGCGGCGCTCGACGAGGAGACCGCCAACCCCGACGTCGTCGGTGACATTCCGGCGCTGCGCAAGCAGTTCGAGGAGCTCAAGGCGCAGGCGCAGGCGAAGAAGGAGTCCATCGCCGCCGCGCGCAAGGAGGCGGTCGCGAACGCCGTCGCCGAACGCACGAAGATTGTCGAGAAGGCGGAGGAACTCGCCGCGAACCTCGGTGACAACACGAACTGGCGTTCGACGGCGGACAAGTTCCGTTCGCTCTTCGACCAGTGGCAGCAGCATCAGCGCACGACCGTCCGCATCGACAAGTCCGACGCCGACGCGCTGTGGAAGCGTTTCTCGACCGCGCGCACGACGTTCAACCAGGCGCGCCGCAAGTGGGCGCAGGCGCGCGACAACGAGCGCGCGGCCGCTCGCAAGGCAAAGGAGGCGATCATCGCCGAGGCGAACGAACTCAAGGATTCGACCGCGTGGGCGGAGACGTCGCGCCGCTTCAACGACCTCATGGCACGCTGGAAGCAGGCGGGACGCGCAGGACGCCAGGAGGACGACACGCTCTGGGCGCAGTTCCGCGAAGCCGCCGACACGTTCTTCAACGCGCGTCAGGCCGACCGTGAGCAGATGAACACGGCGGAGAAGGAGAACCTCGCGAAGAAGGAGGCGCTCCTCGTCAAGGCGGAGGCGCTCGTGCCGGTCAAGGACGAGACGGAAGCGAAGAAGGCACGCCAGCAGCTCGCCGCGATCCAGGAGGAATGGGACCAGATCGGTTATGTGCCGCGCGAGGACATGCGCCGCATCGAAGGCCGCCTCGATGACGTCGACAAGCAGATCAAGGCCGTCGAGGATGCCGCATGGAAGCGCAGCGACCCGGAGGCCGACGCCCGCAAGTCGAGCTTCGAAGGCCAGCTCAAGGCGCAGCTCGACGAACTCGACGAGCGGATCGCCAAGACCGATGACCCGAAGCAGAAAGCGAAGCTCGAAGCCGAGAAGGCGACGAAGGAGCAGTGGCTCAACGCGATCATGTGACCGCCGCCCATAGCACAACGCAAAAAGGGGTGCGCACCGAGGAATCGGTGCGCACCCCTTTCGTATGTGCGGTCACAGCTGTGCTGTGACGTCAGGCGTCAGCCGCGCTCATTCGCCGCTGCCCACCGGTTGTGGCTCCTCCGCGACGACGTCCTTGCTGTCGTCGCCCTCGCCGGCTGCCGGCAGCTCGAACGGCTCACCCCTGAAGATGAACTCACCGAGGATGCCGTCACCTTCCGCATCGACGACGACGCGCTCGTTGTCGTTGAGCTCGCCCATGAGGATCTTCTCGGAGATCGTATCCTCGATGTCGCGCTGGATGACGCGGCGCAGCGGACGCGCCCCGAGGAGCGGGTCAAAGCCCCTCTGCGCGAGCAGGTCCTTCGCCTTGTCCGTCAGGTCGAGCTCCATATGGCGGTCGAAGAGACGGTCATTGAGCTGCTTGACGTCGAGGTCGACGATCTCGCGCACCTGAGGCTCGGTGAGCTGGCGGAACACGATGATGTCATCGAGGCGGTTGAGGAACTCGGGGCGGAACTGCTGCTTGAGCTCGTTCGAGACCTGGTCCTTCATCCGCTGGTAGCTCGACTCGGTGTTGTTGCCCATGTTGAAGCCGGTGTTCGCCGCCTTCGCGATGTCACGTGTACCGAGGTTCGTCGTCAGGATGATGATCGTGTTCTTGAAATCGACCTTCCGTCCCTGGCCATCGGTGAGATGACCGTCGTCAAGCACCTGCAGCAATGTGTTGAAGATGTCCGGATGCGCCTTCTCGATTTCGTCGAAGAGCACGACGGAAAACGGCTTGCGGCGCACCTTCTCGGTGAGCTCGCCACCTTCCTCGTAGCCGACGTATCCCGGGGGCGCGCCGAAGAGACGCGATGCCGCGTACTTCTCGGAGAACTCGGACATGTCGACGCGGATGAGCGCGTCCTCATCGTCGAACAGGAACTGCGCGAGCGCCTTCGCGAGCTCGGTCTTGCCGACGCCCGTGGGGCCGGCGAAGATGAACGAGCCTGCCGGGCGCTTCGGGTCCTTGAGGCCCACGCGCGTGCGCCTGATCGAACGGGACAACGCGGAGACCGCCTCGTCCTGGCCGATGATGCGCTTGTGGAGCTCCGATTCCATCGACATGAGCTTCTTCGATTCCGCCTGCGTGAGCTTGAACACCGGAATGCCCGTGCTCTGCGAGATGACCTGCGCGATGACATCCTCATCGACAACCATGCGGACGTCGGATTCGCCTTCGCGCCAGGCCTTCTCCTTCGCCTTGCGTTCGCCTTCGAGCTTCTCCTGGCTGTCGCGCAGCTCGGCGGCCTTCTCGAACTCCTGGTCCTTGATCGCCTGGTCCTTGTCCTTCGCGATCTTCGCGATGCGGTTGTCGAGTTCCTTGAGCTCGGGCGGTGCCGTGAGACGCTTGATGCGCAGGCGCGCACCCGCCTCGTCGATCAGGTCGATCGCCTTGTCCGGCAGGTTGCGGTCCTGGATGTAGCGTGCGGACAGCTCCGCCGCAGACTGCAGCGCACCATCGGTGATCGTCACATGGTGATGGTTCTCATAGCGCGCGCGCAGTCCCTTGAGGATCTCGATCGTCTCCGCGATCGAGGGTTCGGCGACCTGGATCGGCTGAAAACGGCGTTCAAGCGCCGCGTCCTTTTCGATGTACTTGCGGTATTCATCGGTCGTCGTCGCGCCGATCGTCTGCAGTTCGCCACGTGCGAGCATCGGCTTGAGCATATCGGACGCACCAAGCGCGCCATCTGCCGAGCCGGCGCCGACGATCGTATGGATCTCGTCGATGAACAGCACGATGTCACCGCGTGTCTTGATCTCCTTGAGCACCTTCTTGAGGCGCTCCTCGAAATCGCCGCGGTACCGGGAGCCCGCGACCATCGAGCCGAGGTCGAGCGAGTACACCTGCTTGTCCTTGAGCGTCTCCGGGACGTCACCGGCGACGATCTTCTGCGCGAGCCCTTCGACGACGGCCGTCTTGCCGACGCCCGGTTCGCCGATGAGCACCGGGTTGTTCTTCGTACGGCGTGACAGCACGACCATGACGCGTTCGATTTCCTTGCTGCGTCCGATGACCGGGTCGAGCTTGCCTTCCTGGGCCTCGGCGGTGAGGTTGCGGCCGAACTGGTCGAGGATGGCCGAGCCGCTCTGGGCGCGCTTGTCCTGCACGCCGCCGGCGTTCGCCATGTCGCCCTTGTCATCCGAACCGTTCGAATTGCCGCGGATCATATCGATCGTCGTCGTGCGCAGTTCGCCGAGGTCCACATCCATCTTGATGAGGACCTGGGTGCCGACGCCTTCGCCTTCGCGGATGAGGCCGAGCAGGATGTGTTCGGTGCCGATGTAGCTGTGCCCGAGCTGCAGTGCCTCCCGCAGCGAAAGCTCCAGCACCTGCTTGGCGTGCGGCGTGAAGGGAATATGGCCGTTCGGCGCGGCGTTGCCCTTGCCGATCATCTCCTCGACCTGCTTGCGCGTGTCCTCGAGCGTGACGCCTTTGGCTTCCAAGGCCTTCGCGGCGACGCCCTCTCCCTCACGAATCAGGCCGAGCAGCAGATGCTCGGTGCCGATGTAGTTGTGCTGGAGGGCACGAGCCTCTTCCTGCGCGAGCACGATGACGCGCCGCGCACGGTCGGTAAACCGTTCGAACATGCTTGTCCTTCCATATATGGTGATTCCACATCACTCTACAGATTTCTTGTGACGTTTATTTCCGCGACCTTCGTTTTTTCCGATGGCCGATTACGTTATGCTTGGAGACGGTGAACGAGCCGCGTCCGGGGCACGCACGCGGCGCATGAGGCAACGCAAGGAGCATCGTATGAGCGAGACAACCGCTTCCCCCAATCCCCCATCGGACATCAATCCCAAGTCGGACATCGTCGTGGGCGTCGACGGCTCCGCGGAATCGTTCGCCGCGCTGCGCTGGTCACTCCAGCAGGCACGGCTTTCCGGTCAATGCGTCAACGCCGTGTATGGATGGTCGTATTCGTGGGACATGGGGCCGGAACCGTCGACGAAGGAGGAGGCCGACGTGCTGCGCGAACGGATCGCCGACGAGCTGCATACATGGGTCGATGCCGCGTCGAAGGACATGGACATGAGCGACGAACAGATCAAGCTGACGTCGTTCCGTGCGGCCGCGAGCACGGCGCTCCTCGAGATCGGCGCGAACGCGCAGCAGATCGTCATCGGACGCCGTTCGATGAGCCGCGTCGCGCGCTGGCTGCTGGGTTCACTCTCCTCGTCGCTCGCCGAGGAGGCGGATGTGCCCGTCACGATCATCCGCAGCGCGCAGGATGAGGACATCGATGTGCAGGACCAGATCGCAAACGCGCTTTCGCCGAACGACCAGCACGTGCATTTCGTGACGCCGCACGTCGAGATACCACGCACGGCGCGCCCGATCGTCGTCGGCGTCGACGGTTCGGACACGTCACGCCGGGCGCTTGAGTTCGCGGCGGGGCTCGCGAAACTCAACGACGCACCGCTGCACGTCATGTTCTTCTGGAGGATCAAGGACCTCGGCACGGTTCCCGGATACGAATCGAGCATCGCGCCGATGGACGTCGCGCAGCGGTACGCGATGCGCCGCCTTGAGGACTTCATCGACGCGGCCAAGCTGCCGGCGCCGCTCGATGTGACGCCGAACGCGTTCCACATCTCCCCAGGCAAGGGCCTCGTGAGCGCATCACGCTATGCGCGGCACATCGTCGTCGGTTCGCGCGGCCTGAGTGGCCTCGACGCGCATTTCCTCGGATCGGTGTCGAAACAGGTCATCAATTCCGCGGAATGCAACGTGACCGTCGTGCACTGACGGCGTCGTGCACTGAACGCCATCATGCACATCCCATCCGCACCGACGTACACGTTCACCGTAAGCTCAGCGCATGCGCACGTATGCACGATGCGCGCATAGACTAAGGGGATTTGGAAGGCGACATGGAAGACAAGATGACGAACGGCACAGCACACGACGATATGGACGAGCACAACGACGGCATCGCGCACGACGCGCATGCGGACGCGCCCGGGGATGACGGGACGTCGGCGCATGAGATGGAGGCGTCGATTTCCGCCGATTCATCCGCGCGTGAAGCGTCGGGTGACACGATGGAATTCGCGCGCCAGAATCCACCGTCGTTCGCGCCGCACAATGGCGACGGCGATGATACTGACAGTGACGATGATGACAAAAACGACGCCGACGACGGCGAAGGGCACGAGTCGGAACTCGGACAACGCGAGGACGGCACCGCATACCCCGACCATGAGGACCACGACGAGCAACGCCGTTCGGTGAAACGGCGCCGCCGTCTGCCGTGGATCACGATCATCATCGGCGCGTTGATATTGTGCGGCGCGTTCGGATACCTGTATGCGAACGGCAACATCAGCGGCACGCCGCGCGCGGCGGCGATGGCATCGTGCGAACAGGAGGCGGCGAAGGCGCGCGAGGCGAAGCGGCTTGCGGACATGGCGATCACCTCGGCAAAGCAGTACATCGACGATCCGAAGACGACGATCGACGCATCCGACCTGCGCAAGCTCAACATCCTGATGGATGATGCAGGCAAGGAACCCGCGATCCCCACGTGCACGATGACGACGCGAGACAACGACCTCAAGGCGCACGCGAAGACATCGAAGGACCTGCACGATGTCTACATCACGATCGCAAAGGAACTGCTCGCGATTACTGGTGGCACGATCAAAGGCCTCTATACCGAGACGACCGACACCGGCACGCAGACACCCACACAGGACGAAACCGAGGAGCCCGTCGAGGCGCCGACACCGACCGAGACGGTCACGGCGACGCCGACACCGACGCCATCCTCGACGACGGATACGGCGAAACCTACCCCGTCGCCGACATCATCGTCCTCCCCCACGTCGAGCGCGTCACCGTCACCGTCGGCGAACGTGTCGAAGAGTCCGTCGGCATCCGCGGATGCGTCCTCCTCTCCTTCACCGTCCCCGTCATCACATGATGCAAGCCGCACATGAGGATATCCGGCACTGATATCAGGAACGCGTACAGGGCGGTGGATGACCGTTGTCATCCACCGCCCTGTACGCGTCGGTGCCACACCTGTCAGTCGTGCGCCTCCTCATAGGGTCGCACTGGCGGCACCTCCGCTGCGTCCGCCGCGGCAGCCGCATCACCATCCGCCGTCGCGTCCCCGTCGGCTTTCGCTTCGAGCGACTCCTGGAAGTCCTCGCCCTGTTCCTCGGCGTCGGTCGTCAATTCGGCGACGATCTGCGTCTCGCCGACGGTGTCCTCTGTCTCGTCGCCTTCCGCGTCCGATGCGGCGATTGCCTCACGTTCCTCGTTCGTGACGACGTCGTCGGCGGCGTCGGTCAGTGAGGTTTCATCGACTTTCTCGTCGTGCGCTGCGCGCGGTTCGTCCGATATCGTATCGTCCGCGGCGCGCGTTTGCGCATCGTCGGTCGCCATCTGCACATCCGCGTCGATCGTCTCGTCCCCGTCATGTGACGTATCCGTGATGTCTACGGTATCTGTGTTGTCCGTATTGTCTGTATCGCCGGCGGTATCCACAACATCCACAGTGTCCTCGTCATCCGCCACATCCGTCGCCGACTTCGTACCGTCGTGTGCGCCGTCGTGACGTTTGGCGTCGACGACCGTCTCGATCAGTTCGACGTCGCCGCGTTCCTCACGAGGGATTTGCGCGACGATGTCGATATGCACGTCGTCGTAGGCAGGTTTGGTCTGGATCCACAGATGGCTCGGCTCGGGCGGCTCGATCTGCGAATGCTCGCCACAGCCATGGTCGAGGGAGACGACACGTCCGTCATCGGGACTCCAGCGGTTCGCGCAGACGCCGAACATCTCGCTCAGCTCACCGCGCAACTGGATGAAAAACCCGCACGTCGAACAGGTGTTGCCGTCCGCGGTCTTCGTCGAAAGCGATTTCGGCCCATGTGGGCCGTCATACCACCGTTGCGCCGTCTGCGCGCGCCCAAGCGGGGACATGACCGACCTTCTCGACAGGTCGAATTCCTCGACCGCGTCATGGAGGTCCTCCTCGTCCGTCGTCGCGCCATCTCCGGAGACGGTCATCGTGACCGTTTCCGTTTCTGATTCGTCCATGCCCGGCTCAAGCCTCGGGTCATCCGGTTCGGTTCCGATTGCATCGGTGACCGATAGGTCGGAGGGTTCGAGGCGGTCCTTCCACGGCACCCATGTGGGCGGAAGGAGCGCCTTGTCGGTCGGGATGAGCGTCGCCTCGTCGACGGTCCACCGGTCGTCGTCGACGTCATGGAACAACGTGACCGACCATTGCCAGCCTTCGTAGCCGACCATCGTCGCGACGAAACGGAAATCGGTCACACCATCCGAGGACGCGATGCTCGTCACGAAGTCGCCAACGTGGTCGGCATCCTCGGCGGTGTCGATCGCGACGGCGCGTGCGAGCGCCTCGGGGTCAAATGCATCTGCCATCGTTCATTCCTGTACATCGAAGTTGTCGGCGACGGCGCGCAACAGCTGCGCGAGCTTGCGGCTGTCCGTCTGTGACGGGTAGCGGTGGCGGCGTAGCTGGTTGCCGGCGTTGTCGAGGAGCTTGATGAGGTCTTCGACGATCGCGGCCATGTCATCCGGCTTCGGCCGCGTCGCCTTGACAAGCGACGGCGCCGACTTGACGAGCGTCACGCTCATCGCGACGGGGCCACGGTTGCCGTCGACGACCGAGTATTCGACCCGGGCGCCTTTGCGCAGCTCGTTCACCCCTTCCGGCAACGAGGTCTGCGGAAGGAACACATCCGGACCGTCATCGCCGGTGATGAATCCAAATCCCTTCTTCGCATCGAACCAACGTACACGTCCGCTAGGCATGTCCACCTCTCCACTGTTGTCCCCATGTCCGTCCGACATGGTGCTGTTCCGTCATGGCGCGGGGAACTGCCCGCGCGTAATACCAAAGGTTCATTCTACCGCACATGCCGCGCATCCGTCGAATGTCTGCGTTCGATGTCGGCGTACGGCACGCCAGCGCCGTACGCCGACATCGTCACGGCTTGGTCCGGCCACCTCTCCTGTCGGCTTTCCGCTCTGTTTTCCTGCCGTCTTTCGCATGGTCCGTCGGATCTGCAACGGCCGCGGGGTTCGCGACGGCCGCCGGCTCCAGGTCGGCATGTGCGCCCCCATGCGCTTCGCCATTCGGCGTGAGCGGCAGGATGATCGTGAGCGTCAGACCGCCGCCTTCGCTTTCGGTCGCGCATATGAAGCCATGGTGCGCGTTGACGACCGATTGCGCGATTGCCATGCCGAGGCCTGTGCCGCCTTTGAGACGTGCCCGCGAAGGGTCGGCCGTGTAGAAGCGCTCGAAGATCCTCGACCGCGATTCGGCGGGGACGCCCGGCCCATGGTCGACGAAGCGGGCTACGGCGAAGGCGGCCCCGTGATTCGTCTTCGTGTACATGAGCGCGGCGTGCAGCACATGGGCGATCGAATCGCCGTCGGGCGGCAGTTGCGTGAGCTCGTCCGCGCCCATCGACGCGCCGATCACGCCGAGCGCGAGTTCGACGGGCGAATCCTGCGGCGTGTACCGGTGGATGTTGCCGACGATGTTCGTGACGACCTGCTGCAGACGCGCACCGTCGGCGACAAGCGTGACCTTCGGCAGCGCACCCGCGGTCATCGTGAACTTCGGGTGGATGGGATCGTCGAAATCGAGTCCGATGACACCCGTGCGGATCTCTCGTTGCGGGTCGAGCGCGTGCAGATCGCTCGCGGAATCGGCGATGACCGCGCCGAAATCGACATGCTGCGTGATCGAGATGCCACGTCCCTCGTCGAGCCGCGCAAGTGACAGCAGGTCTTCAACGAGCACGGTCATGCGCGCGCTCGACGCCTCGATGTGGTCGATCGAGTCGTCGGCGAGCTCAAGCGCGTGCTCGCCGTCTCCCGCACCACGCTGCATCTTGTACAGTTCGGCATAGCCGTGGATCGCCGCGAGCGGCGTGCGCAGCTCATGGCTCGCGTCGGAGACGAACCGTTTCATCTTGTCGGTCGTCATCTGCTGCTGCCGGAAACTGCGTTCGATTTGTGCGAGCATGAGGTTGAGCGAACGTGAGAGCGAACCGATCTCGGTGCCTTCGGGCGCCGGCGGGATACGTTGCGACAGGTCGCCCGACGCGATCTTCGCAGCCGTCTTCTCGATGCGTTTGAGCGGTTCGAGTGTGCGTTGCACGAGGAGCGCGCTCACGACGCCGCCGAGCATGACTACGGCGATGCTCACCATGACGCAGAATTTCGTGAGGTTGTCGATCATGTCGCTCTGGTTGCCGAGCGATAGTCCGATGTAGATGATGCCACGGTTGTGTTGGATGCCGTTCGCATCCTCACTGATCCAACGCAGCGCGACGACACGCCATGGGTATTCGGCCATCGTCATCGTCGCATGGTCGGGCGTGCGCGTCGTGTTCGACGTGTCGACGATCGCCGGCGTCGTGTACGGCTTCGCGAGTTCGTGGCCGTCGAGGCTCCCATCGGTCGGCAGATCGGGCCGGGAGACGACGCCGTCCTTGTAGACCGGCTGGAGCAGGATCGTCGATGTGCCGGTATGCGCGTCGTAGGCCTGCACATAGTAGCTGATCATCGGATTCGTCGGGTTCGCCTTGCTGTTGAGGAGCGCCGTGTTGCGAAACACGAGGTCGGCCTGCTGCAGCAGCTGGTTGTCGGTGCGCTGCGTCATGTAGTTGTTGACGAGTTGGGTGATCGCGAGCGAGATGCATACGGTGCCGACCGACAACAGTACGATGATCGATGCGACGAGTTTCGCGCTCAACGAGACATGGGCGAGCAGTCCCTTGCGTCCGTCTCGCGCCGTACGCGCCGGGGCGGGCACGCTTGTCCCGCCACCGGTGCCATGCTCCGTCATCTCATGTCCTCCGATGCATGTCCTGCATGTTCATGTATCCGTTCGGCGCGCGCCGCCGCCGGCCGTCAGCTGCGCGGGACGCGAATCATGTAGCCGATGCCGCGCTTCGTCTCGATGAGCGGCTGCACCTTGTGCTTCGTGCCGTCCTCGTCCGTCACTTCGAGGTCGTCGACTTTCTTGCGCAGATAGGAGATGTACGATTCGACGATCGCCGCGTCGCCGCCCCAGTCGTATTGCCAGACGTGGTCGAGGATCTGCGCCTTTGACAGCACGCGCCCCTCGTTGTCCATGAGGTAGCGCAACAGCTTGTATTCGGTCGGGCTTAGGTCGATCGTCTGTCCGGCGCGCGTCACGTCATGCGAATCCTCGTTGATCTCAAGGTCGCCGACGCGAATGATCGGATCGTCCTCGACCTGTTCGCGCGTGCGGCGCAGGATCGCGCGGATGCGCGCGACGACTTCCTCAAGGCTGAACGGTTTCGTCACGTAGTCGTCGCCACCGACCGTCAGCCCCATGACCTTGTCCTGCGTGTCGTCGCGTGCGGTCAGGAAGAGGACGGGCGCGTCGATGCCCTCTTGGCGGATGCGGCGTGTGACGGTGAATCCGTCGATGTCCGGCAGCATGACGTCGAGGATGATCAGATCCGGTTTCGTGCGCTCGATGACTTCGATCGCCTCCGAGCCAGACGCCGCCGTCTCGACTTCGTAGCCTGCGAAATGCAGCGAGGCGACAAGCAGTTCACGGATGGAGGGTTCGTCGTCGACGACGACGATTTTCGCTTCAATACCTTTGCTCGCATTCATACCGACCATCATGTCCTCGGACACTGAACGTTTCCTGAATGTGCGCTGTGAGATAGAGTGCTCATTGCTTGTATGCCACATGCGGATCCGTATCATCCGCAGCCGCATCGTCCGCAGCCATATCCGCATCGTTGATCGCCGCGTCCGCATCGTCCGCCCTCGTCTCCGTTGCGAGGTCCGTCGCACCGTTCGCGGTCATGCCCATATCGGATGTTGCGGCATCGGTGTCGACTTCCTTGCGGCGGCGTATGACGATGACGACACCGACGGCGACCGCGGCGACCGCCACCACCGCGATGAGCGCGATGATGCCGATCATGACCGCCGATTGCGACGTGGACGTGCTCTTCTCCCTTTGGATGACATCCATCATGTCGATCGCCGATTTCGCCCAATCGGGGCTTTCCCCCGCCTTGACGCCGGTGAGTGGCGCGGACGCCGCCTCGGAGAGCGCGTCGACGCTTTGCTGGCTGCGCAGCCATTCGTCGGAATCGGGAGAGACGACGACGGCGAGGTTGCCGTCGTTCGTCGCGACGGCGAGCAGGACGGTGTTCGGAGCCGGATCGAGCGATTTGAGCGTCTCACGCGCCCATGCGTCCGGGGATTCGGTCGAATTGAATGAGTCGACATAGATGAGACGGACTTGGACACCCGTCTGTTCGCGGGTGCGTGTGATCGCATCGGACACCTTCGCCATGTCGTTGCCGAGCAGGTTCTGCGTGTCGAGGATGTAGCCGCCGTTGGCGTCAATCGCATCCGCATCGGATGCCGGCTGGGACGCCGCCGGCGACGGTGTAGGGTCATCGGCGAATGCGGTGCGCGCCATGCCGGTGCCGGCCATCGCCACAGCGAGCATGAACGCGAGCACGAGTGTCACGCATCGGCGAGCGGTGACGCTGATTATGCCTGCCGTGAATTGTGGATAACCGGACCGTCCGTACACAGGTGTCGTTTCCGCTTGGTTCTCGATTCGCATCGTCATATATTCCACAGTACCGGGCGGCGGTCACATGCCTTCCGGTGTTCCACAGACAACTGAAAACCCATATCGGAAAGGACAAGGACGATGCCCCAATACCAAGTCGATTCGGAACGCATCCAGGCGTCGAGCGCGGCCGTGTGCTCATCGGTCGCCCGAATCAGGGAAGCCGTCAACGGCATGTATGCGAACCTCAACGCATTGCAGGACTGCTGGCACGGAGGCGCCGCGGCGCAGTTCACGGCGCTCGCCACACAATGGCGTGCCGCGCAACAGCAGATGGAACGCTCGCTTGAATCGATCCAGCAGGCGCTCACGCAGGCGTCGACCGTATACGCGGACGCCGAGCATGCGGCAGCGCGGCTTTTCAGCGCCGGCTGAGCACTGTTGCGCATATGCGCCGCAGCACCCAGAATCGCGATAACGACGAAGGTCCCGTCTCTCTGGTGGGGAGACGGGACCTTCGTCGATCAATGTCGGGAGCGGTCATTACACCGGCCAAGTCCGGCGCGATCGCCTGTCATCCGATCAGTAGCCCATGTCCTGGTTCGCGCCTGCGGCCGGGGCCGGCTCCGGCTTGTTCGCGACGACCGCTTCGGTCGTCAGGAACAGACCGGCGATCGACGCGGCGTTCTGCAGCGCGGAACGCGTGACCTTGACCGGGTCGGTGACGCCAGCGGCCATGAGGTCCTCATAGGTGTCGGTCGCGGCGTTGAAGCCTTCGCCTTCGGGCAGCGAACGCACCTTGTCGAGCACGACGTCACCGGACAGGCCGGCGTTGTCGGCGATCTGCTTGAGCGGAGCCTCGATGCCGCCGAAGACGATCGCGGCACCGGTCGCCTCGTCGCCGTCGAGCTTGACGTCCTTCTCGGCCTTCGCTGCGGCCTGCACGAGCGCGACACCGCCACCGGGCACAAGGCCCTCCTCGATCGCGGCCTTCGCGTTGCGCACCGCGTCCTCGATGCGGTGCTTGCGTTCCTTGGCCTCGACTTCGGTCGCGGCGCCCACCTTGATGACGGCGACGCCGCCGGCGAGCTTCGCGAGACGCTCCTGGAGCTTCTCACGGTCGTAATCGGAGTCGGTGTTGTCGATCTCGGCGCGGATCTGCGCGACACGTGCCTCGACGTCCTCCTTCGAACCGCCGCCGGAGACGATTGTCGTCTCGTCCTTCGAGACGATGACCTTCTTCGCGGTACCGAAGACGGACAGGTCGACGGAATCGAGCTTGAGGCCGATCTCCTCGGAGACGACCTGGCCACCGGTGAGGATCGCCATGTCCTGCAGCATCGCCTTGCGGCGGTCGCCGAAGCCCGGGGCCTTGACGGCGCACGACTTGAAGGTGCCGCGGATGTTGTTGAGGATGAGCGTCGGCAGCGCCTCGCCATCGACGTCCTCGGCCACGATGAGCAGCGGCTTGCCGGTCTTCATGACGAGCTCGGCGATGTGGACGACGTCCTGCTGCGACGAGACCTTGCCGCTCGTGAGCAGGATGTACGGCTCGTCGAGCACGGCCGTCTGGTCTTCGGCGTTCGTGACGAAGTACGGGGAGATGTAGCCCTTGTCGAAACGCATGCCCTCGGTGAACTCGAGGTCAAGGCCGAAGCGGTTGTTGTCCTCGACGGTCACGACGCCGTCCTGACCGACCTTGTCGAGCGCTTCGGCGATCTTCTCGCCGACTTCCGGATCAGCGGCCGAAATCGTCGCGGTCGCGGCGATCTGGTCCTTCGTCTCGACCGGCTTCGCCGATGCGACGAGTTCCTTGACAATCGCGTCCGAAGCCTTCTCGATACCACGGCGCAGCGCGATCGGGTTCGAACCGGCGACGACGTTCTTAAGTCCTTCGTGGACAAGCGACTGCGCGAGCACAGTCGCGGTCGTCGTGCCGTCGCCTGCGACGTCGTCGGTCTTCTTCGCGACTTCCTTGACGAGTTCGGCGCCGATGCGCTCGAACGGATCCTCAAGGTCGATCTCCTTGGCGATCGAGACGCCGTCGTTCGTGATCGTCGGCGCGCCGTACGTCTTGTCGAGCACGACGTTGCGCCCCTTCGGTCCGAGCGTCACCTTGACGGTGTCCGCGAGCTTGTCGAGACCGGCCAGCATGCCCTGGCGCGCTTCCTCGTCATATTCAATGATCTTTGCCATATGTTCCTCCACTATGGGATAGATACGTCATTACGACATCACCCGGATCATGGAAGCGGACAGCCGACCGTCAGCTTTCGGCGATCACTCCCATCGCCCGAGTGCTACATGGCAGATTAGCACTCTCACCCGTCGAGTGCCAACACGACATGCGGTGCATTGCGCTGTGGGCAAGACGGACGACCGCCCGTATGGACACCCAAGCAAGCTTCGCCATGTCGACAGGGATGGGAAAACCGGAAGGCTTTCCCGAGGCGAAGCGGTTCGGGAAGGCCTGTCCGGCTTTGTGTCTGGGATGGAGCGTCGGCAGGAAACGGCTATTTCACGACCGAGACGTTTTTCGCACGAAGCCCCTTCGGCGTGTCCTCCATTTCGTATTCGACGGTGTCCCCTTCGTGCAGTGTGCGGAATCCATCCGATTGGATGACCGAATAATGCACGAAGATGTCATCGCCGCCATCCGTAGGAGTGATGAATCCATATCCCTTTCCCGCACTGAAGAACTTGACGGTTCCCTGTGTCATTTCCCTAATTCTTTCTTTAGCCAAACCATGAAAGCCACGGCAGCGCGACCCGTGACCTAAAACGTCCCCAATCATCGGGCGTCGAACCGTAACCGGATTACAGTGTAGTCACCCATGCCGTCTTGGACACGCCATATCGACCAAATATGAGACAGTTACGGGTATTGCCCCAAAAACAGCCGGGGCCGTGTCCGTTTCCCTGTCAGGGAAACGGACACGGCCCCGTTGGGCGCGGGATGCCGGAGCGGGCGTTCACTGCATAAGCACGACGACGATCGGCTCGCTGATGCCGTCCTTCTGTTCGACGGTCGCGATGCCGAGCGTATTGGCGACCTGCTGCGCGGTCGCGAGGTCGGCGTCGTTCTGGTACCACACGACGGTCTGCCCCGGAAGCGGCTTGCCGTCGGGATTCGTCGCCGTGGCGTTGCCGAAGCCGGCAGCTTTAAGCACGTCCACCTTTGCTCCAGCGGCGCCATCTCCTCCGAAGCCGTTGACGACGCTTATCGCGGCGTTCATGTTGACTTGCTGCGATTCCTCGGGCGTCGACGACTCGGATGCGGAAGGCGACTGCGACGGCGAAGCGCTTTCCACCGGGGAGGATGATTCGGACGCCGCCGAGGACTCCGACGCCGACGTGGATGCGGAGCTCTCGTCGCCCGTGGCCTGCGTCGTCTGCGCGACCTGGGCGCTCGAGCTTTGGGAGGCGGCGGAGTCGTGCCGCCGGAACATGTTCGCGGCCTCGCCGGAGAAGATGCTCCAGAACAGTACGCCGGCGGCGGCCGCCGCGACGATGACGATGGCGAACGGCGTGAGCCTCACGCCGAGCGAACGCGCGCCCCTGTGCACGCCGACCGGCCCCTCGGGCGGATCGTCGTAGGCGTCCTTCGGGTAGGAATCGTACCCCTCACTGTCCTTGCGAGCCATAGTGGTCCTTCCGTGTCTGATGTACGTCGCGCCGCATGCCATGCACAGGCATACGCGCATGACGTTCCCGCCATTCACTATAACGAACACACTGGGCACGCCGCAACGGCACCTGTGCGGGTACCCTAAGGCCGTATGGCAAGGCAATGCAAACCGTTGAACGAATCGATCGACCCGCAATGGGCGCTAGCGCTCGCACCCGTCGAACCGCAGATCCACCGGATGGGCGACTTCCTTGGCGAGCAGGCGGCGCAGGGCAAGCAGATCCTCCCTGCACCCCATGACATCCTGCGCGCGTTCCGCACACCCACGTTCCGCGACGTCAAGGTGCTCATCGTCGGGCAGGACCCGTATCCGACACCGGGATATCCCGTGGGCCTGAGCTTCTCGGTCGCCCCGGACGTGCGACCGTTGCCGAAGAGCCTCATCAACATATATAAGGAACTGCAGGACGACCTGCATGTGCCGCCGCCCCGCAACGGCGACCTGACGCCGTGGACCGAACGCGGCGTCATGCTCCTCAACAGAAGCCTGACGGTCGAGGCGCACCATCCGAACAGCCATCAGGACAAAGGCTGGCGCCCCGTCACCGACGAGGCGGTCAAGGCGCTCAACGCGCGCGTCGACGACCACGGCAGGCCGCTGCCGCTCGTCGCGATCCTGTGGGGACGCAACGCGCAGACACTCGCGCCACTGCTGTCGAACGCGTTCATCATCGCGTCGGCCCATCCGAGCCCGCTGTCCGCATCACGTGGGTTCTTCGGCTCGCATCCGTTCTCGCGCGCGAACGCCGCGCTCGAATCGATGGGAGCCTCCCCGGTCGACTGGTCGCTCTAGGCCGCCTCCCGGCGCCCCGCACATGCCCTATACATGCATCCATGGATGTTCACCCACCGACGCGTTCAAGCACGGCAAGTACAATGTGCAGTCGAAAGCAAACCCACGAACTACGGAAGAGTGCAAGCCATGGCCTTGTTCCAACAGCAACCGCAGATGCCGCCGGCCGCGCCGCCAGCCGCCGCCAGGCCGAACGCGCCGGCCGCGCAGGATACGGCGCGCGCGCAGCAACTCGTCGCGCGCATCCGCAACCGTTTCTCCGACACACTCGTCGGGCAGGACAATCTGCGCGAATCACTCATCACGACGCTCGTCGCGGGCGGCCATATCCTCATCGAATCCGTTCCGGGACTCGCGAAGACGACCGCCGCGCAGACGCTCGCCACGTCGGTGTCCGGCACGTTCAAGCGCGTCCAATGCACACCCGACCTCATGCCTTCCGACCTCGTGGGCACGCAGGTCTTCGATTTCTCGACGCAGCGCTTCTCGACGCAGATCGGCCCGATTCACGCGAATTTCGTATTGCTTGACGAAATCAACCGTTCGAACGCGAAGACACAGTCCGCGATGCTCGAGGCGATGGCCGAAGGCGCGACGACGATCGGAGGCCAGCGCATCCCGTTGCCGAAGCCGTTCATGGTCATCGCGACCCAGAACCCGATCGAGGAGGAGGGCACGTTCAACCTGCCCGAAGCGCAGATGGACCGCTTCATGATGAAGGCCGTCATGACGTATCCGACGACCGATCAGGAGGTCGCGATGCTCGCGATGCTCACGCGCCGCGGTTCCGACACGATCGACCCGACGGCCGTGACCCCCGACGTCATCTCGATCCAGGACGTTGAATTCCTGCGCTCCGCCGCACGCCGCGTGCATGTGTCCGACGCGATCATGCGCTACGCCGTCGATATCGCCGACACGTCCCGTGGCGGCGGTACGAAACCGGTCCAGGGCCTTTCCTCACGTGTCCGTCTCGGCGCCTCGCCACGCGCGTCGATCGCGCTCGTGCGCATCGGGCAGGCAGCGGCGCTCATGGCCGGCCGCGATTACGTGATCCCCGAGGATGTCAAACGATTCGTCCACGAAGTGCTGCGCCACCGCATCCTGCTGACGTTCGAGGCGCTCGCCGACGGCATGACCGCCGACCAGATCGTCGACAGCATCGTCAAGGCGGTCCCGGTTCCATGATCGACGCGTCCGCGACCGAAGCCCGCGTACGCCGCCGCATCGAGGCGCTCGGCGCCTCGATGTCATTGCCGACGGTCGACCGTGCGCTCGGCATCCTCGAAGGCGAACACCGTTCGAGGCGACGCGGCGGCAACGACGACCTGCTCGACGTGCGCGCCTATGAGACCGGTGATGAGGCGCGGCAGATCGACTGGAAGATCAGCGCCCGTTCCGGGCGCGCGATGGTCGTCCAACGCGAGCGCCTGTCAAGCAGCCGTGTCTATCTGCTCATGGACACTGGACGCGAGATGACGGCCACATGCCCGTCCGGTGAACGCGCATGGGCGGTCGCCGCGAACGCGTTGTGCATGTTCGCGGCGCTCACGCTGCGCCGCAGCGACGATATCTCCCTTGTCCTTGGTGACGCGTCGCGCATCACACGCGTCCCGTTCCATGGCGGCCTCGCGCAATTCGAACGCACGATCGACACCGCGCTCGACCGCACATGGTCGCAGCCGCGCAACATCGGGGCACTCCTCGATTACGCGGTCCGGTTGAGGGAAAGCCATGCGCTCATCGTGCTCGCGACGAACGCCGAGGCGCTCGACGTCGAACAGCTGCGCCGCATACGGCGCATCGCGCAGACGCATCCGCTCGTCGTCATCGATGTCGGCACAATCAATCCCTTCGCCGACGAACCGGTTTCCGGCCGGCGCGGCGCACACGTCGTCGACGGCGCGAGCGGCCGGCGTGTGCCCGCGTTCCTCAGACGCCGCACGCTCTCCGACGAGGTCGCGACGCACCGTTCCTATCTTGTCTCCGCATTGCGCCAAGAGCTTTCGCGCTGCGGTTCGAGGTTCATTCACGCCGATTCAAGCGAGGCGATGTTCACGGATTTCGTCCGGCTCATCTCATTGAGCCGCTTCGGTACGCCGGGCGGCGCTTCGCTGCTGCGCACGCGCACGGAAGGAGACGTCCGATGAACACCGATGCCGATACGCTCTCCTCGCTCGCCGTGCAATCCGACGATCTGCATGTCCAACCGGCCCCGGACGTTTCCACGATGCTATGGGCGTGTTGCGGTGCCGCGGCCGTCATCGCGGTCGTGTGCATCGTGTGCGCGGTCGTGTTGTCGCGTCCGCGCAAGGCGCGCACACCCACGCAAGGCGCGCACGCCGAGGGTTCCGACAAGCGCACGTGGCTCGCGCGCATCGATGCGGTCGTGCATGACCACGACACACACCGCATCACTGCGGACGAAGCCTACAGCGAGCTCGCGGCGCTCGCTCGTGCGTTCGCGTCGGCCCGTTCGGGGCGACCGCTCGCGACGCGCACGCTGCGCGACCTCGAACATGAGCCACGCACGGGCAATACGGACAACTGGGATGCGCTGCGGATGACGATCGCAGCGCTCTACCCGCCGGAATTCGCCGATGACGACCATCCGCAGGCGCACAGCGCATCGGTCGCGCAAGCGGCCGGCTGGGTCGCCGACCTCGTCGAAAGGTGGCGCTGAACATGCTGCATTGGCAATGGCCATGGGCCGCTGCGGTCTCCGTGGCCGCCGCAATCGCCGTGGGCGCACTCGCCTTCTGGCTCAACGCACGGCGGGATGATGCCGACGCCGCCGAGGCATTCGGCATCGACGACGACCTGAAAACCGATGAGGGCGCACGGCTCATGCGTCTGTGGCGTAGGCTCGGCCGTACGGCGGCCGCGCTCCTCGTCGCCGCGCTCACCGTCACGTGCGCGTTCACGGCACGCCCGACGCATGTGGATGCGCAACATGAGCGCAGCGCGACGCGCGATATCGTGCTGTGCCTCGA
Organism: Bifidobacterium criceti; assembly: GCF_002286935.1. Classification (GTDB taxonomy): domain Bacteria; phylum Actinomycetota; class Actinomycetes; order Actinomycetales; family Bifidobacteriaceae; genus Bifidobacterium; species Bifidobacterium criceti. The sequence continues at coordinate 45,939 of NZ_MVOH01000006.1, forward strand.
TGTCTCGGGTTCCGCACTGCCTTACGACCGCGAGGTGATCGATACCTACCGTTCGCTCGTCGAACGGTTCCAGGGTGAACGCATCGGCATGAGCATCTTCAACTCGACTTCGCGCACGGTGTTCCCGCTCACCGACGACTACGCGATGGTCAGTCGTGAACTCGACGAGGCGAGCACGCTCCTTGAAGGCGTCGCCTCGCAGGACAATATCGACGATATGAGCGACGAACAGTACCAGCAGGTTTCCGATTGGCTTGCCGGCACGCAGAACCGCAAGAACGCGACGAGCCTCATCGGGGATGGCCTCGTCAGCTGCGCGGCGATGCTGCCCGGCTTCTCCTATGGCAGGTCGCAGCAGGACATGGACCGTGACGCGTCGATCGTGCTCGCGACCGACAATGTCGTATCGGGCACGCCGACGTACACGCTCGAGGAGGCGCTCGATATGACGTCGAAGGCCGGCATCACCGTCGACGGCCTGTTCTCGGGGCCGAAGGAAAGCGAAGGCGACGAGCAGACGGCGCGCATGCGCACCCTCATCGAACAGCATGGCGGCGTGTTCCTCACCCAGTCGAACGGTGATTCGGTCGATGGGCTCGTGCGTTCGATCGACGAACGGCAGACGAAGGACGTCGACACCGACGACCGTGCGGCATGGACCGACGCGCCCGGATGGTGGACGCTCGCGCTCGCCGTGCTCGTCGGCGCATGGCTGCTTGTGGCTTGGAGGTTGAGGCGATGAACACGTTCACGTTTGCCCCGGCGCCCGGATGGGTCGCCGGATCCGCGCTCGCCGTGGCCATGGCCGTGTGCGCGGCCGCGGTCGTTGTGCTCCATGTACGCAGGCGCGGCGCGAGCGACGAGACGGTCGGCATGTGCGTCAGACGCGTCATCATATGTGTGCTCGTCGCGGTGATCGCGTTGACGCCGAGCATCGCGACGACGACGACAAGCCGCGCCGTGAACGCGACCGACGTCGTCATCGCGACCGACGTCACCGGTTCGATGGGTGTCGGCGACGCGACCTACGGCGCGCACAGTGGCATAAGCCGCATCGACGCGGCGAAGGACGCGATTGACGACATCACGAAGCAGTATGCGAACTCAAGTTTCGCGGCCGTCAGCTTCGGCGCGTCGGGAACGCTCGATGTGCCGCTCACGCCGGATGCGGCGGCGATCGACCATTGGGCGTCGGCGCTGCGCACCGAACCGACCTCGGCCTCGGCGGGGTCGTCGGCGGACGCCGCGATCGACCAGCTGCTGCTCACACTCAAGTCAATACGCGACGCACACCCCGACGACCGCATCGTGCTGTATCTGATCACCGACGGTGAGCAGACGATCCCGACATCACGGCGGACGTTCTCGTCGCTGCGCCGGTACATCGACGACGCATGCGTCATCGGCGTCGGCACCGAGTCAGGCGGCAAAGTGCCACGTTCCGATGTCGACGGCACGGACGGCGATGGCGCATGGGTCATCGATCCGGCGACCGGGCAATCGGGCGTGTCGGTCATGGACAAAGGGCAGATCGAATCGATCGCCGACGAACTCAGCGGCACGGCGTTGTTCACCGCGGACGGCGGCACGGCCGTCGACGCGGGGATCACGGCCGAATCGAAACAGTGGCGTTCGACGACGACGCACAAGGAACGCGTGCGCATCACACCGGTCGTCTGGCCGCTCGTGTTCATCTTGCTCGCCGTACTGGCGTGGGAGGTCGGCGCATGGTTCGGCCAGTCAAGGAGGCTTTTGCCGTGACACAGACATCACATGCCGCCCGCGGCGGCGCGGATGGCACACATTCGCGCACGCCGCTCGCCGTGCGCGTCATCCTCATCATCATGGCCGTCGCCGCGCTCGCCGCGGCCGTCTGGTCGGCTTGGAACATCCATGCCGCGCATGACGGCGCATCACTCGCCGCGACACTCACGCGCACGATTGACGAAGCCGGCAAACCGGACGCCGACCTCAAACGGCTGCTCACCCAGCAACGCCAGACCGATGCGCGCTACGACACCCTCCTCGGTTCGAAGGCGGCGCTCCTGCCGCAGCTTGCATCCTCCCTTGAAGCGAACGCGGCCGTGTCGAAAACGCTCACCGAACGCCTTGCACACCAGATCGATGAGGATGGCAAGGCGGACGGCCCGCAATCCTCCGGCGGCACATCGACCGCGGATGCGGACCGTACCGGCGACCCCGCGCTCAACGACCAGGAACGGCGCAAGCTTGAGGAGCTGCTCAAGAACAACGAGACAACGAACAGCGATGAGGAAACGACGTCGAACAACGGCAAACGCGGACAGGACGCCGGCACAGCAGGCAGCCAGGACGCCAAACCGTGGTGACGGCGCAAAATCTTCTCCTGTGGAAGGGGCCCGGTCCATCCACGTCATGTGGATGGACCGGGCCCCTTCCACAACCGGTGTGCATAACCGCCGCTGTGGATAACGCGCCGTGTCGTCCACACGATGGGACCGAGCCCACGTTCCGGTCACAGAGGGCTACATCATTGGACGCGGATCGTGCCGATGGCGTCCAATGGGAGCATGGATACGACACACCACATCACACCGTTGACCACATCCACGGCCGGAGGATGGCATGCACGACGGCCAGTACGCATGCTCATCGCAGCCGGCTCCACCCTTGTCCCGGGATCGGCCGCGGCTTTTGACACGACACGCGCGCAAGCACTCCTCGCGGTCATGCGCGACTGCCATGCGCTCATGCAGCGCATGGCACATGAATGCGACACTGCACTCGACGACCTGCTGCGCACAACCGCCATGGTGCGGATCGACGCATGGCATGGGCCGGCAGGCGAACTCTACCGCGAGCGCATCCGCGCGTTGCGTACACAGGCGGCCATCGTCCGTGCGCAAGGCGACGTCGCACCGGCGATGTTGTTCGGTCAGGGGACGATATGACACGATACGTGACCTCATCAGTCCATGGGGGATCCTTCGGCGTCGCCGATGACGGCGCCTACCTGCACGCCCATCGCACACTCGCGAGCCAGCATGACGTGCTCACGGCGTGCGCGGCACGGTGGACACGCACGGCGTGCGCGCTTTCGTCACGAAGGATGGATGTAAGCGTGCGCTTCCCCGCGACCGCACTGCCCACGTCCACACCATCCATGCACGCCCCGGACGGTGACGCGGATATGCTCATGCACCGGATCGCGTGTGCGGTCGACGCATGCAACGACGTTGGCGTGATGGTGCGCCGCCTCGCCGATGAATGCGGCCGTCTCGCCGACCTCGTCGCCCGGGCGTGGGGCATATACAACGCCGCGGAATCAAGGAACCGCGCCCGTACAACGAAGGTCGTGCAACTGCTTGCGAAAGCCGATCCGCTCGCGATGTCGGTCATCGGCTTGGGCATGGGACTGTTCGGCGCTGGATACGGCTATGCGACGGAAGGCACGTTCGGCGTCGCGCATATGTCCCATGCGACCTCATGGATGCAGGAGGGCCTGCTCGCCGGCATTGGCGACAGGATGTCGGGCGCGTCCCCGCTCGATACGATCATGAGGAACGGTTCGGGCGTCGCCGCCGCGGCTGGCCGGATCACCGCAATAAGCGCCCCGGCCAACGACCTCGTGCAAGGCTCACGGCTCACCATCCGACAGGTGCATGCGTTGACGGCACCCGTCGGATACGCCGACAACACCGCGACGGCGCTGCATGACCTGCGCGGGCTTGGCCGTGCGAACGCGGATACAGCACGCAGCGGACTGTCCTATGCGACAATCGCCATTTCACGGTATGCGCGTGCGGATGGCACGAACGCATGGCTCGTCACGATCCCCGGCACCGACGGGCAGGCGGATTCGCCATTGGGATGGGAGCAGAACGTCGAGCTGATGAGCGACGACGCGACGGAGCGCGCGCACGCGGACAGCGCACGCTTCGTCGCCGAGGCGATGCGCCGTGCCGGTGTCGCGTGCGGCGATCCGGTCGCGCTCATCGGTCATTCACAAGGCGGCATCATCGCGGCGACGATCGCGAGCGACTACACGGACGAATTCACAGTCGGGCATGTCGTCACGGCCGGGTCGCCGATCGCGAACCATCCGGTCGCGAAGGGCACATGGGTGACGAGCGTCGAAATGGACGACGAACTTGTCGCGGCGCTTGACGGGGCGGCGAACCCGGAACAGGGCCGCTGGCTCACCGTGCGGGGCAGCCTCGCGCATGAAGATGACGACCGCCTGCTCGCGTCAAGCGCCGTCGACATCGCCGAGGGGCCGTCCGGGCTCACCCACGACCTCGCCTACCATGAGGCCGCGTATGCGAGCGCGGCGCAACTCGGCACGCCTGCACTCGAACGCCATGACGACCATTTCCGCCGTACGATCGCCGGAGAATACCAAGGGACGTCATACTGGCAGGGCCGCATCGGCGACCGGGGTGATGAGGACCGGTGACGAGCCGGCGCACGGCGCATGGCACATCCGTGAGACGGATGGGCCATGCGTTCACGGCCTTGCGTAGAGTGAATGACATGAAGCTTACCGACATCTCCCCCGCCATCGCGCTCACCCCGCTCGATGGCCGTTACCATGCCCAGACCGCCGAACTCGTCGAGTATCTCAGCGAACCGGCGCTCAACCGCGAGCGCATGCGCGTCGAAGTCGAATGGATGATCATGCTCGCCAACGGCTATGCCGGCAACGGCTGGCAACCGATCGTCCCGGGCGTCGAGCCGCTCACCGAACAGGAGCAGGCGTTCCTGCGTGCGATCCCCGAGGAGTTCGGCGCCGAGGGCATCGCACAGCATGCCGCGCATGAAGCCGTGACGCATCATGACGTCAAGGCCGTCGAATACTACATCGACGACCAGCTCGACAAGGCCGCCGACATACTCGGGCACGAGACGCAGCTGACCGGTCTCAAGACGCTTGTGCATTTCGCATGCACGAGCGAGGACATCAACAACCTGTCGACGGCGCGCTGCGTCAAGAACGCCGTAGAACGTGTCTGGCTTCCGGGGATCGATGCAATCGTCGACCTGCTCGCCGAACAGGCGGAACGCTACAAGGACATGCCGCTGCTGTCGCTCACGCATGGGCAGCCGGCGACGCCGACGACGCTCGGCAAGGAGCTCGCCGTCTACGTGTACCGTCTGAACCGCCAGATCTCCCATGTGCGCGCGCAGCAGTACCTTGGCAAGATCAATGGCGCAACGGGCACGTTCGGCGCCCATCTCGCCGCGATTCCCGATGTGGATTGGATCGACGTGTCGCGCACGTTCGTCGAGGAACGCATGGGCCTGACGTGGAACCCACTGACGACGCAGATCGAATCGCATGATTGGCAGGCCGAGCTCTATGGCACGATGAGCCATGCGAACCGCATCATGCACAATCTGTGCGTCGATGTGTGGATGTACATCTCGCGCGGCGTGTTCGCGCAGGTGCCTGTCAAGGGCGCGACCGGCTCATCGACGATGCCGCACAAGATCAACCCGATTCGTTTCGAGAACGCGGAGGCGAACTTCGAGATCTCGTGCTCGCTGCTCGACACGCTCGCAGCGACGCTCGTCGAATCCCGCTGGCAGCGCGACCTGACCGATTCGACGACGCAGCGCAACATCGGATCGGCAATCGGCTATTCGGTCCTCGCACTGGCCAACCTACTCGGCGGCCTCAAGTCAATCCATCCGAACACGATCGTCATTGACCGTGAGCTCGACTCGAACTGGGAGGTGCTCGGCGAGCCGATCCAGACGGCGATGCGCGCCTGCGAGCTCGCAGGCCTACCCGGCATGGAGAAGCCCTACGAGAAGGTCAAGGAGCTCATGCGCGGCCATGAGATCAGCCAGCATGACGTCGAGGCGTTCATCGATTCCCTCGCGTTCGATGATGCGACCGCGGCGCGACTCAAGGCGCTCACACCGGCGACATACGTCGGCGATGCCGCGAAGCTCGTCGCGTTCGACCACTGACCGGCCGCCGGCCTACAGGCCTCCATCCGCCGCCGCGCACCCATGGCCGCCTGCCAGGGTCCGTGGCGGCGGTTTTCGTATGCCCTGAACCATCTTCATGTCATATGCAAGGCGCTTTGGCACATGCTCCTCTAGAATGGGTAGGGTTCGAAGACAGACAGGACAGGCAGCCAAAGGCCGTCATCCCCCGTCCCACGTAGGAGAAGGACGTCGATGCAAGCATCTCAACAGGAAACGCAGCAGCCCCGGCCGGAGTCCGGCGGACGGGCGGCCCCCGATGACGTCGTCATCGCGGACATCGAGCCGAAACGCACGCATGTCTTCTCCGACCTCATCCATGCCGCCGCCGCGCTCATCCTCGGTGTGCTCATCATCGTGTTCGCCGTCTATCTGCGCGGCATCACAAGCGGTGTCGAAAGCGACGCGCACACGGCAGCGCGCGCGCTCGAATGGCTCCTTGACGTCCCTGCGTCGTTCCTGCAGCAGCTCATCGTGCTGTTCGCCGTCGTCAGCGTGCTCATCCAACTCGTCATCAACCGCGAATGGCTGCAATCCGCATGCTCCGTCGGCGGACTCATCCTCGGCTTCGGCGCCGTATGGGGCGTCTCATACCTGTTGTCGACACACGGTTCGGCGATCCTCGTCAACTCGTTGCTGTCGACCGGCACCCACACCGGCACATCGCTCCTGCCTGATTTCTATGCGGCGATCAGCGCGTTCCTGACGGTCGCTGGACCACGGCGCATGCGTTCGACCGTCAAATGGGGTTGGAACGTGCTCCTTGTCGGCGCGATCCTGCTCATCATCAGCTCGTGGAATTCAGTACCGGGCGTCATCGTGTCGATATGCGTCGGCAGGATCGTCGGTCTTGTCATCCGTTTCGCGATCGGCACACCGAACTCCGGCGCGTGGGGTGTGCATGTGGTATCGGCGTTGCGCCAGATCGGACTCGCACCGCGCGAACTGCGGCTGCGCGACGCCGACGACACACACAACGGCATCCTGCACACGTCACTTGAGGATGACCTCGTCGAGAACTCACGCATCTATACATGCCGCACACAGGACGGCCATGAGTGTGTCGTCTCCGTCCTCGACAACCAGCTGCATGTGACCGGCTACCTCAACCAGCTCTGGCAGCTCATCCGCCTGAGCGGCGTCGCCGTGCGCCATGACCGCTCCGCCGTGAGCGCGACGCACCACCATTTCGCGATGCTCCTTGGGCTGCGCAACCTCAGTCTGCCATCGATGCGCCCATACGGCGTCGTCGACGCGGGCGAATCGTCAATCCTCGTCCTCGACCATGCGTCGGCACTGCACACGACCGACACCGGGAAACTCGACGACGACATGGTCCTCGGATACATGACGTACCTCAAACGCGCGCACCGGCGCGGCTACACGCACCGGCGCATCACGTCCGACGTCCTCGCGCGCACACAACAGGGCACACCCGTGATCGCGGGCTGGCAGAACGGCGACGACGCGAGCTCCTCGGCGAATGTCTCATTGGACAAAGTGCAGATGCTCGCGCTGTTCGCCGCACTCATCGGCATCGACCGCACCGTCGCGCTCGCGCGGCGCGCATGGGACGACGAAACACTCGTCAACCTCATACCTTTCGTGCAGAAGGCGGCCGTGCCCGCATCCACGCGCACGCTCGAAGGATGGAACAAGACGCTCCTCGAGGACCTACGCAAGTCGATGGGTGCGCTTGCCCCCGAAGAGGTCTCCGAATCGCTCGAACAGGTCACGCTCTCACGCTTCAGCGCACGGTCGTTCTTCGCGATCGCACTGCTTGTCGTCGCCGTGTTCGTCGTCGTCACCCAGATGAACCCGAGCGAGATGATCAAGGCTGCACGCGACGCGAACATCTGGATGGCGATCGTCGTGCTGCTGTTCAGCTTCCTCGCATGGGTCGGTTCGGCGGTCTCGCTCGGCGGTTTCATCGACCGTGACCACCGCCATCCGCTCGGCATCCTGTTCTCGCAGATGGCCGCCGGATTCACGGCCGTCTCGATGCCCGCCGGCATCGGCCCGGCGTTCGTCAACCTGCAGTTCCTGCGCAAAAGCGGCTACCGCAACACCGTCGCGACGGCGATCATGAGCGCGGTGTGGGCCGTGCAGGCGGCGGTCACCGTCGTGTTGCTCATCGTCATCGGCATCTTCACCGGCCGCAACTCGTTGTCGAGCATGGTGCCGACGAACACACTCATCATCGTCATCGCCGCCGTCGCCCTCATCGTGTCGATCGCGATGGCGATTCCCCCCATCCGCAAGAAGGTGACCGACAAATACCTGCCGCTCGTCAAGTCGTACGCGCGCAGCCTGCTTGAAACGCTCACGCAGCCGGCGAAGCTCGCCGTGAGCGCCGCGGGCGGACTCATCCTCAACCTGTCGACCGGCCTGGGCTTCTGGGCGGCGCTTGAGGCCTTCGGCTATTCGACGAATCCAATCGAGACGACGTTCATCTTCCTGCTCGCGAACACACTCGGATCGGCGGTGCCGACACCGGGCGGCCTCGGCGCCGTCGAAGCGGCGCTCTCGGTCGCATTCACGGCGGTCGGTGTGCCGTCGACGATCGCGATCTCGGCGACGCTTGTCTACCGTCTCGGCTTCTACTGGCTGCGCATCCCGATCGGTGCCCTCGCGATGAAGTGGCTCGACAGGCACAATCTGATCTGATTTCAGCGCGATTTGGGGGCCCGGAACGTGCCAACGGCGAAAAAAGTTCTCAAAACCCTTGAGAAACACCGGTTTCACCACATTCATGCGCTAAGATTCATACTGAACATGTGGTTGAGACGCGCAATGGGCTCAACCCCTGAACCAAGAAGGATGCTCACATGGCATACAACAAGTCTGATCTCGTCACCAAGATCGCTCAGAAGTCCCACCTGACCAAGGCTCAGGCTGAGGCCGCCGTCAATGCATTCCAGGATGTATTCGTCGAGGCCATGAAGTCTGGCGAAGGCCTGAAGCTGACCGGTCTCTTCTCCGCCGAGCGCGTCAAGCGCGCCGCCCGTACCGGCCGCAACCCACGCACCGGCGAGACCATCGAGATCCCGGCGACCTACGGCGTGCGCATCTCGGCCGGTTCGCTGCTCAAGAAGGCCGTCACTGAGTGAACTGAGTGGATGGCGCCACGCGTCGAACGGACCGGTATCCCGGCAGGCCATCGCCAATGATCGGATGACGGATCCGGCCGCTTGATGCCACAGACGTGGAGGGGCCCACGACCAACGTTGGTCGTGGGCCCCTCCACGTCTGTCATATATCGCTGTCATACGCACGTCGGCACCACAACGGCAACGGCCGGTGCGCCACCATTCGACCGGCCTGCGCTCATACGGCGCTGTCCGCGGCGCGGCTTGCGTCGACCTCCCTGATGATGCGCGCGAACGGGGCGCCCCCGTCCGCGTCGAACGGATCGAGAAGCATGATCTCATCCTTGACCGGCGTGGTGATCTTGAGCTGCGTCCAATCGCACGCCCATGTCACCGGGGCCCCAAGCGCATGCCTGACAAATGCGCCACGCAGCACGGCGCGCGTGTCCGGGGGCGGCGTCGTCACCGCATCCTCGATCTGTTCGTTCGTGCACAGTGCGCGCATCCTGTGATGGCGCACAAGCGAGCCGTACAGGACACCATTCGCGATGTCGTGGTAGTCGAGGTCGAGTTGCCGCATCCGCATCGGATCGACAGCGCCACGCGCTTCGATGCCTGCCATGACATGCCGTTTGCATGCCCAATCCACCCGGTCGGCGAGCGCCGTCCATTCGTGTGCCGCGAGCGCGTCGAGCCCCGTCCTCCATTCGTCGAGCACATCGTCGAGCGTCATGAACGGGTCGCCGTCGAACGATGCGGCGATTTCGTCATGGAATCCGTCGGCGAACGTCGCGACCGCGTCGAGCATCCGCCGCTGCATCGCGAGCGCCGTCATCATCGTACCGTCGGCGAGCACGAGCCACGCGTCGGCGCCGTCGGCGTCGACGGCGAGGTTCGCATCGACCGGGTCGGCGAGCGCGAGGTGTTCGAGTCCTGTCGGCGAACCGCTGCGCGCGCCCCATTCCATCGTGCACAGGACGAGGTGCGTCATCGCGAGTTTCATCACCGTCGCCCATTGCGAACGGTTCGAATCCCCGATGATGACGTGGAGGCGACGGAATGATTCGGGGTCGGCGTGTGGCTCGTCGCGTGTGTTGATCATCGGACGCGAACGTGTCGTCGCCGATGATACCGTCTCGTCGACGAACGCGGCACGCTGCGTCACGGTCCAATGCCCGTCCGTGTACCGTCCCGCGCCAGTGAGGATCTGCCGTGTGATGAGGAACGGCAGCAGTTGCGTCTCGATCGCTTTGAGCTGCACGCCACGGCGCACGAGGTAGTTTTCGTGGCAGCCGAACGAATGGCCCGCACTGTCCGCGTTGTTTTTGAACAGATGGATCGTCGCGTGCAGGTCGACGGTGTCGCGCAGTCGGCGTTGGGTGTCGAGTGCGAGGTCGCGCATGGTGTGTTCGCCGGCGGCGTCCGCGAGCAGTGCGGCGCCCGGTGTGCGCGCCTCGGCGGTCGCGTATTCGGGGTGGGAGCCGATGTCGAGGTAGAGTCGGGAGCCGTTCTCGAGATACGTGTTCGTTGAACGTGCACGTTGCACGATCGGCTGGAACATCATCATCGCGACCTGTCCGGCGTCGGTCGCGCGCGCCGTGCCGGTCACGCTCAACCCGTATTCCGTTTCGATGCCGAAGATGCGCTCGAAGCCGTCCTTGTGCGCGGACGAGGCTGCGTCGCCGCGCCCGCGGTTGCGGCTGTCGTGCAGCTGGGGCATCATTCGCCGCCCTTCTGTACGAATCCGCTCACGTATTCCTCGGCGTTCGTCTCGAGGACGGTCTCGATGTCGTCGAGGATCGCGTCGAGGTCGTCGATGCCCGCGTCGGCGCGCGTGGTCGTCTTGTGTCGTGTCTCTGCGGCTGCGGTGTCGTCGTGCTGGGTCGATGGGGACCGTTGTTCCTGCGGCATGTCTGTTCCTCTCGTCGTCGGACGGTTGTCGTGTCGTCTGCCACACTACCGCATCGCACGCACGGACATGCACCGGTGACACGTCATGTGTCCGCCCCGGTGCCTGTGTTCAGTCGTGCGCTTCGTCGTTTCCGTGTTCCCAGGATTCGACGAGATACGATTTGAGATCGTCGAGGATGAGGCCGTTCGTTGCGACGAGGTTGTTCTCGCTGCGCCAGTGGATCAGGTCGCCGCGCCAGTTGCTCAGCTGGCCCTGCGCCTCCCACAGCACGACGGCGCCGGCTGAGAGCGCCGGCACGTCCCATTTGTGCAGATGCGGCTCGAAGTAGGCGTCGTAGGTGCCGTCGGCGACCTTGCACAGGTCGAGCGACGACGGTCCGATGCGCTTCATGTCGGCGGGCAGGCCGGCGATGTCTCCGACGACCTTGAGCGCGTGACGCGCCTCGGCGGACTTGAACGACATGCCAAATCCGATGACCGAGCCGTCGAGGCTGCGCGTCGTCGACGGCATGATCTTCTCGCGCTTCTCGCCGAGCGGCGTCGTACGCATGCGGATCGCGCCGCTGCGGCGGGCGGCGATGTAGGTCAGCTGCAGCGCCGGGGCGTGCACGACACCGAGGATCGGCTGTGCGGAGCCGAACTCGTTGAACTCGAAGAGCGAGACGGTGACCGACCATTCAGCCATGTTGCGCGTGTAGTTGATGACGCCGTCGATGCCGCCGATGCACCAGTAGCGGTCCCCCGCGTGCCATGCGTCGTCGCGCTCGTCCCAGCGCCCGTTGAACGCGTCCACGTAGGTGAGCCGGTTGTAGATGAACTGGCTGAGGCGCCCGTCCAGTTCGAGTCCGCGCGAGTAGTCGCGGGCCGCCGTGCTCAGCTCGGTCAGATTCTTCGGTGTCACCTGGTTGCTGAGTGCGTGTTTGCCGGCGTCCTGGGCGATGCGGGCGACCTGCATCGCAAGGTCACGCAGTTCCATCGTCATCGTGTGCACACCTTCGTTCCTCGTCGGTCGTGTCATTCGCATGCGCTTGCCGGTTCCGCCGGTCGGCACGCACTGTCCACTATAGCGGCATCCATGTGGTTATGTGGCACGGACGCCCAAATTGAGTACAACGTTTGCATTTACCATGCGGCATTCGCCGCGCATATCGCAGCGCCGCGCCGTTCCCATCAGTCATGATGCGCCCCAAGCGCGCGCATCACATCCCATATGTCGTCCGCGGCGGCGACGGCCGCGGAGCACTGTTCGCGCGTGTAGGCGAGCGGATTGGCCATATCGAGCGTCCACTGCATACCGTCCGGATCGTCGAGTGTCGTGATACGCGTCCACGAGGCGGCGCGGATCTGACCGGGCCATCTCGTGACAAGCGTGCCACGGAGCCATGCGCGCGTGTCCTCGGGAGGCGTATGCGAGGCCTCGGCGACCTCGTCATCCGACGCCGTGCGTTCGGTGCGCGCACGCAGCTTCGCGAAAATCGACCCTTCATCGTCGAGGCTCGCCCACTTGAGGTCGATCATCTGGAGCCGCGGGTCATGCAACGCCTCGTCGAACGGTGTGTCGGGATGCAACCGGGCGCGCATGCGTTCGATGATCTGCCATTTGAGGAGCCATTCGAGGCGCGACGCCTCCCCCTCGGCTTGCAAACGTTCGCACACGTCTGCATGGCGTATCGTCGCGATGTCGACAAGCGCCTGCTTCCACATCATCATGACCGACCGCGTCTCGCGGTCCGGCCATATGGGTTCGCCACGCGTATCGACGCCATGGACCGCCGCGGCGGTCTCATAGACGAGCGCGTTGAGCATGACCTGGATCTGCCATGCCGTCATCACGCTCCCTTCGGCCAACGCGAGCGGTTCGGCGAGTGTCAGGTCATGCGACACACGGTGCATCGCGTCGACCGGGTCGGCGAGACGCAACTCGCCGAGGCGCGCATCGATGTCGATGCCTGCGTCGTCGGCATGTTCGAGCGTCCACAGCAGCATGCTCGTCGTGCCGAGCTTGAGCACGCGCGGCACATCCATGCGGTTCGCGTCGCCGACGATGACGTGCAGCCGCCGCATGTCGGCGGGCGCGTGCGGCTCGTCGCGCGTATTGACGATCGGCCGGTCGAACGTCGTCTGCAGCGCGACGTTCATATGGAAGTAGTCGGCGCGCTGACTCAATTGGAAACCGGGCCGCTCCCCCCGCTCGCCGATGCCGATGCGCCCCGAACCCGTATACTGCTGGCGTGTGACGAAATGCGCCGTCATCATCGCGGCGACGTCGTCGAATGGCACATCGCGGCGCATCATATAGTTCTCATGCGCCCCCCAGCTCGCCCCTTTGCCGTCCACGTTGTTGCGGTAGAGCCGCAGCGTGCCGTCGGCCCGGCCGTCCGCGTTCGCGCGCGCCGCGGCACGCCGCATGAGCATATCGCCCGCCGTGTCGTAGACGACGGCGGTGAACGGATCGGTCGTCTCGGGCGACGAGTACTCGGGGTGCGCATGGTCCACATAGAGCCTGCCGCCGTTGTCGGCGAGCACGTTCGTGATATGCGGCTGCGGCTCGTCGGTGAGCATGTCCGGACGTGCGGCCGCGCGCTCGAGCCTGCGCCCGCGCATGTCGTTGACCGGGTCCTCCTGACGGTAGTCCCAACGGATGCGCCGTGCACGCCCGTCGGCGGCCCCCGCGATGACATCGAACGACCATTGCACGGGATTGCCGTGCGCCGCGGTCACCGCATACTCGGTCTCCGTGCCGATGACCCTCTTCACACTCATATGCGTCCCTTTCGTCGATCGTCCACTTCGTTGCCATCCTCATTCACGTCATCACCATACGCCGTCGGCAGCCGCCGCAATTCGACGACGTGGCCGCCGCCTATCGCGTTGACCTTCGCCCACTGCGCGGCGTCGACATCGCCGAGCGTATCGCGGACCGACTCGTATTCGTCACGGACGGCGTCGGCGACCATCCCCATGTCGATCCGCGCCATGTCCTTGTGCCGCACACTCGCTTTGACGGCGTTCGTCTTCACTCGGTCGACGATATTGCGCAGCATCGCGCCCGAGACGACGTCGGCGAGGTCGAGCGTGCGCCGCGCGCCGTCATCGAAGGTGACGCGCGCGAGCGCACGCGCGCCGTCGCGACGGTAGACGTCGTCGACGAGCGCGTGCGCGAGCGCGGCCGCATCGGTGCCCGGCGCATATGGCAGACCGGCGGTCAGATACCTCGCGACGATCGCGAGCGCCTGTGTCTCATCCGGACGGTCGACGCGGATCTTGACGCCGAGCCGTCCGGGGCGCAGCACGGCCGGATCGATCATGTCGACACGGTTCGACGCGCCGATGACGATGACGTTGTCAAGACGTTCGACGCCGTCGAGTTCCGCAAGGAACTGTGGCACGATCGTCGTCTCGACGTCGGAGGACACGCCTGATCCGCGTATGCGCAACAACGCGTCCATTTCGTCGATGAAGACGATGACCGCTTCGCCGCGCGCGGCGCGTTCGCGCGCGCGGTCGAAGATGAGTCGGATGATCCGTTCCGATTCACCGACGTATTTGTTGAGCAGTTCCGGCCCTTTGACCGCGAGGAAGACGCCGTGCGCGCCGTCGCGCCCCGCAAGTTCGTGCGCGATCGCCTTCGCGATGAGCGTCTTGCCGTTGCCCGGAGGCCCATAGAGCAGCACACCCTTCGGTGGTGTCAGGCCGAACGCCGCATACAGGTCGCGGTGTTCGAACGGCAGCTGCACGGTGTCGCGGATGCGCGCGATCTGTTCGTCGAGTCCTCCGATGTCGTCGAACGTGACGTCGGGCGTCTCCTCAAGGAGCAGCTGCGACGCCTCCTCGCGTGCGAGGACCGCGACCGCGAAATGGTGCGATGGGTCGATGACGATCCTGTCCGCGCCAGTCAGGTGCACACTGGCAAGATCGGGCGCACGTCGCACGACCCTGCGCTCGCCTGACACATCGGCGACGACGAGCCGGCCGTCGTCGAGCACCTCATCGACGGTGCGCACGGCGCCGACCGTTTCGCTCGCCGCGGTCGAGACGATAACGAGGTTCTCGCTGAGCACGAGCGTCATGCCGGGTTCGAGACGCGACGCGGGCACGTTGGCGGCAACCGGCACGATCATACGCCGCGTGCCGTTGAGCACCTCGGCGCTTGCGCGCTGCACGCCACGGTCGTCGGTCGTGCACGTGTGCAGCCGCAGCATCGTCGCGAAGGTGAGTGGCGGCTGTGTGAACCGTTCGAGCTGGGATTTCGCCTTCGTGAGCTCGTCGCCCGCCCGTTTGAGCGCCGCGGCGAGCGCGTGGTTCTTCGCCTGTAGACGGTCGTTGTGTGCGGCGAGCGCTTCGAGCGCATCATGTACGTCGTCAGTATCGTCCATCTTCCACCTTGCCATACGCCTGTCATCATCTGCACCGAGAGCGCGGCCACCTTTGTCCGGCATCGTATGGAAACGGCCGGATGGGGTCCGCGCACACTTCGGCGTCGCATATGCATGCGACCCCTCACAGTGTAGCGGAAGGCTCCCATCCGGCCTTGACTTCAACGCGTATCGCGTACCGTCATATTACGCATCGCCACGTGAGGCGCGGCGCTCGCGTATCAGATTGCGAACCCAACGCGCGCCGAAGAAGACGAGCACGGACGCGAACACGACGATGATGACGTCCTCGAACACGTTGAGCACACCGAGGATCGAGCACCATTGGTCGCCGAGCATGTAGCCGGCAGTGACGAGCACGGTGTTCCAGACCGCCGATCCGATGAATGTCCACAGCGAGAACTGCGCGAAGTTCATGCGGTTGAATCCCGCGGGGATTGAGATGAGCGAGCGGACGACCGGGATGACACGGCCGATGAGCACGGACCAGTTGCCGTATTTCGTGAACCAGCGGTTCGCCTTGTCCACGTCGTCGCGGCCGACGCCGGGGATGCGGTCGACGGCCCTGTGGATGCGGTGCAGGCCGAACCAGCGGGCGATGCCGTACAACGTCCATGCGCCGAGCAATGAGCCCATCGTCGCCCACAGGATTGCCGCGACGAGGCCCATGCTGCCGCGCGCCGCCGTGAAACCGGCGAGCGGCAGGATGATTTCGCTCGGGATCGGCGGGAAGATCGACTCAAGCGCGATCGCGAGCGCGACGCCGACACCGCCGACGGTCTCCATGAGCTGCACGAGCCATGCGGTCATCGAGCCGATGAGGCCGTCCGAGCTTGTCGCGCATTGCAGCTGCTCATCGACCGGAATCTGGGAGAGAACCATCGAAAAACGCATGCGGCCATTGTCCCAGCGTTTTTCGACAATCATTGCTATGAGCGCAACACCTTTGCAAATCCTTGACACTTGCCCCACGATCGACCGTCCCGGCCTGCTCGTCATGGACGTCGACTCGACGCTCATCGACGAGGAGGTCATCGACGAACTCGGCGAGGCCGCCGGTGTCGGCGAACTCATCCGTGAGGTGACGGCTCGTGCGATGAACGGCGAACTCGATTTCGCGCAGGCGCTCGATGCGCGCGTCGCACTCCTCAAAGGGCTTCCTGTTTCGATATTCGACGACGTGTACGCACGTCTGCATTTCACGGAAGGCGCATTGGAGCTCATCGGCACATTGCACGCGCATGGTTGGAAGGTCGGCGTCGTCTCCGGCGGATTCCATGAGATCGTCGACCGGCTCGCCGAGGACGCCGGCCTCGACTATTGGATCGCGAACCGCCTCGACGCCGACCCGGGGACCGGCACGCTCACAGGCGCCGTGCGCGGCCCAATCGTCACGAAGGATGTCAAACTACGCTCGATGCGTGCATGGGCGGACGCGAACACGATACCGCAACGGCAGACGGTTGCCGTCGGCGACGGCGCGAACGACCTGCCGATGATAGGCGCAGCGGGCCTCGGCGTCGCGTTCTGCGCGAAGCCCGCGGTGCGTGCGGCCGCGCCGCACACGATCGATGAACGCGACCTCATGCGCGTCCTCGATTTCCTACGCCGATAGCCGACGTCCCGCCGGTCTCAGTCGAGGAACGCGCCTTCGCCGAGATGTGCGCCGCGCGCCCATTCTGCCGCGCCCATCTCCTTCTTGCCTTGCGCTTTGACGAGTTGGAGCTCGAGGGCCTCGGTCGCCGTGCCGACCCACACATGGCGCTTCGTGACACGCAGTTCGCCGGGTTTGAGGTCGTCCGGCACGTCGACGCTTTCGCGCAGCTCCTCGCTCGCGGGTGATGCCTTCGTCACATGCAGCGTCGTCGGGGCGAGCGCATCGCCTTGCGTGTGCAGGTCGCACCATGCACCCGGCAGCGGTGTGCATGCGCGGATCTGACGGTCGAGCGCGAACGCCGGCACATCGAATGTCATATGCGCGTCGTCATGCGAGATCTTCGCGGCCACCTCGAACGCGCCGGCAGGCTGCTCAACGGGCGTGATCTGCCCTTCGGCGATGCCTTCGAGCGACGCGGCGAGCAGATGGGCGCCGTCCTCGGCGAGGCGGTCGAGCAATTCGCCGGCGTTCTCATGCCGGCCGATCTCGGTCGTAGACTGCGCGAGCACCGGCCCTTCGTCCATGCCTTTCGTGATGCGGAACACGGACGCGCCGGTCACCGATTCGCCGGCCCAGATCGCGCGCTGCACAGGGGCGGCGCCGCGCCACTGCGGCAGAAGCGAGAAATGCAGGTTGTACCAGCCGAGGGGAAGCGCCTCAAGCACCGGTTCCTTGATGATCCTGCCGTAGGCGACGACCGCGGCCGCCTCGGCGCCCGTCGCCTTGAGCGCGGCGAGGAACGCCTCCTCGTTCGGATCGCATTCCATGACGGGGAGCCCCATCTCCTGTGCCGCCATCTTGACGGGGCTCGGCATGAGACGGCGCCCACGGCCCGTCGGCGCGTCGGGACGCGTCAGCACGGCGACGACCTCGAAATGCTCCGTGTCGTGCGCCAGTGTCCTCAACGACGGCACCGCCACTTCCGGCGTGCCCGCAAACAGTACCCGCAGCATCTTGTGTTCTCCTTGTCCACTCGTATGGTTCGTCCACAATCGTAGTCGGCGCCGTGCGTCCGTGGGGCCATGCCGCCGTGGGCTGAGCGCCTACAGCAGGTCCTTCGGGTCGATGCGGAACCGCAGTTCGCCGAATGCGCGCGCGGCCACATGCCTTGCGACGGCCGTGCGCAACCGTGTCGCAAGCTCGGCGCGATGCACATGGTTCACGAGAACGATTGCCTTGACACGGTCACGCATCTGCTCGAGCTCACGCGCGTCCATCGTGCGCTCCGGCGCGATCGGCACCGGTCCGAGCACTGCCTCACGCTCATCGTCGCCGCACCGTACGGTCGCCCAATCGCCATCGATCGCGCCGATGCGCCGCAGGGCCTCCATGACGGCCGTGCGCTGTCCCCATACGCATGCCGCGCTTGTGACGGGCGGCAGCATGGTCTCACGCCGGTCGTCGAGCTCGTCGCGCGCGAGGACACTTGAATCCCATGTCATGAGCGACTGCGCGATCACGGGGTCGGTCTCCCCGATGAGCAGTCCGACGCCACCGTCGGCACGTGGCGCGCACAATGCCATCGCGCGCATCCAATCGCGCAGCACGTCGATACGCGCGTCGATGTTCTGCCGGTACAGGCTTGTCCACGCGTCGAGGATCGCGACGGCGCTGTATCGGCCACCGCGCACATGCGGCTCGGCACCGGGTGTCGCAATGACGATCGCCGGCGCATCGCCGACCTGTTCGATGACACCCTGCGGCTGGTGTGGGCTCGAAAGCACCATCGGCGCGCCGCGAAACAGGCCCTGCAGTTCCTGCGCGGTGCCGGCGGCGCCGACGCGCACGACGCGCATCCGTCCGCCGCCGCAATGCGCGCAATGCCAATCAATGGCCGCCGCGCCACACCAGCGGCAGCGCGCGGCCGACTGTGGGCCGCTGCGTTCGAGGGGTCCCGTGCAGCGCAGGCAGCGCGCCTGACGCAGACATTGCGCGCATACGAGCGTTTCCGTGATGCCGTCGGATGGGATAGAGAACAGGACCGGACCTCGGCCAAGCGCCGTTTCGAGCGCGCGCACGGCCGTATGCGGCACGCGGGCGCCGATGCTCGGGTCGGCGAGACGTGCGAGTTCGTCACGGTTGAGCCACCGTACGGGAGGCGCCACCGCGCGCGCCTCGTCACGGTACGGCACGATCGACGCGCTCGGTCCGCTTACGGCGACCGGCATCGCCGTCGTGTCTTCGCATTCCCATGCGCTCAGGACGCTGCGCGCATACGCGTATGCGACGAACACACCATCGTGCAACCGCGCGCGCAGGCGGCACACGCCGCGCGCGTTCGCGTAGGGCATGAGTCCGTCGGCGTATTGATAGGCGCCGTCATCGAGCACGGCGAACAGGGCCGGCCCGGACACCGGCGCATACATCGCCGCGCGCGTGCCGACGACGCAACGCACATGCCCGGCACTGACGGCGAGATACGCGCGGTAACGCTCCGCCTGTCCGACCGACGCGCTCAGCACGGCGACGTCCCCTGTGTACCCGCCGTTGTCGGCATCAGGCGCATACGCGTGCAATCCGGCCATATCAAGCGCATGCATGAGCTCCCACACCTCGCGCATGCCGGGCATGACGAACACGGCCGCTTTGCCGTACGCAAGCGCGCGGAGCGCCATCCATGCGAGGCCGTCACATGCCGTCCCGGCGACGCCGTCGACGACGAACGATTGAAAACGGTCGGCGGCGAGCGCGTCCGCAAGGACGCGCGCCTGCTCGTAGCGACGCGCGAACATATCCGATAGGCGCCGCTCGGCGTCGACGTCGACGGTTGCGGCGTCGTGCGTGTCCGCATGCGGGGCATCCTGCATCTGCCGTTCGATCGCGGCGATGCGCTGCGGGAGCGCGACACGCACGATGTTCGCGTAGGTGCCGCCGTATGCGTCGGCGATCGCGGCGATGTCCGCACGCATGCGCGCATTGAGGACAACGCCGCTCAACACCCGTTCGATGTACCGCAACGCCGACTCGTCGGTGTCGCTTTCCCCGACGCGTTCCCAGATGATGCCGGAGATGCGTTGTCCACCGAAGCGCACGCGCACGATGCATCCGGGCTGTGCGGCGTCGGACAGGCGTTCGTCGACGAGGTAGTCGAAACAGCGCCCGAGATGCGTCGCCTGCACGTCGAGCACGACGCGCGCGACGGGAAGCGTACGCGCGGTCGTGTGCCCCGCACCACCGCGCTTGCGCCGCGCGCGCGGTTGCATGCCGTCGAATGTGGGCTGCGTCGCTTCCGGTGTGCTCATGCCCATCCAGTGTAACGGGAGGGCTGAGCAGCGCTCAGTGGCGCGGCCACCACGGACGCAGAGGATACGTGTCGGTGCCGTTGTCCTGCGGCTTGACGGCGAGGAACTGGTGCACCTGGATGTTGTTCATCTCGAAGTTGTATGCGCAACCGGCCATGTACAGGCCCCACAGGCGCGCCTTCGGCGAGCCGACGAGCTTGACGGCCTCGTCCCAATGCGCGACGAGGTTCTCGTTCCAGCGGTGCAATGTGAGCGCGTAGTGTTGGCGCAGGTTCTCCTGGTTGATGACTTCGAAGCCCGTGTCCTGAATGACCATTTCGATTTCCGCCGGACTTGACAGTTCGCCGTCCGGGAAGATGTAGCGGTCGATGAACTGCCCCGCCTTCTTGCCTTGATGCGAGTCGCAGCGCGTGATCTGATGGTTGAGCAGCATCGCGCCGGGCTTGAGCTTGTCGTAGATCTCCTTGAAATACGACGGGTAATGTTTGTGCCCGACGTGTTCCATCATGCCGATCGAGCAGATCGCGTCGAAGTCGCCTTCGGGCACGTCGCGGTAGTCCATGAGGCGCACTTCGGCGAGGTCCTCGAGCCCTTCCTCGCGAATCCAACGCTGCGCCCATTCGACCTGTTCCTCGGAGAGCGTGACACCGAGGACCTTGACGCCGCGCTTCGCCGCCTCGATCTCCATCGAGCCCCATCCGCATCCGATGTCGAGGAGGCGGTCGCCGGGCTTGAGTGCGAGCTTGTCGAGGATGAGGTCGAGCTTGGCTTTCTGCGCGGCCTCAAGCGACGTGTCAGGAGAATCGAAGACGGCGCACGTGTACGTCATCGACGGGCCGAGGAACAACGCGTAGAAATCGTTCGACTGGTCGTAGTGGTAGCTCACCGTCGCAGCGTCACCGGCCTTTGAATGCGGCAGAAGCCCTTCCGTGAGGCGGTGCAGGCGTCCCGGCCCTTCGATCGCCGGCGGTTCGGGGAGGCGGATGCCATGCGATGCGACCGATGCGACCGCATGCGCGAGCTGCGCGGGATTCGGTGCGCGCAGATACGGCTTGACGGCGACGAGGTCGCCGAAGAGGCGGTACGGGTCGCCGGGGACGAGCTGCGGCGAGTCGATGTCCCCCTGCAGGTAGGCGCGTGCAAGTCCGAGTTCGCCGGGCGCGTTGACGAGATAGTAGATCGCGCGCGAGCTTTTGATCTCGAGCGTGACCGGCGCGTCGGCGTCGCCGAAGCTCGACCCGTCGAACGCGGCCACATGGATCGGGGCGTCCGGTTTGACGAAAAGTTCCACCATCTGCGCGACGGTCATCGATGCCATGTATGCCTCCTCCTCAATGCATCCGGTGATGCTGCTACGGCTTTCCGACTTGGAAGCACAGTGTACCCATCGGATGTTGCCTATCGCATTCAGCTGCCGGTAAAACCGGTATGGTACAGGCGTCGGCGCGAGCGCCACCGGACAACGCGGCAGGGGCCACGCGGATGCGTGGCCCCTGCCGTCATCATGCTGGCGTGCGAATCGGCATGCCGTTCACGCGCGGTGTTCGTCGGCGATCGCGTCCTTGAGCGCGTCGATGCGGTTCGTCGCCTCCCAAGGGAAGTCGGCGTCGTCGCGGCCGAAATGGCCGTAGGCGGCCGTCTTCGCATAGATCGGGCGCAGCAGGTCGAGTTCGTCGACGATCGCGGCCGGGCGAAGGTCGAACACGCGGCGCACGGCGCGTTGGATGTCGTCACGCGTCACGCCGTCGGCCTCGGTGCCATAGGTCTCGACGTTGATGCTCACCGGGTCGGCGACGCCGATCGCATAGGCGACCTGTACTTCGACCTTGTGCGCGAGCCCTGCGGCGACGATGTTCTTCGCGACCCAACGTGCGGCGTACGCGGCGGAACGGTCGACCTTGCTCGGGTCCTTGCCGGAGAACGCGCCACCACCGTGGTGCGCGGCGCCGCCATAGGTGTCGACGATGATCTTGCGGCCCGTGAGGCCCGCATCGGCCGCAGGGCCGCCCATAATGAACGAGCCGGTCGGATTGACGAGGACACGGTAGTCATCGTGGCGCACGCGGTCGGAGAGGACCTCGTCGAGGACCGGCTTGATGACGTGCTCGTCGAGCTGCTCCTTGAGCCAATCCTGACGCACCGACGGGTCGTGCTGCGTCGAAACGAGGACGGTGTCGAGGCGTACGGGCACATCATGCTCGTCGTATTCGATCGTCACCTGCGTCTTGCCGTCGGGGCGCAGGAACGGCACCTCGCCGGATTTGCGCACATCGGTCAGCCGCTTCGCAAGGCGGTGCGCGAGATGGATCGGCAGCGGCATGAGCACGTCGGTCTCATCGCTCGCGTAGCCGAACATGACACCTTGGTCGCCCGCGCCTTGCGCCTCATAGCGTTCCTCACGCGACGCGGCGCTCTCCTCGTCGCGGCTGAGCCTCGACACACCCTGGTTGATCTCGGGGCTCTGTTCGGTGATCGACACGAGGACACCACACGAATCGGCGTCGAGTCCGACCTCGGAACTCGTGTACCCGATGTCGCGCACGACCGAACGCACGATGTTCTGGATGTCGCTGTACCCCTCACTTGACACCTCGCCGAAGACGAAGAACTGCCCCGTCGTCGCGGATGTCTCGACGGCGACGTGCGAATGGCTGTCCTGACGCAGCATGTCGTCGAGGATCGCGTCGGAGATCTGGTCGCAGATCTTGTCCGGATGCCCTTCGGTCACCGATTCCGCGGAAATCAACTTGAGTTCGGCCATAAGACTCCCCTGGTGCTTGTCGTGTGCTTGTCATGGTGCGGCGCGTCGAGCCGCTTGGGCGGCGCTCAACACATCATAGCCGCTTCGCCGCATAATACTAGGCCCCGGTTTCCCTCCGGCTCATTACGCCGCATGGGAAACCGGGGCCCTGCCGATCCGCGGGAGACCGCGGTCAGTTGCCTTCGTTGAGGTCGTCCTCGCCAAGCGTCTCCTCGAGCAGACCTTCGTTGATCTCACGGAACGCGATCGACAGCGGCTTCTCCTGGCTCTGGTACTCGACGAGCGGGCCGACGTTCTGCAGCAGCCCCTCGTTGAGCTGCGTGAAATACGAATTGATCTGACGCGCGCGTTTCGCGGCGAAGATCGCGAGCGCATACTTGGAGTCCGCATGCTCCATGAGGTCGTCGATAGGTGGATTCGCAAGTCCGGTGGGTGTAGGCTCGGTACCGAATGCCATAGTTGAGGTCTCCAAATCACTAGCACAATGCTTGTTCAAAGCATTCATGATATCGCATCGCCGCGACGCGTTCAAGCACGACGATCGACGTTGTCCCCATATGCGACACGCCGCGTCATATGACAGCCGTATCCGCAAATGTCAATATTCGGCAAAGATTTCCCACGATATGACCATCGCGGTGTAAGGCGCGGCGATCGTACGGTTGAATGGGTTGCTATGGAAATGCGATCTGCGAAAATCATGAACGGACGAATGTTCGCCGGTGCCCGCGCGCTCTACCGCGCCGCCGGTGTGGATGGCGAGGACTTCGGCAAGCCGATCGTCGCCATCGCCAACTCCTTCGATGAATTCGTCCCCGGACACGTACATCTCAACAAAGTGGGACGACTCGTCTCCGCGGCCGTCAAAAAGGCCGGCGGCATCCCGCGCGAATTCAACACGATGGCCGTCGACGACGGCATCGCGATGGGCCACACCGGCATGCTCTACTCGCTGCCGAGCCGTGAGATCATCGCCGACACAGTCGAATACCAGGTCAATGCGCACTGCGCCGACGCCCTCATCTGCATCTCGAACTGCGACAAGATCACGCCGGGCATGCTCATGGCCGCGCTGCGCCTGAACATCCCGACCGTGTTCGTCTCGGGCGGCCCGATGGAATCCGGCACGACGGTCATGCCCGACGGCACCGTCAAGGAGAACACCGACCTCATCGACGTCATGTACGCGTCGGCGGACGATGCGATGACCGACGAGGACCTCCTCGCGTTTGAACGCACCGTGTGCCCGACATGCGGCTCATGCGCGGGCATGTTCACGGCGAATTCGATGAACTGCCTGACCGAGGCGATCGGGCTTGCGCTTCCCGGCAACGGCACCGTCCTCGCATCCCACGGCTACCGCAAACAGCTGTTCGAGCGCGCCGCGAAGACGGTCGTCGACATCGCGAACCGCTACTACCACGCGGACGACACGTCGGTCCTCCCCCGTTCGATCGCGACGAAGCACGCCTTCGAGAACGCGATGACGATGGATGTCGCGATGGGCGGCTCGACGAACACGGTCCTGCACATCCTCGCGATGGCGCAGTCCGCGGACGTCGACTTCACACTCAACGACATCGAACGCATCTCCCACACCGTCCAATGCATCTGCAAGGCTTCGCCATCCGGTGAGTGGGAGATCTCCGACGTGCACCGTGCGGGCGGCATCACCGGCATCCTCGGCGAACTCGACCGCGCCGGCAAGCTGCACCGTGACGTCCATTCGATCGACTACCCGTCGCTTGAGAGCAAACTCGACGATTGGGACATCATGCGCGAGACGTGCACCGATTACGCGAAGGACTTCTTCAAGGCGGCGCCCGGGCACATCGTCTCCCCCGAACCGTGGACGCATGAGACGAAGTTCGACGAGCTCGACACCGACCGCGTCAACGGCGCGATCCATGACGTCGAGCATCCGGCGGTGACCGAAGGCGGCCTCGCTGTGCTGCGTGGCAACCTCGCGCCCGACGGCTGCGTCGTCAAGACCGCTGGCGTGCCGAAGGAGATCTGGGAGTTCCGAGGCCCCGCGCTCGTCGTCGAATCCCAGGAACAGGCCGTCGAGGTCATCCTCAATGACACGCTCAAGCCGGGCCAGGCGCTCATCATCCGCTACGAGGGCCCCAAGGGCGGCCCGGGCATGCAGGAGATGCTCTACCCGACGTCGTTCGTCAAAGGCAAGGGCATCGGCAAGGAAGTCGCGCTCATCACCGACGGCCGCTATTCGGGCGGATCGTCGGGCCTGTCGATTGGGCATGTCGCCCCTGAGGCGGCGAGCGGCGGCAACATCGCGCTCGTCGAGAACGGCGACATCATCGCGATCGACATCCCGGATCGCACGATCAACGTCGAACTGAGTGATGAGGAGCTCGCCGAACGACGCGCGAAGCTCGAGGCCGGCGCCGGCTACGTCGCGCACCGCGACCGCCACGTGAGCCAGGCGCTCAAGGCCTTCGCCGCGTTCGCGCGCTCCGCGGACAAGGGTGCGACGCGCGACCCCGACCTGATCGACCGTCTCTCGGGCCTCGCCTGACAGGCGGTGAACGGCACTGAACCTCATGGCAAGGGGGCGGGTTCCGGAAATCGATTTCCGGAACCCGCCCCCTTGCCATGAGGTTCGCCGGCTGCCAGTAGCGATCAGTCAAGCCCGTATTCGTCCGCGATGACCTTCCACAACGCGTCGGCGGCCTCGTCGACGGTGTTGTTGACGATCGTCACATCGAATTCTGGTTCGGCCGCGAGCTCGACCTTCGCCGTCTCCAAGCGCCGTGCCTGCTGTGCGGGCGTCTCGGTGCCGCGCCCCGCGAGCCTGCGCTTGAGCTCGTCGAAGCTCGGCGGCGCGATGAAGACATAGACGACGTCAAGGCCGAGCTCCTTCGCACGTTCCTTGACGCGGCGCGCGCCATGCAGATCGATCTCAAGGAGCGTCGGCGTGTTCGCCGCGAGATGCTCACGTACGGGTGCGAGCGGCGTGCCGTAGCGCGCCATGCCGTGCACGACGGCCGTCTCGAGGAACTCGCCGCGCGCCTGCCGCGCAAGGAACTCGTCGTCGTCGAGGAACCAATAGTTGACGCCGTCCACCTCTCCCGGCCTCGGGGCGCGCGTCGTCGCGGACACGGAAACCCACACCTCGGGGTGCTTCGCGAGCATCGCCGCCTCGACGGTGCCTTTGCCGACGGCCGTCGGCCCGGTGAGCACGACAAGCCTGCCTCCTTTTGCGGTATTGCTTGCCGTAGTCGCGGCCGCTGTGTCCATGTCGTCCGTATGTTGTGTGTGTTGCGTGCTCTCCACGTTGTGCTCCCGTACAGTCATGTGACGGCCACAGCCGCCGCAGAGATGGATGGATGGATGGATGGATTAGAGAAATCGATATGGATATCGATGGGTCGGATGACGGTTGCACCGTCCATATGCTCAGTCGAGCGTCTCCTCCATGAGCGCGAGCCGGACGTCGAGCGCGATGCTTTCCGTCGCCTGGATGAGCGATTGGATATCCGGTCCGTGTTCGGCGATCGCGCGGGAGACGGTGACGAGCACGTTGCCGTGTGTGCCGCGGAAGACGGTCTTGAGGTCGCTCGCCTCCGCGCCCTGCCATCCGTATCCCGGCGAGAGGATCGGGCCGGTGAAGCTCGACGGTGCGACGCCGCTTTCCTGGAGCCACTGTCCAATCGTCGCGCCGATGATGAGCCCGACCGATCCGAGCCCCGGCGTGTCCATATTGTATTTCTGTGCGGTGTTCGCGATGCCGTACGCGACCGTCTTGCCTTTGTACTCACCTGTCTGGCGGATCGCCGTCTGCAGGCTCGCGCCTTCCGGGTTCGACGTGAGCGACGCGATGAACACACCGCGTCCGTTGTTGAGCGCATCGTCGATGACGCCGCCGAGCGAACGCGCGCCGTAATACGGCAGCAGGGTGATCGCGTCGGCGAGCATCGGCGCGTTCGGTTTGAAATAGGCGTCGGCGATCGCGGAGATCGTCGTCGACAATCCTCCGTGCAGGCAGTCGACGATCGTGATGATGTCCATCTGCCGTGCCGCGAAGAGGACGCGTTCGAGCGCCGCGTATCCGCGTGAACCGTAGCGCTCGAACATCGAGGTCTGGAATTTGACCGCGGCCGCGCGTCCGTTCGCGGCCTGGAGCATACGCATCGCATAGAGTTCGGCGCCTTGCGCGTCGACCTCATACCCCCAGTCCGTGAGGAGCTTTCGATGCGGATCGATGCCCACGCACAGTGGTCCGTATTGTTTCATCGAATTGCTCAGCCTCACTCCGAAATCGGATCGCAAGGCGAGCTGCTCCTGCGTGCTGGGGTCGGTCATCGTACTGCTCCCCCTTTTGTGAAGGTAGATCGGCTATTCGTTGTCTTCCGTTCGGCTTTCCATGGCGAACAGCTCACGCGCATGCTCCTGAATGCTCATGACCTGGTAGTCGTTCGCCTTGACGGCCTCTATCGCCAATAGTACCGCAGAGAACTCGGTCATCGTCGTGAACTGCGGCACATCGGCGGCGATCGCGGCGGCGCGGATCGAGTATCCGTCCGAACGCGAACCACGCGAGTTCGGCGTGTTGAGGATGAGGTCGATCTTGCCTTCCTCGATGAGTTCGACGACGTTCTTGCCGATGCTGCCGGCGGCCTTCGCGACCTCGACAGGCGCATCCGGGTCGGAGTCGACGCGCGCCGTGATCTTGTCGACGATCTTCGAGTCGATGCCGTAACGGCGCAGCACGGACGCCGTGCCCTCCGTCGCGCAGATCGTGAACCCGAGTTCAACGAGGCGCACCGCGAAGAGCGGCAGTTGGCGCTTGTCGGTGTCGTTGACGGAGATGAACACGGTTCCCGACGTGGGCAGGCCGCCTTCGTATGCCGAAAGCTGGCTCTTCGCGAACGCGTGCGGGAAGTCGCGGTCGAAGCCCATGACCTCGCCCGTCGAACGCATCTCGGGGCCGAGCAGGATGTCGACGGTCTTGCCGACGGGTGTGCGGAAGCGCTTGAACGGCAGCACCGATTCCTTGATCGCGACCTGCTGGCCGATGCGCACATCGCCGCCGTCGCCGTGCGGCAACAGCAGGCCGTTCGCGCGCTGCTGCTCGATCGTCTCGCCGACCATGATGCGCGCCGCCGCCTTCGCAAGCGCGACGCCCGTCGCCTTCGATGCGAACGGCACCGTGCGCGAGGCGCGCGGGTTCGCTTCGATGACGTAGAGGGTGTTCGCCATGAACGCGTATTGGACGTTGATGAGTCCCTGCACGCCGCAGCCCTTCGCGATTGCGAGCGTCGCCTCGCGCAGCCTGCGGATCTGGTCGTCGCTCAATGTGCTCGGCGGCAATGTGCACGCCGCGTCGCCGGAGTGGACGCCCGCCTCCTCGATGTGTTCCATGATGCCGCCGATATAGAGTTCGTGGCCGTCGTAGAGTGCGTCGACATCGATTTCGATCGCGTCCTGCAGGAACTTGTCGATGAGCAGCGGCGACGGAAGCCGTCCGGAGACGACGGTGTCCGCCTTCGCCTGGTCGAGCGCACGGTTGACGTATTTCTCAAGCTGGGCGTCGTCATAGACGATCTCCATGCCGCGTCCACCGAGCACATAGCTTGGGCGCACAAGCACCGGATAACCGATCGCATGCGCGGCGTCGAGCGCCTCGTCGAGGCTCAGCGCGGTGCCGAAGCGCGGCGCGTTGAGTTTCTCGGCGCGCAGCACTTCGCCGAAGAGCTCGCGGTTCTCGGCGAGGTCGATCGATTCCGGCGTCGTGCCGAGGATCGGCACACCGGCGGCCTTGAGGCGCGCGGCGAGCGAGAGCGGCGTCTGGCCGCCGAGCTGGACGATGACGCCCTTGATCGGTCCCATCTTCTTCTCCGCCTCGTAGATTTCGAGGACGTCCTCGAACGTGAGCGGCTCGAAGTAGAGGCGGTCGGACATGTCGTAGTCGGTCGAGACGGTCTCCGGGTTGCAGTTGACCATGATCGTGTCATAGTCCTTGCCGAGTTCCTGCACGGCGTGCACGCACGTGTAGTCGAACTCGATGCCTTGGCCGATGCGGTTCGGGCCGGAGCCGAGGATGATGACGGCTTCGCGGTCGCGCTTGCGCAGTTCGGATTCGTCGGCGTAGCACGAATAGTAGTACGGTGTCGCCGCGTCGAATTCGGCCGCGCATGTGTCGACGGTCTTGTAGACCGGGTGCAGCCCGTAGTTCCAGCGCAGTTCGCGCACCGTGTTCTCGCCGGCGTCGCCGAGGCCGCGCAGATGCGCGATCTGCAAGTCGGACAGGCCCGCGAGCTTCGCCTTCTTGAGCAGGCGCACGGAAAGCGTCTCGGCGGCGCGCACCTGCATCGCCATGTCGTTGATGATCATGAACTGGCGGATGAACCACGGGTCGATCTTCGTCGCCGCGAAGATCTGCCCTTCGCTCGCACCGCCCCAGATCGCACGCATGAGCTGCAGATAGCGGTGCTCGGTCGGCACCTTCATCGCTTCGAGGAGCTCGTCGACCTCCGCTGCGGACGGGCGTTCGCCGTCCCACGAGAAGCCCATGTCGCGCTTGTCGATCGACCGCATCGCCTTGCCGAGCGATTCGGCAAAATTGCCCGCGAGGGCCATCGCCTCGCCGACCGATTTCATCGACGTCGTCAGGGTCGGGTCGGCGCCCGGGAACTTCTCGAACGCGAAGCGCGGCACCTTCGTGACGACATAGTCGATCGTCGGTTCGAAGCTCGCCGGCGTCGACTTCGTGATGTCGTTCTGGATTTCGTCGAGCGTATAGCCGAGTGCGAGCTTCGTCGCGATCTTCGCGATCGGGAAGCCAGTCGCCTTCGACGCGAGCGCCGACGAGCGCGAGACGCGCGGGTTCATCTCGATGACGATGATGCGTCCGGTGTCCGGATGGATCGCGAACTGGATGTTGCAGCCGCCCGTGTCGACGCCGACGCCGCGGATGATCGCGATGCCGATGTCGCGCAGCTTCTGGTATTCGCGGTCGGTGAGCGTGAAGACCGGCGCGACGGTGATCGAGTCGCCCGTGTGCACGCCGACGGGGTCGACGTTCTCGATCGGGCAGACGACGACGACGTTGTCATTGCGGTCGCGCATGAGCTCAAGCTCGTATTCCTTCCAGCCTTCGATGCCCTCTTCGATGAGCACCTCGTCGGTCGGCGAATAGTGGATGCCCGCGCCCGCGATGCGGTGCAGCTCCTCGGTGTCATGCGCGATGCCGGATCCGAGGCCGCCCATCGTGAAGCTCGGGCGCACGACGAGCGGGAAGCCGAAGCGTTCGGCGATCGCGTCGACTTCCTCGAGTGTATGCGCGATGTCGGAGCGTGCCGATTCGGCGCCCGCCTCCTCGACGACCTGCTTGAACGATTCGCGGTCCTCGCCACGGTCGATCGCCTCAAGCGAGGCGCCGATGAGTTCGACGTTGTACTTCTTGAGGATGCCGGCCTCGCCGAGCGCGACGGCGGCGTTGAGCGCGGTCTGGCCGCCGAGCGTCGGCAGCAGCGCGTCGGGGCGTTCCTTCGCGATGATGCGTTCGAGGATCGGCGTCGCGATCGGCTCGATGTACGTCGCGTCCGCCATCTCCGGATCGGTCATGATCGTCGCGGGGTTGGAGTTGACGAGGATGACGCGGATGCCTTCCTCACGCAGCACACGGCATGCCTGGCTTCCCGAATAGTCGAACTCGGCGGCCTGGCCGATGACGATCGGGCCGGAGCCGATGACCATGACCGACTTGATGTCGTTACGCTTGGGCATTCGTGGATTCCTCCTTGGCTTTCTTGGCGTTGGCGTCGTTCATCATCGTGACGAAGCGGTCGAACAGATAGGCGGCGTCGTGCGGGCCGGCCGCGGCCTCGGGATGGTACTGGACGGAGAACGCCGGGATGTCGACGCACTGCAGACCCTCGACGACGTTGTCATTGAGATCGACATGGCTCACGAAGACCTTGCCGTATTTGCCATCCTCGAACGGAGCATCGACCGTCTCGCCGATCGGGGCGTCGACGGCGAAGCCGTGGTTGTGAGCGGTCACCTCGACTTTGCCGGTCGTCACATCCTTGACGGGCTGGTTGATGCCGCGGTGGCCGAACTTGAGCTTGTAAGTGCCGAAGCCGAGCGCGCGCCCGAGGAGCTGGTTGCCGAAGCAGATGCCGAAGAACGGGTATCCAGCGTCGAGGACGTTGCGCAGCAGCGCGACCATCTGGCCGGCCTGCTCCGGATCCCCCGGGCCGTTCGAGAAGAAGACGCCATCGGGGTTGAGCGCCTCGATCTGTTCGAACGTCGTCGTCGACGGCAGGACATGCACGCGGCAGCCGCGTTCCGCCATGCGGTGCGGTGTCATCGCCTTGATGCCGAGGTCGACCGCGGCGACGGTCGCGATGGGTTCCTTGCCGGCGAAGTCGCCCGTCGGTTCGATGACGTAGGCTTCGTCGGTGCTCACTTCGTCGTAGAGGCTCATGCCCTTCATCTGCGGCGTGTCACGCACGTCGGCGAGGAGCGATTCGACGGAGCGAGGCTCGCCGTCGGCGCCAAGGAGCGCGTCGCCGGAGAAGATGCCGGCGCGCATGACGCCCACGCTGCGCAAATGGCGCACGAGTTTGCGGGTGTCGATATGGCTTATGCCGACGATGCCGTTGCGCTCGAGGTCGTCGTCGAGCGTGCCGTCGGCGCGCCAGTTGCTCACGGTCGGGCTGGGGTCGCGCACGACATAGCCGGCGACCCAGATGCGCGACGATTCCGGATCGTCATGGTTGACGCCGGTGTCGCCGATGTGCGGGAACGTCTGCACGACGATCTGCCGGTCATAGCTTGGATCGGTGAGTGTCTCCTGGTATCCCGTCATCGCGGTCGAGAAGACGATCTCTCCCCTCGTCCCGCCACGCGCGCCGTATGGTTCGCCCACGTAGACTTGCCCGTCCTCAAGCACGAGGACGGCGTCGTCGTCCGTGAACACGGTTGCCGAGTCGATCTGGTTCACCCAAACCCCCATTCATCAAGGTTGTCGAAACGATGGATAGCGGCCGGTTGAGACTCGCGACCCGGCCAAACGCGTCTGGCTTATTCGGCTTTGCCGGATTCCTCGTCACCGGTGTGCTCGGTCGCGCTTACCGCGCTGAGCAAACCATGGATGAAGGATGGTGCATCGTCGTCGCACAAGGTCTTGGCGAGGTTGATCGCTTCATCGATGGCCACTTTGTCGGGGACATCGTCGTTGTAGACGATCTCCCACGTCGCAATACGTAGGATATTACGGTCGACGACGTGCATGCGGCGCACTTTCCAACTTGTGGAATGGTCGTTGAGCATGCGGTCGATGTCCCGGTGATGCTCGGCGACACCGCGCACGATTTCGACGGCGTATTCGGGAAGCGGTGTCTGCGCGCCCGGTTCGGCGATGCGCTCATCAAGAAGGGACAGGATGTCCTGTCCCTTCTCGTCCGCTTCATACAACGTGTTCAGAGCCCTCTTGCGGGCGGTGGAACGTGCCATGGAGCTGTCGTCCTTACTGTCTGGAAAGCCCGATCAGTTCTCGCGGCCCAGATAGGAGCCGTCTTCGGTGCTGACCTTGACCTTCTCGCCTTCGCCGATGAACAGCGGCACCTGGATCTCGGCGCCGGTCTCGACGGTCGCCGGCTTCGTGCCCGCGTTCGAACGGTTGCCCTGCAGGCCCGGCTCGGTGTGCGTGACCGTGAGGACGACGGACGCCGGCAGTTCGACGGAAAGCGGCTGGCCGTCATGGAACGAGACGATGCAGTCGGTGCCTTCGAGCAGGTACTTCGCCTTGTCGCCGACGAGCGCCTTCGGGATCATGACCTGGTCGTAGGTCGTCATGTCCATGAAGACGAAGTTGTCGCCATCGTCGTAGGAGTACTGCAGCGTGCGGTTGTCGACGGTCTCGAACTCCATCTTCATGCCCGCGTTGAAGGTCTTGTCGACGATCTTGCCCGAGAGGACGTTCTTGATCGTCGTGCGCACGAAAGCGGGTCCCTTGCCCGGCTTGACGTGCTGGAACTTGATGACCTGCCACAGCTGGCCGTCCAGGTTGAGGATGGATCCGTTCTTGATGTCGTTGGTAGTCTGTGCCAAATTACTCACCTATTCATTCGACGTATCGTGCAGCTATACAAAGAGCCTTGCATATTATGCCAGCACCTCCATACAGCGTGGCGCCGCCCGCCGTTACGCCGATGACCGCAACCGTCCCCGCGCACGGCCGATGCGCGCTATACCTGAGGGCAGACCCATGTCAAGGAGGCATTCATGATCGATCCACTCGTCAACGACGCACTGCTCGACGGCCGCTCCGTCATCATCGTCGGTGCCGCGCCGCTCGCGGACAAGGTGACGGTGTTCCAGTCGCTCGTCGACGCCGTCGCCGACATGCGCAAGCTCGCCATCATCGATGACAAGCATATCCTGCCGACCGTCCCGCCGTCTGCGAACGTCATCGACGTCGATTTCAAAGGCGTCGATACGATCCACCACGAAATCCGCGATGATGGTGACACGGCCGTCGCGGTGCCGAACATGCGCCGCGGCGACATCGTGCGCATGCTCATGGACTTCGCCGGACAGGAGGACGGACAGGTCCTCCTCGTCAACGACGCACGTTCGGACGCCGAGGACACGCTGCGCGACGATCTGCCGATGATCCTGCTCAAGTCGTCGCCGTCGGGGCACACCGAATTCTCGGACGCCGCGATCAAGGCGATGAACCCGGTCGTCGTCTCGCTCGACGCGAACGGCAACGTCGAATCGCTCGATGTCGTCGACCTCAAGAAGGAAGGCCTGCATACGGTCACGTTCCACTGACCGCATCATCGGATGACGCCGTCTGACGGGGCGCGGACGTGTGCGCACGTCCGCGCCCCGTTTGTCGTTCCATACAAAAACCAGCCGCGCGCTTCCCGCGATTCGCACAACGCGGCACATATCCGCATTGCGTAGGATGATGCGTCGTCCGCGCGCGCCATGCGCGGACGTGTCACGTTCCGATATACGAAAGTGCAGCATCCATGATCCGCAGCAGAACCGCGCAACTCATCCTCCAATCGTGCTACGTCGCGCTCGGCGTCGTCGGCATATTCGGCAGCCTCGGGCTGTACGACGCCGAATTCGACCCCGATTTCTTCGTGTATTTCACGAACCTTTCGAATTACCTGTGCATCGGCTTCATGCTGTGCGAACTCGTCGCGACCGCGCGCCGCCGCGGAGACGGCCCCGTGCGTCTGC
Source organism: Bifidobacterium criceti (assembly GCF_002286935.1). Lineage (GTDB taxonomy): Bacteria > Actinomycetota > Actinomycetes > Actinomycetales > Bifidobacteriaceae > Bifidobacterium > Bifidobacterium criceti. Next base: position 80,174 of record NZ_MVOH01000006.1, read on the forward strand.
ACCCCGCGCTCAAGTTCGTGAGCGTCATCGCGATCCTGCTCACGTTCTTCGTCTTCAACCTGCTGCTCGCCGGGCAGCCCGACCGTGACCCCGCGAAGAACTTCGAAGTCACGAGCATCACGTTCCACGTTGTGCTCCCGCTCATGTTCACATTCGACTGGCTGTTGTGCTATGAACACCGCCGCGTGAAGTGGACGTATCCGCTTGCGGCGACAATCTTCCCGCTGTGCTATGTCGGTTTCGTCTACGTACGCGCGTGGCTCTACGGGTTCGACGCCGACGTGCCGCTCCTCTACCCCTATTTCTTCCTCGACGCCTCAGAAATCGGCGTCGGCGGCGTCCTCAGATGGATCGGCGTCCTGCTTGTCGCGTTCATCATATTCGGGTATCTGATGATGGCGGTCGACCGTGTCCTCCCCCGCGGCAGCCGCGGAACGGACGCGTCCACCGACGCACTGACAGCCACCGACGGTGCCGTCATCTCCGACCGTTGATCGATACCGATCGCACACCGCAGACCGCCGCCCAATGCACCATTGGGCGGCGGTCTGTCGTTCTATGCAGCTGTCTGTCGCGGCACCGCCGCCGACTAGATCCATCTGTACGTCATAGACGGCTGCACATCGCGGCACCGCCGCCACGAACTACCATATGCGCGTCGCAGACGGCCGCACATCGCGGCACCGCCGCCAACTAGATCCATTGGAATACTGGTGCGATGGTGAACGACGATATATGGTCGACGATGGTACCGACAAATGGATGTGGATATACGAAGGGAGCCCCCACCATCATGGTGGGGGCTCCCTTGTCAGTCGCGTACTACCGCGTCAGATCGAAGCTGAACGAATCAGCCGAGGATCTTGGTGACACGGCCCGAGCCGACGGTGTGGCCGCCTTCGCGCACTGCGAAGGTGAGGCCCTCTTCCATAGCGATCGGCTGGATGAGCTCGACCGTGAAGGTCGCGTGATCGCCAGGCTGAACCATCTCGACGCCTTCCGGCAGCGTGATGACGCCGGTGACGTCCGTCGTGCGGAAGTAGAACTGCGGACGGTAGTTCGAGAAGAACGGCGAGTGGCGGCCGCCTTCGTCCTTCGTGAGGACGTAGACTTCGCCTTCGAACTTGGTGTGCGGGGTGACCGAACCCGGGGCGGCCACGACCTGGCCACGCTCGACGTCGGTGCGGTTGATGCCGCGCAGGAGCAGACCGGTGTTGTCGCCAGCCTCGCACTCGTCCATCTGCTTGTGGAAGGTCTCGATCGAGGTGACGGTCGTCGTCTGGGTCGGGCGGATGCCGACGATCTCGACGTTCGTGTTGATCGGGAGACGGCCACGCTCGACACGGCCGGTGACGACGGTGCCACGACCGGAGATCGTGAAGACGTCCTCGATCGGCATCAGGAACGGCTTGTCGAGGTCATGGACCGGGGTCGGGATGTAGTCGTCGACATCGTCCATGAGTTCCTTGATCGTCGCAACCCACTTCTCGTGGTCCGGAGCGTCGTCATGCAGCGCGCCGTAAGCGGAGGTGTGGACGACCGGGCAGTCACGGTCGAAGCCGTTCTCGTCGAGGAGGTCGCGGACCTCTTCTTCGACGAGCTCGATGAGCTCTTCGTCATCGACCATGTCGCACTTGTTGAGGGCGACGAGGATCTTCGGGACGCCGACCTGACGGGCGAGCAGGACGTGCTCGCGGGTCTGGGCCATCGGGCCGTCGGTCGCGGCGACGACGAGGATCGCGCCATCCATCTGGGCGGCGCCGGTGATCATGTTCTTGACGAAGTCGGCGTGGCCCGGGCAGTCGACGTGAGCGTAGTGACGCTTCGCGGTCTGGTACTCGATGTGGGCGATGTTGATCGTGATACCACGCTGCTGCTCTTCCGGAGCGGCGTCGATCTGGTTGAAGTCATACTCCGGGTTCAGATCCGGATACTCATCGTGCAGGACCTTCGAGATCGCTGCGGTGAGGGTCGTCTTGCCGTGATCGACGTGGCCGATCGTACCGATGTTAACGTGCGGCTTAGTACGCTCGTACTTTTCCTTTGCCATGTGTTTGTCCTCCTGGACGTTTCTCGTAGTAAGCCTTGAGGCATCAAGGCACTTGCTACAGTTTACTGGGTTTCTGGGTTTTCGCCACTTGATAGGACCCGAACCCAGTCAGCGCTACAAAATACTAGCGCCGACTGGAGACAGGTTCAAGCCAAATGGCAGCGCGTGTCACTCGCCGCGCTGGGCCTTGATGATCTCGTCCGCGACGGCCTTCGGGACCTCCGCGTAGGAGTCCATCTGCATCGTGAACATCGCGCGGCCCTGGGTCTTCGAACGCAGGTCGCCGATGTAGCCGAACATCTCGGACAGCGGGACCTTCGCGTCGATGACCTTGACGCCGGTCGCGTCGTTCATCGACTGGATCGAGCCACGGCGGGAGTTGAGGTCGCCCATGACGTCGCCCATGTACTCCTCCGGGGTACGGACTTCGACGGCCATGATCGGTTCGAGGATGACCGGCTTCGCCTTCGGGGCGGCTTCCTTGAAGCACATCGAGCCTGCGATCTTGAACGCCATTTCCGAGGAATCGACGTCGTGGACCTGGCCATCGACGATCGTCGCCTTGACGCCGACGACCGGGAAGCCGGCGAGGATGCCGGACTCCATGGCCTCCTGCACACCAGCATCGATCGAAGGGATGAATTCCTTCGTGATGTGGCCGCCGGTGACCTCGTTCGCGAACTCGTAGACTTCGCCGTTCTCGGTGTCGAGCGGCTCGAAGTTCATGAGGACCTTCGCGAACTGGCCGGAACCACCGGTCTGCTTCTTGTGCGTGTACTCCTGGCCCATGACGGCCTTGCGGATCGTCTCACGGTAGGCAACCTGCGGCTTGCCGACGTTGCACTCGACCTTGAATTCGCGGCGCATACGGTCGACGATGATGTCGAGCTGGAGCTCGCCCATGCCGGAGATGAGGGTCTGGCCGGACTCTTCGTCGGTCTTGACCTGGAAGGTCGGATCCTCGTCGGAGAGCTTCGCGAGGGCGAGGCTCATCTTCTCCTGGTCGGCCTTCGTCTTCGGCTCGACGGCGACCTCGATGACCGGATCCGGGAACGTCATCGACTCGAGCGAGATCGGGTGCTTCTCATCGCACAGCGTGTCGCCGGTCGTGACGTTCTTGAGACCGACGAACGTGTAGATGTTGCCCGCCTCGGCGGCGTCGACCGGGTTCTCCTTGTCGGCGTGCATCTGGAAGATCTTGCCGACGCGTTCCTTCTTGCCCTTCGTCGAATCGAGCACGTTGTCGCCCGGCTTGACGGAGCCGGAGTAGACGCGCACGAACACGAGCTTGCCGTAGAACGGGTGGGTCGAGATCTTGAAGACGAGCGCCGAGAACGGATCGTCAAGCGTCGGCTTGCGGTCGATCTCGATCGATTCGTCGGACGGGTCGAAGCCGACGATGGACGGGACATCCTCCGGGCTCGGCAGGTAGTCGACGACGGCGTCAAGCATCGGCTGCACGCCCTTGTCCTTGAACGCGGAACCGCACAGGACCGGATAGGCCTCACGTGCGATCGTGAGCGTGCGGATGCCCTTGCGGATCTCCTCTTCGGTCAGGTCGCCGGTCTCGAGGTACTTCTCGATGAGCTCCTCGTCCGACTCCGCGACCTGGTCGAGGAGTTCGGCGCGGTACTGCTCGGCGCGTTCCTTGAGATCGTCCGGGATGTCCACGGTGTCGTAGTGGGCGCCCATGTCGTCCTTGACGTCGTTCCAGACGTAGGCCTTCATGCGGATGAGGTCGACGACGCCGACGAAGTCGTTCTCAGCGCCGATCGGCAGCTGGACGACGAGCGGGGTCGCCCCGAGCTTCTCCTTGATCGTGTCGACCGAGTAGTAGAAGTCGGCGCCGAGCTTGTCCATCTTGTTGATGAAGCAGATGCGCGGGACACCGTACTTGTCGGCCTGACGCCACACGGTCTCGGACTGCGGCTCGACGCCTTCCTTGCCGTCGAAGACGGCGACGGCGCCATCGAGGACGCGAAGCGAACGCTCCACCTCGGCGGTGAAGTCGACGTGGCCCGGCGTATCGATGATGTTGATCTGGAACTTCTCGCCCGTGTCATGGGTCTGGCGGTTCCAGAAGCACGTCGTCGCGGCGGACTGGATGGTGATGCCGCGCTCCTGCTCCTGCGCCATGAAGTCCATCGTCGAAGCGCCGTCGTGGGTCTCGCCGATCTTGTAGTTCTTACCGGTGTAGTACAGAATACGCTCGGTAGTGGTGGTCTTACCGGCATCGATGTGAGCCATGATGCCGATGTTACGAACCTGGTTGAGGTTGGTAAGCACGTCCAGTGCCATGAATGTTCCTTAACTCTTCGTTTCCGTGACTGATTACCAGCGGTAATGCGCGAAGGCCTTGTTGGCTTCCGCCATCTTGTGGGTGTCCTCACGACGCTTCACGGAAGCGCCGAGGCCGTTGGAGGCGTCGAGGATCTCGTTCGCGAGGCGCTCGGCCATCGTCTTCTCACGGCGTGCGCGGGAGAAATCGGTCAGCCAGCGCAGCGAAAGCGTGTTCGCGCGGGCCGGCTTGACCTCGACCGGGACCTGGTAGGTCGCGCCGCCGACACGGCGGGAACGGACCTCGAGGGACGGACGGATGTTGTCAAGCGCGCGCTTGAGCACCGCGACCGGTTCCTGGTCGGTCTTCTCCTTGACCATATCGAGGGCCGAGTAGACGATGTCCTCGGCGATCGACTTCTTGCCGTCGAGCAGAATCTTGTTGATGAGCTGCGCCACGACGGTCGAGCCGTAGATCGGGTCCGGCAGCAGCTGGTGTTTCTTGGCGGGTCCTTTACGTGACATATCTCTTACTTCGCCTTCTTTGCTCCGTACAGGGAACGGCCCTGCTTACGATCCTTGACACCCTGCGTATCGAGCGCGCCACGCACGATGTGGTAACGCACGCCCGGCAGATCCTTGACACGGCCGCCGCGCACGAGCACGATCGAGTGCTCCTGCAGGTTGTGGCCTTCGCCCGGGATGTAAGCGGTGACTTCGACGCCCGAGCTCAGACGGACACGGGCGACCTTACGCAGAGCCGAGTTCGGCTTCTTCGGCGTCGTCGTGTACACACGGGTGCACACGCCGCGGCGCAGCGGGCTTCCCTTGAGAGCCAAAGTCTTGGACTTCTTCGGCTTTGCCTTGCGTCCCTTACGGACAAGCTGTTCAATAGTAGGCAACTTGAATTCTCCGATTCAGTGGTTTCTGTTCTTCCTAGTGAAGCCGACTGATCGCAGCCTCACTTTCCCCCACTTCACTGAATGAAGAAAAGACAGCCACTGTTCACCGGCCCGATGACCCTTCGTTCTCCCTCTGCCGCATTACTGCGCGTGGTACAAACGAACTTGGGGATATCCCAGCGCGAGCTCCTGTCACATAAGGTGCTTGGCTGGCACACACAAGTTATGAACATACCACACGGGCCGGATATACCGCAATTGTGAAGACGCGCGCGGTGTGTCTTCACCATTCATCGCGATTGCGCGCCGCGTCGCCCATGTGCTGTGGAAAACAGAGAACCCTCCACGAGGGAGGGTTCTCGATGGGGTGGCTAACGCGGCTCGAACGCGCGACCTTCTGAACCACAATCAGATGCTCTACCAACTGAGCTATAGCCACCATCGCAACGGTTCCGTGAAGAACCGGGCAACAGATGAAAACTATACACCACCTCCACCCAAATCCCGCACACGGCGTGTCGTCTACCTCCGATACTTCACCCGCACCACTCCCCAACGGCCTGTCGCGCACCGCGAAGAGGTAGACTGGAACCATAATTCAACAGGGTTCACAACATGAAGCACATGTGGTGCTTGGCTCCTTTCCCTACATGATGGTTTCCTGTACTGGAGTGATGTGGATGAGAGTGAACATCACCGTGGTCATGGGTAGGTCAGGTGACCCGTGCGGCGCGCGCCGATGACGGCATCCGTCACACGTCGACGATGACGGAGGCGGCAATGGACGCCACCACCGTCGGATGATTGGCGGCGACGCGCTGGGAGCACGAGACCTGACGTTTCCGGGAATCGGCGGTTTCGACCTCGGACAGGTCGGATTCCCGGCGCACGTGCATCGCCGATGTGTTGGATGATATGGCGATGTCGAAGAACGAGACGGCCCCCGAAGGCACCTAGACACTTCGGGGGCCGTCTTCATGCGTGCACCCTGTTGCCCCGTGCACCGTGCTTTCTGTGTACCCTGTTCCCCAGCGTCCCACTTCGCAGTTCCCACCTGCAAATCCACCCGCAAACACACCCATTCGCGTCCCACTCCGCAGACCACACCGACGAAACCAGACACAATGTCCCACTTCGCAGCCACTACCTATCAATCCACCCGCAAACGCCCCCACTTGCATCCCACTTCGCAGACCACACCGACGAACCCGGACACAACGTCCCACACCGCAGCTCACACCAGCAAATCCGCCCGCAAACGCCCCCGTGTACGTCCCACTCCGCAGACCACACCGACGAAATCGGACACAGCCTCCCACACCGCGGTTCCCACCTGCAAATCCACCCGCAAACACACCTGTTTGCGTCCCGACTTGCAATCCGCATCCACGAAAACGGACACAGCGTCCCACTTCGCGGTTCCCACCTGCAAATCCACCCACAAACGCCCCCATTTGCGTCCCACTTCGCAGACCACACCGACCAATCCACCCACAATCGCGCACAGCTACACCGCTACACCACTCACCACAACACCGCATCGTCTACGCTGGAACCATGACCTTCCTTCCGCTCACCACAGCTGCCGCAACCTCCGCAACAGCCACGATGTCCACGACAACCGCCGACTTCGTCGCGCGCCGCCAGTTCGCGCCCCTCTACATCTGGCTCGACGTCGCGTTCCTCATGTTCTACGCCGCGCTGTTGCTGTGGCGCCGCCGCCGTATGACGGTACTCGTCGGCATCGCCGCCGGACTGTTGTATTTCGCAGTCGACTTCGGCATCTTCCATCTTGCGCTCGGTACGCGTTCGATCTCGCCGAACGCGTCATTGTTCTGGGTGTTGTTGTGGATGTCGATGAGTTACGGTTTCACGAATTTCACATGGATATGGCTGTATCTGCGACACGACGACCGTCTCGTCGAATGGTCGACGCTCATATTCGGATGGTGGTTCTGCGCGCCGCTCATCACACAGACGATCACATCCCGTTTCCTCCCCGACGAGGTAGCCGATCCGATCACGATCGAACGCACGACGGGCGCCTACCACGGATGGATGGCGGTCATCCTGTTCGTCGGATACGCGGGCGTCATCATCCACAACCTCACACGCGCGCCACGCCCCGCGCTGCGCATCGACATCCGTTGGCTCCTCGTATGCGGCATCGGCATCCAGTTCGCATGGGAGGCGGCGCTGCTGCTCGGCGGCATCCGCAGCGCCGGACTGGGCCTCGTCGAGTCGCTCAAGCCGCTCGTCATCGATTCGCTTCTCGAGACGAACCTCGGTATGCCGTACGTCTATCTGATCTTCCTCGCCGTGTCCGCACGTTGGCATGAGGACCTCACACCCCGCACACCCGCGCTTTCGCTTGCGCGCTCGCTCGAACGTTCGAACGCGCGCATGCGCCACGCACCGTTCACCGTCACCACAATCCGCCGCGGCGCGGACGTGGACGACTAGACTGGCATACTACCGACGCTTGAACCATCCCGAACCAAGGAGTTTCGCAATGCTGTCCTTCCAGAACGACTATTCCTCGACCGCCGCGCCGCAGATCCTCGCGCGCGTACAGCAGATCCAGCACGAGCAGCATCCGGGCTACGGCACCGACGACTACTGCAAGACCGCCGCCGACAAGATCGCCGCACAGTGCGACGACCCCCGGGCGCAGGTGTGGTTCCTCGTCGGCGGCACACAGACGAACCAGACGGTCATCTCGGCGATCACACCGCAATACGCGGGCGTCGTGTGCGCGGACAGCGGCCACATCAACACGCATGAGGCGGGCGCGATCGAGGCGACCGGACACAAGGTGCTCGCGTTGGCGAACGAGGACGGCAAGATCACGGCCGAACAACTCGACGACTATTGCGAACGGTTCTATGCGGATCCGAACCATACGCACATGGTCTTCCCCGGTTCCGTCTACATCTCCCAACCGACCGAATACGGCACCGTCTACACACTTGAGGAGCTCGAATCGCTCTCCCAGGTCGCGCACGACCGTGACCTGCCGCTGTTCATCGACGGTGCGCGCCTCGGCTACGCGTTGACGAGCGACGGCAACGACGCCGACCTCGACGACATCGCGCGCGTCGCCGATGTGTTCACAATCGGCGGCACGAAGGTCGGAGCGATGTTCGGCGAGGCCGTCGTGTTCACCCGCGCGAACACGCCCGCGAATTTCACGACGCTCGTCAAGCAGCGTGGCGCGCTCCTCGCGAAGGGATGGCTGTTGGGTCTGCAGTTCGACGCGTTGTTCACCGACGACCTGTACTTCAAACTGTCCGCACACGCGAACAAGGAGGCCGACAAGATTCGCGAAGCGCTCGCGGACAAGGGTTACGATGTGGCCTTCGTCTCGCAGACGAACCAGATCTTCATCACCGTCTCCGACAAGAAGGCCGCCGAACTCGCCGAGCATGTGACGCTGGGGTTCATCGAGGCCGTCGGTACGGACAGCGTCATGCTGCGCATCTGCACAAGCTGGGCGACGACCGATGACGAGGTCGACGAACTGATCTCGTATCTGTGACGACCTGTACGGATCCAGATACCGGTCAGATATGCGATGCGCGCCCACCACTGTTCTGTGGTGGGCGCGCATCGCATATGGCACAATCCTCTCATTTCCTATTCCTCACCGTCGCTTCCTGCGGCGCGTGTGCCCGCCTTATGCGCGGCGATGACCTCACGTTCCATCCTGACGAACCGTTTGACCGACTGTTCGACCGAATACGTCTCCTTCGTATGTTCGGCGTAGGTCTCCCCCCATTCGTTGAGGTCGCGCGGATGGTCGATCCACCAGTCGATGCGGTCGGCGAGCTCCTCGGGATGGCCGATCGGATACGACGATTCCGGGGTGAGCGAGAACTGCCCGGCCGCGCTCAACGGCGAGTCGGCGATGACGGGGACAAGGCCACACGCCATCCCTTCGATGACGCTCACCGATTCGAGGTCGGCGATCGACGGATGGCACAACAGGTCGCATGAGCGCAGCAGGTCCGGCATGTCGGCGTTCCTATGGAACCCGATTGTCGCGGGACGCTTGAGCAGCTTGCGCGCCTTGCGCACGACGCGCCGCTTGATCGGACCGGTGCCGGCGATCGTCAGATGGATGTCATCGGCGTGTGCGCTCAATGCGATCGCCTCGATGAGTTCGATATGGTTCTTCTCGTTCGCGAGTCTTCCCGACGCGATGATGCGGAACGGCACGGCCGCAGGCTCCGCGCCCGGACGCTGTCGCTTCGCCGTGAACCGTGGCTGGTAGCCGTTCGAGATGACGTAGATCGGCTCGCCGTAATGGTGTTTCTCAAGCAGGTGCGCGCCGAGCTTCGTCGGCACATGGATCGCGTCGACGTTGCGGTAGAGCCAATGGTGGAACAGCCAGTACAGGAACGAGTTCATGCCGGGGATGTAGCGCAGCGGCCCGGCCGAGTACATGACGTTCTCCGGCTGGACATGGAAGCCGGCCGTGACCGGCAGCCCGTGCGCACGTGCGTTCGCAAGCGCATGCCTGCCGAATTTGAACGGTTCGTAGATGTGCACGACGTCGACGCCGTCGAACGCGCGGTCGAAGAGCGTCTTGCTCGGCTGCGCGAACTGCATCTGCTGCTTCGCCGATATCCAGCTGACGAGCGGGATGTGGTTGACGCGCGCCGGGTAGCGTGGGGCGCCGATGCCGACGAGCCGCACCTCGTGCCCTTGCCGTTTGAGTTCGGCCGCCCATTGCGTCGCCGAGTTGGACGTGCCGTTGCCCCCGTTGCCGGATGTGTCGACGACGAGCGCGACTGTGAGCGGCCATTCGTCATTGTCGCGGTCCGCGTCGGCGGATGCCGTGTTCTGTTGTGCGCACATGGTTGTCAAGTCTAGCGGTCGGTGCGCCGAACCGGCGGTTCGCGGCGACGGGGGTGGCTCCACGCACGTGCACTGCCGGTGGCACAATGGTGCCATGACGAAATTCGATTGTGCCCTCGGCACCCCCAACGGCAACCATCCCACACGTGCGCTCCTGCTCGGTTCCGGCGAGCTCGGCAAGGAGGTCGCGATCTCGCTCACGCGTCTCGGCGTGCGTGTCATCGCCGCCGATTCCTATGCGCATGCGCCCGCGCAGCAGGTCGCGCATGAGGCGCGCGTCCTCGACATGGCGAACGCGGACGCATTGCGTGCACTCATCGCGGATGTCGATCCGGACATCATCATCCCCGAGGTCGAGGCGATTGCGACACCGGTGCTCGAAGAGGCCGAGCACAATGGCGCGCACGTCGTGCCGAGCGCGAAGATCGCCGGCATCTGCATGGACCGCGAGGCGCTGCGCACGCTCGCGGCGGATGAGCTGGGACTGCCGACGACGCCGTTCCGTTTCGCAGGTTCCCTCAACGAACTCAAGGCGGCGGCCGACGCGATCGGATACCCGTGCGTCGTCAAGCCGGTCATGAGCTCGTCCGGACACGGCCAGTCGGTCGTGCACGATGCGGACGGCGTTGCGGACGCGTGGACGGAGGCGCAACAGGGGCGCCGCGCGCATGACGAAGGCGACGTGTCGCGCGTCATCGTCGAACGCCTCGTCGACCTTGACTACGAACTGACGATGCTCACCGTGAGCTCGTCCGCGGGCGTCGTCGTCTGCGAGCCGATCGGGCAGCGCCAGCAGGACGGCGACTACCGCGACTCGTGGCAGCCGGCGAACGTGCCCGCGGATGTGCTCGCGGAGGCGAAACGCATCGCGGACGCGGCGGTGAACGGACTCGTCGCTCGCGCGGGCACGGACAGCGCGTGGGGCGTGTTCGGCGTCGAGCTGTTCGTGCTCAAGGACGGCGACGTCCTGTTCAACGAAGTATCGCCGCGCCCGCATGACACGGGCATGGTCACGATGATCAGCCAACGGTTGAGCGAATTCGACCTGCACGCGCGCGCGATGCTCGGCGCACCGGTCACCGAAGGGCACGTCGCGCTCGACATCCCGGAGCATACGGCGGCCGCGAGCCACGCGATCGTCGTCGAGGGACACGGCGAAGCCGAGTTCACGAACCTTGACGAGGCGCTCGCGCAACCGGGGACCGACGTGCGCGTCTTTGCGAAACCGAAGGTCGAAGGGCACCGCAGGATGGGCGTCGCGCTCGCGCTCGGCGCGGACGTCGCGGAAGCGCGCGTGCGCGCCGTCGAAACGGCGCAGGCGCTCTCGATCACCGTCATCTGAAAACCGCCATCCCGGCCGCGCGGCGCATACCGCGCCGCGCGGCCGTTTGAAACGTGAGAAACACCGCGCCCATGTTAGCGCCGCTTGCTACGCTGATGGCGTCAGTTCATCAGCGTTCCATTTTGTAGATCCACGGAAGGCAGAAGCACCAATTATGCAGAAAATGGACAAGCTCTACGAGGGCAAGGCCAAGAAACTGTACGCAACCGACGACCCGGACGTCCTTTGGGTCGAATACATGAACCAGGCGACCGCCGGCAACGGCGCGAAGAAGGCTCAGATCGAAGGCAAGGGAAGCCTCAACAACCGCATCACGTCGGTCCTCTTCGACCTGCTCAAGGCCCGTGGAGTCGATTCCCATTTCATCAAGCGCATCTCGGACACCGAGCAGCTCGTCCGCTCGATGGACATGTACCCGCTCGAGATCATCATGCGCAACACGGCGGCCGGTTCGTTCGCGAAGCGCTACGGCGTCGAGGAGGGCACGAAGCTTGCACGGCCAATCCTCGAATTCTGCTACAAGTCCGATGAGCTCGGCGACCCGTTCATCAACGACGACGGCATCGTCGCGCTCGGCCTCGCGTCCGACGAGGAGCTCGCCGAGATCTCGAAGCAGGCGCGCGCCGTCAACGACGCGCTCCTCGACATCTTCTCGAAGATTGACGTGCAGCTCGTCGACTTCAAGATCGAGGAAGGCAAGACGTCCGGCGGCACGATCCTGCTCGCCGACGAGATCACGCCTGACACGTGCCGCCTGTGGGACCTCAAGGACGGTTCGGGCCAGATCGAGCACCTCGACAAGGATCTGTTCCGCCGCGACCTCGGCAACATCATCCCCGCCTATGAGGAGATCTACGATCGCCTGACAGCGCTTGCACAGCAGGAAGGCATCGAACGCGCCGAATGACATGAGCGGCCCGCATCTGGTGTTCGCCACCGGGTGCGGGCCGATTCCGTCCGCCACCCCCTCCCCTTTTTTCTTACATTGATTTCCCCATCCGTGCCGGCTACGGCACGGCTCCCGTTTTTTCAGCACCAGTTTCCATCACCAAGAGAGAGCAAGGAAGAACCGTGGTTTTCCGCGTATATGTTGAAAAGAAGCCCGGCTTTGACGTCGAGGCCCAGCAGCTCACCCACGAACTCAGGACGATTCTGGGCATCAAGCCGCTTGAGCGGATCCGCCTGATCAACCGCTACGACGTCGAGGGCATCGGCGAGGACCTGTTCGAACAGGTCGTGCCGACCGTCTTCAGCGAACCGCAGTCCGACGACGTCGCGTTCGACTTTCCCGATTTCGGCGACGACGCCGTGTTCGCCGTCGAGTTCCTTCCCGGACAGTTTGACCAGCGCGCCGACTCGGCGAGCGAATGCATCCAGCTCATCAGCCAAGGTGAACGCCCGACCGTGCGTTCGGCGACGCTCTACGCGCTGCAGGGCAATCTGAGCACGCCCGACATCGACGCGATCAAGAAGTACGTCATCAACCCGGTCGAAGCGCGCGAAGCGAGCCTCGCGACGCGCGACACGCTCGTGACGCAGATCCCGACGCCCGGCAAGGTCGAAGTCATCGACGGCTTCCGCGGGATGGACGACGAACAGCTCGAACGCTTCATCGCCGACCGTGGGCTCGCGATGGACGTCGCCGACCTGCAGTTCTGCCGCGACTACTTCATCGACGAGGACCGCGACCCGACGATCACCGAGATCAAAGTCATCGACACGTACTGGTCCGACCATTGCCGCCACACGACATTCGGCACGCAGCTCGACGACGTGACGATCGACGACGCGACCGTCAAGGAGGCCTTCGAACGCTATCTGCGGATGCGTGAGGAGCTCGGGCGCGCCGACCGCCCAGTCACACTGATGGACATGGGCACGCTCGGCGCGAAGTGGCTCAAGGCGAACGGCATCTTGACGAACCTCGACGAATCCGAGGAGATCAACGCGTGCACCGTCAAGGTCAAGGTCGACGTCAACGGCGAGGACGAGGACTGGCTCTTCCTGTTCAAGAACGAGACGCACAACCACCCGACCGAGATCGAACCGTTCGGCGGCGCCGCGACATGCATCGGCGGCTGCATCCGCGATCCCCTCTCGGGACGCTCGTACGTCTACCAGGCGATGCGCGTGACGGGCGCGGCGGATCCGCGCACGCCTATCGACGAGACGCTTGAAGGCAAGCTGCCGCAGCGCAAGCTCGTCACGACGGCCGCGCATGGCTATTCGTCCTACGGCAACCAGATCGGGCTCGCGACCGGACAGGTCGATGAGATCTACCATCCCGGCTACGTCGCGAAACGCATGGAGGTCGGCGCCGTCGTCGCGGCGACGCCCGCCGACCATGTGCGCCGCGAGACGCCCGCACCGGGCGACCGGATCATCCTGCTCGGCGGCCGCACGGGCCGTGACGGCATCGGCGGCGCGACCGGCTCGTCGAAGGCACACAACGTCGAATCGCTCGAACTCGACGGCGCCGAGGTTCAGAAGGGCAACGCGCCGGTCGAACGCAAGCTCCAGCGCCTCTTCCGCCGCGGCGACGCATGCCGCCTCATCAAGCGCTGCAACGACTTCGGCGCGGGCGGCGTCTCGGTCGCGGTCGGCGAGATCGCCGACGGCCTCGACGTCGACCTCAACAAGGTCCCGAAGAAATACGAAGGACTCGACGGCACCGAACTCGCGATCTCCGAATCGCAGGAACGCATGGCCGTCGACGTCGCCGCCGAGGACGTCGACGAATTCCTCACCTACGCGAAGGAGGAGAACCTCGAAGCGTCCGTCATCGCGACCGTCACCGAGGAACCCCGTATGGTCATGCGTTGGGACGGGGACACAATCGTCGACCTGTCGCGCGAATTCCTCGCATCGAACGGCGCGGACAAGCACCAGGACGCGCATGTGGTGGAACAGGGCACGTATGCCACGCCGTTCGGCGAAGGCACGCTCGAGGAACGCATGCACGCGATGCTCGCGGACATCAACGTCGCCTCGAACAAGGGCCTGTCCGAACGCTTCGATTCGACGATCGGCGCGGGCACCGTGCTCATGCCGTTCGGCGGCCGCAGGCAGCTGACCGCGCCGATGGCGATGGTCGCGAAACTGCCCGTCTTCGGCGAGACGACGACGGCATCCGCGATGGCATGGGGCTTCAACCCGTACATCATGGAACGCAACCAGTTCACCGGCGCATACCTCTCGGTCGTCGAATCGCTCGCGAAGCTCGTCGCCGCAGGCTTCGAACACGAGAAGGCGTACCTGAGCTTCCAGGAGTACTTCGAGAAGCTGCGCGACGAGCCGGAACGCTGGGGCAAGCCGCTCGCGGCCGTGCTCGGCGCGCTCATGGCCCAGGTCGACCTTGGCGTCGGCGCGATCGGCGGCAAGGATTCGATGTCCGGATCGTTCGAGGACCTCGACGTGCCCCCGACACTCATCTCGTTCGCCGTCGCGGTCGGCGACATGCGCCGCGCGACAAGCCCCGAGTTCAAGCAGGGCGGCCACCACGTCGTGCGCATCGCGCCACGCTACCTCGACGACGGCATCACCCCGGACAAGGACGCGCTCCTCGAGGTGTTCCGCGTCGTCGAAGACCTCGTTGACTTCCACGACGCGGTCGCGGTCGCGACACCGGGATACGGCGGCACCGCGGAATCGCTCTTCCGCATGACGCTCGGCAACGCGATCGGCGTCCGTCTCGACGACTCGATCAACGTCGACGACCTCTTCGCCCCGGCGTATGGATCGTTCATCGTCGAACTCGCGGACGACGCGAAGATCCCCGCAGCGTCGAACCTCGTCGACATCGCACAGGTCGGCGAAACGACGGACGAGTACGTCTTCCACGCGGACGGCGTCGACCTGCCGCTCGCGCAGCTGCAGGAGACATGGGAACGCGGACTCGAATCGGTCTTCCCGTACCGCACCCCCCACGGCACCGAACTCGAACAGGTCGAGACCGTCTCGTTCGCAACGCAGCGGCGCGTGCAGTACACGGGGCCGAAGATCGCGAAACCGCGCGTCGTCATCCCGGTGTTCCCCGGCAACAACTGCGAATACGACACGGCGGCCGCGTTCGAACGCGCGGGCGCGGACGTGACGACGCTCATCGTCAACAACCTCACGCCGCAGGCGGTCGCGGAGTCGACGCAAGCGCTCGTCGACGAGATCGGACGCAGCCAGATCGTCATGATTCCGGGCGGCTTCTCGGGTGGCGACGAACCGGACGGGTCGGCGAAGTTCATCACCGCGTTCTTCCGCGCCCCCGCCGTCACCGAAGCGGTGCGCGACCTGCTCAAGAACCGTGACGGTCTGATGCTCGGCATCTGCAACGGCTTCCAGGCGCTCATCAAGCTCGGCCTCGTGCCGTTCGGCGACATCGTGCCGATGACCGATGCCTGCCCGACGCTCACGTTCAATGAGATCGGATGCCACCAGAGCCGCCTCGTGCGCACGCGCGTCGCGTCGAACCTCTCGCCGTGGCTCGCGAAGACCGAGGTCGGCGACGTGCACACCGTCGCGATCTCGCACGGCGAAGGACGCTTCGTCGCCTCGTACGACATGCTCGCGCAGCTGGCCACGAACGGCCAGATCGCCACGCAGTACGTCGACGAGGACGGCGTGCCGAGCATGGACTTGTCGGTCAATCCGAACGGTTCGATGCTCGCCGTTGAAGGCATCACAAGCCCCGACGGCCGCGTCTTCGGCAAGATGGGCCATTCGGAGCGTTCGGGCAACGGCCTGTACATGAACGTGCCGGGCAACACCTACCAGCCGATCTTCGAGGCGGGCGTCGCCTACTTCGCGTGATGTGACAGGAAGCGGGGGTTTCTCGGTGTCTTTGGGTGTCGTGAACCCCCAAAGACACCGAGAAACCCCCGCTTTTGACGCGACACGCCCATATGGGGCCTTTTCGGCACCCAAAGATGCTGAGATATGGAGGAACAGCATGCTGGAGCAGGACCCAACCACCCAGCTGCGTCCGATGCGCCGCGCCGATCGCGAAGTGCATGCCCCGGAGGACGTCGAGGCGATTCTGCGCGATTGCGCCGACGTGCGCGTCGCCTATCAGGATGCCCAAGGCCTGACGATCGTACCGGTGAACTTCGCGTATGAGTTCGCACCGGGCATGTTGCGGCTGTTCATGCATTCGGCGCGTGAGGGGCGCAAGATCGACGCGATCCGCGCGGCCGGGAACGTCCTGCCCGTCGCGTTCGAAATGGATTGCGACGCGACCGTATACACCGGGCGCACACCATGCTCGTCGACGACGGCGTTCCGGTCAATCATCGGCACCGGCGTGGCGAGCCTCGTGGAGGACACCGAGCAGAAAATCGAGGCGCTCACATTGCTCATGCGGCAGCGCACCGCGATGCACGACGTCACGTTCCTGCTACGGCAGGTCGCGAAGGTCGCCGTATGGCGCATCGAGTCGACCGAATTCACGGCGAAACGGCATCCGGCGCCCGCCGCACGCATGTGAACATGCCTTTCTGCCCATCTTTGGGTACCCAAACCGGCCCCTTACGGGCGCGTTGCACCAAAAGCGGGGTCATCTGGTTATCTTTGGGTGTCGTCAACACCCAAAGATAACCAGATGGCTACAGCCCCAGGATCTGCCTCTTCTTGAGGTTGAACTCCTCTTGGGTGAGGATGCCAGCGTCGAGCAGCTCCTTGAGGCTCTTCAACGCCTCCATCTGTTCGGACACCGACATCGCAGGCTGCGCCGGCGCACCCTGCGCCGCCGCGGACTGTGCGGTCGACGGCGCGACCGCCGCATTCGCCGCGTCGACCTGCCCGGGCATCTGCTGCCCCGGCATCGCACCCGTCATCGGATTGACCCCCTGCGCGAAGCCAAGGCCGAGCATCATCCCGCCCATGTCGCCGAACCCGTTGTCCTGCACACCCTGCGCGATCTTCTGCTGCGCCGCGATGTTCGACGCCTGCTGCGAAACGTTCTCGTACGCCGTCACATTCATCCGGTTCGCCGCATACTGCTTGACGAGCTCCCGTGATTCCGGCGTGAACTCGATGCTCTCGATGCCGATGCCCGCAAGATGGATACCGAAACGAGACTCCCACGTACCGGCGTTGCCCGCGTCAGCGGCGATCGTCTGCGCGATGGCGTTCGCCTGGCTCGGCAGTTCGGAGATGCGGTACTCGTTCGACAGCGAGTTGAGCGCGACCGAGAACGACTGCATGAATTCGCTCAGCAGCTGCGATTTCGTCTTCGGATCGTCGAAGCTGATGTAGTCGACGTTCGGTGGCACAAATTGGCGGATGAACGCGGTCGGGTTCGTGATGCGCAGCGACATCATGCCGCGCGCACGGATGTCAAGGTCGGTGTCGTAGAACCTATCGTGGTACATGAGCGGCGCCGGCGTGCCGAATTTGAGTCCGCGGATCTCGCGCAGGTTCACGAACGCGACACGTTTGTTCGCGACCGGTTCGCCGCCGTACTTGAACCGCTCCCCGATCTGCCCGAAGATCGATTTGCCGATGCCGTCGCCCGCGAAGACGCTGTCCGTGCCGCCGGTGCGGTACTCGTACCCTCCGGATTCGGTGATGATGTTCTCGATGCCCGACTGGTCGAAGATGAACGCGGCCGTGTTCTCGGGCACGTAGATGCGCGACCCGTTCGAGATGACTGCGTCCGAATGCTTCGTGTTCGAGCCGCGCCCGCGGTTCGTCTCCTGGTACACGCCCGGCATGAGCGCCGCGTGTTCATCGAACTGGTCGACGGTGATGATGTCGAGCCACTGGTCGGCGAACGTGCCACCCAATGCGCCCGCGAATGCCTTGATCAACGCCATTGTCGCCTTCTTTCTGAAGTTCCTGGGAAGTCAACGGGTTCCTGCGCGGCGGCTACAGCTGCTCGGTCCTGCCGCAGTATTCGCATATGACGGTGTCACCTTCCGTCCCGTGCAGTGCGGCCCCGCAGCCGAGGCATGTGCGCGACACTGCTTTCCCCGCGCCTTTCGGTTTCGCCAATCCGCTCATCGTGAACGCTTCGGCGACTTCCTTCGTCGCACCGCTCAGCATGCTCGCGATTCCGGAGATGAACGTCTTCGGCGCGCCGACGATGTCCTCGTCGCTGCCGGTGATCTCCTTGTTGATGCCGTTCGCAAGCTTCATGAGATCCGTATGGGACTCCATGCGCAGTTCGATCTTCCCTTTGCGTAGCAGGATGTCGCATTGGTGGTTGTCGCCTTTGTCGATGATGAGCTGCGGCTTGCCGTTCACCACCTTGATGTCGCGCAGCGCCCACGAGAACGTGTGGTCGATGTCCTTGCCGAACATCTTGATCTGCGTGTACGTGAACACGAGACTCATGTTGGTCAACGTCAGTTCTCCGCGCTCGAAGCCCTTGAAATCGGGGCTTTCGCAACCGACGCCGTCAAACTGCGCGATGATGCCTTCATTCGGCAGCAGATCGATGCTGTGCATATCTGTCCCTCCTCACTTCCTTGTGGAATGTGCTTCTCTCAGCTAAATTCACCGTACCAGAGCGGCCTTAGCTGTCATGCGCTGGCGACTGCGTTCTTGTTGCCGCGCTTGACGACGATCATCCAGATCGATCCTACGATGACGGCGACGGCGGCGATGTAGAACAGATAGACGCCGAAGCCGAGGCTATAGGATCCGTATGGGGTGAAGCTCATATTGAAATAGACGTAGGTCAATGTCGCGATGATCGCGAAGACGAGCGTCGGGATGCCTTTCGCGGCGATCGCGAAGATGAGCGCGAGCACACCGCATGCCGCGATGACGATGATTATGCCGAGGATGACCTCGGATACGCCGAAGCTCATGTTCGCGATCTGCTGCATTTCCTTCCACCGTTCCGCGATCGTGAACGCCGTCATCGTGTCATTGCTTGCCGTGGCGTATGGCAGCACGAGTGAGACGAGCATGACGAGTGATCCGATGATCGTGAGCGCGCGCGGTCCTGCGAGTGATGTCCTCTTCATGATGACTCCTTATATATAGAAAAGAAAGATTGATTGAATGAATGGATGATTGCTACCCATGACTGATTTGGACGACGATCGACGCGCACAGCAGCAGTACTGTCGCGACACATGCGATCGCGAGCGCGATCAGGACAAGGTTGCGTCCTGACACGTGCCCTCGGCGCCCAGTGACCGCGAATGCCACGCCGCATACGGTGAACATGAGGATGATGAACATGAGGGCGCCGCTCCAGTTCGGGCTCCATTCGTCGAAGCTTGATACGCCGTATATCGCGCCAAGGCATGCGACGACGACCGCGGCGATCGCCCATTTTGAACGTGGTCCGTTGTTGTCCGCGGTGACCCAACGCCAGAACCGCCGTTTCGCGATGACATCCGAGGGAACGACGGTGCTCTGCGCGGCCATCTGTTCGGCAAGCTCACGGTACAGGCGGCTGCATGCGCCACTGCTGTCGTTCGCGCCGAGCGGCGCGTCGATGATGACCGCACTCTGTTCGCCGCTTTCGACGACGCGCGCCTCGTATGTACCACCACCGTTTGGAAGATGGAAACTCACGGTGCGCGCGGCGTCATCGTTGCCGACCACGTCGAATCCCGCACTGTACCGCAACGTCTGCAGCAACGTGGCATAGGTCTGCGCGACGGGCGCTTGATAGCTTTGCCGAGCTACTGGCACGCGGTGTGTCGCGGGATTCGATTCGGTCATGATGGGTCCTTCGGATAAGTGGATAGTGATTGGGAGTGGATCAGCCGACCGAGGCGAGCCGCTGGTTGACGCGGTTCATGACCTCAAGGTAGTACTGCAGATCGGCGTCGGTCCATGTGGACTGGTCCATTCCCTCGATCTTCTGCGTCATATCCGAATATTCCTGCATCATCTTGAGGTATTCGGTCATCATGCCGGACTGGTCGGAGGACGAATTGTACTTCTCCATGAAGTCGCAGTACTTGTTCATATACGACTCGTAGGAATCCATCGCTTCCTTGACGGCAGGGGTCACGCCACCGGAGTTCTGGTTCTGCGCCCCCTGCTGCTTCTTCGCTTCCTCCTCCTGGGCCCTCCTCTCCTGCTCTTCGAGGCGCTTCTGCTCCTCCTCGGCCTTCTTGCGCTCCTCCTCGGCCTTCTTCTCTTCCTCAGCCTTCTTGCCGGCTTCCTCCTCGGCCTTCTTCGCAGCCTCCTCGTCGGCAGCGTCGTCTTCCTCTTGCTCCTTTATATAAGATGCTGATTCGATTTGAATCGTCATTTGTTTATAGCTTTCGCCATACTGCACACGAACTTCGTCGCCATCATTGTTCTTCGCCTGATAATGAACCGAGCTCTTCTCATAATCTGCAGTGAAGCCAGCTTTCTTTATTTTCTCCACATAGTCATTAAATTCTTCTGGCGAAATATTGCATACTTGCATGGCCATATGGTCAGAGTATTCATAATATATCCTGCCTTGAGCATTATCCATCGCAGGCAATTTGGCGGAAATGCCATCACGCGGGAATGTGACAGCAGAGCAGGAGGTGGTATCTTCCGAAGTCGACGACGAAGAAGACGAAGAAGACGAAGAAGACCTTCCGCTTGCAGCCCCAATCAGCGACAACACCAGCGCAACGACGGTGACGCCAGCCGCAATGACCGTGAGCATGCGACCATGCTTCCTCCCCGGTTGTGTTTGCGAGAACGCCAATATACACAGCACAATGGGGACAATTGCAAGGACTACGCACAATCCAATCGACGGGTGCGTCCCCATAGCGAACAGACCGATAAGGAAATACACGGCGCTAACGATGAGCGACGCAACTGCAATCGCGGACGTCCTCCCCGTGTTCTCGTCGGTCAGCAGCGCCGCGAACTTGTTCTTCGGCGCGCGATGAGCGCCAGCGCCCGACTGATTACCGTCAGCGGCTCCGCTCGTCGGCGTCGTCGACACCGGAGTCGTCGTGGTAGTAGTCGCATCCATCGTCGGCATCGCCTGCGTCGGCTGTTCCTGCGTGGTGAGCACGGTCGTCGTCGCGGGCGGCATCGTCTGCGTCGGGGCCTGTACCATCAGCTGGTCGCCGAGATCCTTGTAGAATTTCGCGATCTCCTGCTGTGCGCTCTCCCCCGCCTCGGCCGGCACCGTCACCTGCACGGTGCTGAAGGAGGAATCGGTGCCTTCCGCCACCTTCGCAATGAACAGCCCACTGATGACCGGAGCACTGAACGTGACGGTCCTCGTTTGATCGTCCTTATGGATCAGATCGAATCCGGCGCTGAACTGCAACATCTGCTCCAATGCGCCGTACACGTCCTGCGCCGATGCCATATATGTCTGTTGATTCGGCTGCGGACCCGCCCCTAGGTTCACTTCTGGCGTGGTCATGACTTCTTCCCTCCTCCTTGGCGGCAAGGTGTGCGGATGCATGATCGCGTCCGCACACCCGATCACCTATCGGTCGTTCTGTTCCAGCGCGGAACTCCCCATAGAGGCCGACGCCGGGCTCCCGTCATCCGCCGTACGCGGACGATGCTCACCCGACGACGCCTCACGTGCCGCCTCATCCAACTCTCGAACGCCGCGCAGAATCATGCTTGCCAACTGAGCGAACATATCTGCACTCCTTTCTGACGAGAGATGCTCCACGACCGTCCTTCGGTCATGTCGGGTCTGCGCCCTGCCATGCTTCTCGTCATTAAGGGGCATGTTTTATTCGCGAATCGCACTCCTTACCTATCGCGACAATCGGCGGTTTTCCGGGGATATGACGAGTCCTATGCCCTGTTGTTCCATTCTCGAAACTTCGGCATATAATGTCAATGACATAACATGTTATAAATTTGCGGATTAAGAGAAGGCGAATATAGCATGGATGATATAACCCAGCTTCGCGCCGCCTGCTGGCGGCAACGGTTGCGCGAGTGCCTGCGCGAGCGCGGCCTCACACAGGTGGAGTTCGTCAGTGCGCTCAATCGCACCTATCTGACGAAATTCCACCAGAAGGACGTCAGCAGATGGCTCAACACCGGCAACCAATCCGCGAACGGCACGATCGGCTTTCCCAAATACGAGACGATGATGCTCATCGCGGACTTCTTCGGAGTCGACGTCGGATATTTGACCGGCGAGACGGACGAGACATCCTTCGACCTCGAGAAGGCGAGTTCCTATACGGGGCTGAGCAGCAACGCCCTACTGGCGATCCGTGAATGGATAGACTCCCCCGGCGGCTCCCCCGACGCCGAATTGCGCGATTGGCGCGCCGATACGATCAACCGCATGTTCTTCTCGGATCTGTTCAACGAGCTGGCGGCGAAAATGCTCACGCTCTATGAGATGTCCACGATCTGCCACACCAACCCCGAGCGGTTCCACAATCTGATGCGGTCGCTCGCCGCCAGCAGCGAGCTGCCTGACGATCTGACGTTCCAATTGATCATCGGCGCGTTCTACGGCATGGCGAACGAATCGTTCTCGGCATTGCTGAAAGACGCCTACCCCACCCCGACCGAACAACAATTCGAGTACTCCCTCGACACACAGGACATCTCGGACACACAGGACGATGACGATGCGCAAGAGACTTCCGACGACGACCTTTGGTACGGCGCGCTCTGAGGCCCGCTGGATGGCGCATATTGCATACATGTGCCGCATATAGCCGCCCCCACTGCGGAGATTTGTGTCATATTCCGTCGTCTTCCCCTCCATAACACAGCGATATGGGGATAATTGAATGCGCAGAAGGTTTACCACATCGATATCGATGTAGCGAGCTCAACCTGAACGGCAGAGAAAGGAACACCATGGCCGAAGAGATCGAAGTATACGGCGATGATGATGGCATCATGCTTCTGGGAGATTCCGAAGACATCCAGCAGGCCCTCGCCGAGCTCCAGATCAGCGAAGAGCACACGACGGACATCAGCAAGGCTGCGATATTGAAGACCGCGCATCGTGCCACGAAAATGTTCGGCAAGGCACAGGAACGTTCGGGACGGTGGGTGAAGCTCACGAAGGAATCCGCACAGAAGGCCCGCGAGCACGGGTTTCTGCGCAATAACGCCACCGGCAACTTCATGGGAGTGATCGGCAAAGGCGGCAAAGGCGGCATCAAAGGCAATGTGCAGTTCGAGAGGATAGCGGGAGGCTTCAACCCCGCCAAAGTGGCGAATGTCGAAATGCTCATGCTGACGATGGCACTTGAACAGGCGATGAAGGAGATGACCGACTACCTCAAGCAGATCGACGCGAAAGTCGATCAAGTGCTGCGCCAGCAGAAGAACGCCGAGCTTGCCAAATTCCTCAGCGTCGCCGGATTGGTGGCGGAAGCCGAGAACGAACTGTCCCACATCGGCACCCTTTCGGATGCCACATGGGACCAATTGGGCAACAGCGCCCAGACAGTGAACGAAGTCCAACAGTATTCACTGCTCCAGCTCAAGGACATCGCCGAGAAGATCGCCTCGTCGGTCAACGATACCCGGACCACGAAGGACACTCTCGTCAAGGCCCGATCAGGCATTGGCGATTGGCTCGCCGTCGCCGCCGATTGCCTCCGCATGCGGGACCGCATCGATATGCTCAAAGTGCAGCGCTTCATCGACGCGGACATCACACCGGACCTCCTCAGCAAGCATCGTTTCGTCATCGCGGAGAACCGACGCGCCCGGTACCATTCCATCACCGATGCGACCGCCCATTTGCGGCAGGCCATCAAAGAAGCGGTCCAGGGCAAGGATGACACCATGCGCGTCATCCTCCTGCCGATGGACGCACCTGTCGTCATGCGCGAAGGCAATGCGATCGTGGACGCCCTTGCCCGATTCGACAAAGCCCTGGGTGAGGAATATGCGGTGACACACTTCTCCGAGAAGCAATGGAATGATGCGATGGGTGAAGTCGGGCAAGCGTTGGCGGACGGCACCGGCCATCTCCTGCAGCAGGCGGGAGACAACCTGAAGGAAGGCACCAAGCAGGTCGGGAATCTGGTCAACGGTGCAGGCGACCAGATCAAGAAGGCATTCGGCAATTTCCCGAAACTGTGGTGACCTGATCTCCCCCAAACTCAGCCCCCTTCGCGCCGTGCACGGCCTTTCTCGGCATCTTTGGGTACCTAAAAACGGCCGCGCGCGGGCGTGTCAGGCACCCAGCGGGGCTATCTGGTCATCTTTGGGTATTCAAGACACCCAAAGATGACCAGATAGCGCCGCTTCTGACACGACACGCCCATATGGAGACTTTTCAGGCACCCAAAGATGGCCAAATACGCCGATACGCGGCCTTACGAGGCCTTCGCGAAGCTGAAATTGAGCTTCGCATCAGGGTTGACGCTCGCGACAATCGACGTATAGAACGATTTCGTTTGCTCTTCTAGGATGTCCCGGTTCGAATCAATGTATTCCTTCTTCGCTTTGTCGGTAAGGATGTTGTTCACCATGTCAAGGGAATCTATCTGTTGCGTGCCAAAGCTCAATGCACCATTTTGTTCGACGATCACGCGGTATTCCGGATGATCATACCCAATGAATTTGAATTCCGGAATCGAGACATCGAACGTGTTCTCGCCAGCCTCTTTGATGACGACTTCCTTGCCTTCAAACCCAAGTTTCGCATCGAATGTGTATTGGATGAACCGCGCGCGTTCCGTCCCCGGGATCTCCATATTGAAGAAATGGCTTTTGTTCTCTTTCGAGATGATGCCCGTCACACCAAGCCTCAACAGCGACACTTCCTTCGTTCGCTTCATCGAATGAATCACCTGGGTGTCATCCGTGCCCTTCTCACGCAGCCACGGCGGCATCACCGAGGGACACAACCAGAAGATCCCTAACGTTCCGGCAATCCCGACTATCACACATAGAATCGCCACAGCCCAGATGTTCCCTTGTTGCAAACTGCCGAACTTCTTTCTTCCGTTTGTTTCAGCCATGGGCTCTCTCCTCCCTCACGTCAGCGAAAACCGGCCACCTTCGCCCGCAACAGCGCATCCGGTGCGACAAAAGGAACATCGCCCGAATCCACTGCACCTCCTTTTCACGGGATTACTCTATCAGAGAAACCGATAACGGGGACTCTGTCGTCCATGATTGCGATGCGCACAGGAAAGAGCGGTAACGTAAATAGCACGCAAGAAGAATCGATAGTCAAATCAACATAATCAGTCTGATAATGTCTCTCCATTAACACCCGAGATTCCCCCGCAATGTCAATGCGTGACATTCACTTCCCACGGCCGAAGAACGCGGCTTTGACGAGGTCGATGATCATCTGCGTCATGTCCTTGCCGCCGCCTTGCGTCGCTTCGGCGATGCCGCTGACTTTGCCGATGAATCCGTCACCGAACTGTTCCTCCATCAGATGCTGCACCCAACTCGTGTCGCGCACGCTCCGCTGGCCGGTGTAGACCTGTTCGAACGCGACGACCGCGCCTTCGCCGAGCGCCGCGATGATGCTCGCCGCGACGACCGCGTTGAGGACGCTCGCCGCGATGTTGATGCCGGGAATCGCTTTGATCGCGCTGATCGCCGAATGCGCGACGACGCTCGCCGTGCCGACCTGCACGATCGAGTCGAGGAAATGCTTCGCATCCTCATGTTTGTCTATCTCGTACAGCCGCGCGAGGCCGTTGAGTTCGGCGAGTTCGAGTGGGGACAGCACAAGCGAATCGGCGATCGGGATCGGCACGGCGCCCACCGTGGCCCCGGCGACGACGCTCACGCCGATGAGGCCTTGTGCGAGCGCGCGTTTCCGCGCGAGCTTGAACTGCATCAGATCGCGTGTGCCGCCTTGCATGCCTTCCGGCATCGCGCGCATCGTCGCGTCGATGAGGTCGGTGATGCCTTCGGGCGCCGCGAACGCGGTCTCGTTGATGATGTAGGTCTGCGCGACGACGGGCACGATCGCACGCAGGTTCCTTTCGACGCGCGTCCCGCGGAACGCTTCGCGCACCATGTCGATGTTGCGTGCGCGGTCCGGCTGCGAATACGACTTCGTGATGACGGCGATGATCGGCACCGATTTCCACATGCGCACCGCGTTCGACAGGTTGCGGATCGTTTCCGGGAACAGTTTCGCAGCGGTGCCGTCCACGCAGAACCAGATGACGTTGATGCGTGTGTTCTCGTTGCCGTCTTTCGCGCTCAAACGTGACCATTTGCGTACCGCGTACACAGCGCGCATGCTTTTGATCGGCGACGGTTCGAATCCGATCGAATCGATCACACGGAACGGCACGTCGGGGCTTTCGTAGATGTCGAGTTCCTCGGTCGTGCCGCGGGTGCCGAAACTTGTTTTCGCGACGTCGTCACCGATGACGGCGTTGATGAGCGTCGATTTGCCGACGCCCGAGTTCCCCAGGACGAACACATTCCCCTTGGGCGCGCCACCGTTCGTCGGCGGTACGGGCTGCACGTCGATCACTTGGCCGTTATCGTATGTCATGCCGCCATCATAGGCACACGCGCATCGACGTGTCGCCGGCTTGCCCTGTGCGCATAGGTGTGTCACTTGGTGCGCTGTCGTACCGCGGCGCGGCGATAGGTGTGTCTACGCATGCAGCTGCGTCACTCCGTCTGGTCGGCGTCCTGTCCGGATGTGTTCGAAAGGGCGTTGCGCGATTCCTCGGCCGCCTTTTCGCGCGCTTTCGCTTGTTGTTCCGCCTCCTCGGCCGTACGCGGCGTCCGCACGAGTTCCGAACCGGTCGCCTCGACCATCATGTCGTCGACGCGGTCGAGCATCGCATCGAATTCCTTCTGCTGCTCGGGTGTGAGTTCCGTGTCCTGGACCGCGTGGAGCTGCGCCATGATGTCCTCCGCCTGTTCGTTCCAGGCGATGTAGTCCTCCACCTCGCTTGCCGGGATGCCTTCGTCGCTGTTGAGGAGCGTCGCAAAATGCGCATACTTCGTCATGAATTCCTCATAGTTCTTCATGACCTGTTCCGGATCGGTCGTCGATGGCGTGACTTCCTTCTTCCCCTCATCCGAAGCCGCGCTTTGCGAAGACGCCGACGAGGGTGATGCTTCGGCGGACGCGTCCTTCTTCGATGTGAAGTGCAGCGCGAGGAGGATGCCCACCGCGACCAATGCGGCGACGATCACGCCGACGATGGCGATGACCCACACCTTCTTCTTCGATGCGGCTTCCTGATCCGACGTGGTCTTTTCCATTCCGTCTCCTTGACATCGTTTGCATCACACTGGTCGCAATCTAACTACCATCGTAACAAATCAGAGCCATGACAACTTCCGCATACTCACATCTTCCACCGTGTTTTTGACACAATCTTCACGGTTGCGCTCGCGACACCCGATTCCCGATATCCGAGATTCCCGACCCCCGATATTCCGATATCCCATCCACATCCGATCACCGATCCACGTCACCATCAGCGCCCTTCATGGCGATCCGTACAATGTCCGTACACGCCACGCCGACGCCGTCATCGAAGAACAGCCTGTGCGATGCGCCATCATACCGTTCGACGACACCTTCGGCCGTCACATACATGCCGCGGTCGGCACGGTCTGCCGTCCGGAAATACGTCACCGAGACAACCGGATGGTCATCGATGCGCGCGAGCACGGCCGCGAACCTACGGTCGAGTTCCTCGCGTGCATCCTCCCCGAGTTCGATACGGCGTTCGACGGGTTTCGACGCGTCCTCGATGAGCTCACCGTATCCGCTGAGCGCCGCGAACGGCATGAACTGCGCCGCCCGCTGCCCGACGGGCATATGCCCATGCGCGCGCGAACGGTGGTGCTCCATGACGATGATGTCGTCATAGCGGTGCGTGGGCTCAAGGATCATGAGGCGTGCCCTCCTATCTGCCGGTTGCGCTCGATGCCGGTCGCGCCTTCCTCAAGGTTACGCCCAGTGACCACGGCATTGCCGCCGAACCGCTCCTTGACGCCAAGCAACGCGCGTTGCACAGCGAGCTCGCGCGCATCGCGCCCCATACCCCCATCCCGCCGCACGGACACATCCTCCCCATCCGTGCCTTCGCCGGCCACGGCATCGAACAGGTCCTGCTGTTCATACCTCCCATGATGGGTGCCATCCGCAGCGACGCCATCGCCACCGTCCACACCGTCCGTCCCGACCCGCGACGCCCCAACGGTCACGCGCCGCACGAGCAGCCGCTCATCGGCGATACGGTCGAACACATCGGCGAAGGCCTCACGCAGACGCGACGCGTTCGCGCGCGCATGATCGAGCCGTTTCGAGCCGTGCGCGCTTTTCGGCGTGCGCCTGCCGTACCGGTCGGTCGAGACCGGCCCCCTGTACCCTTGCGCCTGCGGACGGTCGAGACTCGTGGCATCATAGCCGATCGTCAACATGACGAGATCGGTCACCTCGCCGTGCCTGAGCAGGTCATAGGCGACCTCGTCGGCCATTTCGAGCACGATCGTGCGCGCATGCGCCCAATCGTAGGGTTCATGGAGCACCTGCCCGCAGCTGAGTGACGACGAGCGCGGCTTGTACGCCTTGATGTCCGCAATCGTGCACGGCTCCCATCCCCATGCGTGGTCGATGAGCAGCTCCGCGTTGACGCCGAACATCCTGTAGAGCAGGTCCTCGTTGTAATAGTCGTTCGCCGAACCGAGCGAACAGCGCGCGATGTCGCCCATCGTCATCAGTCCGCGGTGCTCGAGCGCGCGCGAGACGCCACGCCCGACGCGCCAGAAATCGGTGAGCGGACGGTGCGCCCACAACGTACGCCGGTACGCCATCTCGTCGAGCCGCGCGATGCGCACGCCGTCACCATCCGCCGGGATGTGCTTCGCGACGATGTCCATCGCGACTTTCGCGAGATACAGGTTCGTGCCGATGCCCGCCGTCGCCGTGATGCCCGTCTCCGCGACGATGTCCGCGACGATGCGACGCGCGAGCTCGTGCGCGTCGCATCCGAAAAACGTGAGGTACGACGTGACGTCGATGAACACTTCGTCGATCGAATAGACATGGACGTCCTTCGCGTCCGCGTAACGCAGATAGATGCCGTAGATGCGCGCGCTCGCCTCAAGATAGCGTGACATATGCGGTTTCGCGATGACGAACGCCGCTTTGAGCGACGGGTCGGCCGCGAGCCGCGCCGCACTTGTCGACTCCCCCGCGAACCTGCGTCCCGGCGCATGCACACGCCGCGTTTCATTGACGTCCTGCATGCGTTGTTCGACTTCGAACAGGCGCGGCCGTCCGCTTATGCCGAGCGCCTTGAGCGACGGCGAGACGGCGAGGCATATCGTTTTGGACGTGCGCGACTCATCCGCGACGACCAGATTGGCGTCGAGCGGATCAAGGCCGCGTTCCACGCATTCCTCGGACGCGTAGAACGACTTGAGGTCTATCGCAAGATACGTTCGCTCGTTCATGACGACCATTATCGAACAGATGTTCGAAGTCGTCGAGTCCGGCGCGTCGTGCGCCGAAGTCCCATGGCATGCCCGTGATGGAAGGATGGCGTATGCGGGGACGGTGCCGACACCGCCGGCACCGTCCCCGCATACGCCAAGGCATCAGGCGAACTCGCGCTCGCAGATCGACGCGACCTCACGCACGCATGCCTCCGCCATGAGCTTCCCGGCTTCGGCGGTCGCCCCACGTGGATCGGCGAGGCCGCCGTACGCCGGCACGTCCCCCGGACGCACCGGGTAGCGCACGTATGGTCTCGGCGTCACCGGCCCCTCGTATACGATGCGATCCATATGCACGGCCTCGGGCGCGTAATGCAGCATGAGCGCCGTCTCGGTGACAGCCGCGTGTTCGAGCGCCCACCCCGGGAACACAAGGTCACCGCTGAACACATCATCGATGACGTCCTGGGTGAGCGGGTCCCACCAGTTCGTCTCGATGATCGTCGCCGCGCCTCCTGTCTCCCTCGTGACGAGGTCGATCGCTTCCACAATGAACGCCTCGTTCTCGAAATGGGCGTTCATGACGACGATCTTCGTGAATCCATCGTCGATGAGCTCGCGCAGCACGTCGTGCATCTGCGCGATGACGGTCGCGCCGTTCATGTCGATCGTCCCCGGGAACAACGGCCCGCCGCCGGAAAGCGGCTTCGATTTGTATCCGTAGCTGATCGTCGGCATGACCGTGCCGTCCACGGCCTTCGCGAGGTCCTCGGCGATGCACGCCGCCAACGTCGCATCGGTGCGCATCGGCAGATGCTGGCTGTGCTGTTCGGTCGACCCGATCGGCACGATGACCGGCTTGTCCTTGCGGGCCGCGAACTCCGGCCATGTCATCTCATCCATACGGTACGTCATTGTTGTCTCCTTTGTTGTCGTTTCACATCCACAGTGCGCCGCACCGCACATTCAGATCGTCCCCAGGTCCTTCTCGGTGTTCTCATGCGACAGGCACATCGCCACGAGCGCGATGGCGGCGATGACGACCATGTACCAGGCAGGGGCGATCGCCGATCCGGTCGCCCAGATGAGCCACGTCGCGATGAACGGGGCCGTGCCACCGAACAAGGCGTTCGCAAGGTTGAAACTGAACGCGAAACCAGTGAACCGCACGCTTGTCGGGAATGTCTCGGTCAGATAGCTCGACAGTGTGCCGTCATTCGCGGTGAGCGTCGCGCACAACGCGAGCTCCACGAGCAGCACCGGCCAGAACGCGCCGGTCTCGAGGATCATGAAGGCGGGGACGGTCAGCACGATGAACGCGACACAGGCGCCGACGAGCACCTTCTTGCGGCCGAAATGATCGGAGATATGCCCCATCGCGAAGACAAGACCGATGTAGAGCACAAGGCACACCGTCGTGATGAGCGAGGATTGCGAGGCCTCCATGCCGACCGTTTCCGAAAGGTACGTCGGCAGGTACGTGAGCACCGTGTAGAAACCGACCGCATTGAGCATGCACGCGCCGAAGCTGAGCAACACCTGCTTGAGATGATCGTGGAACAGTGTGCGCAACGGCGAGACGTTGCGCGTCCCCTTCCCCGCATCCATTCCGCCTTCCTTGCGTTCGAGCTCGGCGTTCATCTGTTCGTAGATCGGCGAATCCGCGACATTGTTGCGGATGTAATGCACGATGAGTCCGAGCGGACCCGCCATCAGGAACGGCACACGCCATCCCCATGCGCTCATCGCCACCGCATCCAGGTTCGTCGTCATCAGCATCGCGAGCGTCGAACCGGCGAGGAGTCCGATCGCGGTCGACGCCGGAATGAGTGAGCAATAGATGCCACGACGCCTGGCAGGGGCGTATTCCCCAAGGAACGTCGCCGCACCAGCGTATTCGCCCGATGCCGAGAAGCCCTGCACCATGCGCATCAACAGCAACAGGAGCGGTGCGAGCACGCCGATGACCGCGTAGGCCGGCAGGCAGCCGATGAGGAACGAGGCCCCCGACATCAGCAGGATCGACAGGCTCAATGCCCGTTTGCGCCCGAACCTGTCTCCGAAATGCCCCCAGAACAGCGCCCCGACCGGTCGGAGCACAAACGACAACGCAAAGACGCCGAAGGTCTCCATCAGCGCGACCGTGCGGTTGGAGGAGGGGAAGAACACGCCCGCGATGACCGTGGCGAAGTACGAATACGAGGCGTAATCGAACCATTCGATGAAGTTGCCGAGGAACGACGACCATGCGACTTTGCGCACCATGCCCTGGCGCTCATCTTCCGGCTCGCGCTCCACGCCGCCCAGCTCACGGACATCCATGCCCATATCTGTTATGGCACTCATGGCATCCACCTTTCTACTCTGCTCGGATTGTCCATCCGCGGCGTCGTGCCGCGATATCCGCACTATCGCGCGATGCGTTTGCCGCACCATGAACGCATCGTTAATGCCGGCGCCGATGCGGACGACGTTTCGTCAACGCGACCGCGGCCCCTCACCACGTCGCCCCAGGCGCGTCGCCGTTCGTCTCGGCTTCGATTTGCGCCGCGAATAACAGTAAGGACCAGGCGACGCCATCCTCGGATGTGATTCCGCAAAACCTTGTCACTTTGTCAAGCCTGTTGTACAGCGTCTGTCGCTGGATTCCCAGACGCTCACATGCGCGGGTCTTGTTGTCCCCCGTCTCAAAACAGGCGGCGAGTGTACGGACGAGCGCATCATCCGCCGCGAGGGACTCCCCCATCATCACACCGCGCAGCATCGCGAGCGCTTCGTCCGTCCTCCCCACATGCGCGAACCGTGGGAGCAGCCCGTCGTATACGCTGTGCATCATCCCCCATTGCGGCGCGCCCGACCGAATCCATGCGCGCATCACGCCAATCGCATCGGCGAGCATGCCCGCCTCCGCGACGGCGCGGCCGCCGATCGTCCAGACTCCTCCGGCATCGGCGGCCGCCCCTGCAAGCACTTCGTCGCATTGGTTCGAGAGCCAAGCGAGGCCGGTAGGAACCCCTTCCTCTCTTCTCCCGCACACGCCGCCGTCCACATGGACGAGTCCGAACATCACACCGCCATCCAACATGCATAGTGTCTGGGCCCCCTCGATTGAGGCGAACCCCTCCAGCAGCCGTTCGATGCGCCCTGCGGACGCCGTGAGCGAGCGCACGCCGACAGCGAATGGGTAGTACGACGCCGTGTCGCCGGCCCCGAGCGCCTTGAGCAGCTGGCCGATGTCGCCCGCCTCCTCGCGTCCCGCATGTATGCCATCGGCTGGTCCGGACAACACCCGCGCGGTCATCGCGGCGGATGCGTCCCGTGGCATGAGCGCCGCCATGACCTGTCCGACGACATGCGCGATCTGTGTGCGTGTGCGTTCGTCGAACAGCCGTACGCGCTGCGAAAGTTCGAGTGTGGCGACCGGCACGCCTTGCCGTTCTATCGGGATGAGCACGACAGGGGCCTCACCAGCGTCCATCGTCGGGCCATACTGTGCGATCGGCAAACCGTCGGCGTCGTAGATGGCGACCGATTCTCCGCAGATATGCGAGAGGTGTTCACCCACGTCCTGTACATCGTCCGCCTGTGCGAGCTCGCGTCGCAGCACCGTGGACAATGCGTCCACTTCCATTTGCACAAGGAACTGGTCCTTGACGATGAGTGTGTTCACGCTCTGGCAGGCGTCGACGAATGGTATGCGCGAGCGCAATCCGATGACGGGAAGACCGCGCTCGTCCGCACGCGCGCGTAGCGCCGCGGGAATGTCCTTCAGTCCTTCGACGAGCTCGACGACGAGCCCCGCCGCGCCGATGTCCGCAAGCGAGTCCACGTATTTCGCGAGTTCGTGGTCCTCGAGATGGGCGAACAGCGCGCTTCCTTCGACGATGACGAGTTCGCCGCCGGAGAGGAAGCGCGCGACATCATACCGTTCGTTCGTATACGCCCACCGGACGGTGTTGTCGAGCGTGTCCGGCGACGCTTCGACGATCGGATCCGCTTTCGCAAGCACGGATCGCGTGAGGATGTCCTTGACCGTGACCGTCATACAAACCGTCCATTCCCTGTTGCCATGCATTCACATCGCCGCCATACGCGCGCAAACGATGCCGGCGAGAATAGCGGGCACAGATTACAGGAAACCCAGACGCACGTTACCGGCACGTCACACATGGCGCGCCGGCACGAAAGGAGCCATGATGGCCACGACGGTATTCACGAACGCCGCATTTCGCGGATGCACGGAACCCCAGGACATGCTCATCGAGGATGGCGTGTTCCGCATGATCGGCACACATCTGCTCCCGAAGCTCGCCGCACAGGGATACGACCTCCGGGATGCGTCCATCGTCGACCTCACCGGGCATCTGGTCAGCGCACCGTTCTGCGATACACATCTACACCTCGACTATGTGTTCACATCACGCAAACCCGGTGCAGCGAACACGTCGGGCACGCTGTTCGAAGGCATCCAACGCTGGGGTGAGACGAAGTCCGACCTCACCGTCGATGAGGTGAAGGGACGTGCGCGCAAGGCCGTCGCGATGGAGGTGCGGCACGGCGTGCAGTACATCCGCACCCATGCCGACGTCACCGACCCGAGACTCACGTCGTTGCGCGCCCTCCTCGAACTGCGCGAGGAACTCAAGGACCTTGTGACGATCCAGATCGTCTCGTTCCCGCAGGAAGGCATGTACTCGTATGAAGGGGGCGCCGAACTCGTCGAGGAGGGACTGCGGATGGGCGCGGATTGCGTGGGCGCCATCCCCCATTACGAGGCGTGCCGCGAATTCGGCGAACGTTCGATGCACACGACGGTCGAGCTCGCGTCCCGCTATGGCAAACTCATCGACGTGCATTGCGACGAGACGGACGATCCGAACTCGCGCTACGTCGAGCTGCTCGCCGCACTCGCCGGCGCGGAGGGCATCGGGACGATGACGACGGCGAGCCACACATGTTCGCTCGGATCGGCGGACAACAGCTACTTCTTCCATCTGACGAAGCTGCTCAGGCATGCGCGGATGAACTTCGCGTGCGCACCCACCGAGAACCTCTACCTGCAGGGCCGTCAGGACACGTTCCCGAAACGCCGGGGCATCACACGGGTCAAGGAGCTCACGGATGCGGGCATCAACGTCTCGCTCGGGCAGGATTCGATGCAGGATCCGTGGTATCCGCTCGGCAACGGCAACATGATGATCATCCTCGACTATGCGCTGCACCTCGCGCAGATGATGACGCCGCACGAAATCGAATGCGCGCTCGACCTGCTCACCGTCAACGGCGCGACGACGCTGCACCTGTCGGACACCTATGGCATCAAGGAAGGCAACGCCGCGAACTTCATCGTGCTCGACGCGCACAACGCGTTCGACGCCGTGTACGAGCGCGCGGATGTCGTGATGTCGGTGCGCGATGGGCGCACCATGTTCCAGGCGACGACGACGGTCGACACACCGGTGCCCATGCTCGCCGAACACCTGTCCACGGATGCGCCGATGACGGCGGCACCCGATTGGCTCATCCGCGCCTGAGACACCACACCGTACGCCCATGTCCGGCATGTGAATGGGCGTACGGTTTCCTTTCGTTGGAATTCCGCCGTTTTCACAAAATACTCGTTTGCCGATGTAGCCGACGCTTGCTAGGGTTTATCCCGTAGCGAATCCCTTTGTCTCCATTGTCCGGAAGGAGCTTCGGCTTGTCTGCTGAACTCGAAGAGATCCATGAAGAATGCGGCATCTTCGGTGTCTGGGGTCACCCGGACGCCGCCCGTCTCACCTACTTCGGACTGCACGCGCTGCAGCACCGCGGCCAGGAGGGCGCCGGCATCGTCGCGAACGACCACGGTCATCTGAGCGGCCATCGTGGTCTCGGCCTGCTCACACAAGTATTCAAAGACGAGAAAGACATCCAGAAACTGCAGGGCGACCGCGCGATCGGCCACGTCCGCTATGCGACCGCCGGCTCGGGCGGCCTCGACAACATCCAGCCGTTCATCTTCCGTTTCCATGACGGGGACATGGCGCTGTGCCACAACGGCAACCTCACGAACTGCTTCTCGCTGCGCCGCGCGCTCGAAAACGAAGGCGCGATCTTCCATTCCAATTCGGACACCGAAGTACTCATGCACCTCATCCGCCGTTCCGTGCGCAGCACCGTCGTCGACAAGCTGCAGGAGGCGCTCAACACCGTGCATGGCGGCTTCGCGTACCTCATCATGACCGAGGACGCGATGATCGGCGCACTTGACCCGAACGGGTTCCGTCCGCTTTCGCTCGGCCGCATGACGAACGGCGCCTACGTCCTCGCGTCCGAGACGTGCGCGCTCGACGTCGTCGGCGCCGAACGCATCCGTGACATCCAACCGGGCGAAATGATCATCATCGACGATTCCGGGTACCGCACCCTCAAATACACGAGCCATACGCAACTGTCGATCTGCTCGATGGAATACATCTACTTCGCACGTCCCGATTCCGACATCTACGGCGTCAACGTGCATTCGGCGCGCAAGCGCATGGGCGCGCGCCTCGCGCAGGAGGCGCCCGTCGACGCGGACATGGTCATCGGCGTGCCGAACTCGTCATTGTCCGCCGCGTCCGGCTACTCCGAGGAAGCCGGACTTCCGAACGAAATGGGTCTCATCAAGAACCAGTACGTCGCGCGCACGTTCATCCAGCCGACGCAGGAGCTGCGTGAACAGGGCGTGCGCATGAAGCTCTCGGCCGTCAAATCGGTCGTCAAAGGCAAACGCATCATCGTCCTCGACGATTCAATCGTGCGCGGCACGACGTCGAAGCGCATCGTGCAGCTGCTCAAGGAGGCGGGCGCCGCCGAAGTGCATATGCGCATCAGCTCACCGCCGCTCAAATACCCCTGCTTCTACGGCATCGACATCTCGACGACGCAGGAACTCATCGCCGCGAAGAAATCGGTCGAGGAGATCCGCGAATTCATCGGTGCGGACTCACTCGCCTACCTTTCGCTCGACGGCCTCATCGAATCGATCGGACTGAACGCGGACGCCCCCTATGGAGGATTGTGCGTCGCCTATTTCAACGGTGACTATCCGACCGCGCTCGACGATTACGAACAGGACTTCCTCGATTCGCTCACACCGTCGGACCGCGTCCGTCTTCCCGGGTACGAAGGTCGCAAAACGCTCTACGAGGGCACCGAATACACGTGCCGCGCACACGGCGAGCATGCGGCCGCCGATCCGACCGAATACTGCATCGCGAACGAGTGACCATCCCTGTGCGCATATGCGCACATCAATACCGACACCAACACACCAACACACAACCAGGCACGAGTTTCCTAAGAAAGGGTGAACATGCCACAAGCATATGAGAACGCCGGCGTGAGCGTCGAAGCGGGATACGAGGTCGTCAAGCGCATCAAGTCGCATGTCGCGCGCACGAACCGTCCCGGTGTCGTCAGCGGCATCGGCGGTTTCGGCGGCCTCTTCGACCTCGCGTCACTCGACTACAAGGAGCCGGTCCTCATCTCCGGCACCGACGGCGTCGGCACGAAGCTCGTCATCGCCAAACTCATGGACAAACATGACACGATCGGCATCGATTGCGTCGCGATGTGCGTCAACGACGTCGTCGCGCAGGGCGCGCAGCCGCTGTTCTTCCTCGATTACATCGCGTGCGGCAAGAACGACCCGGCCGTGCTCGAACAGGTCGTCTCGGGCGTCGCCGACGGCTGCGTCCAGGCGGGCGCCGCGCTCATCGGCGGCGAGACCGCGGAGATGCCGGGCATGTACGACGCCGACGAATACGACCTCGCCGGATTCACGGTCGGCTGCGTCGAACGCTCGAAGATCGTCGACGGTTCGGCGATCCGCGAGGGCGACGCGCTCATCGGCCTGCCGTCGACGGGCGTGCATTCGAACGGGTTCTCCCTCGTGCGCAAGGCGCTCTTCGCACAGGCCGGCTACGACGTGCACACGCGTCTTGACGAACTCGACGGCCGCGAGATCGGCGATGTGCTGCTCACGCCGACGAAGATCTACGTGAACGCGCTCATGCCGCTGTTCGAAGCCGGCCTTGTGCACGGCGTCGCGCACATCACGGGAGGCGGTTTCATCGAGAACGTGCCGCGTATGCTCCCCGACGGCCTCGCCGCGCGCATCGACCTCGGCGCATGGCCGGTCCCGCCGATCTTCGACGTCATCGAGAGGGCCGGCGACGTCGACCATATGGAGATGTACAACATCTTCAACATGGGCATCGGCATGGTCGTCGCCGTCCCCGCCGACCGCGTCGACGAGGTCATGAACCTCCTCGACGATGCGAACGAGGCGGCGTACCGCATCGGTGCCGTCGTCAAGAAGTCCGAGGTGGACGTCGAACTCATCTGAACAATCGTGAAGGCCGCGCGCGCTTGCGCCGCGGCCTTCGGCATGGGCGCGTACGCGTCCGCCGTTGTCCACGGACAACACAGATCCACGACGGGATCATCACGAAGATTTCCGAGTACCACGAGAAAGAAGAGACATGAAGGTTTTGGTCATCGGTTCCGGCGCGCGCGAACATGCGATCGCCGACACGCTGCTGCGCGGCGGCAGCGTCGAAGAGGTCACGGTCGCGCCCGGCAACCCGGGCATGGAACTTGACGAGGGCATCCGCACATTGCAGCTCGCGCCGTCGAACCAGGCCGCACTCATCGATTTTGTGCGCAACAACGACTATGACTGGGTGTTCGTCGGCCCCGAGGTGCCGCTCATCGACGGCATCGTCGACGCGTTCGCCGAAGCGGGCATCAAGGCGTTCGGTCCGCGCAAGGCGGCCGCGCAGATCGAGGGGTCGAAGGACTTCGCGAAGCAGCTCATGGCGCGTTACGACATTCCGACGGCCGCGTACAGGACGTTCGACGAGCTCGTGCCGGCGGTCGACTATGTGCATGAGCATGGCGCGCCGATCGTCATCAAGGCGGACGGGCTCGCCGCCGGCAAGGGCGTGACCGTCGCGATGGACGAGGACACGGCCGTCGCCGCGCTCAACGACATCTTCGTCGACCATCGTTTCGGTTCCGCCGGTGCGAAGGTCGTCATCGAGGACTTCCTCGAAGGTCAGGAGTTCTCACTGATGAGCTTCGTGAACGGCACCGAGTTCTGGCCGATGCCGATCAGCCAGGACCACAAGCGCGCCTATGACGACGACAAGGGCCCGAACACGGGCGGCATGGGCGCGTACAGCCCGGTGCCTCAGATCGGGCAGGATGTCGTCGACGAGGCGATCAAGACGATCGTCAAGCCGACCGTCGAGGCGATGGCGCAGGAGAACACGCCGTTCACCGGCATCCTCTACGCGGGTCTCATCGCGACCGCGGACGGCCCGAAGGTCATCGAGTTCAACGCGCGTTTCGGCGACCCGGAGACCGAAGTCGTGCTGCCGAAGCTCACGAGCGACCTCGGTGCCGCGATCGACGCGATCCTCAATGGTGACACGCCCGAGTTCACGTGGGACGAGGACAATGCGACGCTCGGCGTCGTGCTCGCGTCCGACGGGTATCCGAATGATGTCGTCAAGGGCGCACGCATCCCCGCGCTGCACGTCGACGCCGACTCCCACGTCTACTATGCGGGCGTCGCGCGCGATGACGACGGTCTCGTCGCGAACTCCGGCCGCGTCCTGCTTGTCGAATCGTCCGCTCCGACGCTCGCCGAAGCGCAGCAGAAGGTCTACGCGATCCTCGACTCCGCGGATACGACCGGCATGTTCTACCGCCACGACATCGGCGCGAAGGCGCTCAAGGACTGACGTTCCCGCTACCGTCACCTGCGATACGTACACATATACAGGGGTGGTCGGCATCCATGAGGATGCCGACCACCCCTTTTGTGCACGATGCGCGCGTTGTGGATGACCGTGCGTCGTGGCGCCGCCGCCAACTACTGCCACGTGCGCGTTGTAGACGGCTGTCTATTGCGGCACCGCCGCGGCCGCCGACTACTTCGGGAGTGACATGAAGTCGGTGTCCTTGAGGTAGTTCGCGCCCGCGGTGATGTCGTATTGGATGAGCTTGTAGTCGTCGAGCAGCTGCTTCGTCGCCGCGTCCATGTCCGCAACGCTCATCGGCTTGCCGTCCTGGCCAAGGTAGATCGCCTGTCCTTCGGGGATGCGGTCCCATCCTTGGATTGTGTTGACGACCGGGGGTTCCATCGCGGCCACATGCTCGTGCATGAGCGTGAGGAAACCGATGTATGGGGAGACTTTCGCGTTCATCTGTTCCGCCGCCTGCGCGATGAAGAAGTTCGGCGACGAGTACGCGCTGTCGTCGATCTTCGTGTCATGGCTCCATGACGCCTTGTTCGACCAGATGAAGTAGTCGGTCAGATGAAGGTCGATCGAGTTCTTCGTGTCCGCGCCCGCCGTCGCGTAGATGCCGGGGAGATGGTCGCCGTAGAACACGACGGTGACCGGTTTGTCGATGTCGTCGAGTTCCTCAAGGAACTTGAGTGTCGCGTCGTCGGTCAGTTCCATGCCTTTCGCATACGTGCGGATCGACTTCTTCTCCTTGTCGGTGAGTGGTTTCGTCGAACCGTCCGCGTCGTGTACTTCGAATTCGTTGTTGGTGTACCAGTCGTTGTACGGCATGTGGTTCTGCATCGTGATGACTTGGAGGAACTGGTTGCCGTCCGTTTTCTTCAGTTCCTCGATTGTGCTCTCGTAGGTCGCTTCGTCGGAGACGTATGGTGAATCGTCGATCCTGTCCTGGTGCGAGATGATGTCGTCGCCTTTGAGCGCGTAGAAGTGTGAGAATCCGAGTTTCTTGTAGTTCGTCTCACGCGAATACATGCTCGGTTCGTACGGGTGCAGCCCGATCGAGTTCTCCGGCGGCCCCCACAGCTGGTTGACGCTCGGCGTCCAGCATGCGCCCGGCACGAGCTGCTGGTATGGGCTTGTGAGGGACGCGTCGAAGTTGGCCATGCTCAATCCGGTCAATCCCATGTATTCGAGGTTCGCGGTGCCGCCGCCGTATCCGGATGAGAGCATGAGGCCGCTTGTCGTCTCCCCTTTGATCTTGCGGATGTTCGGCATCGGGTCCTTGTTGAGTTCGACGCCGGGCACACGCGTGGGGTCGGAGAACGATTCCGACAGCACGTAGATGACGGTGCTGTCGTCGAGCGAATGCGTACGTGTCTCGTTGATCCGCGCGGCGTCCTTGCGGTAGCGTGCCGCGACCTCGTCCATCGTCTCCTTGCTGTACGTCGCCGGCATGTCCATGACCTTCGGGTCGACCTGCCGCAGGAACGAGACGACGACGCCGTTGCGTTGCGCGTCGTAGACCGAATCCCACATCGATGGTTTGTCGCCCATGCCGCGCGAGACGTGGTATCCCCACGAGTCGACGACACCGACGGACTGCCCGTAGCCGCCGATCGCGAGCGCGGGCGCGAGCACGAGCAGTACGCGCACGCATGCGCCGACCGCGTTGTTGCCGCCCGCGATGAGCGCGCCGTGGCGTGGGTCGAAGTGTGCGCAGATGACCGATGCGACGATCGAGACGACGATGATGGCCGCCGCGATGCCGAAGATCATCGGCGCTTCGGGTGGCAGGAACTTCATCAGGTCGCCGGTGTTCTTCCCGAGGAAGTTGAGGTCGGATGGCAGGATCGCCTCGTAGCGTGTCGCGATCTTCATCTTCTCGGTCGCCGCGATGACGGCCGCCGCCGACAGCAGGATCGGCGTCGCTATCCAGAACCGGTTCGTCGCCATGAGCAGCATGAGGTAGACGAGTGCGATGATGATGAGGTTGAGCAGCAGCACACAGTTGCCTTGCGTGACCATTTTGTGCCACATCGTGCCGAGGTTCTCGCCTGTGCTGGACAGTTGTACACGCGTCGACGTGAGTGCGACGCCCCACTGCATGATCGCGAGCGACGCGTAGTCGACGAGCAGGAAGAGCACCGCGTATACGACCGCCCATATCGCGCGCGCGGTGCGCGTCCCGTGGGTGCGCTGCGCGCCGCCGCTGTCGTCCGGGTTGATTGTGCGGATCGAGAGTTCCTCGATCTCGTTGTCCTGTCGCTGTTGTCCGTTGTCCACTATGTGCCGCTCCAGATGGTTCGTTCGTGTCGTGGGTCGTATGTGAAAAAGCCGCGTCCATTTTCCTCCGACAAGCTGACAATACGCTGTGCGCTGGGCTGTGCGCGATGCGGACGCGTAGGCATGTGCCGCTACAGTGTGTACGGTCCGCGCCGAATGCCGCGTGGACGAAGGAGGACGACGACATGGCTTCCATCGCCGTATGGGAGGAGCTGTACGCGGTCCGTATCACGACCGGTTGGTTCCCCGCGCTGTTCTTCATCGCGACGCTCGCCGCGCTCATTGTGCTCAGTGTCACGCAGATGCGTCGCCACGCGCGCAGGCGCCTGATGCGCGAATGGGCCGCCGCGCTCGCCGTGGGCGGCGTCGGCGGTGCGATCGTATGGTTCATCTCGGACGGCATCGTCCTGTTCGGTGTCGAATTGGGTTGGGATGTCATCATCTCGTCGGCGATCGGATTCCTCGTCCTTGGGTTCTTCATCGCGGCCGCGGTCGCGGCGCGCGGCTGGCGGCGCGTGCTTGCGATCGTCATGGTGCCGCTCACGTTCGTCACGACGGCGGTGCGCATCAACATGATCTACGGCGAATACCAGACGATCGGTTCACTCGTCGACTATTCGCCGTATCCGTACATCACCGCGTCCGACGTCTCGCTTGACACGGTT
This sequence comes from Bifidobacterium criceti, assembly GCF_002286935.1. Taxonomy (GTDB): domain Bacteria; phylum Actinomycetota; class Actinomycetes; order Actinomycetales; family Bifidobacteriaceae; genus Bifidobacterium; species Bifidobacterium criceti. Next base: position 122,629 of record NZ_MVOH01000006.1, read on the forward strand.
TCCATACCCGAATGGAACCGCGACGTCGACGCGCATACGCAGACACCCGCGAAGGAAGGCCGTCTGCTGTCGGCCGACATTGCGAACCCCGCGTCGAAGTTCGCCGCGCGCAAGGCGCTCGTCTGGCTGCCGCCGTCGGCGCTCGCGAAACGACCGCCACGGCTGCCCGTCATCGTCATGCTCGCCGGGCAGCCGGGCAGCCCCACACGCTATTTCACCGCGAGCAACACAATCGACGTCCTGACGAGGTACGCGCACGCGCACAACGGGCTTGCGCCGATCGTCGTCTCCCCCGACCAGAACACGTCGATGACGCGCAATTCGCTGTGCGCGGACACGGTCAAATACGGCAACGCCGAGACGTATCTGACGAAGGACGTGCCCGATTGGATCCGCACACACCTGCCGGTGAGCGACGACGCGCGGGATTGGACGATCGGCGGCTTCTCGCAGGGCGGCACCTGTTCGACGCAGATCGGCCCGAACCATCCGCTCATCTACGGCAATGTGCTCGCCGTCGACGGCGAGCTCGCGCCGAACGCCGGCGGCGTCGACGCGATGGTCGACGGGTATTTCGGCGGCGACCGCGCCGCCTATGAACGGCAGGTCCCCGTCAACGCGCTGCGCGCGCACGCCCCGTCGGACCAGCTGATGATTCTGGCGGCGGGAGAAAAGGACGTCGTATCGATGGCGAACATCGCTACGATTGGAAACGAAGCGACCAAGGCCGGATGGACGGTCGTGCGGATCAAGGCCAAAGGTGCCGGACATGATTGGCGCGCCGTCAACGCCACGCTCGACGCGGCGCTGCCATGGCTGTGCGACCGCATGGGCCTCGCGGCGGGCTCCGGCCGAGGGAAGGACGAGGACGACGGGAGGATGGACACGATGGAGACGAATCCAGGAATCGAGGTGCTGCGATGAACGCACAACCGAAGGCGAGGCCGCATGCGAACGGCGACGGCGTCGGCGCGCAACTCGCGCACGACCTGCGCCAATGGGCGCATGAGCAACGTTTCGCGCTATGGACGACGTTCGGATTCGTCGTCATCAATGTGTGCTGGTGGCTCGCATACGCGGTGCGGCACCGCACATTGCCGTACGCGTCGATGGACACGACGCTCGGCGCGTTCGACATCGCGCACCTCATGCCGTCGCTCATCCTGACACGCGGCGTGTTCCAACTCATCGTCGAGGCGCTTCTCATCCTGTGCATGCTGTGCATCGCCGAACCGATGATGGGCGTGTGGCGCACGGTCGGATCGGCGCTCGCGAGCGCGGCGATCGGCGTCGTGCTCGGCCTGCTGCTGTGCGCGGGGTTCAATACGTTGTTGCAGGACAAGGCGATCATCTACCATGTGTCGTTCACGTTGTCGCCGCTCGTGCTTGTCGTTGGGGCCCTGTTCGCATCGACGGCGTTCGCCTACCAACAGTGGCGCCGCCGCATACGCCTCATCGGCTATACGGCGATCCTCGTCGTCCTGCTCTATGGCGGCAACCCGGGCGACTATTGCATGCTCGTCGCCGCGGTCGCCGGCCAGCTCATCGGCCGGGCGATGGCGGGTCCGCCGATCGAGGACGACGCATGGCATTGGCAGTACAGCAGTTCCGCGGAAGTGCGCCGCGTCCTCGGCTCGATCGGCATCGTGCTCGCGCTCGGCCCGATCGTCGCCGCGACGTCGCGTTCGCATGCCGGCCCGCTCACCGGACTCGCCTGGGTGCTCTCCCCCGCGTCGGTCAACACCGGCAAGCTCGCATCATGCATGCATGGCCATATCACGAACGGCTGCTTCGAACAGTACGAGCTCATGCGCGCGAGCATGACGGGCGACCTGATCCGCTCGGTGCTGCCGCTCCTCGTGATGGTCGCGCTCGCATGGGGTGTCTATCTTGGCCGGCGTACGGCGGCGGTGTGCAGCATCGTCTTCTATATCGCGTCCGCCGTGATCACGGTGTGCTATTACGTCGTCATGCCGTCGGTTGCCGCGAACGCGGCGATGCCGTTCTCGGGCCGCGCGCTTGAGACGTGCCTCATCAACACACTTGTCCCGCTCATCTATGCAATCGTGCTCATCATCGAGCTGCCTGCGTTCTCGATTCGCACGAAGGAGCGTCCGCTGCGCATCGGCCTGTTCGTCCTTGCGGCGACGTTCGTCGTCTGTGCGGCGATCTATCTCGTCTTCGGGCTCGTGCGCGGCGATGATTTCATGCCACGTCCCGGGCTACGCGTCCTGCTCGCCGAATTGTCGGGGCGTTTCCTGCCGGTCGGGTTCCTGACGAACACGCGTCTCGCGTTCGTACCGGACACGCCCCTCGCGTCGTTCGTCTACCAAGGCGTCGGCGTCATGTTCTGGATCGTGTTCGTCGTCGTCGCGTTCGCATGGCTCAACGCGACGATCGACTATGACAGGAAGGCGCATGCGCGTGCCGAGGAGCTCGTCGAGCATGGTGGTGAGTCGATGAGCTTCATGGCGACTTGGGAAGGCAACGAATACTGGCTTTCGGGCACGAAACGGTCCGCGGTCGCATACCGTGTGCTCAACCATATCGCGTTGACGACGACGGGACCGTTCGGCGATCCGGAGGAATGGATGAGCGATCTCGACGAGTTCGCGCGCTTCTGCCGCGACCATTCATGGTCGCCGGTGTTCTACGCGGTGCATGAGCCGGCGCGCGACCATCTTGCGAAGCTCGGCTGGCATTCGATCATGGTCGGCGACGAGATGGTCATCGACCCGCAAAGCTGGAAGACGACCGGCAAGAAGTGGCAGGATGTGCGCACGGCGATCAACAAGGCGAAGCGCGAAGGCATCACCGACGAGATGGGCACCTATGAGGATGCGCCGGCCGACGTGCAGGAGCAGATCCAGGAGATCTCCGACCAATGGTCGCAAGGCAAGGCATTGCCGGAGATGAAGTTCACGCTCGGTGGTGTCGAGGAGCTCAAGGACCCGCGCGTGCAGGTGCTCTACGCGATCGACGGCGACGGCGTCGTGCAGGCGGTCACGAGCTGGCTGCCGACATGGCACAACGGCCGTGTCATCGGCTGGACGCTTGATTTCATGCGCTACCGCATCGGCAGCTACAACGGCATCATGGAGTTCCTCATCGCGCGTATGGCGCAGCGGATGCATGATTGGGGCGTCGAACATCCGGACGAGCAGATCAGGTTCATCTCGTTGTCCGCGGCGCCGCTCACCGGACTGCACAGCGCATCGGACGCGAAACCGGACGACACGTCGAACATCGACGGCACCGTCATGCTCCAGCATTCGCTCGCGCTCGTCGCGGACCTGCTCGAGCCCGTGTACGGGTTCAAATCGCTCTACAACTTCAAGAAGAAGTTCCAACCGTCCGAACATCCGGTCTACATCTGCTACCCGGATTCGGCGCTCCTCGCGAACCTCGGCATCGCGATCGTGCGCGCATATCTGCCGACGCTCACGTTCCGCGGCGCACTCGGCATGCTGTCGAGCTTCAAACCGAAGAAATCGGACGACAAACAATCAGACAAGAAGAAATCGACCACCAATACGTCGGACGCCAGGAAAACGGACGCCCAACCGGCCAAACCGGACAAGGAACCTGACGCGGACACGGCCCCGAAGGATGCGCCGACCCAACACGCCCAGGAGTGACCACTCAGCGCGAACCTGTTTTCCGCAGTGCGGTGGGAGGCGCCGTAGCGTATCGCACTGCGGAAAAACGTGCCGGGCAACATGGCCCACCGCCACCAACACCATGGCAATACAGAAGTGGGTGTGCACGAATCCTCGTGCACACCCACTTGCCGCTCTCTCCATCAATCGGTGTCCGTGGAATCCCCGGCGTCGCCCTTCCTACGGCAGTCGGCGCACAGGCCGAACACCTCAAGCGTATGGGATTCGATCGTGAACCCATACGTATCGGCGACGTTCCTCAGCCATGCCTCACTCGGCGGATCGATCTCGACGGTCTTGCCGCACGACACACAGACGAGATGGTGGTGGTGGCGGTCGTCACTGCACAAACGGAACAGTTGTTGGCCGTTCATGCGAACCGTGTCGACGAGCCCCTGCTCCTCCATCGCGTTGAGCTGACGGTAGACGGTCGCGAGCGAGATATGCTCACCGTCGTCCTCAAGGCGTTCATGCAACCGCTGCGCGGAGACGAACCCGTCCGTATGCGCGAGCGATTCGCGGATCACATCCTTCTGCCGTGTATTGCGCATGCGGTCGAGGTGCTCCTTTCCAATGACGCTGCCGGTCGTGCGCACCATCATCAGGTGGTGGCGTTGTCCGCGGGCGTCCATGATACTACACGGCGTCGGGCGCGGGCGTGGCACATGTGCGCCGATACACACGGAACGCACACGAACCGTGTGCGTGTTCAGCCGCGGTCGGTGATGTCCGCCCAGCAGCCGGTCGCGTCGAGGCCGGCGACCGTACGCTCCACGTCGTCGGTCAGGACGGTGATATGCCCCATCTTGCGGTTGTGCTTCGCCTCGGCCTTGCCATAATCGTGCACATGCCATTCGGGATGGTCGGCGATCGCCGCGCGCGTCGGTTCGACATGCTGGCCGAGCACGTTGACCATGACGGCCGCCGGTGTGAGCTGCTGCGGCTGCGCGAGCGGCCATCCGCATATGCCGCGCACATGCAGGTCGTACTGGTCGAAATCGCACGCCTCGATCGTGTAATGCCCCGAATTGTGCGGACGTGGCGCGAGCTCGTTGACGATGAGCGTGCCGTCCGCGCAGACGAACAGTTCGATCGCGAGCGTGCCCGCGAGTTCGAAGCCCTTCGCGAGTTCGACCGCGAGCGCGCGCGCCTCCTGCTGCATCGCACCATCCATCGGCGCCGGCATGATCGTCTTGTGCAGGATGTTGTCGCAGTGGATGTTGCGCACGACCGGGAACGTCACATAGTCGCCGCCGTTGCCGCTCACGAGGATCGACGCCTCATACGCGAAGTCGACGAAGCCTTCGAGGATCGCGGTCGGGAACGCGTCGTCGGGCCAGACCTGTTCGAGGTCGTCGGCGCTCGTGAGCACGATTTGGCCGTGGCCGTCGTAGCCGCCTTCGGCCGTCTTGAGGACGGCCGGGTATCCGATCTCATCGAGCGCGGCGAGGAGTTCGGCGTGGTTGCGCACAGGCGCCCAAGGCGCGGTCGCGATGCCATGGTCGTTGATGAACGTCTTTTCGGCGATGCGGTTCTGCGTCACGCGCAGCAGGTCGGTGCCCTGTGGAATCGCGACGCGGTCGCGCACCGCGTCGAGCGCGTCGGCGTCGACGTTCTCGAATTCGTACGTGAGCACGTCACTGCGGTCGGCGAGTTCGCGGATCGCGGCGGTGTCGTCATAGTCGGCGACAATCTGGAAGTCGGCGACCTGCGCGGTCGGGCAATCCTCGGTCGGGTCGAGCGTACCGACGCGGAATCCCATGTATTTCGCGGCGAGCGCCATCATACGGCCGAGCTGTCCGCCGCCGACGATGCCAATCGTCGCGCCCGGCGCGAGCATGTCGACGGCGCCGTTCGTTTCCTCAGACAAGCTTGGCATTGGATTCGTCCACCTTCTTCTTGAGTTCCTCACGGTAGTCGTCGAGTGCATGCGCGAGGCGTTCGTCGGCCATGCTGAGCATGCTTACGGCGAGCAGGCCTGCGTTCGTCGCGCCTGACTTGCCGATCGCCGTCGTCGCGACGGGGATACCGCCCGGCATCTGCACGATCGACAGCAGCGAATCCCATCCGGAGAGCGCATGCGACTGCACTGGCACGCCGATGACGGGAAGCGTCGTCTGCGCGGCGACCATGCCCGGCAGATGCGCGGCTCCGCCGGCTCCGGCGATGATGACCTTGATGCCGTTCGCGCGCGCAGCATGGGCGAACTCACCCATGAGCTCGGGCGTGCGATGCGCGGACACGACCTGCTTGAGATACGGGACGCCGAAGCGGTCGAGCATCTCGCACGCGTGCTTCATCGTCTCCCAGTCGCTGGCCGATCCCATGATCACGGCCACTTCGGGCTTGCTGGCTGTCATTGTTACCTCCGCAAAGATGTGGACGGGTGGTTGCATCGTGTTCCACTGTACGCCGACCCGGCGCGTTGGACGGCCGCCGGCGCTTGTCGCGTCTCACATCGCGATGCCCCGTGGGGCGCTAGAAGCTATCGCAGCAGTGCGCGGATCGCGTCGGTGATGGCGTCAGGCGTCATATGGTAGCGCGAATTGAGCTCGGCGAGCGGCGTGCGGTCGGTGAACTCCTTGTCGGCGCCGAAATTGAGGACATGCATGCCGGCGTCGGGCATCTCGTTCGCATAGTATGCGGTGATTTTCTCACCCCAGCCGCCTTCAAGCTGCGCGTCCTCGAGTGTGACGACGACGCGGTGTTTAGGCGCGAGCGATGCGAGCGTCGCCTCGTCGAGTGTCGAGAACTGCAACGGGTTGATGAGGGTCGCGTCGATTGCAGGCGTGCCTTTATCCACCGGCGCGGCGAGCCGTTCGACGATGGCCTTCGCGCACGCATAGGCGTTGCCGAGGCCGATGACGGCCACACCGGAGCCGTCATGGTCGATGCGGTAGCCGCTCCACGGCGCGTCCGCGTCGGTGCGCTGCGGTTCGGCCGTCATCTGTGGATCGAGGACCCCCGCACGCTCCGCGTCGAGGATTGCGTTGCCGGGCACGCGGATGAGCGTCGGCGCCGTGTTGTCCGCGGACGTCGCCCATGCGAGCATGTCGAGGAACATCTGCCGTGACGTCGGCGCCAGGCAGCGCAATCCGGGGATGTTGCCGAACATCGTGACGTCGAAGGCCCCCGAATGCGTGTTGTCGGCATCCGATATGCCGCCGCCGAACGACAGCAACGTCACCGGTGTGCCGTTGAGCGCGAGCTCCTGCTGCAATTGGTCGAAGGCCCGCTGGAAGAACGTCGCGGACGTCGCGACGACCGGGCGGCCGCCGCCCTTCGCAAGCCCCGACGCGAACGCGACCGCATGCTCCTCGGTTATGCCGGTATCCACATAATGCGCGCCCGCACGTGCACGGAATTCCTGTGTGATGCCGTTCGAACCCGGCGTCGCCGGTGAGATGACGACAAGCCCAGGCTCCGCATCGAAGCGGCGCTCAAGCGACGCCATCGCGATCCGCCCATAGTATTTGCGCGCGCCAAGCGGCTTATGCTCGTCAGCGATCGGCGCCTGCCAATGATTCGCCTCACACCGCCCTTCCTCGATGCCATGCGCGGCATCCTCGGCGTCCAAGCCAAGACCCTTCGTCGTATGGATGTGCAGAACAATCGGATGGTCGATGTCCTTCACTTCCTCGAACAGACGCACAAGCGCGTGCACATCGTTGCCATCCTCAAGATAGCGGTAGTCAAGGCCGAACCCACGGAACAGGTTCACATCCGAACGTCCATGCGACGCGCGCATCTCGGCGAGCGTCGCATACATGCCACCCTGGTTGTCGGCGATCGACATCTCATTGTCGTTGAACACGATGATGAGGTTGCCGCCCTGCGCGGCCGCATTGTTGAGCCCCTCGAACGCGATGCCCGAACTGAGCGCGCCATCGCCGATGACGGCGATGACATTGCCCGTCTGCGGCGTCTCCGCCGCCGCGCGCAGCATGTCGCGCTCCTTCGCAAGCCCACATGCGAGCGAAACCGACGTGCCCGTATGCCCGAGCACGAACATGTCATGGCCGCTTTCGGATGGGTTCGTGAACCCCGTCACCGTACCGAACAGCGCGGCTTCGCGGAACGCCTGCGCGCGCCCCGTGAGCATCTTATGGACATAGCTCTGATGGGAGACGTCGAACACGATCTTGTCGAACGGCGACTCGAACACACGGTGCAACGCGACACACGCCTCGATGAGGCCGAGATTGGAGCCGATATGGCCGCCATGGCGTTTGCCGAACTCGATGAGCGTCGCACGGATCTGCGCGCACAGGGCCTCCAATTCGCCCCCGTCGAGCCCCTTCACATCCGCGGGAGCATGCATGTTCGCCAGAATGTCGCCGGTCATGAGCCTGATCAAATCCTTACGGTCTCGTCCAACGGACGCAGGTGTGCGTCTCGCGAACCATATTATAGTGTGTCGTCCTGCCGGGCCGCGGGGCGCCGCGTTAGAATGACGGATGACGGCCGTGAAAAGGTCGCACGGACAGACGCGAAGGAGCGGCATATGCGAGCCGTATACGTACAGGACATCAATCCGGATCGACCGTTGGACGCGCTCGCGGTGGGCGAACTGCCGCAGACGCCGCTGCCATACGGGTGGACACGTATCCGCACACGCGCGGTATCGATCAACCATCATGACATCTGGTCGCTCAAGGGGGTGGGACTGTCCGCGGACATGACGCCGATGATCCTCGGCACCGACGTGTGCGGTGTCCTCGAGGAGGAACCACAGGGGCATACGGGACTCAAGGCGGGCGACGAAGTCGTCGCGTACACCGTCGTCGGAGCGGACGGCGCGGGTGTGCTCGCAGGTGAACGGCGCACGATCCTCTCGGAGAAATACCCGGGAACGATGGCCGACGAAACGCAAGTGCCCGCGGCGAACCTCTTCGCGAAACCGGCGAACTGCACGATCGAGGAAGCGGCCGCGCTCGGCACAAGCTGGCTCACCGCGTATTCGATGCTGTTCTCATGTGACCACGGCGCACAAGTGCAGCCGGGAGACAGCGTCCTCATCCAAGGCGCCGGCGGCGGCGTCTCAAGTGCGGCGATCCAGCTTGCGCACGCAGCGGGACTCGAAGTGTTCGTGACGTCGCGCAGCGCGGAGAAACTCGACGTCGCACGGCGCATCGGCGCGGACGTCGCCGTGCGCGTCGGCGAACGCCTGCCACACAAGGTCGACGCCGTGCTCGACTCGGTCGGATCGGTCACATGGAGCCATTCGATCCGTTCGGTACGACCCGGAGGGACGGTCGTCACATGCGGCGCGACGAGTGGCGACCAACCAGGCGCCGAACTGACACGTGTGTTCTTCCAGGACATCCGCATCCAAGGCAACACGATGGGCTCGCGTGACGACTTCGCACGCATGCTGCGCTTCGTCGAACACGCGAACCTGCACCCGGTCATCGACGCGACATATCCGGCCGAATACGCGAAGGACGCGTTCGCGCGCGTCATGTCGGGGAATCTGTTCGGCAAAGTCGTGCTCACGTTCTAGCGGTTGCGAGCGGCTGTACGTGTGCGCGCGCAGCGGCGGCAGGCATGAAGAAGAGGCGGTGCGGCCCATTGTCTGGACCGCACCGCCTTTCCCATCCCAGTGTGCTGTGCTGCTGTGCGTTGTGCCACTGTGCACGGATTCGCCTTCACCACCACCACGTCACAGCTCACAGCTGCAATCCCACCTGCAAACCCACCCTTTTGCGTCCAGATCCGCAGCTGTCAGCCGCCAAAAACGGACAGCATCCCAAACCATCGGCCGCACCTGCCAAACCACCCGCAAATGCGCCCTTTTACGTCCCGAACCGCCGGAGCCGCCTACAACTCCGGACGCAAAGGCCTAGGTACATATGCAAAAAGGGATGACGCATGCGCCATCCCTGGCCGTGACCCCGGACGGGCTCGAACCGTCGACCTTGAGATTAGAAGTCACATGCTCTATCCAGCTGAGCTACGGGGCCAAACCTGAATCAGTATAGCGCACCGTCCGGAATGGTCCCACCACCCGCATGCCCATGATCCGCAGCGCGCCGAACCACAGGCACCACCTGCGAAACCACCCGCCACGCCACTCATTTGCGTCCCGAATCATCGGCACCATCTGCGAAGCCGGACGCAAAACAGCCCGGTTGTGCCCCGAACAGTAGGCGCTATCTGCTGAAACGGACACAGCGTCCCAGACCGCGGGCGTCATCTACGAAGCCACCCGCTAAACAGCCCAGTTACATCCCGAACCGCAGACCACACCGGCCGAACAACCCGCAGCGTCCCGGCCCACCGGCACCATCTGCGAAGCCGGACGCAAAACAGCCCGGCGGCGTCCCGGCCCACCGCCGCCACCTGCCAAACCGGACGCCGCACGCTACTCGATGATGAGCGCGAGGCCGTAGAGCAGCAGCAGGAACAGCACGCTCACGGCGGTGTACACGGCCAGATATCGGCTCTTCTCGTGCGGATAGGCGCGAGCGTAGTTCTTGTAGGTGATGAGCGACGCCATCGACGCGATGAGCGTGCCCATGCCGCCGATGTTCGTGCCGATGATGAGCGGCACCCATTCGTCGCAGAACCCGGACAACAGCAACGACGTCGGCACGTTGCTGATGATCTGGCTCGAGATGATCGACACTTCGAGCGGATGCTGCCCGACGAACGCCTGTGCGATCCCTGCGAATTCCGGCACGCGCTTCATGTTGCCGATGAAGATGAAGAACATGATGAACGTGAGCGGCAACCCCCAGTCCGCGTGCGCGAACGAACGCCTGTCGCACACGAGCATTGCCACCACAGTGACGACGCACATGACCCACAACGGTACGATGTCGCTCACCGCGAGCACGCACACGAGGAACACGACCGTGTACACGATCGCACGCCATCCGCCGTATCCCGCACCGTAGCCGGTGACTTTGATCTCGTCCGGCTGTGCGCGCGACGAGTCGGGCGCGAGCACGCCGCGTTCGATGCCTTTGCTGTCCATCCCTTCGAATTCGGTGATTGTGCGCCCGCGGAACACGACGGCCGTGACGATGACGAGCAGCACCGCCGCGAGCGCCGAGTATGGCGCCATGATTTCGAGGAAGCGTCCCGTGCTCATCCCGGTGAGCGCTTTGAAGTAGAGGTTGTGCGCGTTGCCGACCGGTGTGAGCATGCTGCCGGTGTTCGCGGCGACGGTCATGAGCGCGCATACGATGATCGCGCGGTCCTCCATGTGCGCCATGGTGAGCACGGCGAGTCCGAACGGCACGAACGTGAGCAATGCGACGTCGTTCGTGATGAACATCGATGAGAAGAACGTGAGCGAGAGCAACGTGAGCACGAGGCCGCGCGCGGTGTGCACACGCCGCAGCAGACTCGCGCCGATGATCCTGAACACGCCGATGCGTTGGAAGCCCGCGACGACGAGCATGAGGCATATGAGCTGTGAGATCGTGCTCACGTGCACGTAGCCGCCGTATTCGCCGTCGGGTGGCACGATGAAGCATGATATCAACGCGAGTATGGACGCGACGATCAATATGGTCTCGCTGCGCATGAACGTGAGCACCCGTTGCCGCATTCATCCTCCAGAACACATTTGCAAAACAGGTCCATCCTACACGAAATCGCCCCATTGCAACGATTCGGCGTGGTGTTTTCCGACCGTTTCCGCCGATGTTCACTCCGCATCTCTTGCAATCATTACGTTCGGACGCCGACGTTTTCACGATTGCGAACGTGTGCGCTCGGCCATGCACACGTACGCGCACGACGCACACCACACACCTCACACGACATACGCACACCACACACGGTCTACACGCACCGCGCACCGTCATCCGCCGAAGATGCTCGCCTTGAGTTCCTTCCTCGCGGTCTCGAGATGCTGCAATATGCCGAGCAGTTCGATCTGCTGTTTCGAATCCTGCACGTGCGCGATGCGGTGCTTCGTCTGTTCGATCGTGCGCATGTAGCCGGCGTCGAGGAGTTTCGCGAGCAGTTGGTTCGCGTACTGCCGTTCCGCTTGGCTCGCTTCGCACAGCGGCTGCGCGGCGACGCCCGCACCGCCGTTCGTGTCCTGTTCGCGCTGCACGGCGCCTTCGTCGAACTTGAGCGGCAATGGCATGACGGCGAGTTCGTTGATGACCTGTCCGAGCATCGGGCCGCCCGCGTCGAGCAGATGCCCGAACCACTGCTGCTGTGTCGCCGAGTCCGGCGGCAGCCCGCCCGCGACGTCGACGGCCTGGTACATCGATTGGAACACGGGCGTCTGGAAACAGTGCACGTTGAGTCCGCGGAACAGTTCCGCGTTGATTGCGCGCGGTATTTGGATGAGCGTCGCCATGAACTGCTGTTCGCAGATGAACACCGGATCGGGGATGCGGTAGAACGTCTGCCGTTCCGCGTTCGCCTGCTCGATGAGGCGCACCTGCACGGCCGTCGGCTCCTGCTGTCCGCTTTCCGCGGCGCGCGCGTAGCGGTTGCGTTTGGGCGCGTACGCGTCTTCATCGCGGATCCGCATCGTTTTGCGCGCTTCGATGACTTCGTGCCGCATGACGTCGAGGTCGACGCCGATTGCACGCGCCTCCTTGCGTGCGTACATGTCCCACAACGAACGGTCGCGGATCTGCGCGATGAGTGGCGCGGTCGCCTTGACGGCGCCCATGCGCCCCGTCGTGTATGTCGTGTCGAAACGGTTGACGGCGGCGGACAGGACGAAGTCATACAGTGGTTTCGCATTCTCGATGAGCGCGCGCAATGCTTCGTCGCCGCGTTGGATGCGCAGGTCGCACGGGTCGAGGTTGTCGTCGGCGACGGCGACGAAGGTCTGCGACAGGAACGCCGTGTCGAGGCCGAACGCGTGCAATGCCGCCTTCTGCCCGGCGGCGTCGCCGTCGAACGTGAAGACGATGCGCGAGCTGAGCGCCTGTCCTTCGACTTTGAGTGGTCCGACGAGCTGCACCGCGCCGAGTGAATCGTCGTGGATGAGCCTGCGCACGATTTTCGCGTGCTCTTCGCCGAATGCCGTGCCGCATGTCGCGACGGCCGTGTCGATGCCTGCGAGGTGCATCGCCATGACGTCGGTGTAGCCTTCGACGATGACGACCTGCCGTTTCTTGACGATGGCGTCCTTCGCGAGGTCGATGCCGTAGAGCACCTGGTTCTTGTGGTAGAGCTGCGTGTCCGGTGTGTTGATGTATTTCGCGCCGATCTGGTCGTCGTCGTAGAGCTTGCGCGCGCCGAAGCCGAGTGTGCGTCCCGTCGAATCACGGATCGGCCATGTCGCACGCCCACGGAAGTAGTCGTAGATGCCGCGCTGCCCTTGGCGCGCGAGTCCCGCGTCGAGCATCTCCTGCTGTGTGTAGCCTTTGTTCGCGAGGTGGCGCACGAGGTTGTCCCATCCCTGTGGCGCGTAGCCGCAACCGAACCTCGCGCAGTCCTCCTGGCTGAAGTCGCGTCCGCCGAGCAGTTGGCGCGCGGGGAGCGCCTCCGGTGTCTTGAGCTGTTCGGTGAAGAAACGCTGCGCCTCCTCGTTCATCTCGAGCAGACGTGTGCGTTTCGAGCCTTTGCGCGCGTTGTCGTTGCCGCGTCCCGCCTCGCGCCGCAGCTCGATGTGGTATTTGTCGGCGAGCAGTTCGACGGCGTCCGGGAAATCGAGGTTCTCACGCTCCTGCACGTAGCCGAAGACGTCGCCGGAGCGTCCGCAGCCGAAGCAGTGCCACAGGCCCATCGATGGGCGCACATAGAAGCTCGGTGTCTTCTCGTCATGGAACGGGCACAGTCCGGAGAACGATCCGACGCCCGCCGGATTGAGTTTCACGCTTGCGGACACGATGTCGTACAGATCGGCCGCGTTCCTTACCTTGTCGATGTCCTCTTGTCTGATCAAGCCCGCCATGAGCCAACATCATATCAGCCGTCGCGCCGCGTACCACGTCCCGTTCACGAACACAGCAGCGTATGCATCGTCATCGCCGACGCATCGGTGAGGCTCGCGACCTCGTCAATCGCGACACGCAGCCGTTCGCCGTCGGTCTCCGCACGCATCCAGTCCTCCCAGAACACACGTTCGAGCGCGAACGGCGGCGTCGACGTGTCGTTGACGATTGTTTCCACAAGGTCGGTCACGATTCGCTGTTCGTCCTCTTTCATCGGGGAATGGTCGCGTGGTTCCATCAGATAGTGCACGGCGATGCCTTTGAGTACGAGGATCTCATACCGTGTCTCGTACGGGACTTCGAGCGCGCACGCGTACCGTGTGAGCGCGCCGGGTCCGTGGGCCGCGCGCATCGCCGCTTCGACGCTCAGCGCGAACCTGCCGATGAGCATGCTCGTGACGTTCTTGAGTTGCGCGAGTGCGCGCCGCGAACCGTCGAAGGTTTCGGGGAACGCGCCGATTGATTCGAGCCTGCCGAATGCGCGCACGAGGCCATCCGGGTCCCATTGGCTGCCGTACCATGCGATGATTTCGTCGACGATCGCGTCGATGGTGCGGGGGCTGCGCAACGCCGTCAGGTCGGCCGCGCCGGTCGCGACCGCGTCCTCGACGTCGTGCACGCTGTACGCGATGTCGTCGGCGAGGTCCATGATCTGCCCTTCGAGCGGCACCGTCGCTTCCGGTGCGCCTTCCTTGAGCCACAGGAAGGCGTCGATGTCGTCCGGGTACACGCCGAATTTGCGGCTGCGTTCGCCTTTCGGGTGGGCGTCGGCGTGCGCGTGGTCCCATGGGTATTTGACGGCCGCGTCGAGGCATGCGCGTGTGAGGTTGACGCCCGCGGAACGCCCGTCCCTGAAGAACACTTTCGGTTCGAGGCGCGTGAGCAGGCGGAAGGTCTGTGCGTTGCCTTCGAATCCGCCGATGTTGTTCGCGAGCGCCGCGAGCGCGCGTTCGCCGTTGTGCCCGAATGGTGGGTGTCCGAGGTCGTGTGCGAGGCATGCGCAGTCGACGACGTCGGGGTCGCAGCCGAGCATTTTCGCGATCTGCCGTCCGATTTGTGCGACTTCGAGCGTGTGGGTGAGGCGTGTGCGTGCGAAGTCGTCGGTTCCGGCGACGAGGATCTGGCTTTTCGCGCCGAGCCTGCGCAGTGCCGATGAGTGGATGAGGCGCGCGCGGTCGCGTTCGAACGCGGTACGGCCGCCTGATTTGGGTGCTTCGGGCGCCCATCGCGCGATGTCGTGTTCGGTGTATCCTTCGTGTGCGCTGTGCGCTGTCTGTTCGCTCATCGTCTCCCCCATCGTCCGCCGTGGTGTGCCCGGGCGCTGGACGCGTTACAGGATGCTTGCGGGGTCGAGCCTGTCGAGGTCCTCGGTGGACAGGACGTCCGTCGCGTGCGCGTAGAGGCGTGGTACGCGGTTGCGCAGGCATGTGAAGATCTCGTAGCTGATCGTGTCTGCGGCGCGAGCCCAGTCGTCGGCGGTCGGTTCGGCGTATGCCTCGCCGCGGCCGGGGCCGAAGAGTTCGACGGTGTCGCCGATCGCGACGCCGAGGTCGTCGGCCATGCCGTGCAGGTCGATGATGAACTGGTCCATGCAGACGCGTCCGCTCACGCGCATGAGGCGTGGGCCGTCCTTCGTCATGACGCGTACCGGGCCGCCGGGCATCGTGCGGCCGAGCGCGCCGCGTTCGTCGGATCCGGATGCCGAACGGTGGATGCCGTCCGCGTAGCCGACCGGTACGATCGCGACGCTTGTGCGCGCTTCCGTCAGGTAGATGCGTCCGTAGGACAGTCCGCTGTTCTCGTCGACGTCTTTGACGGAGCTCAGTTGCGCCTGCAGGGTCATCGCCGGTTTGAGCCCGTACTGTTCGGGTCTGCCCATCGCCGGGTCCGCCTCGTAGCCGTAGAGCGCGACGCCCGGTCGCACGAGGTCGTAGTGGATTTCCGGGCGGCTCAATGTGGCCGCCGTGTTCGCCAGGTGCCGGATTCTTGGTTCGATGCCCGCGTCGTTGAGGCGCTGCGTGAACGCTTCGAACCGTGCGATCTGTGTTTCGGTCTGTTCGACGAAGTCGGCGTTGTCCGGCGCGTCGGCGACGGCGAGGTGGCTCCACTGTCCGACGATGTCGATGACGCCTTCGTCGTGCAACGCCATGAGCATCTCGATCGCCTCGGGCAGGTTCTCGAATGTGAAGCCGTTGCGGCCGAAGCCGGTGTCGACCTTGATGTGGATGCGTGCGGGGCGTCCCGCTTCGCGCGCCGCGTCGGCGATGTGTTCGAGCGCCGTCAGTGTCGCGACCGACAGGTCGATGTCCGCGTCGATGAGTTCGCGGTACGGGGCTTCGAGCGGGTTGTTGACCCAGGTGAGGATGTGCGCGCGGTCCGCGCCGATGCCGGCGTGGCGCAGCAGGAGCGCTTCGCGCGCCTGCGCCGTGCCGAGCCATGTCGCGCCGCCCGCGAGCGCGGCGAGCGCGGTCGGGATGAGGCCGTGGCCGTACGCGTCCGCTTTGACGACGCCCATGACCTGCGTCTCACCGCCTTCGCGGTTGACGATGTCGACGAGATGGCGCATGTTGTCGCGGATCACGGCGAGGTCGACGATCGCCTGCGCCGGGTATGCGCGGCGCGCGGCATGGTAGTTGGCTTCGCCCTGCGGCGACGAGAATCGTGGATCGGCAAGTGCTTGTGCGCTCATAGTCGGTATTGTTCCTCCCCTGTGTGACGTCTCCGTGACGTTCGCCGTCACCATTCGTGCCGCTGGTAGGCGATGCGTGTCGTGTCCTCGTCGCGGTCGAGCAGTTGGATGAGGCCGCAACGCGCGAATCCGCACGTTTCGAGCACGTGTTGCATCGCCTTGTTGTTCGGATGGGTGTCGACGCGCACGTTGCCGTAGTGTTTGAGGCACCATTCGACGCAGTCGCGCGCCGCGTGGCGCACGAGCCCGCTCGACGCGATCCTGTGGATCGTCACATAGGAGTCGTTGTCGAGCCACGCCCCGTTGATCTTCACATAGGTCGGGTCGATGCCGGGGCATACGGCGAACTGCGCGAGGATGCGCTCATGGCCGCCGACCGTGTCGACGAGCAGCATCGTCCTGTGGTTCGCGATGTCGTCCTTGACGACTTCGGCTCTCGGGAACGTGCTCCCCCATTGCGTCGGGTTGCCGTTGCGCGCCATGAGGTCGCGCGCCCGCGCATAGTTGCGTTCGATCTGCGGATAGTCCTTCATCGTCGCATGTCGGAACCGTCGTGTCGATGCACTGGCCATGAGTCCTGCCAACGTCCTTTGCCTGTTGCTGTGGAAAACCTGCTGACTGCTGCGCCGCCTGCGCTCAGACGACCTTGCGTTCGAACGGGTCGGAGCTGATGCCTTGCGCGAGGATGTCCTTCGCCCATTCCTTCGCCGTGAACAGGCTGTGGTCGCGGTAGTTGCCGCAGCTTTCGATCGTCGTCGCGGGCACGTCGTCCCATGTCGCCTCGTTCGCGATGAATTCGAGCGACTCCTTGAGCGCCTTCGCGACGTCCTCGGTCGAATGTTCGCCCCATGTGAGCAGGTGGAACCCGGTGCGGCATCCGAACGGCGAGCAGTCGATGTATCCGGGGATGCGTTCGCGCAGCAGCACGGCGATCGTGTGTTCGATCGTATGTAGGCCGCCTGTCGGGATCGCGTTCTCATTCGGCTGCACGAGGCGCAGGTCGTAGTTCGAGATGACGTCGCCGTTCGGACCGGTTTCCGTGTCGATGTAGCGCACGTATGGCGCCTTCACTTTCGTATGGTCGAGCTGGAAGCTTTCGACGACGGGCTTGTCCTGCTGCTCGTGTGCCATGGTCTCCTCGTTTCGTTGTTCGCCGGGGCATCTTGTGCGCGGCGCGCGCATCAGGCGGCCGCCGCCACCCACAGTGTATCGCCGCGCCGCGCCTTTGCCCACCAGTGTTCATTTGGAGACGGTGAGACGGCGCCACGTGCACCGTGTGGACAGACATCTGCGATAATCAAAATCGATAACGTACGAAAAATACAATCGATAACGAAATCATTCATACGTTGATTTATTAGACAGAGTCAACCGTGTGCAACCATTGCATTCCCCCACGGTGAACATTGTTGGGCGTCGTTCATACGATGACCAACACATACGGCGGCCCGCCACAAGCTCTTCCCGCCGTGCCCGCCCACGCACACCCGTTCCACCAGAACACCGGCGCCACGGCACCCACGACCGAACCCATATTCGACAACCATTGCAACACAGCATTGCAGGAAAGAAGAGCTTTTCCATGGCCACCTTCGTCCAAGACACCGATGTCCGCCCCGGCCCGAACCGTTATGTGAGCGATCCGGGGGTCGCCACGATCGTCCCGAAATACCTCGAGGACTATGCGCATCCGGTCATCCTCACCGGCGAGAAGTCGGCGAAGGCGTTCCTCGACTACAACGGCACGGACGAGTTCTTCGCGCCCGCGTTGCGCTATGACGGGTCGTCAAGCGAACGCAACGCGCGCGAACTCGCCGTGCAGGCGAAGGACCTCGACGCGGACGCGATCGTCGCGATCGGCGCCGGCAAGCTTTCGGACACGGCGAAGAACGTCGCGGACATGCTCGGCGTGGACCTCATCATCGTGCCGACGCTCGCATGCGCATGCGCCGCGTACTCACCGTATTCGGTCGACTATGACGACGAGCACCGATTCCTCGGCGTGCCGGTGCATGCAAGGAACAGCATCGCGCTGCTCGTCGACGCGGCGATGATCGCCGAGGCACCGGCGGACAAGTTCGTCGGCGGCATAGGCGACACGCTTGCGAAGTTCTACGAATCCGACCCGGTCTTCGCGCAGGCCGACGACCTGACCGTGTTCGACCGCCTCTCCTGGCACAGCGCGCGCCTCGTACGCGACACGTTGCTCGCGGAAAGCGAACCGGCGCTTGAGGCGCTGCGCGCGGGACGCACCGACGATCCGCATGTGCGCACGCTCATCGACACGATCATCGGTCTGGCCGGCACCGTCGCCGGTTTCGGTGGTGTGCGCGCCCGTGAATCCGGCGCCCACACCGTGCATGACGGCCTGACGCGCATTCCGGGTTCGGCGGCGACGATGCACGGCGAGAAGGTCGCGTACGGCGTCATGGTCCAGCTCGTCACGGAAGGCAAGGAGGACGAGGCGCGCAAGCTGCTGCCGTTCTATGACCGGATCGGCCTGCCGCATTCGTTCAGGCAGATGAACCTGCCATTCACCGACGAGAACCTCCACACGGTCGCCGAATTCGCCGCCGCCGATGGCTCGCCGTTCCACGCGGCCGTGCCGGGCGTGACCGCCGGACAGATCATCGATGCGATGAGGACCGTCGAGGCCTTCTGACGCATACACCCACGCCGTCTGTTTCGCAGCATACGCTAGATGCCTGTTGCGCAGTGCGGTACGGTGGCAGGCCGTAGCGTACCGCACTGCGAAACAGGCGCACCGGGCATCATGCTTGCCGCATCTGGTTCACTTGCCGCACAGCGCCTTACGGATGAGCTCGCCGTAGGCCTGCTGGCCGGCCTCGGTCAGATGTGTGCCGTCATCCAACAGGTATTCGCTATGGCCTTCGCTTGCGCCATGCCAATCGATGATGCCGACATTGCTGTTCTTCGCCGCATACTCCCTGAGGACCTCGTTGTTCATGTCCTGCATCGGGTAGGGGCAGCGGATCGTCACGAAATACACCGGCTTCCCGTTCGCCGAGTCGATGAGCGTCTGCACGGTCGAGGGGTCGCGGATCAGACTGTTCGTGCCGAGCGCATAGATGATGACGCTGCCGTCATGGCCGGCCGCGACGTCCTGCGCGTATATGTCCTGTCCGACATACAGCTGCCGGCTCACGGCACCGTCGATATACGAGTTCGGCAGCATCTGCTGCAGGACCGGCGCCGCACCCGCCGTGACCGAATCACCGATCATGATCATGTCCGCGTCGCATGTGCCGGCGGCCTCATCACAATGCCACCGCTGCCAGTCGAGATTGGCGGGCACCTTCTCCGCCTGCGGGCCCTGCGGCTGAGCCGATTCGGAAGGCTGTGCCGAGGGCTGCGCCTGCTCCCCCGCGTTCGCATCGGTCGTGCCGGAAGGCGAAGGCTTCGGCTTGGCGCTCGCCGTGACGGCCGTCTCGGGGCGCAGCTGCTGTGCGCGGGCCGTCGCGATCCGCTGCCATGGGACCGGCGCGAACGCCAAGAAGGCCACGCACACCGCCATCACCGCGCATGTCACACGGCTTGCGATGCCGAAGCGGATTGAGGGGCCTTCAATCAGACGGTAGAACACCTCGCCCACGATGAGGATCACGATCAGCTGCACAACCGGCTCCCACCATGCCAATGCACGTGTGCGCGTCGCCGGGTTCATGATGAGGATGATCGGATAATGCACGAGATAGATCGAGAACGAACGCCCGCCCAGATACGTGAGCGGCTTGCACGCGAGCACGCGCGAGACGATGCACGAAGGACGCTGCACAAGGGCGACGGTGACGGCCACGATGGCCGCGAACAGCCAGTAGCCGCCCCGGTACAGGAACGCGCTTTCCCCATTGCAGCACACCGACGCCACGACAATCACCACAAGACATGCCACAGCTGCAACATTCGCGGTGATGCCCTGCGAGATGTCTGGGGCGTCATTGCGTCGAGCGGCGTGCGCCGGTGCATTGGCTCCGCGGCCGCCACGGTCATTGTCGCCATTCGAACTTATGCGCCTCGGGCGCGCAGGCTTGCGGAACCATTCCAACACCATCGCCGCGAGCGCGCCGGTGAGCAGTTCGGCCGCACGCGTGTCGGTGCCGTAATACACG
Organism: Bifidobacterium criceti; assembly: GCF_002286935.1. GTDB lineage: Bacteria > Actinomycetota > Actinomycetes > Actinomycetales > Bifidobacteriaceae > Bifidobacterium > Bifidobacterium criceti. Next base: position 143,024 of record NZ_MVOH01000006.1, read on the forward strand.
CGCGTCGTCCCCTCACCATTGCGGTACAGCACGGCCATGAGCACCGTCGACAACAATGCGAGCACGAATGTGATACCAATGAACACAGTGAGACGGGCAGGCCGCGGCTTGCGCCGCACGAACGCCGAGATCATCGCGACGAGCACCGGCCATACGATATAGAACTGCATCGTGACACCGAGGAACCACAGTGGCGTGAGCGGCGAAGGCAATCCGGCCGCTTCGAAATACGAGACCTTGCGGAAGATGTTCGCCCAGTTCTCATAGAACAACGCGCCGGGAAGCGCATCGGCCTGCACTTTCGGCAACAGGCTCGGGCTCCACAGGTAGATCGCGACCGCGGTGACCGTGATGATCGACAATGTCGGGACGACGAGGCGTTTGAGCCGCTTGACAAGATACGACCCGTAGGAGAACACGCCGTTCGCCAAGGCCCGCAGGATGCTGCGCGTGATGAGGAACCCGGTGAGCACGAAGAAGACCGTGACACCAAGAAAACCGCCTTGCAGCATCGAAGGACGCATATGGTAGAGCACGATGCCGATGATCGCGAGCGCCCTCAACCCTTCCAATGCGGCGTTTTTGGGCCGCTTCGCCTTCGTGCCGTCCGACTGGCCGACCGTCGGACCGTTCACATGCACACCGTTCACCTGTGTGTGGCGTTCCACCCGATGTCCTCCCATATGCTGAACCATAATGTCCCTAGAATGTTCTCGTATTGACTCTCTTCTGTACGGTCAATATATCCGCTTCGCGCGACACGCGCGGGCATGCGCCCACAGCACCATTCACGACCGTCGCCGCCTATGCTTTTTTATTCCTCCCCGTATCTACGATGAGAGGCATGACGACACAAACGATCCGCCGCGCACAAGCCACCGACGCGGACGCCATCATGCGCCTGCTCCATCAGGTCAACGACGTGCACGCGCACGGCCGCCCCGACCTGTTCATCGAAGGCAAGACGAAATACACAACCGACGAACTCGCGCACATCATCGCCGACGATGCGCGTCCGATATTCGTCGCGACCGACGATGACGACACGGTCGTCGGTTACGCGTTCTGCGTCGACGAGGACCATACGGACGCGAACAACCTGCAGCCGATCCGCACACTGTACATCGACGACATCTGCGTCGACGAAGCCGCGCGCGGCAAGCATGTGGGCACCGCACTGTACGAACATGTCCTCGACCATGCGCGCGCACACGGCCACCACAATGTGACGCTCAACGCGTGGGCCGCGAACCCGGCCGCCGTCACATTCTACGAACATCTCGGCATGAGTGTCTACAAATACGGCATGGAACAGATCCTGTAACGCTTCCGCCGCGATTGTGCCCGTTCGCGTCGACCCCTTCGAGGGCATCGGCAAACCCGAACCGCTGCAATGGGATTTCGCAGGCGCGTGGTCGCGGCGCATCAGCGAGAAGCACCGCATCATCTATATGCCCAAAGCGAACATGGTCGTCGTGCTCTCATGCCGTGAGCATTACAAGGATTCCTAATCCTCCACCAACGCGGCGCTACTCCACCCACACCGCGTGGTCGCGCACGAATGCGGCAAGGTCGTCCGCGCTGCCGCGTCCGGTGACGATGTCCTGCACCCACTGGTACAGCTCGTTGTCCGCCGCGTCCTCGGCGTCCTTGGCGCGCACGTCCCAACCGTGCATCTTCAGAATCGCGAGCGCCATCTTCACCGCAGTGCGTTTGTTGCCGTCGGGGAAGATATGGTCTTTCGCGAACCGTGTCGCGAAATCGGAGATCTGCGCGAAGATGTCCGCGTACCGTTCGCGCGGGGCGACACCGAAGAAGGTGAGGAACGTCGAACCGAGCACCGACTGCACACGTCCGAGGATCCTCTCGTCGACCGTCGCCGGAGCGGTCGCCGTGATGTCAAGTCCGGTTCCGCGTATCGTGTCGATGTACACTTCGAAAACCGATTCCGCGAGCGCATCCATACGCATCTGCTTGCCGTCGAGTTCGATCGGTTCCGCACATCGTTCCATCTGTTGTTCCACGTCCTGCTTTCCGTTCCGTCGCTCCATGTTCCGTCGTGCCATGTTCCACCCCTTCGTCGTCATGAACGCTCCAACAGACGCAGCGCGTTCGGGTATGCGTGAGTCACGTCGGCGACACAGTGCGCGAGCGTATGCGTCGGCACTGCGCGCCGCATATCCGCCGATGTGAGGATGTCGTCGATGCTGACATATGCGCTGCCGTGTGCACGTGCGCGCGACCATGCGCCGTCATCCGCGCTCGACAACGCGAGCAGATCGACCGCGGTGAGCGGTGCGCACCTCCCCACGACATGCGCGATGATGGCTTCGGCATCATCGTTGAGCGGTTCCTCCTGCCATTCGTCGCGCTCACGGACCATACGAAGCCCGAAGTGTTCGTACGCTTCCCACACGTGCGGCACGACGGGTCCGCATTCGCCGACCGTGACCCCATCCGTGAACAGCGGCGCATCCACGCGTCGCAGTGCGGCGACCTGACACCAGTAGACGAGCAGGTTGAGTTTGAGGTTCGTCAGGAAATACGTGTCCCCGTATGACGCGATGATGCGCCGCGCGATGCGCAGTGCGGGAATCGGGGCCGCCGTTGTGTCATGTGTCATTGATGTTCATGATGCGCCGATGTTGGTACAAGGATGTCGATTCGAGCCATCCGACGATGTTCGGCGGGATACAAAAGCGGCCGCTTGTGCTGCACACGGAGGTGCTGCACAAGCGGCCGTCGTATCCGGCATGCGCGACCGACCACCGTCGGCGGCGTGCATGCGGTTGCAGCAATGCCCGGCGGTTCAGCCGTGCATCAGGCGCGGCGGCGCGAGACGACACCCAAGCCGATGCCGGCGGCGAGCGTCGCCGCAGCGAGCCACACAATCGCGGCGGAATCGGCGCCGGTCGCGGAGAGCGGCACGCCGCCGGTGCTTGCCGTGTTCGCACCGGTCTTCGTAGCGGCGGCGCCAGTCGCGGCATTGCCGTGCTGCGACGTGGACGTTACCGTCGAAGTTGCCGTCGTCGTGTTCGGCTTGACGATGATGTCAATCACGGTGTTGTCCGCCTTGTCGGCGTCGGCGACGGCCTTCGCGTAGGCGTCCTTGGCGGCCTTGAGATCCTTGTTCGCATGTTCGAGCTTGGCTTGCGCATCGGCGAGCGCCTTGTCGGCCGCGGTCTTCGCATCGGCGGCCTTGTCATGCTCCGCAAGTGCGGCGTCGACCGCCTCGCTTGCGTCGGCCTGCTTCGCCTTGGCGTCGGCGAGCGCCTTGTCGGCGGCATCCTTCGCGGCTTGTGCCTCGGCGAGCTTGTCCTGCGCGTCCTTGAGGGCGGCCTTCGCGTCGGCGACGGCCTGTTCAAGGTCGGCGGGCGAAGCGTCTTTCTTGGCCTGGTCGAGTCGGGCCTCAGCGTCGGCAAGCGTCTTCTTGGCGGCATCCACGGCCTTGACGTCGCTTTCGTGCTGCGCCTTCGCGTTGGCCGCTTCCGTCCTGGCGGTGTCAAGCGCGGTGTTCGCTGCGTCGAGCGCCTTCTGGTCCTGCTCAGCCTTGGCCTTGGCGGCTGCGAGGCGGGCCTCATAATCGGCCTGGTCCTTGTCCGCCTGCGCCTTGAGCGCTTCGTAGGCCGCCTGCGCGTCCTTCGCCTTCTTGTCGGCTTCAAGATACGCGTCACGTGCCTTGACGGCTTCGTCATGCGCGGCGGTCGCCGCAGCGACTGCCTTGTCGTACGCATCGGATGCGGTCTTCGTGTTCGCCTTGGCCTCATTGAGCTTGGCAAGGGCCGATTTGTAGGCCTCAGGTGCATTCTTGAGACCGTTATAGTAGGTGTCGAACGCGGCCTTGTAGTCCTCGACGGATTGGTCGGTCGGCGAGGTCCAGCTCTGGGTCTCCATTGCATCGACAATGCCCCAGACGCCGTTCGGGTCGGTGTTCGTTGCAACGCCCATGACGGTGTCGTTGGGGTCGATGATGTTCAAATAGTGCCCGACCTGCATGAACAGATCAGGATACTTCATGTACACCTGTGATGGCGAAAGCGTCGCCAATTCCGGGTTCTTCTTGACCTCGGCATCCCAGATTTCCTTTTCTGAATACCAACGGTCAACCGGGTTGCCGCCGCCCCATGCAAGGTTCTCGGCGGTTGCGAACTGATTCGAATGCGCGATATGGTCCTTCGACCAATCGGCGTTGGCCTGCGCCATGGCCATGAGGGTATCCGAGACCTGATAAGGCTTCAAGCCATGCTTGGCACGGTAGTCGTTGACTGTACTGACCCAGCTCAGGGCATAGGCCATGTTCTTCAGGCTTGTCGCATCGTTTTCGTCACCCAGCTTGATAGCGTCGATGTACTTGGTTGTCTCCGGGTTCGTCAGGACATCGATTGCATCCTTGGCCCCACGGGATTCGAAGAACCCAAGGGAGCCACGCTTGATCTGCCTTTGTGCATCGTCGGCAGCGGTCTTGGCCGCATCGGCATTGTTCTGCGCCGTGGCCTGCGCGGCCGTCGCAGCGTCACGGGCCTGTTCCGCGGTCGTCTTGGCGGCGTCGGCATTGTCCGCCGCAGCGGCCTTGCCGTCGGCTGTCTCCTGTGCCTTCTTCGCATCGGCCGCGGCTTGTTCGGCCGCCTTTCGTGCCGCTTCAAGGTTCTTGACGCTGTCGGGCACATTGGCTTCGATATCGGTGACGGCCTTGTTCGACGCGTCGAGCTGCTTCTGGGCGGCATCGGCCTTCGTCTGCGCCTGCGCCTGCGCGTCGGCGGTATCGGCGGCCTTCTTCGCGGACGCGTCAGCGGTGTCCTGTGCGGTCTTGAGCGCATCCTTGGCGTCATCAAGTGCGGCGTTCGCTTCCTCGATCGCCTTGTCCGCCGCAGCCTGGTCGAAGGAGTCGAGCTTCTGCTGCGCCTCGTTGACGTCGTTCGTCAGCGCATCCACGGTGTTCTGATTGGAGGTGACGTCCGCAGCGGCCTTGTCCGCGTTGGCGGACGCGTTCGCGACATCGTTGTTCGCCGCAGCGAGGGTGTCGTTCGCCTGATCAAGCTTCGCCTGCGCGGCGTTCAGCGCGTCGGCAGCGGTCTGCTGCGCCGCTTTGGCCGCGTCGGTGTCGGTCTGCGCCTGGTTCACGACCTGCTGTGCAGCAGTGACGTTTTCCTTCGCCTGTTCGACCGCGGATTTGGCGGTATCGGTCTGCTGGGTGGCTTCGTTGGCGTTCGCGTTCACCGTCTCGTTCGTGGCGATGGCATCCGGATTGGTCGCGGCCGCCTCGTCCGCCATGGCGGGGGCGACGCCGCCCACAAGTGTGGCCGCTGTGGCGATTGTGGCGATCGACGCCTTGAGCATCGTGTGATGGTCGTTCATCGAAGTACGCTCCTTCGAGGTAATCGTGGTATCGGCATCAAGGGCGCGCATAAAACGTTCGCTATGCCGTGGTGCTGTGTGTGACATATCTGTTGCATCCTTTCCTATGCAATCCGCATTGTCGTGTGGTCGTATCGTTTCCTTTCGCGCATCCCCCGACGGATGCGCACGATAACGGGTGTCGTCGTTGCCGTATCACGCTCCTTGGAATCATGCCCTTCGGTTCACGCAATCGCTCGTCGTGGCACAACAGCACTTCGCCACGGCATCTTGGTAGCATCACCACCAAGAATCGGGGTAACACGTCTCATCTCCCGCGATGATTCGATCGCTAACAGCGAATTATAATAAGTAATTCCATTTTCACAAATTCAACACGCGACCATGTATGAGGAAATAATATCCACATCCCGTTTCCCCTGACCGCGACCAACATCGACGACTCTATCTACCCACACCGAAGAAACGGCCATTTTCAAGCGGTTGTTCACACACAGATATCACAATGATATCGCATGTTCGATTGTCAATATCCATATCATTCGGTATTCGACACACCATCGTGCTTCCTCGCATCGGATATCATTTCACTTCGATTGTTTGCAGCGTTTTCTCATATGTTGACCACGAGAACACCCGATTGTGACCCCATCGTGAACATTCATTTGGTCACAACCGTGTTGCGCGCACCCGTTCCGCACTGCGGTACGCTACGGCACCTCTCACCGTACCGCCGCGTATGTTATGCATCAATCCGTGCGTATGCCGAGGCTCGCGGCGAACGCGGCGGCGAGGTCGGCGATCTGGTCGAGCGACATCGTGGTTCCGCGCAAATACTCAACACCCTCAATACGGCGTAGTTGCGCGCCACGCAGATCGACATCGCCGACTGTGGCATGCTGCAGATTGATTGATTCGATACGCGTGCCCGGGAATGCCACGCGGGTCAATTGCGCGCCGACGGCGTCGAATTCGTCGATCACACAGTCGACGAACCGCACGTCGCGCCATATGGCGTCGCGCAGATTGAGATAGCCGATATGGCAGTCGTGTATCTCGACCGAACGCATCGATGATTCCATCGCGGCGAACGATCCGAAACGGCAGCCCGTGAACGAGCAGTCCGCGAATCCCGCGCCGGCCGCATGCAGTTGCGCGACGCCGCAAGCCGCGAACATCGTGTGGCTGATATGCGCACGGTCGAGCGTCAGCGACGACGCTTGGGATTGTTCGAACACACAGTCCAGGAACGTGGCGAGCTGCGCGTCAAGCTCATCCCCGTGCTGGTCGAAGAAACGTGCGGAATCGTAGGAGCCCTCCCGTTCCAACAACGACAGCCGTGCCTCATACAGATGGCCTGCAGGCTCAAAGCGCGCGATATTCGGCGCTTTCGTCCCATTCGTCGTTGTCGCACGCGTCGCAGGTTTGCTCATGCCGTCAGCCTATAGCGTTCCCACGATTCAGGCATCGCTTTTGCCCCATTCCCCGCCAGTCGCCACTTTGCCGGATGATTCGCTAGTCGAACTTGTTATATTCATTCACCAGACTCAAACCTTACCAAGGCCATGGTGGATGAGATGCGCTGAGCATCATAAGCCGTCAAACTCCCCAGCATTCGCTTCAAGTCCATGAATTCGAACTTGAACTCTTGCGAACAGCGAGCCACCGAAGGCTTCAAAAGACCCTCTTGAGTCCAATCCTCGAGCAGCACATCAGTAGCTCCCTGATAATTCGTATTACTGGTTATCTTGACGACTATTCCTGCCAAACCATCAGATTCCAAATCTGTGATCACGACGGGCCGAACCTTCCCGACGCCTGGATGGTCGGTAAATTCCACCCACATCAACCACACCTCATACAACTGTAATTCAGAGGTTGTCATACACATCATCCTCGGGATCATCCCATTCGGATGGCAGCACTATGCGACCGGTTTCAGGATTCCTCGGCATCGTTTTAGCGGTTGTGTTTGCCCCAGCCGCACGCCCGGCCGCATCCATATGCGCTTTCCGCACAGAAGGGGTAAAAGGCATCCCGCCATCACGGATGGACTGCTTGAGGAACATGTTGACCGCCGAACTCAGGCTCAGCCCCATCTCCTCATATAAAGCAGACGCGCGCCTTTTCACGTCGTCATCAACATTCGCGACCACTTTCGCCATTCTGCACACCTCCTTTACAAGTACACACAATGACTTCTATTCGATATCCAAACGTTGTCATTCTATCACTGGAATGACTCTATCCACAATCTGATTACACGAATCAAGTTCCAGCCCGCACGCAAATCATCGGCGCCTTGTCCGGTCATGGTTCAAGCCTGTCCGTCAGGTGCTGGTACAACTCCGCGCTCAACGGCTTCGTCAGCCGCAGATCCATCTCGACGAGCCTGACCGTTTCGCCATTGTTGTCGCGCACCGTCTCCCGCATGTTCGCGCACGACCCGACACGGCCGACGTAGTAGTACATCTTGAGTTTCTCGGCGTCCGCCTTGCGCATGACGAACAATGGAATGAAATGCGTCGCGGACCAATCGTCACTGCTTATCCCCTGCTCCATCCATTCGATCTCACGCGATTTGAAACTGCGTTTGTCCTTGCTGAACCAATGCATCTCCTGGGGATTGAGGAAACGGTCCGCGTACTGGCTGTTCGCGTATTTGACGAACACCGGCATGCTCCCCTCATCTTTGGGAAGCAGATAGCCGCCGACACTACTGCCGTTGATCTGCTTGGGCCATCCGAGCAGCCGTTCCACCTCGAACATCTTGTATCGATGCTTATAGACGAATCCGCGATCGTCCTGCAAGGAATGGCCGGTTTTGGTGGATTCCTCTAGCAAATCCGCGAATCGTTTCAGACCGGTACGCACATTGTCGACAAAGAACCGTCGGAACGTATCGTTGCCATTGAGCATCGCCGCGAACTCGAGCGCGAGGCCGACACCATCCGCCGCGCGTACGATGAGCGCACGCTCACCATACGATTTCTTCATGGGGCCGTCGACGAACGACCAATCGAGCACTCGGAGCGCCGATTCGAACTGGGCGTCGGTATGGTATGCCATCGGAAACCACTGCACGACCGCTTCCTTCAATGTATCAATTAAGTACTCATTAGTTCACAATCAAGCATGCCCATACTCCCCTATTCATCCTCTTTTCTATACGTATACATTGAGCAATCTTCCGACTTCAGTTTTTTCATCATGAATTCACCAAAACGATAAAAACTCATCTTTTTGATGACTTCTGGCTCCTTTTGATAAATTTCAGCAACCAGACACAATCCATCTTCCCCTGATGTAAAAGCATTTTGTTCCGCCGAGGACACAAAACGGACAGCAAGACAGTAATTATTGTTATATGTAAATCCATCCCAACGTGCATCAAATATTTGTTACCTTGAATGATTAATCGAATTCTCGATTATTTTATCCGGATCTTCATATAAATCAAAATGATAAGGAGCATCACTCTCTTCCAAAGCCTCTCTAAGCATGAAACCAAACGACGTTCCTTTTGGCATTTGGAAAGCGCATATGTTATGCGCCAACAGCCCCAATGCGGTCCATTCTATGAAACCATTCCTTTCACGTGGAGTCACGACTCCCCCTTTCTCGACATGACCATGCCAACTTATTCAAGAGAGCATAGCAAATATGGGGAAGTCCTGCACATATGCTCGATGTGTACCATGTGTCAAAGCTAGATATTCCAAAAGAGAAGGAACCCATCATGCCCGAGATACTATGCGAACCGGATCCGACGCTGATGGAGTCCATGCGATCAGTTGGGTACGACCTTAATACGGCCGTTGCTGATGTCATCGATAATTCAATCGCCGCGGATGCCCGCAATATCGACATCTACTACCACGACTATGGTGAAGAGCCGTTCATCGCCATCGTCGACGATGGCAGAGGGATGGACCGCGGTACAGCGATCCGCGCCATGCAGCTTGCCGGTAACAACACATCAACTGACCGCAGCGCTCAGGACCTTGGTCGTTTTGGCCTCGGCTTGAAGACGGCTTCGTTGTCACAGGGAAGATCGCTGACACTTGTTTCCCGGCAGGAAGGCTCCTATGCCGCATTTCGTTGGGACCTCGACAGGTTGGCCCAATCCAAGTCATGGTCATTGGAAGAGTTGTCCGAGCCCGAAATCATTAGATCGCTCCCAAACAAAGTCAGGGATGCCTTGCCCACAAGACATGGAACCTGCGTACTATGGCGTAATCTTGACCGGCTGAACAGCATCCTTGGGAAAACCGTGGCCGACCTAGACAAGGCCATGTCCGACCTTGCAGACTACTTGGCTCTGGTATTCCATAGGTACCTATACCCATACCACGATGACCCTGTGAATCAAATTCATATCCGAATCAACAATGATGATGTTCCGCGGCGTGATCCCTTCCTCGTCAATAACCCCGCCGTGCAGAAGGCTCCCCCACAACTCATCGAGGGGACCGATGCCGTTCTCTACGGTTACACCCTCCCCTACCAGAACCGTCTCACTGATGAAGATCGCTCATTGTTGGGACTATCCGAAGAACGAGGCAAGACACTGTTCGACACTCAGGGGTTCTATATCTATCGCGCCTATAGACTCATCACATGGGGCAGCTGGTATCGGATGATGGCACGGTCCGACATCAACAAACTATGCCGAGTACGCATAGACATCCCCAACACGTTGGATTCCCAATGGGCTCTCGACATCAAGAAATCTACCGCCACTCCCCCGAAAATTGTACGCGATGCCATGCGTAGATTCGCGAAATCATTGGCAAAACCAAGTCGCAAGGTTCAGCAATTCCGCGGTCGGAAAATCAACAAGGATCCCCGGGCGCAAATGTGGTCGCTCATACAAGAGCGTAATCATGAGTTCCGATATGAAGTGAATCAAGCCAATCCTTATATCGAGTCCTTCGTTCGTACTCTGACGCCTGAGCAACGGCGCAATTTTGAGACTATGATGGCGTCGCTCGCCTCAACATTGCCCTATGAAGATATGCAAACACGTTTTGCCATGGATGAGCGAGTTGGCGTGACCGATGCGTTGGACGATCAACTTCGTACCAGTGCCCAAGAATTCTGGATGCTCAATATGATGGTCACTCATTTGACGCCAGAGGAATTTGTGCAAAGATATAAGGACAGCGAACCGTTCTCTTTGTCAAAGAATGCCGAACGCATATTGGAGGAGGTCTGTCATGGGTGACAGTGGTTATGTGCAACGCATCAAAGAACTTGAACGTTTTCTTACATTATTTCTGACACCTTCGCAGGACGATGGAGCCACAATAGATGACATGCAAATCTTCTCCACGATTCCTGTGCTCGCCGAAAGGAAAGGTATCAAACTTACCGACGACCAAGTTCGTCAAGTATTCCGCAATGTGCGCCAAGCTCTCAATCTGCAGATTGACACTGGGAGCATCACCATACGCAATGAAAATGCGCAATGGCATCCTTGGCTTTCCGAAATGAGCGAGCTCCCCACGCCTCATACCGATGCGTACTATCAATATCTGTTCAATGATCAAGATGCAATGTACACGCAGCTTGACAAAGACACCAACAACATAATGAATCTCTTGTCGGATCCGCGGGAATCGTCCGCCCCCATCAGCCGGAAAGGTCTGTTGCTCGGTGACGTACAGTCAGGTAAGACACGCACGTACATGGCATTGATGAACAAAGCCGTTGACCGTGGATACAAACTCGTCATCGTGCTCACCAGTGACAACGAGAAGCTTCGTAAGCAGACCCAGGACCGTATTGACACGGACTGCATTGGTCTGAAGAGAGGCAAATACGTCGGTGTCGGTGAATACTTGCCAAAGGGTGAGCATCTACAATGCCTCACCAACATGGAAGATGATTTTGCGACACGTTCGAAGCAGGCATTTGACAATATGCCCCGGCCGAACTGGCGAAGCAGGCCACTTCTCGCAGTGATGAAGAAGAATGGCAGCGTACTCAAAAAATTCATCGAATGGCTGGACAATGATGACTTCACGAAGGATATTCCGATACTGATCATCGACGACGAAAGCGACTATGCTTCCGTCAACTCCAGTAAAATCGGCGCAGATCCTACTGCCATCAACGCATTACTTCGCCGACTGTGTTCCATCAGCACGCGAACCTCCTATGCGGCGGTCACAGCGACACCATTCGCCAATATTTTCATTGATGATGAAGAGGCTGAAGATCTCTTCCCGGAGGATTTCATCTACATTCTCCCCACTCCAGCGGAGTATATCGGCGTGCTCAAGATTTTTGGCAATCGCAATGAAGAGGATGCGGCGGAAAACGATCAACCCGAAGGCCTACCAGCTGAATCGCCCGTTCGCCTCCTTGACCAGGACTCTCTAGGTCACTGGCTGCCGCTCATTCATAAAAAAACGTTTTCGTTCGAGGAGCAAAGGCCAAACACCAGCACCGAACTGCAAACCACTGAGGACAGTGTCGATGATCTGCTGGATGCGCAGGTCCGTCATGCCATCAACTGTTTCCTGATAGCTTGCATTTTGCGACCGGATGGTATTCATAAGCGGCAGTCCATGCTGATTCACATGTCACGTTTCCAAGATGTGCAACAGCAAATTGCCGACCGTGTATATCTCTATATCGAATCACTGAACAACGCTCTCCGTTTTCACGCCAATTCATCTGCCAATCTTGATCCACGCATACAATCGCTCCATGCTTCCTTCGATGAGGAATATGCAGCATATGCCAGCCAACACGGCAAGTCATGGGAGGATGTGCTGCATGATCTCAAAAGACTGATACGCGACAACCGTGTCGTCGTTCGACTCGAGAACTCCACATCAGACGATTGGAATCATCTCCACGGCGCCGGCAATGAAGATGATCAAGAGGAAGATTCCAATGAGTGCACTATCTATGTTGGAGGCAATCAACTGTCTCGTGGCATGACATTACGAGGTCTTATCTGCAGTATTTTCTATCGTCAGGTCACTGCAGCCGATACGCTACTCCAGATGGGTCGTTGGTTTGGATACCGTCCCAATTACGAGGAGCTGCAACGAGTTTGGCTGCTTCCACAGACGGTTGCGGATTTCAAATATTCCGGCTCCATCATCGAGGACATCAAGGCGACTGCGCGTGATATCCAAAAACGACACGGCACCCCTAAGCAATTCGGTATTGCAGTCCGGAAGAATCCAAGCACCGGCGTCCGCATCACAAATCCTGCGAAAATGCGGCACGCCGAAGAAGGACAGGGAATTGATTTCGACCTCGAGAACCTCATCATCGAGTCTGTGAAGCTCAGTACAAAGACCGAGATAAGCCAGACCAACAACGAGGCATTCTCACAACTGCTGCAAACGATACTCTCTGATGATGCCGTGGCACACAGCACAGATCCCAAAGGCAACACAGTAGTGTTCGAAGGTGTACCCGCCAATGCAATCGCGTCATTCCTTCAACGGTATCGTGCGGGATACGGTGACACCTATTTCGGCAAGACGCTACTCCATTACAGAAACATGGATCCTCGCGAGCTTGAGACAACAATGGCTCAGCAATTCGCGCAGACACAACATGATGAACGTCCTGATCTGACATGGAACGTCGCCTTCATGAATGGCAGACTTGGCGCCATCGATGTCCCCTTCCATTGGACAACCATACAACGTGCCTACAAGGAAGATCCCTCCGCTCACATCTACCAAGTCAGCGGCAACAAACTTCGCCTCGGTTCCAAAACCGATGTCGTCAAAGTCGCCCAAGCCATTACAGGGAAGCCAATTACCAGAGAGATTCGAAATGAACGTGACTTCTATGACACCAAATTGTTCGGCGATCATCCAACGCTCATGCTCTACCGTGTCGCGCTCATCAACTCCGCGACCAACGAGGTAGCGTCGATTCCTGACTCCGATGGGCTTCTTGCAGCAAAGATCGTCGTGCCCTCAGACACTCCAGGAAGTCCTACGGGCAGAGGGAAAGCCACCTTCTATCTCAATACGGTCGCTGCACGGCAATTCTATGAGCAGCAACTCCAGCAGGAAGAATTTGAAGGGGAGGATTGATGGCTGATTTCGATAGTGATTCCATTCTCGCCATATGGCGGTCACAAATGCAGGACGACTCTTTGCCTAACAGAGAGCTGGACACTTCCTTGGTGTTGCCACTTGTGGTCGGTGTTGCCGACCACAAGCCTTACATCATGGTGCTATCCAGTGACAAACCGCGTGACGTCAACAGCATGCGTGCAATCACCGTGGCGCTCAATGATCGTCGCCCATCAATCTCCGGTGAAAACTGGGCTTTGGTATTCACATTGGAGGATTGGTCGCTTCGCCACGCCTTCGCCGAATTATGCTCAACATTCGCAGCGCGCATATATGAGGTTGATACCCAGCAGGCGGCACTCGAACAAATATATGCATCCATAAGCCAGTGGAAGCGACTCCTCCAACCATTGGCCGCCGAACAAACAGAGCAGATAGTGCGGGGGGTGGCTGCCGAGCTCATAGCCGCAGTATTCATACAGCGGACAACGAGTATACCGATGGACACCATCATTGATTGCTGGACCGGTCCCCTTGGCGCGCCGCAAGACTTCACGTTCCCCAGTCAGGAATGCGCTTGGGAAGCGAAAGCAATTCACGCGTTCAGCCATGACATCATGATTTCCTCGCCGGAGCAACTGGATACCGCCCAATTCCCCATTCGGCTCGTCACTGTGGAACTGGAGCTCAATACGGAAGATGACGGCAAAGGCATAACCATCTACGATCTCATGCGACGCATATGTGACCTCTCCAAGAATCCGGAAAATGTGCGCACGAAACTAGAAGACGACATCTTCAACGCTGGCTTGCGTATCTATTCGTCATCCGTTCAAGAGACAAGGCTCCTCCCCCACACCGTGTCCATATACGATGTGTGCGACGATTTCCCGCGAGTGATGGCGAGTACGCTGCCATGCGGGATACATGCGCTGACATACAGCATCGACCGCGACGCAATCGAACCGTATAGAATAATGGCAGAAGATGACCCACTGATTATCATGGAGTAATGATCCCCAATGGAATCACTTGAAGAATACCATCACGACCTTGTTGAGCAAGTGCAGAACTATGCCGCCGAGGAAGAACTGTTGGATCAAGAGGCGTTCTTCAATGTCGCTTGCGAGCTCCTACGCAACAATGATGTAATCGCAGAATATGCACCCGCCCCCTACTTCTTCCACGGTCAGGGCAGCAGTAATTTCATGATGGTAGATGGCTATGATTTCTCCTCCTATGACCAAGACGAATCCATCGTCATCATCGGATGCGACAACGATTATTCCATCCATCAAAACAAAGAATTACCCACCATTCAGACACTGGAATACAAGAGAAGTCTTCAAGGCATGCGGAATTTCGTAATTTCCGCACTCAAAGGCACATTCTTGGAGCAAGCCGAAGAAAGTTCCGAGGTCTATGGACTTGCTCAGTTTATGCACGAGCACAAAGACAGTATTCGCCGAGTCCGGCTGTACTACATCACGGATAGGGAATTCACTGGGCGTGATGCCGGTATTCAGCCCGTGCAGGATATCTATTCCCCAACTAAAAAAGAAGGCGGAATCGGCATCGAGGCGCATCTATGGGACTTGGCTCGATTACGCGATGCAGCCGAGATAACCGGAAGTAGCGAAAACCTAGTCGTTCACCTTGACAATCCCGGTGTCCCAGCTGTTCATGCGCCGGTAGTCGACACCAGCATGAAAACCTATCTGCTGTTCCTGACTGGCGATGTGCTCGCGAAGCTCTATCAGGAATACGGCTCGAAGCTCATGGAATCCAACGTCCGTTCATTCCTGTCTATGAGAGGCAAGATCAACAAAGGAATCCGCAATACCATACTCGAGGCACCGAATCGTTTTGTAGCATACAACAACGGGCTTACCGCGACAGCTTCCAACGTAGAGTTCAACACACTCGGCAACATCACATCAATTACCGACCTGCAGATTGTCAACGGCGGACAGACCACTGCGTCGATTTACTATACAGGGAACACATCATCGAACGCGGAACTTGAAAAAGTGGTGATCCCCGTCAAGCTTGTCGTTGTCGATCCCACTGAATCCAGGAATCTTATTCCTGATATATCTCGTTTTACCAATAGTCAAAATAAGGTAGCTGAAGCGGATTTCTCCGCCAATAGTGAGTTCCAAGTCAAGCTTGAACAGATATCCCGAACGGTACTCACGCCTTTGGTGGCCGGCAAACGTCAAACACGCTGGTACTACGAACGGGTACGGGGTCAATATGATGTCGAAAAGAGCCGTCTGCAAGGCGCCCAGCGCAAGCAGTTCACGGAAGCCAATCCGACAAGACAACGAATCAAGATGGTTGATGCTGCCAAATATCTCATGTGCTGGCAGGGGTTCCCGGAAATAGCTAGCCTTGGCTCACAAAAGTGCTTTGCCAAATTTGCCATTGAAACAAATGACAAGAAAATAATTAGTCAAGTAGATAAAGATTATTTCAAAGAATTAGTGTGCAAACGCATTATTTTTGATACAACACACAGAAACATCAAAAAGATGAATTGGTATCTTGGTGCATATCAGATGAATATCGCAGAGTACGCGATAGCAAAATATTCCTATGATTTATACCGAGCTGGTTTGCAGTGCAACTTCTCCGAAATATGGAATGCGCAAAGCATAGGCCCAGAAATGCTTGGGCACCTCATGAGAGCAGCCAAACAAGCTAGCGATGTCATCAACGATCCATCACGCCCTGTCACCAACTGCTCAGAATGGGCCAAGCATACTGAATGCTGGGAACAGCTGAAGACATTCCCCAGCTGTCTGACCCCTGATACAGCGAACCCCAATCCGACACACCCCAAGCCAATCGAGCCAGAGAAGAAAGATGATCCTCTGGGACCATCTCATCAGACCCCTCACCGTCAAAGACAATCTACGATTACACAGCAGACTGCCCCTGTTACGGCACCCTTACACAGGCAGAGCCAGTCATTAGCGACCACTGAATCGCAGGAAAAGGTGATTGCTTTATCTTCCTCATCCTCCACGGTGCAATCTGAATCATGGTCCGTAGATGACAAACGTTCATACCTGCAAAAAATACCCTCACAGAATTGGAACATCTTCATGCGCTGGCGCGAGCGTAACTCCAATAACACTCAACAAGATTTGGCGGCTCTTGGCAAACTTGAGCGGTCTGTCGAATTGACCGATGCGGAAGTGGAGCTACTCTGGGATCTTCGGAGCAAGGCGATACGACGAGGATTCGCCGCCAGCATCTTGTCTCCGCGCAAATAATGCACGCAATGACCAGCGATAGATGTCTGCTCTCTCTAGTCGCCGCATTGAGAGCAGACAATCCTTCATCGAGCTTCCACGGAAACTTCCTTCACAGATTCATAGATTGAATCCAAATTCCCGAGCGCTATACGGAACTGACTCCTAGACTTGGTCTCCCAGCCACCGTCTTCACGTCTCTTGATATGAAATGCTGGATCGAAAACTATCTCCCCTTCTTGGAATGCATTGAGGAACATTCCAAAATCCGTCCCCATGCCCAATAACACGTTCGGCCCATATTCGACACAATAATCTTCTTTACTGCCAAATGTACAATATGGAATATAGGCCGCCCTATCATGTTTCTTCTGCCAATGCCCAAGTAGCTTGGTAAATGACCATCCAGCAACAATCACTCCCGTGATTCGATCCACTAGCGACACGGAGCCACTCATGCTGTAGGAATTACCATCCATACCAAAAACGCGTAGATCCAACGCTGCATTAGGATCATCCTGCCCAATTCCGTTAAAATCCTTAGTGGTGAAATCATATCGTTCAATACCACGAGACGCATATTTCTCATTGATATGACCATATGTTTCAACAAACGCTGACTGTCCTATATCTGTTATTACACCAAAATCCGGTTGCGGCGTGAACAATGTGATGCGATGACTGCTGAAAGGCTTTTGAAAATCATCAACCTTATATGCTTTGAGTTCCCAGATGTCGAAATCAGGTCCCGGAATCGCGTTCTCCCCAACGCCTAATTCAGCCTCCAACGTCAGCCCAGGCGCATTCGGGCTTCTGTAAGGATCCTCCCTTGTGCCATCATTGCGAAGGCGCCAAGGAATTATCGGATAACCGACAATATGTTCCAACGCGTTACTCAACACACTGAATTCATCTGCCTTGCCGATATGCTCCTTAGAATCACGCTCAATCTCCTCCACAGAAGAGCTGAAGGGCACCGCAAAAAGCGTTCCCGGCATAAACTCTTCCGCCCCCAAGACTTCCTGCGATGCTGGCGCATCCTTCCCGGTTGCAATGGCAGCGATATGGGCATCCGAAGAATCAGGATTACCAACGACTCCTAGGAACAGAATTCTTCCTTCGTCATGTCCCTGATGTTCGATATTGAACAGTTTGCTGGGCGCCGCAGGGCAGCCAGACAACATACCACTCAAGCGAACCTCAGGATACTGCGGATAGTAACTGAATGCTGTTTTTGGCGCAGCGTATTCTTCACCATCCTCATCAATCCAAGTCCAGTTCAATGGAATACGTACCAGCTCACGTGTTCTCTTTGATTTATTTAATCCAGGCTTTTGCGACTTTCCCGGCGTATAGACAGGATGACCCATCGGTAGGAAAGCCAATTTATTTACATTCGGGGCCACATAAATCTGATTCTTGGAATTGTTGTTCCTTACCAAGTATTTAGCCCATACCGCATGGGCTCCTATGGCTTCGAACTTCTCCAGAACCTCATCCAAAGTAATCGTGTCATACCAAGGCGCAACATCACCGGCGGCCTCTCGGATGCCATTCATATCGCTCATACCCTCACAGTGTAGTTGACATCAAACCTTAGCGTTGGCGATGGCCATCTTCTTCGCGTTCTCAATATTCCGCAGGCTATCCTCCTCCATGATCCCATCGTCTTCCAATGATTTAATGTCCATGATGTAAGGCTTCATCAAACGTGCTATCTCGGCAATGACCGGCACGCAAACGCTATTGCCGAATTGCCTATAAGCCTGTGTGTCGGATACGGGAATACGGAATTCATCTGGATATCCCATCAAACGTGCACATTCTCGAGGAGTCAGGCGACGCGGACGCCGTCCTTCCCCCTGATCCACGAGGATTTCAGACCCATCTTTATGATAGCGGGCAGATAGTGTACGTGACACCATATCCGGCGTCACAAGTCCGAAACCAAATCCATGCCCCAGCGCTTCGTGCTTCGCCTTGTAATCCTGCAGATACTGCCACAAACGTGGAGTCAATGTATACTTCTCCGGAACCGTATTGGATTCATAATCAAAATACCTACCTTTGTCCCACGGTAGCTCTGGTTCAGTCCCATCCGTTTTGTGCAGGATGTCCTGCAACTTCGGAGTATGGTCAGGATAGCGTAAATCATCCCACGTAAAGTGGGTCGGAGAACGGAAACCAACAATATAGATTCGCTCGCGATGCTGAGGAACAAAGTGTTGAGCATCGATGACTTTGTAATGCACCTCATAACCAAGCTCATTTTGCAGCGTATCAAGTATCACCTGGAATGTACGCCCACCATCATGGGATTGTAAGTTCTTCACATTCTCCAACAGGAATGCCGCCGGACGCTTTGCAGCGATAATCCGCGCCACATCAAAGAACAAAGTACCTTGTGTCTTATCCTTGAAACCGGTGTCACGCCCCAGACTACGTTTCTTCGATACGCCCGCAAGGCTGAATGGCTGGCAAGGGAACCCCGCAAGTACCACATCACAATCAGGTATGTCATCAGCACTCACCTGCGTGATGTCCCCGTCGACCTCATCCGCAAAACCGTAATTGGTGCGATACGTACATACGGAGTACTTGTTCCATTCACTGGAATACACAGCATGGCCGCCAGCTTGAGCGAAACCGCGTCGAATGCCGCCGATCCCCGCAAAGAGATCAATGAGGGAAAAATCGAGACCATCCTCATGAGTCGTACCATGATACAGTTCCTTGAGCGCAGGAACATATCCGGCCTTGCACTCCGTTTTGCCAGTTTCCCAACGCTCAACAGTCTGCGTCGTTACCGACAGGGCATCGGCAAGTTGCTTGCGCGTCATTGACTGACGCAAGGTCGCAATGAGTTTCAACGCAGTATCTTCGGACTTTTGTTCGACGGTCATGGGACCATCATATACCAAAATGTTAACTTTCTGACCCAGCGAACGTCAGAAGTAGTCGAACATTTGTTCTATCTAATCTGAAACCACGGTTTGTTTGGTGCTTCAGCCGACATACATCCTCTTTTCACGGACGAATGGTTGGATCCAGGATACAACGCGTGGCCGTGGCGACACGATCGCGGGATACGATGTCGGTTCCATCGGGATAACATGGCGGCTGCGACTGCTCACGTATTGTCAGTGGTGATGGTGGGAGTTGGGATAGGTCATAAATCGTAAAATCGATCGGAAAATCAAGATATGACTTGGGTGGCTCAGCGGCACCCGACTACATCATCCGGAATCGAACAGAACCATACAATCGATGTGTTGTATGCGCATACATGCACATATTTTCGAACAATATCGCACAGTTGTGATTACCATGGGAGCGTTGCACACAGGGTGTCCGTTCACAACTCTGCTGTGCAAGCGGAAACGCGATTTGTGCGCTCACGCATCGCGCGTATCGGATGCCAGGCTCATATCTTACGATGCAAAGCATGGCACCGTATGCAGATAGGGATCACGAGTTGGAAGACAGCTATGCGCAATCGATCGAACAAGTTGATCCGCAGCGCATCGTACGCGTACTCGACGAGGGTGCGGCGACCGATGACACCGGTCTGCTCGATGTGCTCTACGAACTCATGGAACGCGCACTCTACCCCGGCAAAGAGGAACTCGACGACGACGAGCATACGCAAGTGGCGTGGGCACTTGAGGACGGCGCGTATACGGTCACGCGGATACGCGAGCGCTCGCCGCTCCGCTGTATGTTGCTCAAGCGGTTCGGCGGCGATGCGCGAAAGATGACGGAGGCACTCGATCCGGCGGTCATCGACGAGCTGTCCGGCGACGTGTACGCGCTGCTGCCTCCGGAAGAACTTGCCGAATGCATTGCTGGTCTGCTCGCGAAGGCGTGATGCGTCGCGGCGATTCCATCGTTCTTACTTGGCGATCAATGTTCCACGACGTCCACAAACCCAATCGCATCTGAATCTCAACGCCCTTGCCTGAACACAAAAGAACCGATCGCTTAACATCAAGACCCATCTCAAACATAGGCACATGTAGTGCACAGAATCGTCGATCGTACGAGCATCGTATGCACAACTTGAGGGCTCATCCTGAACACTAAAGCGCTTAGCGTACAATATAGGGACTCATTTCGAACATCGGGCGGCACGATGTTCGGGTGCGCAATGCTAGCGATGACATAGTGTCCATCTCTGAACATCAATCAACACGGCCCTTCCGCGGCGCTCACGCGCGCTTTGTGTTGGCACAGTTCGACGTGTTGCCGCTGTTCGTCGGATGGTTGTTCGAACCGTTGCCGATGGTAATCCACTGGAACATCGAGAACCCGTGGTTGTCGATGACCATCACCTTCGCCGTATTGCCGCCCGCCTGCGACGGCTGGTTCGCGATGTTCAGCACGGTCTTGCGGTTGGCGAACATCAGCAGCAGAAGCACCCCCAGCACGCCGAAGCAGGCAATGAGCAACGTCTTATGCTGTTGTGCCCACGTCCTGAACGGGCACGCGTCGCACTTGTCGTCGTCATTCTTGTGCTGCGTCGGCACCATCGTCTGGTCTTCCATGCTCTGTGTCATCGGCGTTCCTCATCTCTCATGCAATACAACGGATGGATTCGTCCACACTCTACCGCGGAACGGAAGCGCCGTCATCGGACATCTTGGTGCATGGGAACCACATTGTCCACCATCCGCTCGATACGCGACGAGCGCACAACCACACACGCCGAGCGGACACGGCTAGGTTGAGCGGTATAGGCGGTACCAGCTTGGAGGCGGATGTGGAATTCCTCAAATACCTGCTCATCGGCGTGAGCGTCTCGCTCGACGAACTCGCGGTCGGCACGATCAAAGGTGTGCAGGTCAAACACATGCGGCGTGCGGACCCGTGGATCACCGGACTGTATTTCGCGATATTCCAAGGCGTCATGCTCATCATCGGATTCTACGGCGCAAGCCTGTTCTCGAAAGGCTCAAGCGCCGTGGCCGAATGGATCGCCGACGGCCTGCTCATGCTCATCGGCGCGAACATGGTGCGCGAAACGTTCAGCAAGAACGACGACGACGCGAAACAGCAGGACCTGCTCGCGAAAATGGACGTCAAATCAATGTCGATACTGTCGCTGACGATGAGCCTCGACGCGCTCGCCGTCGGCGTCTCGCTCGCGCTCGGCCACAGGCTCGATATCTGGTGGGCGGCGCTGTCCGCGGCGCTCGTATCGCTCGCGATCACCGTGCCCGCGATGTCCGCCGGACACAAGCTCGGCCATAAGGTCGGCGCGAAAGGCGGCGCGTTCGGCGGCGTGATCCTCATCCTGCTCGGCCTGTACGAACTGCTGCAGTACTACAAGGTGCTGTAAGGGGTGGGGCCGCCCGCGGCACAATCACACGCGCAGCTCACGCAACAGGGCCTTGCGCTCGGCGGACACACGGTAGGATTCGCAGGCCTTCTGGATCGCCTTGTTGTGCGTCCATGGATCGAGTCGGCGGTCCTGCAACAGCGGAAGCGCGTGATTCCATTGCTTCGCGAGCGCGGTCGCGACATACCATGCGCGCGCCATGTTCACGTAGTATTCGTCGGAATCGACGTCCTGTACCAGCTGCAGTTGGGATGTGTCGAAACGGTCGTCGAGGAAATCGGTCATCAACGCAACAATCGCGTAGCGGATCGTATAGGTGTGACCACCTTGCATCCATTGCGCGAGTTGGTCGAGCCATTGGCGGATGTCGGCGTCGGCGCGGCGCAGTGCGCGGATGCGGATCGTGTCGGTCACGGCCCAGTTGTCCACGTATGGCAGGAATCGCGTAAGCTGCGCGATTGCGTCCGGAACCGTTGCGCTCACGTCGCCGACGAGGATCGCGTGGAGCATGTTCTCTTCGAAATAACGGTGCGGAAGGTCGGCAAGGAACGGCGCGGCGGCGTCGGCGCCACCTCGGCGCAGCTCCTTCGCGAACGCACGCAGCACGGGAACGCGGATGCCGATCATCGTGTCCGGGTCGACGTTCGGAATGAGTTTCGCGTTGAACGCCTTGTATGCGGGGTCGGCGAACGATTCGAGACGCGCGCGGATGGCGGCGGGTGCGATGGAAGACATACGGGGATTGTATGCGCCACGCCATGCGCTATGCGCGGACCATCTTGAACATGCCCGGGCCATCCCACGCGTTGGGGCGTGCCTCAAAACCGTGCCGCTCGTAGAATCCAACGGCATGTTGCGAAGAGATGAGTTCAAGGCTCACAGCCCAGCCAGACCCTATCCTGCTGCGCACGCAACGCTCGAGCTCGCAGAGGAGCGCTTGCCCCACGCCTTGCGACTGGGCGGTGGGCACGACTGCGAAATCCTTGATGTAGAAGGACATGCCACCGTCGCCAATCAATCTGACCATGCCCACAGCTTCGTCTCCGGTGTATGCGGTGAATGTGGCGGTCGAGTGCGCGAGCGCGGCGCGCACCTGGTCGATGCCGGGCGCATCCCAGCCGACGGAGGTGTACAACTGCAGGAACAGTTCAGGAGTCAGCGTGTCCTGCTGGATGGTCACAGTGTTCGGCATGAAGACGGCCTTTCATCGTCGAGGTCGGGATGGCGTCTCCCCCATGGTACGTGAGGATGTGAGGACACACAACAACGGATCGGGGGACGCCGGCTACGTTGGCGGCGTCCCCCGAACTGCACATCATGGTGGTGTTGCCTGGTCTGTGGCGGTTTTGCGGTGCGGATCACTTCGCGTCGCGGGCCGCGAGCTCGGTCATGACCGAGACCGTCGCCGCCGAGTTCATCGACGTTGCCGGAATGCCGTTCGTCGTGTGGTCGAAACCGAAGATCGTGTTGAGGAAGTCCATCATCCTGTCCTTTCATCCGTGCGCTTGGTGCGCTGCCCTTGTTGCTTGATGATTACAAGATACGGGCCGCGGACGGGACGCGGCATCGGGCTGCAGGATGAATCCGAGAGGCTGGCGGAGACGGCATCAACCTTGAGGATGATGCCACCTCCTACCATCCAAATTACATACGCCCTACCTTCCGTTGTGCATCGGCGCCCCTTTTCCGCACACAAAACCACCGACCCCACACCACACACGCACGGCATCTAGGCACATGCGCACGCGGCGGTTACACTGGTGCGTTATGACGATTTCGCAGCAGGAACTTGACGGACAGGCGCTCGACGCACTGCGCAGGTACTTCGGATACGAGAGGTTCCGCCCCGGCCAAGGCGAGCTCATCGGCGGCATCCTCGAAGGGCGCGACGTGCTCGGCGTCATGCCGACCGGTTCCGGCAAATCGTTGTGCTACCAGATTCCGGCCGTGCTGCTGCATGGGCTGACGATCGTCATCTCGCCGCTCATCTCGCTGATGAAGGACCAGGTCGACGGTGCGAACGAGATCGGCATCCCCGCCGCGTTCATCAACAGTTCACTGCTGCCCGAGGAGCAGGACGATGTGCTCGCCGCGGCGAACGCGGGCCATATCCGGCTGTTGTACGTCGCCCCGGAACGTCTTGAGACGCCGCGTTTCCGCAATTTCGCGAACCATGCGGACATCGCGCTCATCGCCGTCGACGAGGCGCACTGCGTGTCGCAATGGGGTCAGGATTTCCGTTCGTCGTATCTTGGCATCGGCGAGTTCATCGACTCCCTCCCCGACCGTCCGACGGTCGCCGCGTTCACGGCGACCGCGACCGAACGTGTGCGCCGCGACATCATCCATATGCTGCGCCTGCACGACCCGAAGGTCGTCGTCACCGGATTCGACCGCACGAACCTGTACTTCGACATCCTCAAACTCGGCACACGTGACAAGGCGAACTGGATCGCGCACTACGTCGCCGACCACGCCGACGAATCCGGCATCATCTATTGCGCGACGCGCAAACAGACCGAGGAACTCGCCGAGACAATCAACACACTCGTGCCGCAGCTGCGCGCACGGCAGGGCGCGGGCGCGGCGCAGCCCTCCCCCACATCACCGATCGCCGTCGCGTACCACGCGGGACTCACGCCCGATCGCCGCGAGCGCGCGCAACGTGATTTCGTGACCGACGCCGTGCCGCTCGTCGTCGCGACGAACGCGTTCGGCATGGGCATCGACAAATCGAATGTGCGGTATGTCATCCACCACAACATGCCCGAGAGCATCGAAGCGTACTATCAGGAGGCCGGGCGCGCGGGTCGTGACGGCGAGCCGAGCCGCTGCACGTTGTTGTGGAACGAATCGGATATCGTCACGCGCCGCCGTCTGCTCGACAACGGCGGCGGCAACGAGCGCCTCACCGAGGACGAACAGGAGCAGGTGCGGCGTTGGAAGCGGCATCTGCTCGACACGATGGTCGGCTATTGCCGTACGACCGAATGCCTGCACCGCTATATGACACGCTATTTCGGCGAAACGGACGAGGGTGCGGATGGTGCGGCGCCGCATTGCGTGGGCGGCTGTGTCAATTGCGAGAGCACGTTCTCGACGACCGACGTCTCGCACATCGCGCGCCTGATCAGCATGTGCGTGCATGACCTCGCTCAGTCGTATGGCAGCGGCAAGATCGTCGCGGTGTTGCGCGGTTCGCGGGCGAAGGACATCCTCGACCGTGGGCTCGACCATGTGCAGACATTCGGCAAACTCGCTTCAGTACCGCAGTCGACGGTGCGCGATGTGCTCAACCAGATGGTGTCCGATGGGTTCCTGATGATCACGGAGGGCCGTCTGCCGATCGTCATGTTCGGTCCGCGCGCGGCAGAAACGATCGATCCCGCGTTCCACTATGAGATGAAGAGCATCACGCGGCCGAAACGTGAGCAGACGCCCGCGCATACCGCAACGTCCGCACCGTCCGCGGAACCGACGACGTTCGGCGGCGGACATGGTGGTTCGGATGAGGAGATGTTCGAACGGTTGCGCGAAGTGCGCCGCGAGATCGCACGTGAGATCGGCAAACCTCCGTACATCGTGTTCTCGGATCGCGCGTTGCGTGATATGGCGGTGCGTCGTCCGCACACCGACGACGAGTTCCTCGACGTCAACGGTGTCGGTACGTCGAAACTTGAGAAGTACGGTGCGCGGTTCATGCAGGCGATTGCCGATTTCGAGGACTGAGCGCGGCGCCATGTCATGCCGTGGGCGAAGTGGGCGGCCGCTGATACAGTGACTATGTGGGGCCATGCCGCATATGTTGGGCACGATGTGCCGCGGCGTCGCATACTTCGAGGAGGACACCACGATGAGCTACGGGAACGACCCATCGCAAGACCCATTCGGACAACCGGCACCGTACGGGTACGGGGAACAAGGCGGCTATGCCCAAGGCGGATATTCGCAAGAAGGCTACTCGCAGGGCAGCTACCCGCAGGACGGCGCCTATGACTCCCCCGGACAAGGGAGCGCGCCATACGGATGGCAGAACCATGGCGCTTCCCCGCAACAACCGCAACCGCCGCAGCAACCACAGCAACCGTATTCGCCCTATCGTTCCGGTGGCGCGCCGCAGGCGCAGCAGCCGTACGGGTACACAGGCCGACCGCCATACATGCCATACGGCGGAGGCACCCCATCCGGACCGTTCGACACGGCGGCGCCCAAGCGTGGCGGCAACGGCGTCAAGATCGCGATCGGCGTGACGGCGGCGATCATCGCCATATTCATCGCAATCGGCTGGGGCTTCGCCTATATGATGCGATCGATGACCGAAGCCGCGATCACCCACGCCACATCGGCCGCGACGGAAGACCTGCGCAGACGCGGATACGACCCGGACAACTATGTGGACGCGAACGGACGTGTGACCGACGAACAGGTCTACCGCTACTCGGATTCGGAGGATTTCCAACAGTACAAGTCCGCGGTCGATACGATGTACGCCAAATACATGAACATGTCGGACGACGAACTCAAGGACACGTTGCCTGAGTTTTCGGAAGAAGGGGTCAAACAATTCGGCGCGTTCCTGACGATCCTCGCCGATCTCAAAAGCGCGAACGCCTTCGGCGACTCGCGCACGACAACCGACCCACAGGAAATCACCGACTACTACCAAGGGCAGATCGACTATCTCGACGAACTCGAACAACGATTGCTCAACGGTGAACCACTCGGCACAAGCGTACGCATCAAAACGTCGGACGGCCGCGTCATCGAAGTCGACGGCGACAAAGAACCCGCATACACCAAACCGGATGACGTGAACGCGACGATCGCACAATGGGAACACAACATCACAGCCGTGCCGATCACCCAAGGTGCGGACGGCACCTATCTTGAGACAGGCGAAGCACTCGCCAAAGCGGTCGGCCTCACGCCGAACTACGATTTCCAATCGGTCCACCAGGTCTGCTCATCGGGGCGTCTCGGCGACGACCGTTCACTTGGCGCCTACTGCCCCGTCACACAGGACATCATCTACATCAATCAGGGACTCGACGACTTCGATGCGCAGATCAGCGACATCTACTATCCGAACGCGGTCAAACACGAACTCGCGCACGCGCTGATCCACCGTATTTGCGGCACGACGCAGCCGCCGCTCGGCGTCGACCCCGAAGCGCTCACGAACAGCTATGCGACGCTGTACTTCGGTGCCGACCGCGACATGTTGCAGCACAACGCCGAACAAGGGGCGACCTGGTATGTGATGACCGACGCGTCCGACGAAGCCGCGCGCCGCGTCCACACCGGCCAGTGCCAAGTCAACTGAGCACGTTCCGTCGTGTCGCTATGACGCGCGGACACGACGGAACGCAGGACGCTCGCGTCAAGCGCCTTCAGGTCACTTGAGCGCGTCGAACGCCTGTTCGAGGTCGCCGATGAGGTCGTCGACATCCTCGATGCCGACCGAAAGACGCACAAGATTCGCGGGCACTTCGAGCGCCGTGCCGGAAACCGACATGTGCGTCATCGCGGCCGGCACCTCGATGAGCGATTCGACGCCACCGAGCGATTCGGCGAGTGTGAACAGCTGCGTCGACGAGGCGAACCGTTCGGCCGCCTCTTTACCGCCCGCGATCTCGACCGAGATCATGCCGCCGAAACCGCCGTGCATCTGGCGCGCGGCGACCTCATGGCCCGGATGCGATTCGAGACCGGGATACCAGACGCGCTCCACACCATCATGGCCTTCGAGCCAATGCGCGATCGTCAGCGCGTTCTCACTGTGCTTGCGCACACGAAGGTCGAGCGTCTTGAGACCACGGATGTCAAGCCACGAATCGAACGGCGACGGCACGGCACCGGCCGCGTTCTGCAGGAACGCGACGCTCTCCGCAATTCCATCGTCATTCGTGACGACGGCGCCGCCGACGACATCCGAATGACCACCAATGTACTTCGTCGTCGAATAGACGACGACGTCTGCACCGTCGTCAAGCGGATGCTGCAGCACAGGCGACGCGAACGTGTTGTCGACTACGACGCGCGTGCCATGCTCGTGCGCGAGCGCCGACGTGAGCGCGATGTCGGTGATGTTGAGGAGCGGGTTGGACGGCGTCTCGACCCAGATGTACCGGTACGACTTGCGCGCGAGCGCCGTGCTCACGGCGGACGGATCGGTGATGTCGATGACGTCGAGGTCGACGCCCCACGGCACGAAGACCTTCGCGAGGAGGCGGTAGGTGCCCCCGTACACGTCGTTGCCGATGAGGATCGCGTCGCCCGGTTTGAGCGTCGAGCGCAGCAGCACGTCGATCGCCGCGAGTCCCGATGAGAATGCGATCGCGTGCTTCGCGCCTTCGACGGCCGCGAGCTGCTCGGTGAACGAGTCGCGCGTCGGGTTGACGGAGCGGCTGTAGTCGTAGCCGTGGCGCAGGCCGCCGACGCCGTCCTGCTTGAACGTGGACGTCATATAGATCGGCGTGGATACGGCTCCCGTGATCGGGTCCGGTTCCTGCCCTGCGTGGATGCCGCGCGTCGCGATGCCGTAGGTCGTCGTCTCGTTCGTGTCGAAGGTGCTCATCTGTCGTTCCTTGTCTGTCATGCCGTATGGATTACTGGTTGTGGGGGTGTGCGGTGTGGTGTTGTATTGCGCCGAGCTGCGCGTTCAGTTATGGTGCGGCTGTGCGATGTAGCTTGTGACGCTGCCGCCGCCGTGGGTGCGCAGCCGCGCGTGGTGGATGATGAACACTGCGCCGCCCGCGCGCTTGGTTGTCGTATGCATGTCGTCTCCTGATGTGCCGTATGTGGGATGTGTGAGATGTGTGCCGTGCCCGTGGGTTCCTGTATGCATCGCTGCCATCGTCACGCCGGGAGGAGCACTTCGTCGACGAGTGACGGGCGTGTCGTCGCGGCGACGACGTCCGCGTATCCGTGTTCGATCATCCATTCGTCGTTGAAGATCTTCTCGAGGTAGCCGCGTCCCGAATCCGGCAGCAGCACGACGACGGTCTCGTCCTCGCCGAGGTCGTGTGCCTTCGCGTATTTCACGGCGGCCGCGACGGCCATGCCACTCGACCCGCCGACGAGCAGGCCTTCTTCGGACGCGAGCCTGCGCGTCATGAGGAACGCCTCTGCGTCGCTGACCTGGACGATCGCGTCGGCGACGTGCGTGTCATATGCGCCCGGCATGAAGTCCTCGCCGACCCCTTCGATGTCATACCCGTGGATGTCGTTCGGGTTCGAGTAGATCGAGCCTTCCGGATCGGCTCCGATGACGGTCACGGCGCCGTCGGACGCGTCCTTGAGGAAGTTGCCGGTTCCGGAGATCGTGCCGCCTGTGCCGATGCCGGCGACGAAATGCGTGACCTTGTGGTCCGTCTGCTCCCAGATCTCCGGTCCGGTCGTCTCATAGTGGCTGCGCGGCCCCGCCGGATTGAAGTACTGGTTCGGTTTGAACGCACCCGGGATTTCGCGTGCGAGGCGGTCGGAGACGCGGTAGTAGGAGCGTGGGTCGTCCGGTTCGACGTCGGTCGGCGTCACGACGACTTCGGCGCCGTACGCGCGCAGCACCGCGCGCTTCGTTTCGCTCACCTTGTCCGGCAGGACGAAGATCGTGCGGTAGCCGCGCTGTTGTGCGACGAGCGCGAGGCCGACGCCGGTGTTGCCTGACGTCGGTTCGACGATGACGCCGCCCGGCTTGAGTTTGCCTTCACGCTCCGCGTCGTCGATGATGCGTTCGGCGATGCGGTCCTTCGACGATCCGCCGGGATTGAAGTATTCGACTTTGACGGCGATTGTGGCGCGCACGCCGTCGATGATGTTGTGGAGTTTGACGATCGGGGTGTTGCCGATGCGCTCGGCGATGGTGTCATGCATCATGATGGTTCCTTTTGGCGTTGGTTTGTGGGGTGATGTTCCGTATGGGCACAGGCGGTATTTTCCTGCGTCTGATTTTGCGTTTTCTTCGCGCCACAAGCTCGCTTTGGAACCGATTTATTCACAGTATTCCTGAAAGGACAGTCAATGTGGACATCCGCATTCCCCACACTCCACCCTACGCAGAAGCGTCCGAATACGCTTGTCCCGTAAGGGTTTGTGGATGATGCACCGGATAATGGCGACGGATTGCCGCCGATGAATGATCCTGTCGTTTCAAGTTATGCGTCGATACCCGCGCGCCGGAGGCGTCGGTCAGCGACAACAACAACATGAACGATTGATCATGGTTGAAGCATATAACAGCGCGCTGACAAACAAATAATGCACTGTCCGCATAATGAACACCCCCGCCCGCGAGCTGGATGCTCACCGTGTTACAGCAGCGTTGCCGGCGCGATAGGTGCGAAGCTGGCCGCCGCCATCAAGGATGACGACACTCATGGGTCTTGGCTGTTCCGCGCTGCGGTACGCTACGGCGCCCCTCACCGTACCGTGGTGCGGAATTTCCCGCACCACGGTACGGTGAGGGGCGCCGTAGCGTACCGCAGCGCGGAATTAGCATGCAAGTGGGCTGGTTTTGCGCCGGGCAAGGTGGTTTGGGGCGGCGTGCAGGCGATGCGATTCCGCGTTGGGTTGTCGCCACCAGACATGGTGGGGTACGCCAGACACGGGGTTGCCGCTCACAGGGTCGCGGCGGCGATAAGGTCGCGCGTGTACGACGCCTGCGGATGGCCGAGGACGTCGGCAGCGCTCCCCTGTTCGACGATGACGCCGTCGTGCAACACGACGATTGTGTCGGCGATCGTCTGCACGACACCGAGGTCGTGGGAGACGAGCACCATCCCCATCTTCGGATTGCGCGCGCGCACGGCGGCGAACGCGTCGAGGATCTGCAGACGCGCGGCGACGTCGATCGCGCTCATCGCCTCGTCGGCGAGCAGAATCTGCGGTTCGGTGACGATCGCGCGCGCGATCGCGACGCGCTGCGCCTGCCCTCCCGACATATCCATCGGATACCGGTAGAGGAAATCACGCGGTTCGAGCGCGACGAGCCGCAGCGCGTCGGCGACGCGGTCTTCAAGCGCCGTGTCGCCACATCCACCGTGTGCTCCGCGCAGCCGCAGCGGTTCGCTCACCGAATCGAACGCCGTCCACCGCGGATCGAGCGACGCGAAGGGGTTCTGGTAGACGATGCCCGACGCACGCCGCAGCGCGCGCATCGCGGCGCGCCCGGCGTCGCCGCGCCTGCCGCCGTGTGCGCCTATCGACGCACCACGGAAGCGCACATCGCCGCCGTCGCACGTCTCAAGTCCGAGGAGGATGCGTGTGAGCGTCGATTTTCCCGACCCGGAACCGCCGATGACGGCGACGCATTCGCCTTCGTGCACGCGGACCGTGCATCCGTGGAGCACTTCGTGGCGTCGTGCGCCTGTACCGAAGCTTTTGCGCACGTCGACACCTTCGAGCAGTGCCGTGCGCGCGTTCGTCGATTCGTTCATCGTCGCCCTCCTGTGGACGTCCCCTCTGTGGACGTCGTGTCGGCGTGCAAGGTGAGCGCGCGCGCCGCGGACACGAGCGTCGACGCCTGCGGCGTGCGCGGCGCGTCGAGGAGCGCCGACGTACGCCCCTGTTCGACGATATGGCCCGCGTCAAGCACATAGCAGTACTGCGTCGCATGTGCGAGCACCGAGAAATCGTGGGTGATGAACAGCAATGCCGCGCCCGCTTCGTCAACGAGTGAGACGAGGAGGTCGACGATGTGCCGTTGCGTCATCGAATCGAGCGCCGTCGTCGGTTCGTCAGCGATGATGAGACGCGGCGACGTGATGAGTGCCGTCGCGATGCCGACGCGCTGTTGCTGACCGCCGGACAGCTCATGCGGATGCCGCTTGTAGAGGTCATCCGCGAGCCCGACCTTGTGCATCATCGCGCGCACACGTTCCTCGCGTTCCCCGGCGGACACGTCGTAGTGCAGTTCGAGCGGGAGCGCGATCTGCCGGCCGACCGTCAGGAGCGGGTTGAGCGCGGTGCCCGGGTTCTGGAAGACCATGCCGACAGCCGCGCCGCGCAATGCGGCGAGTTCGGCGTCGGGAAGCCCGACGAGCTGCCGGCCGTTGAGTGCGATCGACCCCGTGCATGTCGCCGTGGGCGGCAGGAGTCCCATGATCGCGCGCGAGATCATCGATTTGCCCGATCCTGAGGGGCCGACAAGTCCGACGCGCTGCCCGTCGCGCACGTCAAGATGCACGCCGTCGAGGATCGGGGTCCCGGACACGGCGACGTTCAGGTCATTGATGACGACGCCCATCGGCACCTCGCAATCGTGGATTCGTCAGTGGGTCGGCCGCTTCGCGCAACGCGTCGCCGAAGAGGTTGAGCGCGACGACCGCGATCGTCACGATGAGGCCGGGCCATAGGACGGTGAGTGGATAGATGTTGATGAACCGCACCGATGTGCTCAGCGAATGCCCCCAGCTTGGCACACCGGA
This sequence comes from Bifidobacterium criceti, assembly GCF_002286935.1. Taxonomy (GTDB): domain Bacteria; phylum Actinomycetota; class Actinomycetes; order Actinomycetales; family Bifidobacteriaceae; genus Bifidobacterium; species Bifidobacterium criceti. The sequence goes on from NZ_MVOH01000006.1 coordinate 175,458, forward strand.
TGGCACGCCGACGCCGAGATACGTGAGCCCCGCCTCGGCGAGGACGGCCGTGCCCGCGGACAATGAGCATTGCACGATGAGCACGGGCATGATGTTCGGCACGATGTGCGTGAAGAAGACACGGGGCGCACTTGCGCCGTTCGCGCGCGCCGATTCGACGTACATGCTGCGTGCGGCGAGCATCGCGGACGGCCTCGCGACGCGCGCGAGGTTGAGGCCATAGCCGAATCCGCACGCGAGGACGATGACGGTGACCGACGCGCCAAGCGGCACGGCGAGCATGAGTGCGATGAGCACGGTCGGGATTGAGATCAACGCGTCAATCGCGACGACGGAGCCGTGCGCGAGCGCCGTGTGGCGTGAGACGAGCATCGCGACGAGCAGCAGGCCGAACGCGGCGGCGAAGAGCACGGTGAGCACGACGATGAGCAGGTTCGTGCGTGAGCCGGCCATGAGCCAGCTGAACACGTCCGCTCCGGTGCCATCCGTGCCGAGCCAATGGTCGGCCGATGGGCGCGCCCATACGTGGTAGCCGTTCGTCTGCCAGATGGAATGCGGTGTCCAGACGAGCGAGACGAGTGAGACGAGGATCCATGCGCCGAGGACGATGAGCGCGAAGCGTCCTGTGCCACGCGCCCACATCGTGCGTATGACGACGCCCGCGCGGCGCATGAAGCCACGTGGTGCACCGGTTGCGGATGCGGTTGTAGTGCCGTTGTTCGGTGTGTCAGTCATCGTCCTCCCCCAATCTCGGATCGAGCGCGCGGTGCGTCAAATCGACGAACAGGCCGATGACGAGGAAGAAGACCGCGAGCATGAACAGTTCGCTCTGCACGGCGATGAGGTCGCGGTGCCCGAGGTCGCCGACGAGGCCGCTGCCGATGCCGGGGAGCGCGAACAGGTTCTCGATGACCATGACGCCGGTGATCATCTCGGCGAACGTGAGGCCGATCACGGAGACGAGTTGTGGCATCGCGAGCCGCAGGCCGACGCGGATGAGCGCCTGACGGCGCGCCATGCCGCATGCCATCGCCATGTCGATCGTGCCGGTCGAGGCGACCGATTGCAACGCCGAACGCGTGTAGCGCATGATCGAGGCGCCGACGATGATGCCGACCGTGAGCGCGGGCAATACGAGCGATGCGAGAGCCTGCGCCGGTTCTTGCCATCCGCCTTGCGGGAATCCGGACGCCGGCAGGATCGGCAGGAGGCCCGAGCCGCGCGCGAACAGCAGGATGAGGATGAGGCCGCCCCACAGTGCAGGGACCGCGCCGCCGATGATTGCAACCGCCTGGTAGACGCCGCGGGCGCGCGCCGATGTCGCGAGCACCGACGCGCAGCCGAGCGGGATGCCGATCGCGATCGCGATCGCAAGCCCGAGGATGATGAGCGGGAACGTGACTTGCGCGCGGGCGCCGACGACGGACGCGACCGGCTGTCCGGTGAGCATCGTCGTGCCGAAGTCGCCGCGCAGCAGGCCGCCGATCCAATCGCCGTATTGCACGATGAGCGGACGGTCGAGCCCGAGCTGTTCGCGCAATGCGGCGACGCGTTCCGGCGGCGAGTTGAGCCCCGCCATGATCGTCGCGATGTCCCCCGGCAGCACGCGCAGCGCGAGGAACACGACGGCCGATATGACGGCGAGCGCAAGCACGAACAGCGCGAGCCTGCGCAGCAGATACCTCATCATCGTCCGGACCGTTCCTGTGTCACTTCGCCGGTGTGTAGGTCACGTCCCACAGCGGCAGGTACGTCTGGTTCATGTTGAGCGGGAACCCTTCGACGCCCTTGTCCATCGCCGTCGTGACACGGTAGTTGAGCAGCCAGTCGGCGGCCGCGTCCTCGCTCACGATGCGCGCCGCCTTCGCGAGCTTCTCGTCGCGTTCCTCGTCGCTCGTCGCCGAGAGCGCCTCGCCGGTGAGCTGCTGGACGTCCTTGTTGTCGTAGCCGTAGTAGTAGTCGGGGTTCGACCACTGGGTGAAGTCGTGGCTCTCGTTGTGGTCGACGAGGGACAGGTCGTAGTCCTTGTCCGTGTACACGTCCTGCAGCCACGTCGAGAACTCGACGACGTTGACGTTGACGTCGATGTTGACTTCCTTGAGCTGCGAGCGCAGCTGGTCGCCGATTTCGCTGCCGTACGTGTTCGGGTACGTGAGCGTGAGCTTGAGTGGATGCTCCTTCGTATAGCCGGCTTCCTTGAGCAGCGCCTTCGCCTTGTCCGCGTCGTGCGGGTAGAGCTTCGTGAGGTCCTCGTATCCGGGGTCGAGCGACGGGATCGGGCCGCCGAGCGTCTTGTCGGCGCCCCCACGTGCGGCGACGAGCTCGTCATGGTCGATCGCGTACCGGATCGCCTGACGTACCTTCTTGTCGGCCGTCGGATGGCCTTTCGCGTTGTTCATGCCGAGCACGTATTTGTCGGTGCCTTCGCCTGCTTCGACGACGTATTTCGCCGGGTCCTTCTCGAACGGTTCGGCGAGTTGCGCGGTGATTGGCGCGAGGACCTGCACTGCTCCCGATTTGAGTGCGTTGACCGCCGCGTTGTCGTCCGCGTAGTACTTGATGACGATCGTCGGCGTCTTCGGTTTCGCGCCCCAGTACTTCGTGTTCTCCTTGAGCACGATCGAGTCGTTCGGCGTGAACGATTCGACCGTGTACGGGCCGCTGCCGACCGCCTGTGTCTTCGCGACGTATGTCGCATCCTTGTCGAACACGAGTCCCGCACGACCCGTGAGCGCCCACAGCAGTTCCGAATACGGTTTCGACAACGTGAGGACGACGGTGTCGTCGCCGCTCGCGCCGACCGTCTCGACGTTCTTGAGCATGTCCGCATCGTGGTACTGTTTGTGGATCAGTTCGTCGAGTGACCATACGACGTCTTCCGCCGTGAGCGCGTCGCCGTTCGAGAACGTCATGTCCTTGTTGAGATGGAACGTGTACGTCAGGCCGTCGTCGCTCACGTCCCAGCTTTTCGCGATCGCGGGCACGACTTCGTTCTTGCTGTTGCGCGCGACGAGTCCTTCGTAGACGTTGCCGATGAGGATCTGGTCGAGGCTCGACCCCGCCGTGTTGCGGATGTCGAGGTTCGTCGGCGCGAGTTTGAGGCCGATCGTGACCGTTTTCGCCGTCGCCGACGCGTTCGCTTCGTCCTTCGCGTCCATGTGCGCGTTGCTGACGCGTACGCCGATGATGATCGCGGCGATGATCGCGATGACGATGACGAGGCCGATCCACGGTCCGTGGTTCTTCCATCCGCCGTTCTTCTTCGTCTTCGCGGCGAGCGACGCGTCGGTGCTCATCGCGTCGCCGCCGGTTCCCGTCGGATTGGTTCCGGTGTTCGCCGCGTTTGGCTGCTGCGCGTCGTGCGCGTTCGTATTGTTGTCGGTTGCGCCGTCCGTGCCGTGCGCACCTTGCTGTGATGCCATGGGATTCCCATTCGCTTGTGGATTGTTGCATTGTTCCCCTGCCGGCGGCGTCGCCGTCCGGCGGGCGGTTGGCTGCCCCGCGGGGTCGGCCACCGGTTCGGTATTGTAGAGGACGGACCATATCTTTCCCCCAGGCCGCGGCCCGGGTGATTCGCCTACGGCAAAGGAGTGCCATGCTCATCGCAGTCGACATCGGGAACACGAACATCGTCATGGGGTTCATCGACGATGACGAGCGGATCTTCGGCACGTACCGCATCACGACGAAAGCGAACCGCACGTCGGACGAATACGGCCTCATGCTGCTGCAGTTCCTCGCGTTGAACGACCTCAAACCAACCGACGTCGACGATGTCATCATCGCGTCCGTCGTACCCAAGGTCATGCATTCGTTCACGTCGAGCATCATCAAGTTCATCGGTCTCGAACCGATCGTCGTCGGCCCCGGCATCAAAACCGGCATGAACATCCGCATCGACGACCCGCGTTCGCTCGGCGCCGACTGCCTCGCCGACTGCGCCGGCGCCTACGCGGCGTACGGCGGGCGCAGCCTCGTCATCGACATGGGCACGGCGACGACGTACAACTATGTCGACGCGCGCGGCACAATCACGTGCGGCCTCATCACGACGGGCATCCGCACGGCCGCGGAAGCGCTCTCGTCCGCGACGGCGCAGCTTCCGGAAGTGCAGATCACACGTCCGCGCACGATCCTCGCGAACAATACGAAATCGGCGATCCAAGCGGGACTGTACTACGATTTCCTCGGCGGCATCGAACGCATCATCACCCAATTCCACCGCGAAATCGCGGAACCGTTCCAAGTGATCGCGACGGGCGGCCTGTCGCGCGTGTTCGAAACACCGATGATCGACGTCGTCGACCCCGACCTCATCTTCAAGGGCATGCTCGCGATCTACAAGCGCAACCAATAATCGTATAGAGTCCCTTTTCGCACTGCGGTACGCTGCGGCGCCTCCCACCGTACCGTGGTGCGGAATTTCCCGCACCACGGTACGGTGGGAGGCGCCGCAGCGTACCGCAGTGCGGAAGCAGATTGCGCACACGCGCAGCTCAGCGCATAATGAAGCCCTGGTTCGTGCCATACTCCTTGAGGTCTGACTGCCACAGCTCGATGCCGTCGTGCAACGTGACCTGCGGACCCGGCTGCTCGGGCATTTCCTTCGCCTTGAGACGCCCCTCCTGCACGCGGCGCACCGCGTCATCATAGCGCGTCTCCTTGTTGGCCCATGCGTACGCGGTGCCGACGGTCGAACGGAAATCGGCGCGCGCATACACTTCGAACGGCAGATACCTGAAGCCCGTGCTCACATGGCGCGCGGCCTGCGAGAGGACACGGTTGAACTTCTGGCCACCGAAATACGGGACGCTGATGCCACGCGCGTCCGTGACGGTCGTCTTGTCAAGGAACGCGTCACTGTTGAGCGTCGCGTTGTCCGCGGGGAACGAACCACCATCGACGCGTGTGCGGATGCCGTCCCTGCTGTGGCACACATAGTCGATGAAACGGAACGCGGCATCGGGTTTGCGGCTCGAATTGAGCACACCAAGCGCCGAACCACCATTCTCGGCGTTCATGAGCGCACCATTGCGCGTCGGCATCTGCGTGACACGCCACAATCCAGCCGTGCCGGGCACATCGGCGAGCAGCAGCGACGGCATCCACGCCCCCGCGAAGATCGACGCGACCCGCCCCGAGCCAAGCGCCCGCTTCCAGGCGTCCGACCATGTCACGAGACGCGTGTCGACGAGTTCCTCGTCGATCATCCTCTGCCAGAAATCGGTGAACGCCTGCGTGCCCTCATCGGTGTCGAGCGTGATCGACACCTCTTTGCCGTCCTCGCTCGTCGCGTACGGGATGCCGCCCGCAAGCCAGATCATCGCGTTGTAGAAGCTCGCGTCACCGGCGTCGGCCGCGATGTACACTCCGATGTTCTTGAGCTTTTTCGCGGCCTCGTAATAGTCGTTCCATGTGCGGATCCTCGTCGCGTCGACGCCCGCCTGGCGGAACACATCCTCGTTGTAGAAGAACGCCATCGGCCCCGAATCCATCGGCACACCATAGACGCGTTTCGCAAGCTGCACGGACGCCCACGAACCGGGCGTATAGAAATCACCGTACCCCTGCGTACGGTCGGTCAGGTCACGCAACTGCCCGCTGACGGCGTACTGCGGCAGCGCGAAATACTCAAGCTGCACGACGTCGGGCGTGCCATAGCCGTCCTGGATCGCCGCGTTGAGCCTCGCATAATCGGCGGTGCCGATCTGCGTGACATGGATGTCCGGATTGTCCTGCTCGAACCCCGCGATGAGCGCGGCCATGCTCGGCTCCCACGACCACACGCTGATCTGTGTGCGCGTGTCCGACGTGCCGCATCCTGCGGCGGACACAGCGGCGGCGAGCGCGAGCGCCGCCGCGAGCGCGCGCATGATCCGCCGCCTGAGCGCGCATGCGCGTGACTTCATGATTCGTGAAACCTGCACCGTTTCAATATAACGCATCCGTCCGGCCGTACCGGAAGCGGACGGACGGACCGGTCCATGGACCGGTCAGATATCGATCGCGACGCCTTCGCCCGGACGCACCGCGATGCGCACGATGTCGCCTTCCTTGACGCCGTTCGCCTTGATGTCCTTCTGCGCGACGCTCACGGTGTCGACACCGGTCTCGGTCTTGCGGATCGTCTTGCTGGGATGCGCGTTGTACCACAGGACGCGCACGTCGGCGCTGCCATCCGATTTCGGTTCGATGTGGTGCACAAACCCCTTCTGATGCCATGTGCGCCGCGAATCGTCATCGAACATGATCGGCGTGCGGTACAACTCGTCCTGCGTGTCCGCATCGATGCCGGTGAAGCACTTCTCCTCGCGTTCGCCGTTGTCACGGCCAAGCACATAGGCGATCGCGACGAACGCCGCGATCACGACAACGCACATCGTGATTACGTATCCCATGTCTGCTCCTTCGGTTGTCACTACCGTTGTAGCAAATCGGCGCATGTGCGGAAGCGTTTTGCGCTACATGCACAAGTGCGGTGGGTGGTGTATGCGGCGGTGCCGCAACGTACTGCCATTTGCAGCGCACACATAGCTACTTACTGCGGCAGTGCCGCCGCAGTCGGCCGTTTCTGCGACGCTGGACGCCGCACATCAGCGCTGCAGAAGCGGCACCGACGATACGAAGACGCGGTGTGCACCGGTGATGGGGTCGTCGAACGCGAGGCGGCGCGCGACGAGTTCAAGTGGACGACTGAAGTCGTCGTATGCGCGCTCCTCGATCGTCGGATACAGGTCGTCACCGACGATCGGCAGTCCGAGTGCGTGCATATGCACGCGCAGCTGATGTGTTTTGCCGGTGTGCGGCGTGAGCACATACCGCGCGATCGGCACCGCACGCGCATCGTGCACACGGTGTACATCGCGCACACCACACCCATCCCCCACCGTGTGCGCGTATCCGAGCAGCTGCGCGCGGTCGATGACGGTGTGCGCGTTCGGCTCGCCGCGCACTTCGCGCGCCTGCAGCACACCGCGCGTCTTCACGATGCGCGAACGACGCTCAAGTGGGAACGGACGTGGCGGTTCAAGCGCGCGCACAACGCCCGTCGACGGATGACGTACCGGTTTGAGTGGCGCGGCGCATTCGTATGTCTTCACGGCGCGGCGATCCTGGAACAACGTCTGGTACGCGCCGCGCAACGCGGGGTCGCGGACGAAGACGAGGACACCCGCGGTCGCACGGTCGAGCCTATGCGCGGGTGTGATCTGCGGTTCACCGTACCGTTCGCGCAACCGCATGAGCGCGGTCTGCCGATACCACATGCCGCGCGGCATCGTCGCGAGGAAATGTGGTTTGTCGACGACGATGATCGCCGCATCCTCGTATATGACGGGCATCGCGAATGGGATGTCCGGTTCGTCGGTGACGAAACGGTGCCGACGGGGCGTGGACGCGCACGTCACTCGACGGTGACCGATTTCGCGAGGTTGCGTGGCTTGTCGACGTCGTATCCCTTTTGCTTGGCCATATCCATCGCGAGCAGCTGGAGCGGGACGACGTCGACGAGGGGGCTCATGAGCGTCGGGCATTGCGGGCGCCAGAAGATGATGTCCGCGTAGCGTTCGACGTCCTTGTCGCCTTCCTCGGCGACCGCGATGATGAACGCGCCGCGCGCCTTGACCTCCTCGATGCCCGAGATGACCTTCGCGTGCAGGATGTTGCGCCCGCGCTCGGGCGGGACGATGAACACGACCGGCTCGCCCTCGTCGACGAGCGCGATCGGCCCGTGCTTGAGCTCGCCGGCGGCGAAGCCCTCGGTGAACGTGTACGCGATCTCCTTGAGCTTGAGCGCGCCCTCGAGCGCGACCGGGTAGCCGACATGGCGTCCGAGGAACAGGAACGAGTTCGCGTCGGCGAGCTGCTCGGCCGCCCGCGCCACGCGCGGCGGCTGCGTGTCGAGCACCCACTGGATCTTCTGCGGCATCGCCTTGAGCGAATCGAGCGTCTGGTGGATCTCGTCACGGAACACGGCGCCCTTGAGCTGCGCGAGGTACAGGCCGAGGATGTACGCGGCCGTGATCTGCGCGACGAACGCCTTCGTCGACGCGACGGCGACCTCGGGGCCCGCGTGCGTGTACAGGACCGCGTCCGACTCCCTCGGGATGCTCGCGCCCTGCGTGTTGCAGATCGCGAGGACCTTCGACCCCTGCTCGCGCGCGTGGCGCAACGCCATCAATGTGTCCATCGTCTCGCCCGACTGCGAGATCGCGACGACGAGCGTGCGCGGCGTCAGGATCGGGTCGCGGTAGCGGAACTCGTGCGCGAGCTCGACCTCGACCGGGATGCGCACCCAATGCTCGATCGCGTACTTCGCGACCATGCCCGCATAGCTCGCCGTGCCGCAGCCGATCACGATGATCTTGTCGACCGCCTTGAAATCATGCTCGTCGATATGCACCTCGTCGAGGTTGATGTTGCCGTCCTCGTCAAGACGGCCGAACAACGTGCGCTGCACGGCGGCCGGCTCCTCATGGATCTCCTTGTCCATGAACGAGTCCCAACCGCCCTTCTCCGCGGCCGACGCGTCCCAATCCACCTCATAGACGGCCGGATCCCCGACAAGGTTGCCGTCGAAATCGGTCACCGTGACGCCATCCGCCGTGATCATGACCGCCTGGTCCTGGTCGATCTCCATCGCCGTCTTCGTGTACGCGACGAACGCGGCCACATCCGACCCAAGGAAGTTCTCCCCCTCGCCCAGACCCACGACGAGCGGCGAATCATGGCGCGCGCCGACGACGACACCCGGCTGGCGGCAATCGACCGCGAGGATCGTGAACGCGCCCTCAAGCATGCGCCCAAGCCTGCGCATCGCCTCAAGCAGGTCCGGCGCGCCCGTCTCGGCGATCACATTGTCGACGATCTTGCCAAGCAGCTTCGCGGCGACCTCGGTGTCCGTGCTCGACGCGAACCGGTACCCCTCCGCCTGCAGATCCAGACGCAGCTGCGAGGCGTTCTCGATGATGCCGTTGTGGATGATCGCGACCTTGCCGTCACGGCTCGCATGCGGATGCGCGTTGACATCGTTCGGCACACCATTCGTCGCCCAACGCGTATGCCCGATCGCGACCGTCGCCTCAGGCATCGGATCGGCCTCGATGTCATCGATGAGATTCGACAGACGCCCCGCCTTCTTACGCACCGCGACACGCCCCATACCCGGCGCCGTCAACGCGACACCCGCCGAATCATACCCACGGTACTCAAGACGCTGAAGCCCCTGGATGCACACTTCAAGCGGCCTCATCGACGGGGTGTTGACATTACCTGCATATCCTACGATTCCACACATAGGCAACAGCATAACGGACGGATGCCGCAAATGCACACGTTCCCAGCGAAACCGCCGTTTCCTCACCGATTGTGCACATATCGTACCGCCGATGCGCACGTCCACGACGCGCACATCGGCGAGAGGTCACAGCACGTGCTGCAGGAAGTCCTTGAACCGCGGTTCCTTTGGGTTGTCGATGATCTCGGGTCCGCCCTGTTCGACGACGACACCGCCGTCCATGAACACGATCTGGTCGGCGACCTCCTTCGCGAAGCCGATCTCATGGGTGACGACGATCATCGTCATGCCTTCGTCGGCAAGCTGGCGCATGACGGCGAGCACTTCGCCGACGAGTTCCGGGTCGAGCGCGGACGTCGGTTCGTCGAAGAGCATGATCTCGGGTTTCATCGCGAGCGCACGCGCGATTGCGACGCGCTGCTGCTGGCCGCCCGAAAGCTGCCCGGGATAGTAGTCGAGGCGGTCGCCGAGACCGACGCGTTCGAGTTCCTTGACGGCGAGCTCACGTGCCTGCGCCTTCGGCATTTTCTTGACGTGCACGGGCGCTTCCATGACGTTTTCGAGCGCCGTCATATGCGGGAAGAGGTTGAATTTCTGGAAGACCATGCCGAGTTTCGAGCGTTGCGCGGCCACTTCCTTGTCGTTGAGCGTCTGCAGTGTGCCGTCGGCGAGGCGTTTGTAGCCGATCATCTCGCCGTTGACGTCGATTTCGCCGCCCGTGAGCGTCTCGAGTTGGTTGATGAGGCGCAGGAACGTCGATTTTCCCGATCCCGAAGGACCGAGGATGACCGTCACCGTGCCCGGCATGACCTGCATGTCGATGCCTTTGAGGACATGCAGGTCGCCGAACGCCTTGTGCACCTGCTTCGCTTCGACGGCCGGTTTGCCCGGCCGCTCACCGCGCCGTTCGGCGGCCGTGTCCTGTGCCGCGAGCGTTGTATTGTCGTCACTCATCTCATGTCTCCGTTCAGGTCTCGTCTCGTCACGTCTTCGTGTGCGCTGTGTGTGCGGCGCTAGGCGTTGTATCCGAGGAACGCCGCCTCGTTCGTCTTCTCGACGTCGTCCTTCGGTTCGCCTTCGGTCTTGCCCGGAAGCGGCGGCTGCTTGCCTTTCGTGCCGACGGGGCGCGCTTCGAAGCCTTTGCCGAAGTGCTTTTCGAGCATCGACTGGATGACCATGAGGATCGACGTGATGAGCAGGTACCAGATGCTCGCCACGAGGAGCAGCGGGATTGGTTTGTAGATGCGGTTCGCGATCGCGTTCGTCGCGTATTGCAGTTCGAGCGTGAACGGCACGGCGAGCACAAGCGATGTCGTCTTGAGCATGCCGATCGTCTCGTTGCCGGTCGGCGGGATGATGATGCGCATCGCCTGCGGCAGGATGACGCGGCGCATGATCATCGACCGCTTCATGCCGAGCGCCTGCGCGGCCTCCGCCTGCCCGGGATCGACGGCTTCGAGGCCCGCGCGCACGATTTCGGCGAGATAGGCGGCCTCGTTGAGCGCGAGGCCGATCCATGCGGCGTTGAACGCGGTGATGACGGTCTGCGAATCGACGCTCCAGAATTCGATTGACGTGAGCGGGATGCCGATCGAGAGCCGTGGGATGAGCACGGCGAACAAGCCCCAGAACACGAGCTGTGTGTAGACAGGGGTGCCGCGGAAGAACCAGATGTAGAACCAGCTGACACCGCGCAGGACCGGGTTGACCGATTTGCGCATGACCGCGAGGATCACGGCGAGGATGATCGCGACGACCATCGAGATCACGGTGAGCAGCAGCGTATAGCCGACGCCTTCGAGCACGCGTTCGTTGAACAGGTATTTCCATACGATGTCCCATTCGAAGCGTGGGTTCGTGATGAGGCCTTTGACGAGCATCGCCGCGAGGATCGCGACGATGACGGCCGCGACGATCGCGCCGGTGCGCCTGACCGGTTTCGCGTTGATCCGGTTCGGGATCGGCAGTCCCTCACCGTCCGGTTCCACATGATGCGGCATCGTCTCTCCTTATGTCAGTGGTATGTCGGGTATGTCGATATGTCGGTATGCGTCAGCCGAGGTCGGTCGGGTTGATCTCGGCCTTGTCGATCGCGCCGTTCTCGACGCCCCACGCCTTGAGGATCTTCATGTAGTCGCCGTCGTCCATGAGGTGCTGCATGCCCGCCTGCACGGCCTTCGCGAGTTCGGTGTCGCCTTTCTTGACCGCGACGCCCTGCTTGACGACGCCTTCGGCGCTGCCGAGCTCCTCGAGTTCGTCACCGGTCTGCGAGATCGCGTAGCCGGCGACGGGCGAATCGGCGTAGAACACGTCCGCCTTGCCGGAGACGACGGATGTCGCGGCGTCCGTCTGCAGCTTGCTCGGCAGGACCTCGACGTCCTTCTTGCCGTCGGCCTTGCACTGTTCCTTGATCTCGTTGGCCTCTTCCTCCTGCGTCGTGCCGACCTGGACGGCGATCTTCATGCCGCACAGATCATCGGTGTTGACGTGTTCGGGATTGCCTTTCTTGACCGCCCAGCTCGAACCGGCCTTGTAGTAGCTGACGAAATCGACGGCGTCCATGCGTTCCTGCGTGATTGTCATCGCCGTGATCCCAAGGTCGTATTTGCTGCCGACGGACGGCACAATCGAATCGAACGTCGACGAGACGATCTCGGTGTCGAGGCCGAAGACCTTGCCGAGCGCCTTCGCGAGGTCGACGTCATAGCCCTGCGGCGTCTTGCCATCGTTCGCGAGGAATTCGGCGGGAGCGTAGGACAGCTCCATGCCGACGGTGAGCTTGCCGCTGTCGGCGATCGACTTCGGCACCATCGCCGCGATCCTGTCGTCCTTCTTGACGCTCGCGACGTCGAACGCGGCCTTCTTCTCCGCGTTCGCGTCGGACTCGTCGCTCGTGCCGCATGCGGCGGCCCCGAACAGCAGCGCGGCGCCCGCGAGCGCCGCCACGAACTTCTTCATACGATGCAGAGACATCGAACCTACTCCTCTTGTCATCTCATCTTCGGCGCGCGTCGCGGACACGTCTGACGTGTCCGCGACGCGCGTGACACATCCTGCCCAGTGTAGTGACGGCGTGCTACGAAACGGTTACGTTGGACGACGACTTCGTCAGTCGTCGTACTGAATAATATGTAGTCTTCTGCATAAACATGCAGGGCGCGGTTCTGCGCTGTGCGCGAACCACGCCCTGACGACGCCGCAGTCATGCGGCATATGCGCGCGCTGCGGTCGGCCGCGTGCTCACTTCGTATCGGTCGGATTGATTTCGGCGACTTCGATCGCGCCGTCCTTCGCACCCCATTCCTCGAGGATCGCCTCGTAGGTGCCGTCGTCCATGAGCTTCTGCATCGCCTTCTGCACGGCTTCGTCCATCTGCTTGTCGCCCTTCTTGATGACGACGCCCTGCTTCGTGACGCCGACGTCCTCGCCGAGCTTCTCAAGCTGGCCGTCCGTCTGCGCGATCGCATAGCCGGCGACCGGCGTGTCCGCGTAGAACGCCGACGCCTTGCCGGTCGTGACGTTCGTCGTCACATCGGTCTGCAGTTTGCTCGACAGGACGTTGATCTCCTGCTTGCCATCGGCCTTGCACTGTTTGTTCATCTCGGTGAGCTCCTCTTCCTGCGTCGTGCCGATCTGCACGGCGACCGTCTGCCCGCACAGGTCCTTCGGGTCGATCTTGTCGGGATTGCCCTTCTTTGTGGCCCACGTCGAACCGGCCTTGTAGAAGCTCACGAAATCGACGGCGTCCATACGTTCGGGCGTGATCGTGAACGACGAGATGCCGACGTCGTACTTCGAACCGACCGACGGGATGATCATGTCGAAGCTCGCGACCTTGTTCTCAGCCTCAAGCCCCATGACCTTCGCGAGCGCCTTCGACATGTCCACGTCGTAGCCGACGGGCGTCTTGCCATCCTCGGCGAGGAACTCGGCGGGCGCGTAGGACGTGTCCATGCCGACGGTGAGCTTGCCGTCCTTCTTGACGTCGTCCGGCACGAGTGCGGCGATCTCATCGACCGTCTCGACGTTCGAGACATCGTATCCCTGCGTCGTCTTGCCGTCGGCGTTCTTCGTACCGTTCCCCGAATCGTCCGATGTACCGCACGCGGCGCCCGCGAGGCACAGCGACGCGCCCAATGCGAGCGAGACAATCGACTTCAACGTGTTCTTGCGCATAGCGTTCCCTACCTTCGTTCTTCCATCTGCTGTGTGCGCATTCGGCCGTATTGTCCGAATCCGCACACAGACTAAGCCAAGTCATGCTACGAACGCGTTTCCGCTGTGCAACATGTGGACACGTGCGCCGTTGTGCGGATGCACACGCTGTCAGCCGCGCGCGTGCATGTTCTTGTAGCGCAGCACACGTTGCGCCTCGCGCTTGTCCTGTTCCTCACGCAGCGCCTGCCGCTTGTCGTATTCCTTCTTGCCGCGCGCGAGTGCGATCTCTATTTTCGCGCGGCCGTCGTCGTTGAAATAGATGCTCAGCGGCACGATCGTGTATCCTTTCGCCTGGATCTGGCGTCCGAGTTTCTCGATCTGTTCGGCGTGCAGCAGCAGTTTGCGTTTGCGCTTCGGCGCATGGTTGTTCCATGTGCCGTTGAGGTATTCGGGGATGTTCGCGCCTTCGAGCCAGATCTCCCCGCGTTTGTCGATGCTGATGAACGCCTCCGCGAGCGACGCGCGCCCTTCGCGCAACGATTTCACTTCGGTGCCCGTGAGCGCGATGCCCGCCTCGTATCGGTCCTCGATTTCGTAGTCGTGCCGCGCGCGCTTGTTGCGGGCGACAATCTGATCGCCCACGGTCTTCTTGTGCTTCGCCATGACCGCTCCTCCCGTTGTCCCTATCGATTCGTGTGATTTTGTGCCGGTGTCCGTCGTATCCTCGACCTTCCACATTAGCGCACGATATGCGAATCCGCCGCCCGCGCATGGCGGATACGGCGGATTCGTGACGTGTGCCTGTGTGCGGCGACGGCCGCAACGGTCAGTGCACGTAGAGGAACCGTCCCGGATTGTACAGCGTGCGGTACGTGATCGTATAGAGTCCGGCGACGTTCGATTCGGAGATCGTGACCGAGTTCGCACCGACGCTTTCGACGACGGCGACGTGCCCCCACGGGATCGACGCCCCTTCCTGGCCCGGGGGGAACGAGAGCGCCGCGCCGACCTGCGGCACGTTGTCGACACGCAGGCCGTAGCTTGGTGCGGTCGACGCCCAGTCGCCGCCATTGCCGAGATAGGACGGTGTGCCGATGCCCATCTGCTTGCGGCGTTCGTAGGCCCACCATGTGCACTGCCCTGCGGCGTACGCGTTTCCATAGTCGCCGTTCGACGTGCCCTGTCCGCCCGAGGAGCCACCCGATGGTTGGCTTGGTTGGCTCGGTTGGCTCGGCTGGGCCGGCGTCGACGGCTGGCTCGGCTGTGCGGGCTGGCTCGGTCGGGACGGCTGGACGGCGGTGCCGGTGTTCGTACCCTGCGGGGGGCGCGTCGTGCCCTGCGCCTGCATCTGCTGGACGCGGGCGGCTTCGGCCGCCTGCTCCTGACGGTACTTCCTGTTGTTCGCGTCGATCTGCGACTGGAGCATGACCGTTTCCGCCGCCTGCTGCGCCGCGGCCGTGCTCAGCTCGTCCTTGCGGCCTTCGAGGTCGGAGCGCATCTGTTCGCCTTTGACGCGCTGCGCGTCGAGCGCGTCGCTCTTCGCCTGCGCATCGGCGGCCGCGGACTGCGCCGCCGCTGACTTCTTATCAGCGTCGGACTTGTATGTCGTGATGCGCGCTTCGATCGCCTTGAGGCGTTCGCCGCGGTTCATCGAGATGCTCAGGCCGTCGGCCGCTTCGGACGCCGCGTTCGCCTCGTTGCGCGACAGCGCGTCACGCGACTGCATCTGCCGGATGAATTCCTTCGTGTCGGTCGATCCGGTCATGACGCTCATGACGTCCGACGTGTCCGATCCGTGCATCGATTCGCGCGCGACCTGTGCGACCGCCGCGTGCGCGTCGTCGTAATCCTCGCCGGTTTTCTTGATTTCGGCTTCGAGGTTTTCCTTGTCCTTCTGCGCGGCGGCGAGGCGCTGCGCCGCGGTGTCGGCTTCGGACTTCGCCGCGGCGGCCGCCGCGTTCGCCGTTTCGACTTCCTTCGCGGCCGCGGGGATCTGGTTGTTCGTCAGGTCGTCGAGTTCGACGATTTTGTCCGCGAGCTCGCTTTTGACGCCCGCGAGCTGTTCGCGCAGTTCGGCTTCGCGCTGGACGCTTTCCTGATGCGAGTTCTGCGCGTTGATCAGATCAGTATACGTGTCCGCATGCGCGAGCGGCACCGGGGCGAACACGGGCGCCGCGAAGGCCGCCGCACACAGCGACGTCGCGAGTACACCCGCGATGAGGGGTCGACGTGACCATCCACGGTTGTGTGTGGTTCGACGAATCATTGCACACCTTTCGACATCTGTTCCGGCACATACCTTAGCATTCCCATCCTGAGCACCGCCGGCGTGCCGCGGACGGCGCCTGTGTTTGTTCACAGGTTCTTCACAAATCGGTTCCGACTTCGCCGGTCACGCCTTGAGGTAGCGGTTGAGCGCGACCGAGGACGCGATGACGGACAGCAAGACGGCGCCGACGATGAGCAGCGGCGAGATCCACAGGACCGTCATCTGGTTGACGTACGGGATCCACGTGACCGATTTCGCGAGCCAATCGGTGATGAAGACCTTGACGAGCGCGCTGAGCGCAAGGCATGAGAGGACCGATCCGAGCAACGCCGCCACGGTGCCTTCGAGGATGAACGGCAACCGTATCGTCCAGTTCGACGCGCCGACGAGGCGCATGATCTCGGTCTCCTCGCTGCGTGAGGCCGCCGACATGCGGATTGTCGTGCTCGTGAGCATGACCGCGACGACGACCATGACCGCCGCGAGCGCCGCCGTCGCCGCCGTCGCGCGGTTGAGGACGGCGAAGACCGGTTCGAAGATCTGCCGTTGGTCGACGACGTCCTCGACGCCGTCACGTCCGGAAAGAACTTCGGAGACGACCTTGTATTTCTCCGGGTTCTTGAGCTTGAGCCACAGCGAACCCTGCATGTCGGCGGCCGTGAGGGTGCGCCCTTGGAATTCGCCGTTCGGGTACTGTTTGAGGAACGAATCGTTGTAGAAGTCCTCGGGGCTCTCGTAGGTGACCGACGAGACGTCGTCGCCGAGTTCCTTCTGGATGACGCTTTGCAGTTCGTTGATCTGCTGTGTCGTCGCCGCTTTGCCCGCCGCGCAGTTCGCCGACTGGCTCGTGCCGTCCGGGCATAGCCATACGACGACTTCGACTTTGTCGTACCAGTCGCCTTTCGCTTTCGTGATCTGCGCCTGCGTGAGGAGCGACGCGCCGATGAACAGGAACGAGATGAACGTCACGAGCATGACGGACAGCAGCATCGGCACGTTGCGCCGGAGGCTCGTCCATGTTTCGCTGAGGATGAAGCGGAATCTCATCGGTTGTCCTCCTGCCCATGCTGCTCCTGCCGCCCACTCGGAGCGCCGTCACGTGCGGCCGCGTGGCGCCGGCGCGCGCGTTGCGGCGGGCGTGGCGGCTGCGGCGGCTGCGGAGGTGCGCCGGCGTCCTGTCCGCCCTGTTCCGCGGAGGCATCGGAAATCGATGCATCGGATGCGTCTGCCGTATTGGATACGTCCGACGCAGCTGACGTGTCCGCTGCTTCCGACGCGTTCGCGTGGCGCGAGTGGCGTTCCATGGGCGGGTGTGGGGGCATGCCGCCGTCGGTGACGGCCTCCATTGCCTCGGTCTCGGCGAGTTCCGCACCGCCGGACTCCCCGCCGTCCCCTCCGTTCGCCTCACGCGCTTCGAGTTCCTCAAGGGTCAGGCCGCTGCCCCACGTGAGTGTCTCCTCGACGGGTGCGAACGCCTCGCCGTATCGTCCGGTCTTGCCGGCGTGCACGCTTTTCGCGAGGCGCGCGATGCCTTCGCTCGTGTCGTGTTCGATGACGTCGTTGACGGCGTCGGCGGCCGCTTGCGCACGTTCGATGCGTTCCTTGCGGTTCTTCGGGCTTCCCGCGCGTTCAAGGTCGGTCACGGTGATCGACGCCATCGACGCGTCGTTGCTGATCGCGTCGTGCGCGTTCGCTTCGACTTGTGCGTCGGGGAAATAGAGTGCCGAATCGTAGACGCCCGCCGCTTGGTCGCGCACGATGTGCCCGTTGTGCAGTTCGACGACACGTTTGCGCATCGAATTGACGATTTCCTCGTTATGTGTCGCCATGACGATCGTCGTGCCGGTGCGGTTGATCGCGTCGAGCACTTCCATGATGCCGAGCGATGTCGTCGGATCGAGGTTGCCTGTCGGTTCGTCGGCGAGCAGCAGCTGCGGATGGTTGACGTACGCGCGCGCGATCGTGACACGCTGCTGCTCGCCACCGGACAGCTCAAGCGGCCTGTTGCGTTCCTTGCCGGTCAAGCCGACCGTCTTGAGGACCTTCGGGACGAGCGAACGGATCGCCGAACGCGGTGTGCCGATCACTTCGAGCGCGAACGCGACGTTCTCCCAGACGGTCTTGTTCGTCAGCAGTTTGTAATCCTGGAAGATCATGCCAATCGAACGGCGGTACTGCGGCACCTGACGGTTCGGCAGACGGCGCAGGTCGTAGCCGCCGACGCGGATCTCACCGCCCGTCACCTCCTCCTCGCGCAGCAGCAGGCGCAGCAGCGACGTCTTGCCTGAGCCCGATGCGCCGACGAGGAAGACGAAATCGCCACGGTCGATCTGCAGGTCGATGTCCTCAAGCGCAGGACGCGTGGAATTCGGGTAGATCTTGTTCACATGGTCGAGCGAAATGAGTGCCATGTCATCTCCTATCCATCGTGCGCGCCGGCGAAGCCTGCGGCCGTGGCCGTCGCACCGGGCTCCACGGCGTCTTCACGGACGTGCCGCGTAGTGCAGCAGTTTACTCGTCGGCCTGTTCAGCGGCTTCGCGGCGCTGTTCGTGACGCCAGCGGATGCCGGCCTGGATGAACGCGTCGATGTCGCCGTCGAACACGGCCTGCGTCTGCGACGTCTCATAGCCGGTGCGCAGGTCCTTGACCATCTGGTACGGGTGCAGGACATACGAGCGCATCTGGTCGCCCCAGCTCGCCTTGATGTCACCTGCGAGTTCCTTCTTCTTCTTCGCTTCCTCCTCGTGGCGCAGCACCAGCAGGCGCGACTGCAGGACGGCCATCGCCGCGGCGCGGTTCTGGATCTGCGAACGCTCATCCTGCATCGTCACGACGATGCCGGTCGGAAGATGGGTGATGCGCACGGCGGAATACGTCGTGTTGACACCCTGCCCGCCGGGGCCCGACGCGCAATAGGTGTCGACGCGGATCTCACTGTCCGGCACATCGATGTGGTCGGTCGCCTCGACGAGCGGCACGACCTCGACGGCCGCGAAACTCGTCTGCCGACGCCCCTGGTTGTCGAACGGCGAGATGCGCACGAGGCGGTGCGTGCCGCCCTCGACCGAAAGACGCCCGTACGCGTATGGCGCGTCCACCTGGAACGTCGCCGACTTGATGCCGGCCTCCTCGGCGTAGGACGTGTCCATGACCTTCGCCTTGTATCTGTTGCGCTCAGCCCAACGCAGATACATGCGCAGCAGCATCTGCGCGAAATCGGCCGCGTCGACGCCGCCTGCGCCGGAACGGATCGTCACGACGGCGGAACGTTCGTCGTATTCGCCATCCATGAGGGTCTGGATCTCCATATCCTCGAGATCGCCCGTGATGTTGTCGATCTCCGTCTGCGCTTCGGTGAGCGTGTCCTCGTCGTTCTCCTCACGTCCGAGTTCGACGAGCGTCTCGACGTCGTCGATGCGCGTCGCCGCCGAATTGAGTCGTTTGATCTGCGACTGCACGGCGGACAGCTTCGACGTCACCTTCTGCGCGTTCTCCGGATCGTCCCACAGGCCGGGCGCCGACGCCTCGACCTCGAGGTCCTGCTCCTGCTGCTTGAGTCGGTCGATGTCGAGCGCGAGCGCGATCTCCTCGTATTTCGCGCGCGCGTCGGCGATCGCTTGGGAAAAATCAAATTCTGCCATGATGTTCTCGCTTCTGTAATGATTCGTTCGTGTTGTTCAGCTGTTCCTGTGTATGGCCGTTGCGGCCTGAGACACGCCCCTGCAGGAAGTGCCGATGTGGATGGGCGGCCGGCGCAGGGCGTCACAGCGGCCCGCGTGGTCAAAGACCAGCGAATACGAACGGCGCGGCAAAGCTCAGCATCAGCGCGACGGCAACAACAATGGCCACGATGCGCGTGGCATCATGGCTGTGCCCCTCACGGTGCTGGTCTTGAAAGTTCTTTTTGGCGCTCACAGCACACAAAGTATACTGCATCCGCTACCCGAGCCGCTCCGGCTATGCTCGCGGCGGTAAGACCGCGAGGCGCGCTTGCGCGGGCCGCGTTGTATCGTTGCCTTGGAAGTGCGCGGAGTGGCCGCAGCACCGTATATGAGCATGAAGGAGACACTATGGCCGAACAGCGCAAGGCGTGGGGCTGGGGTCTGGCGAGCATCGACGCCGCCGGCAACACGCTGGATGTATGGTATCCGAAGGCGAAATTGGGTGAGGCACCCGCCGAAGCCGACCGCCCGAACCACGGGTTCGGCGCGCTCGTGCACGACGGTCCCGACGCGCGCGGCGTCAAGCGTGTGCCGGTGTTCACGGCCGCGAACATCGACGCGCCGATCGAGGACGCCGCCGACGCCTATCTGCGTCTGCACCTGCTGAGCATGCGCCTCGTCAAGCCGAACTCGATGAACCTCGACGGCATCTTCGGCGCGCTCAACAACGTCGTGTGGACGAACTACGGCCCGTTCGCCGTCGACGACTTCGCACTGCGCCGCCTCGACGTCATGAACGAGAACGCCGGCGCCGGCATGCCGGGCATGCACGCCGACGTCAACGTCCTCGCGATCGACAAGTTCCCGCGCATGCTCGACTACGTCGTGCCGAGCGGCGTGCGCATCGGCGACGGCGACCGCGTGCGCCTCGGCGCCTACCTGAGCGAAGGCACGACGGTCATGCACGCCGGCTTCGTCAACTTCAACGCCGGCACGCTCGGCACATGCATGATCGAAGGCCGCGTCTCACAGGGCGTCGTCGTCGGCGATGGCTCCGACGTCGGCGGCGGCGCGTCGATCATGGGCACGCTCTCGGGCGGCGGCAAGCTGCGCAACTCGATCGGCGAGCATTCGCTCCTCGGCGCGAACGCCGGCATCGGCATCTCGCTCGGCGACAATTGCGTCGTCGAAGCGGGCCTGTATGTGACGGCCGGCACGAAGATCGAAGTGTGGGACAAGGAGAAGGCCGCCGCGGGCGTCGCGCTCGACGTCGTCAAAGGCGCCGACCTGAGCGGCAAGGACAACATCATGTTCATCCGCAATTCGCTCACGGGCGCCGTGCAGGCGCGTGCGCGCAAGGTCGGCATCGCGCTCAACGACGCACTCCACAAGAACTGACGGATCCATATCCACACGATGTGCGCCCGGTGGGATGCATGTCCGGAAAATCGTCCGGACATGCATCCCACCGGGCGCACATCATAGGAGGACAAGGAACGACGATGAACATCGATATTGTCTGTGTCGGCAAAATCAAGGAACGCTATCTGCGCGACGCCATCGACGAATACACGAAACGACTGTCTCGGTTCGCGAAAGTCGGCATCATCGAAGTCACCGACGAGAAGACACCGGAACACGCGTCGGACGCCGTCAACGAGCAGATCAAAGCGAAGGAAGGCGAACGCATCCTCAAGCATCTGCGCGCGAACGCCTACGTCGTCGCGCTCGCGATCGAAGGACGGCAGTTGACGAGCGAACAGCTCGCGGCGCGCGTCGCGGATTGGGGGTTGCACGGTGCAAGCCATCTGCAGTTCGTCATCGGCGGTTCGCTCGGGCTTGACGCGCGTGTCCTCGCACGTGCGGACATGCTGCTGAGTTTTTCGAAGATGACGTTCCCACACCAGCTCATGCGCGTCATCCTGTTGGAACAGGTCTACCGCGCGTACAAAATCAACGCGCACGAACCGTACCACAAATGAAGGGGGCGCGCCCGGCATGCACGGGCGCGCCCCTTCGTCAGACGATCCGCAATCAGCCGCGTTCGTCGATCGGCACGTAGTCGCGCAGCACCTCGCCCGTGTACACCTGACGCGGACGGCCGATCTTCGTCATCGGGTCGGCGAGCATCTCGCGGTACTGGGCGATCCATCCGGGGATGCGGCCAAGCGCGAACAATGGTGTGAACATCGACGGGCCGAATCCGATCGCGCGGTAGATGAGGCCCGTGTAGAAGTCGACGTTCGGATACAGATGGCGGGAGACGAAATAGTCGTCGTGCAGCGCGATGTCCTCAAGTTGCAATGCGACGTCGAAGAGCTCCTCGTCGCCCGGCAGCAGCTTGAGCGTCGCCGTCTGCTCCATGATCCGCTCAAGGTAGTGCTTCGCGATCGCCGCGCGCGGGTCGTAGGACTTGTAGACGCGGTGGCCGAGCCCGGAGATGCGGTCACCGTTGAGCTTCGCGCGGTCGACAAACTCACGCACGCTCATGCCGGAATCGCGGATCGCCATGAGCTGGCGGAGGACCGCTTCGTTCGCGCCCCCGTGGAGCGGACCGGACAACGCGTTGATGCCGGCCGCGACGGCCGAATACAGGTTCGCGTGCGCGCTTCCCGCGATGCGCACAACGGACGTCGAACAGTTCTGCTCATGGTCGGCGTGGATGATGAGCAGACGTCCAAGCGCGTGCACATAGAGCGGATCGGATTCGAACTGCTCATACGGCACGGCGAAGCACATGCGCAGGAAATCATCGACATAGCCGCGCGCGTAATCCGGATAGAGCATCGGCTCGTCACGGCGGCGGCGCAGGATGTAGCTGACGACCGTGCGCGCCTTAGCCATGATGATCGTCGCCGCCTCGTCAAGCTGGTCGGGGTCGCATATGTCGGTCGTGTCCGGGTTGAACGTCGCGAGCGCGTTGATCGCCGACGCCATGACGCTCATCGGCTGCGCCTCGCGCGGGAACGCCCCCATGAATGTGCGGAAGTCCTCGCCGACCATCGTATGGTGGTTGATGTCGTCGACGAACCGTTCATATTGCGCGCGCGTCGGCAGCTCGCCGTTGCGCAGCAGCCATGAGACCTCAAGGAAGTCGGATTGCTCGCACAGCTGTTCGATCGGGTAGCCGCGGTAGCGCAGGATCGAATGTTCGCCGTCGATGTAGGTGATCTTCGACTCGCATTGCGCGGTCGTCAGGAATCCGGGGTCGAGCGAGACCCAATTGTCGTTGCGCAGTGAGGACATGACGATGCCGTCGGGTCCCGCGCTCGCCTTCACGACAGGCAATTCGAACTGATTGGATTCCACATGCAACTGCGCTACGCCCATGCCGCCTCCTGTATGTGTGACGATTCCTTCCGCCCGACGGGGCCGGGCACTGCCGACCACTATAAGGTATCCGTATTTCGTTGACGCGTCGGTGTCTCAAAACGCGTGTCGCGTGCGGCGGCGCATAAGCGACGCGCAAGATG
This sequence comes from Bifidobacterium criceti, assembly GCF_002286935.1. Classification (GTDB taxonomy): domain Bacteria; phylum Actinomycetota; class Actinomycetes; order Actinomycetales; family Bifidobacteriaceae; genus Bifidobacterium; species Bifidobacterium criceti. Next base: position 198,316 of record NZ_MVOH01000006.1, read on the forward strand.
TGCGCGGCGTTCGGCTGGGCATGCTGAGGGACCCCGTGCATCGTGCACGGGGTCCCTTCAGATATGTCGTCCGTGTCCCCATCATCGATCATTCATACGTCATGACGATTGTCGACGATGAGGACGATGGGGTTGGCTCATCCTTTGAATTCCGCCGAGATCGGGTCTCCTTCGCGCTGTGTGAGCACAATCGGTCCGCTTTCGGTGATCGCGATCGTATGCTCGCTGTGCGCGCCGCGCGAACCGTCCTCGCTGCGCAATGTCCAGCCATCCTTCGGATCCTGGTAGATTTCGTCGGTCGTCTTGAGGAACCACGGTTCGATCGCGATGACGAGGCCCGGGCGCAGCTTGTAGCCGTGACGTGCCTTGCCGTCGTTCGGCACATGCGGGTCGCCGTGCATGATGTGGCCGACGCCGTGGCCGCCGAAGTCGAGGTTGATCGGATAGCCGTACGCGCGTGCGACGTCGCCAACGGCATGCGAGATGTCGCCGAGGCGGTTGCCCGGCTGCGCGGCGGCGATGCCGGCCGCGAGCGCCTCCTGCGTGCACCGGATGAGGCGCACGTCGTCGTGGTCCTTGTCCTTGCCGACGATGAAGCTCACGGCGGAGTCGGCGACCCAGCCGTCGACGCTTATCGCGAGGTCGAGGCTCACGAGGTCGCCGTCCTTGAGGTTGTAGTCGTACGGCACGCCGTGCAGCACGGCGTCGTTGACGGATACGCAGATGTAATGCGCGAACGGGCCCGTGCCGAAGTCCGGCGCATAGTCGACGTAGCAGGATTCGGCCCCTTTGCGGTCGACGATGCGCTTGTGCACGAATTCGTCGATTTCGAGTAGGTTCGTGCCGACCGTCGTCTTTTCCTGCAGGTCATGCAGGATGCCGCCGACGAAGCGGCCTGCCGGCTTCATCTCTTCGATTTCCGAAGGGGTCTTGAGTTCGATCATGGAGTGTCCACCACCTTTTATCACGCTTGCCAATCGTTGCAGCGACTTGAGTACCACACTATCCCCCACTTCTTACATTTGCGCGGCGTCGTCATGCCATCCGCCCGCGCTGACATGGCAAGGCCGGCCATGCATGAAGCATGGCCGGCCTTGCGGATGCCGCGCGGCGGGATGCCCTGCGCGGACTGCATTGGTATGTTCAGCGCTTCGAGACGTGTCCGAACGTGAACGCGCGCACGATCGCGACGATGCCCATGACGATCATTGCGCAGCCGCCGAAGATGATGAGCGCGACGGTCGACGCGGTCGGCATGCACAGGATCGCGAAACCGGCGATGATCGAGATGATCGCGTACGCGATCGCCCAGCCGGAGCTGCGCATCGACCAGGATTCGGCGAGCGCCATGATGCCTTCCATGATCCAGCCGATGCCGACGACGAGCGTGAACATGATCGCGAGCGTCACGGTCGAGAACGCCGTGTAGCGCAGCACGACGAAGCCACCGATGACGAGGATGATGCCGATGAGGATGCCGAGGATGCGCCATCCTGCCGGCAGGCCGACTTCGACGATCGAGCTGACGATACGCACGATGCCGGAGATGAGGAAGTAGATGCCGAGCATGATGCAGGCGACGACAAGCGTCTTGCCGGGCCAGACGAGCAGGCAGATGCCGAGCGCGAGCGCGGCGAGGCCGATGACGGCGTATGCGATGCGCACCGCGTTCTTCGCGCCGGTCGGCAGCGACTGCTCGACGAGCTTGAACGGGCCCCAATCGTCATTCGGCGAATCATTGATGTCAGACATGATGTCTCCTTTCTTCCCGCCGCGTCATGCTGTGGGACGCCCATAAGCGCCGCCGTGCAATCCGCGGCCACGTTTCCGCGCAGTCAGTGTTCCTGTCGCGGCCATGGTTCCAGTGTTGTACATTTTTTCGCCGCGGTGGCCTGTTTTCGCGATTGTTTCCCTCCCCGCATAACCGGATGCGCACCTATGCACACCCGGGTATGCGATACGGCACACCATATCGCGAGAGCGCCGCCGGGAGGCCCCGTCACGCCTTTGCGGCACCACACATGTTGTCAGAAAACCTCTATAGTGTGGAACCATGAGCAACACCTATGTATCCGGCATCGATCCGGCAGCCTTCTCCTCCGTGATCTCCCCCGCCGACGACCTGTTCCGCTACGTCAACGGTCCGTGGATCGACACCTACGCACTCCCCGATGACCGTTCGCGCTTCGGCTCGTTCGACCGGCTCGCGGAGAACGCGGAATCCCAGATCCGTGACATCCTCGAATCCGACGCCGACGAAGCCGTCAAATCGAAGGCGCTCTACCGTTCCTTCCTCGACACCGACGCGATCGAACGCGCGGGCGTCACACCGGTCCGCGCCGACCTCGACCGCATCGACGCCGTGCAGTCGAAAGACAAGCTGGCCGCGCTCCTCGGGGAACTGAGCCCCTACGGCGGCCCCGACCTGTTCGGGTTCGACATCTTCGGCGATTTCAACGACCCCGACAACAACATCATGCATATGAGCCAAGGCGGCCTCGGCCTGCCTGACGAGGCCTACTACCGCGAGGACCATTATGCGCCGATCCGTGACGCGTACGTGCTCATGGTCACCCGCCAGCTCGAACATGCCGGCTACGCCGACGACGCGCGCAGCCAGGCCGAGCGCCTCCTCGACATCGAGACGACGATCGCATCGCACCATTGGACGAACGTCGAGACACGCGATTCGCAGAAGACGAACAACCCCACCGACTTCGCCGGACTGCGCGCGATGCTCGCCGCGTTCGACATCGAAACATGGGCGAACGCGATGCAGACGTCGTATGACCGTTCGAAGACCTCCGATGTCTACGACGTCGACGTGCTTGGCGCGCTCGCGCACGTCAATGTCATGGAACCGTCATTCTTCACGGGCCTCGGCACGTTCTGGGCGGACACCGACGTCGAGGACCTCAAGCTGTGGGCGCGCGCACACATCATCATCGGACGTGCGAGCATGATGTCCAGTGATTTCGACAAGACGAACTTCGAGTTCTACGGCAAAACGCTTTCGGGCGCGAAGGAGCAGCGCGCGCGTTGGAAGCGCGGCGTCGCGCTCGTCAACGGCATATGCGGCGAGGACGTCGGCCGCATCTATGTGCGCGAGCATTTCCCGGAAAGCTCGAAGGCGCGCATGGAGCAGCTCGTGCACAACCTCATCGATGCCTACCATGTCTCGATCCTCAACAGCGATTGGCTCGGCGATGAGACGAAACGCAAGGCGCTCGACAAACTCGACCATTTCGAGGCGAAGATCGGCTACACGAACCACTGGCGCGACTATACGGCGCTCGACGTGCACGGCGACGCCGGGCTCGTCGATAACATGCGCGCGGCTGCCGCGTACGAATTCGGCTACCAGATGGCCAAATGCGGCAAGCCGGTCGACAAGGACGAATGGCTCATGAACCCGCAGACCGTCAACGCGTACTATGAGCCAACGCTCAACATCATCGTGTTCCCGGCCGCGATCCTGCAACCGCCGTTCTTCAACCCCGAGGCCGAGGACGCCGTCAACTACGGCGGCATCGGCTCGGTCATCGGCCATGAGATCGGCCACGGCTTCGACGATCAGGGCGCGCAGTTCAACGGCGAAGGCAAGCTCGAGGACTGGTGGACGGCCGAGGACAAGGCGCGCTTCCAGCAGCTGACGAAGGCGCTCATCGACCAGTACGATCAGTTCGTGCCGACGCAGCTGCGGGAGAAGTACGCGGATGATCCGTCGATGGCGCCGCATGTCAACGGCGCGTTGACGATCGGCGAGAACATCGGCGACTTGTCGGGCGTCAACATCGCACTCAAGGCCTATGCGTTCTCGCTTGACGAGGCGCAGGGCAAGCCGATCGACGGCGATCCGACGGCGATCGAGGCGGCGCTTGACACCGCCCCGGTCCTCGACGGCTTCACCGGCCTGCAGCGCTTCTTCCTCGGCTATGCGCTCATCTGGCGCACGAAGAACCGCGATGAGCTCGCCGAACAGTATCTGCAGATCGACCCGCATTCGCCCGCCGAATGCCGCACGAATGGCATCGCGCGCAACGTCGACCTGTTCTACAAGGCCTTCGGTGTCACGCCGGATGACCGCATGTGGCTCAAGCCCGAGGAACGCGTCCACATCTGGTGACACGTCCTTGTGCCGCAATCCGATGACGGCGCCGGGCCCGCTGGATCATAGGGTCCCGGTCATAGGGAGCCGGCGCCGTCATCGAACTCATCGCGTGCGCCGACGGGTTGAGGGTCCATCGCGCGCTGGGCGACGGCCGCGGCTTCGGCGACGACCGCCGCCATGTCCTCTTCGGACGCGACCTCACCCGTCTGCGGGTCGACAGGTGGCGCGCCGAACGTGACCGGTGCGTTCGTATGCCGTTCGCCGTTGCCGTATCCGGGGTCATGGTCGCCGCCGCCTTGTTGAGGCGTCCTCCCTGCACCCTGCTGCGTTGATGAAGCCGTCTGTTCGTTCGACTTCGCGATCTTGCGCATCGCGGAGACGCCATAGTTGAGGTCATGGCCGATGTTGCTCGCCTCGATGATCATGCTTGAGCGCGTATCACCATTCTCCGCCCTCCACGTCTCGGTCGTCAGGATGCCGGTGACGATGACGGCGTCGCCTTTGCGGACCGAATTGACGACATTGAGCGCGAGTGTGCGGAACGCCTTGACGGTGACCCACGTCGTCGCCTGCTCCCTCCATACGCCGTTCCTGTCCATATAGCCGCGCGTGCTCGCGAGGCGGAAGCGGCATGCGGACCTCGATTCGTCCTGACCGCCGCGCAGTGTCGGATCGTTGCCGGCGAAGCCGGTGATCGTGATCTGTCCTTGTTGTATCGCCATCATGTCTCCTTGTGTCGTGTGGTGCCGTGTCCGGCTTGTGTCACCACTATCGACGACGGCGCATCCGCCATGCAAGGACAACAGGGGTATGTGTACGGACGGGTGTGTCGCGCCCGGAATGTGGAAAACCGACTCCATTGTCCACAGGTTTCCACATCCGCGCTGTGCATATCGTCCATCATCTATGCACATCGCATATGCAACGCTTTGTCGCGATGCGGTACGCTACGGCGCCTCCCACCGTACCGTGGTGCGAAAAAATCCGCACCACGGTACGGTGGGAGGCGCCGTAGCGTACCGCATCGCGGGACTGGCGTGCCGGCAACGTGGTTCAGAGCAGCTTCGCAAGACGGTCGGCGATGACCTGCGCAGCCGCTTCCGCCGGCACGGCCTCCTTGTTGCCACCGTCACGGTCTCGAATCTCGATTGTGCCGTTGCTCACGGTGTCACGACCTGCGACGGCGATGATCGGCACGCCGATGAGCTCGGCGTCCTTGAACTTGACGCCCGGCGAGACCTTCTTGCGGTCGTCGTAGATGACTTCGACACCATCGGCCTCGAGCTGTTCGACGAGCCGCTCGGCCGCCTCGAACGCCGTTTCGTCCTTGCCGGTCGCGACGACGTGCACTTGCGCGGGCGCGATGTTCGCCGGCCATGCGAGACCGCGTTCATCATGGTGCGTCTCAGCGATGCATGCGAGCACACGGCTCACACCGATGCCGTAGCAGCCCATCCACACCGGCACCGTCTTGCCGTTCTGGTCGAGGACCTTGAGCCCGAGCGCCTCGGAGTATTTGAGGCCAAGCTGGAAGACCTGCCCGATCTCGACGCCGCGTTCGAAGCTCAACGGGCCCGAGCCGTCGGGGCTCATGTCGCCGTCTCGCACCTCGACCGCCTCGACGACACCGTCGGCCTTGAAATCACGGCCATAGACGAGGTCGTAGTAGTCGACGTCCTGTTCGTCGGCACCGGTGAACCATGCCGAACCTTCGGCCACATGCGCGTCGATGAAATAGCGCAGCGCATCGTCGGCGTCGTTCTGTGGACCGAATCCCATCGGCCCGATGAAGCCCTGGACGAGTTCCGGATGCGCCTTGAGGTCCTCTTCGGTCGCCTCCTCGAGTTCCGCCGGTGCGAACTGCGCTTCGAGGCGCTTCATATCGATCGTGCGGTCGCCGGGGATGCCGACGATGATGAGTTCGCGCCACGGTTCGTCATGGTCGTCATCCTCGGCATGCCTGACCGCGACGACGACGTTCTTGAGGATGTCCGATGCCTGCCATGCGCGGCCGTCTTCACGCGGATACGTCTCGTTCGCGAACGTGACCATCTCGTCGATCGTCTTCGCGTTCGGCGTCGCGCGCTTTTCCGCCGCCGGTGTCGCCGAGCAGTCGACCGCCTCGACTTCGGGCGTGTGCAGTGCCTCGACGTTCCACGCCTTGCCGCTTGGCGCAAGCGCAAACGTGTCCTCGCCGATCGGCATCGGCGCGAGGAACTCCTCGGAAGCCGAGCCTCCCATCGGGCCGCTCATCGCGAACACCGGCACATACTCCAGATCGAGGCGCTGGAAGATGCGTTCGTATGCGCCGCGTTCGTCCATATACGCCTTGCGCATGCCTTCCTCGTCGACGGTGAACGAATACGCGTCCTTCATGATGAACTCACGGCCACGGATGAGGCCCGCGCGCGGACGGAACTCGTCACGGTACTTCGTCTGGATCTGGTAGAGCGTGACCGGCAGGTCCTTGTAGGACGAATACATGTCCTTGACGAGGAGCGTGAACATCTCCTCATGCGTCGGCGCGAGCAGGTAGTCGGCCTCATGGCGGTCCTTGAGGCGGAAGATGTTGTCGCCGTATTCCTCCCAGCGGTGCGTCGCCTCGTACGGTTCGCGCGGCAGGAGCGCCGGGAAATGCACTTCCTGGGCGCCGATGCCGTTGATCTCCTCACGGATGACATCCTCGATCTTGTTGAGGACGGCGAGGCCGAGCGGCAGCCACGTCCAGATGCCGGGCGCGGCCTTGCGGATGTAGCCGGCGCGCTGGAGCAGTTTCGCGGAATCGACGTCTGCGTCGGCGGGGTCTTCACGCAACGTACGCAGGAACATGGTGGACATTCGAAGAGCTTTCGTCATACCCCTCAAATTATGCGCATTGGCAGACATCCGCGGGGTGCGGTGACGTTGGTCCGCACCCGTGTGCGGCATCGTTCACTTCGACTTCGGCCGTGCGACGCCCATATCCGCCGCGTCGTCCGCGCGGTTCTCGATGTCGTGCTCGAGCATCTCGTCGTTCACGATGCGCCACGGGTAGACGAAGATCATGAGCATGCATGCGCAGCCGATGAAATACAGCACGTCGCATAGCGCAACCGCTCCGAAACTGACGAAATCGTTCGGGATGAGCAGTCCGACGACCATGACGAACATGCCGACGGCGGGCAGCACCTGCCACACCCACGGATTCGGCGCATGCTCACGCGCCTTCGTACGCACCGAGAGCTGGTAGAACGGCACGATGAACATGAGTCCACCGATGATCGTGAGGATGTCCGAGAGTTTGATCCAGTTCCACAGCGGCACCGGCTGCGCGTTGTACATGACGAACGCGACGAACAGCACGACCGCGCCGATCGCCGAGACGATATACGCGTTCCTATGCTTCATGATGCCTTCCTCCTGCCTTGCGGCCGCGCGTGACGCCTGCCGCACGCGCTTCATATGCCATCCACATTGTAGCGGCGCGCGCATGGGTGCGTGTTCACGAAGGGCGTGCACAGGGCACATGTGTTCAGAAAAGCTCGTCCTGTGCGAACTCGTCCTCTTCACCGTCCTCCGCGGACGTCTGCGCATGCCGCTGCGCCGCGACGACCGACGCGGCGCCGTCGTCGTGCAACATGCGCGCCGCGAGCGCCGAACGCTCGCGCAACGTGCCGTCGAGGCGCACGGCGTCGGCGCTCACGTCGAACATATGGTTGTTGACACCGCCAAGATACAGCCCGTCGAGGTTCCCGACCCTCGACAATGCGACATAGCCCATGCCAGGCGCGAACGTGCGCCTGAGGTCCATGACGGCCGCGTCGAGCGTCATGCCCTGCGACTTGTGGATCGTGATCGCCCATGCGCAGCGCAACGGCACCTGGGAGACGGCGGCGAGTGTCTTCTCATTGTCGGTGAGCTCCCAATCGCTTGGCTTCATCGTCACGATGTTGCCGTTCTCGAACGCGACGATCGGCCATCCGCCCTTGTTCTCCGGCGCGAACCCGCTCACGGTGCCGAGCGAGCCGTTGACGTACTGATGGTCGGCGTCGTTGCGCACGGCCATGACCTCCGCGCCCGCCTTGAGCGTGAGCACGTCCGGTGCGAGCATGTTCTTCTTGAGGCGTTCGACAAGGTTCGCGGGACCCGCGCATTGCGCGTGGAACACATGTGCCGGCGCATCAATCTCGGCGAGCCTGCGGTCATTGAGCGCGTCCGCCTGACGGTTGACCGGGAACAGGTTGACGGCCGTCCTCCCCTCTTCGGGCATGACGCTGAGCCGGGTCACGAGCAGGTCGCGGTCCTGTTGCGTGACACGCCCCTCGCGGATGTCGGTGAGCACGCCGAGCAATGCGCCGTCATCCTGGCGGTGCTGCTCGCTCAGATAGCAGATGACGGGGTCGAGCTCGGCCCATGCGAACGATTCGGTGATGAACCCGTCCGGATCGAGCCCCGCACGCGCATAGCGCTCGCGTGACGAGACGAATTCCGGACTCGGCGCGATCACGTCATGGTTGCGCGCGCCGACGCTCACCGGCGGCAACTGGAACAGGTCACCCGAAAGCACGACCTGCACACCGCCGAACGGGCGTGCGTCATGGCGCACGACGCGCATCGCCTGGTCGACCATATCGAACAGCCACGCATGCATCATCGAGACTTCGTCGATGACGAGGACGTCGGCCGCGCACAACGCCTTGCGCCGCCGTGTGCGCACGTTCTTGAGGACCGCCTCGGTGAGCGCGTTCGCGACACCGAGACCGCTCCACGAGTGGATCGTCTGTCCGTTGATATGCGTCGCCGCGATGCCCGTCGACGCGGTGACGGCGACGCTCGCGCCACGCTTGCGCGCGTCGGCGATGAACGCGTTGAGCGCATATGTCTTGCCCGCGCCCGGCGCACCCGTCAGGAAGACGCTTGCGCCGGCGTTCATGATCGCGAGCGCCTCCGTCTGCAGCATCAGTGCACCAGCCGATCGACGACGCGGATTACGCCCTCCTCTGTGTTCGCGGGCGCGAGGTAATGCGCGACCTTCTTGACGTCCGGGTGCGCGTTCGCCATCGCGAACGAATAGTCGGCCTCGCGCAGCATGCCGATGTCGTTCGGATAGTCACCGAAGACCATCGTCTGCGCGCATGTGACACCAAGTGCACGTTGGAGCGCCTTGACACCTTCGCCTTTGTCGACGTGCTTGTCCATGATGTCGACCCAATGGGGGCTCGACGCGAGCGCGATGTATGGGTCGGTCACGAAACCGAGTTCGCGGCGCGCCATCTCCTGCGCGTCACCGAAGTCGAATATCGCGAGTTTGAGGATCTTCTCGTCCTTGTACCGCAATACGTCGCGCAGGTTCGGCACGACGGTCAGTTTCGTGTAATACTTGCTCGCTTCGGCGATGAACGCGTCGTCCTCGCGGCTCACATATGCGCCGCCGAGCGCGCATACGACGAGACCGAGGTCGTCGTGTGTGCGTTCCGTCATCGCGATCGTCTCATCGACGATGTCGTCGCTCACACCATGCGTCTCAATGATCCGTCCGTCGAGCGCGACGACGTTGCCGTTCTCCGCGATGATCGGCAACGGCTGCGGCGCATCGGCGAACATCTTCCCGAGCGTCTGGTACTGCCGTCCGCTCGCGGGCACGAAGCGTATGCCAAGCTGCGTGATACGGTCGAACATCGGCGCGAAGCCGAGCGGAATGCGGCTGTCCGCGTCGAGCAACGTGCCGTCCATGTCCGCGACGATGAGCTTGATGTCGTCGAGTGTGTCGAGTGTCTTCCAATCCTTGGGTTCCGTCATCGTCATCAGGTCTCCTCCGCTCATTCGGCGATGCTCGTGCGTTCGATGTCCTTGGCGATGCGCTCCGCGTCGGCTGCGTCAGGCCCCGGAGCGGGCGCCATGACCGCCGCGCGGTAGTAGCGCAGTTCGTCGAGCGATTCGATGATGTCGGCGAGCGCACGGTGCCCGCCCTTCTTCGCCGGACGGTGCTCGTAGACGTCCGGATACCAGCGGCGTGCGAGTTCCTTGATCGTGCTCACATCGATGACGCGGTAGTGCAGCCGTTCCATCAATTCGGGCATGTAACGGTCGAGGAACTTCTTGTCCGAACCGACCGAGTTCCCGGCGAGAAGCGGCTTGACACCCTCAGGGATGAACTTCGACACGTACTCGACGACCTTCTGCTGCGCGTCCTCGACGCTCAACCCCTGTTCCCATTCGGTGATGAGACCGGAACGGGTGTGCATCGCGCGCACGAAATCGTTCATATGCGCGATCGCGTCGTCGGACGGACGGATGACGATGTCGATGCCGTCGTCGAGGACATTGAGGTCGAAATCGGTCGGTACGACGGACACCTCACACAATTCGTCGTGGAAGATGTCAAGTCCCGTCATCTCACAATCGATCCAGATGAGCCGTGAGTTCTGCGCCGAATACACTTCGTCATCGTGTGCGTCCACCATATCGTCCTCTTTCCTTGTTCATTCCGTGTTGTCCGATCGTCCGCGCGGTTGCGCGTGAACATTCGAGCGTACCTCACGGCGGCGCCGTGTGCCATGTTCGATGTGTCACGTTCCATCCTGAGCGTACAACACGACGACGGGGCCGTGCGCGGAACATCGAAGTTCCATGCACGGCCCCGTCGTCTGTGGCGTCACGCGCTCAGCACGGCGCTGAACGCGGTGTCAGGAGCGTACACTCAGCCGGCGTGGCGGCCCGTCGAACGCGGATCGAACATATCCGCACTCCGGTACACAACAGGGCGGGGGCGCATATGCAGTCAAGCACATGCGACCCCGCCCTGTTCTTCGTTCCTCTCTATTCGCGGACGATGATCGTCCACGACATTCTCAGATACTCAGATACTCATCGACCCGAGTAGTTCGGCGCTTCGGCGGTCATGACGATGTCGTGCGGATGCGATTCGCGCAGACCTGCGTCGGTGATGCGGATGAAGCGGCCCTTTTCGCTCATCTCGGGGATGTTGTGTGCGCCGATGTAGAACATCGACTGGTGCAGACCACCGATCATCTGGTACAGCACGGCGTTGAGCGGTCCGCGGTACGGCACTTCGCCCTCGACGCCTTCCGGCACGACCTTGTCCGAGCTCGTGACGTCCGCCTGGAAATAACGATCCTTCGAATACGACTTCTTGCCGCGCGGAGCCATCGCACCAAGCGAACCCATGCCGCGGTAAAGCTTGTACTGCTTGCCGTGCAGCAGGACCTTCTCACCTGGGGCCTCCTCGCAGCCCGCGAGCACGCCGCCGAGCATGACCGAGCTCGCGCCGGCGACGAGCGCCTTCGCGATGTCACCCGAATAGTGGATGCCGCCGTCGGCGATGCACGGGACGCCTGCCGCACGACACGCGCGCGATGCTTCGTACACGGCCGTGAGCTGCGGCACACCGACGCCTGCGACGACGCGCGTCGTGCAGATCGAGCCAGGGCCGACGCCGATCTTGACCGCATCGACGCCCGCGTCGATCATCGCCTGCGCACCCTGGCGCGTCGCGATGTTGCCGCCGATGACATCGACGCCTGCGAACGCCGGATCGCTCTTGATGCGGCGGATCATGTCGAGCGCGAGCTTCGCCTCGCCGTTCGCGGTGTCGACGACGAGCACGTCGACGCCCGCGTCGAGGAGTGCGGTCGCGCGCTGCCATGCGTCACCGAGGAAGCCGATGCCGGCGGCGACGCGCAGACGTCCCTGTTCGTCCTTCGTCGCGTCCGGGTACTGCTCGGTCTTGACGAAGTCCTTGACGGTGATGAGGCCCGTGAGGTGTCCTTCGGCGTCGACGAGCGGAAGTTTCTCGATCTTGTTCGCCGCGAGCAGGTCATGCGCGTCCTGCTTCGAGATGTTCGACGGACCGGTGATGAGGTTGTCCTTCGTCATGACGTCCTTGACACGCAGATGGTCGTAGTCGTCCGACGCGATGAAACGCATGTCGCGGTTCGTGATGATGCCGACAAGCTTGTTCTCGCGGTCCACGACCGGCAGACCGGAGATGTGGAACTTGCCGCACAGTTTGTCGAGGTCGGCGAGTGTGACATCGGGGTTCACGGTGAGCGGATCGGTGATCATACCCGATTCGGAGCGCTTGACGTAATCGACCTGCGCGGCCTGGTCGTCGATCGACAGGTTGCGGTGGAGGACGCCGATGCCGCCGTTACGGGCCATCGCGATCGCCATCTCGGATTCCGTCACGGTGTCCATCGCGGCCGAGATCGCCGGAACCTTCATCGTGATGTTGCGCGTCAGATGGGTCGTCGTATCGACTTCGGAGGGGATGACGTCCGTTTCGTTCGGCAGGAGCAGCACATCGTCATAGGCGAGGCCGAGCTGAGCGAAAATGGGAGGAAGTGGAGCGTACGGGGATTCTGCGTTCATATCAGGATTTGTAGCCATAGACACACTATATGGATGCGCGACGACGAACACCAAACGCCGTTCCACAATGCAGCACACGCCGTTTCCGACGGTGCGCGCGACGCGCGGACGACGTCGTGCAACACCTTGATTTTCCGCAGCGCGGTACGCCCAAACGTCCGTCAGCGTACCATCGTGCGAATTCAGGGCTACGACAGACGGAGATGGATATAGGTCACAGCTGTGCCTGGACATCGTCTGATGTCGACGATGACGAATTCGGCGATGTCGACGACGACGTCGTCTTCGACGCGCGGATGTGGCGCGCGCGGCGTTTGCCGTCCCTCCCCTGCGCACGTTCCTGCGTATGCGCATGTATGCTTTCCTGTGCGCGCGATTTCGCGTGTTCGGGATGGTCGGCGTCGTGCTCGCCGGGCAGCGCCTCGACTTCGCCGTTCATGCGTCTGTGGATGTACGGATACATCGTCGCGACGGTGAGCAGTGCGGCCGCGATGAGGAAGACGATGAGGACGTGGAACGGTTGGAAGAACAGCAGCATGAGCGATCCGAACGCGATGAGCGCCGCCCACCCCCACAGGATGAGCACGGCGCCGCGCACCGAATGCCCGATGCGCAGCATGCGGTGGTGCAGATGCATGCGGTCGGGGTGCATCGGCGACTGCCCTTTGCTCAGACGTCGGCAGATCGCCATCATCATGTCGAGCACCGGCAGGAACAGCACGAGGATCGGCAGCAGGATCGGCATGAACGCGGGCAGGTAGATTGACGCGTTCACCGTGGCCGGATCGATGCGCCCCGTCATGATGATCGACGCGCATGTGATGAGGTAGCCGAGCAGCATCGAACCGGAATCTCCCATGAACAGTTTCGCGGGATGCCAGTTGTGCAACAGGAAACCGAGGCATATGCCGACCATCGCGACGTCGACGAGCGTCGCCATCGACGCATACGAGGGCGCCGAACGCGCGAGGATATACGAATAGATGCCGAACGAGACGCCGCCGATCGCGACGATGCCGGCCGCGAGACCGTCGAGACCATCGACGAAATTGACCGCGTTGATCGACACGACGATGAGCAGCGCCGTGATCGCGATCGAGATCGTCGGCGACGCGGTCACGAGCGAACCGATCGGCAATGTGATGATCTGCAATCCGCCCCACGCGACGAACACGGCGATGAGCAGCTGCCCGGCGAGCTTGAGCATCCAATCGAGGTCCCAGATGTCGTCGCACACACCAAGCAGGCAGATGAGCGCGGCACCAGCCATGACGATGTACGCCTGATGGTTCTCACGGAAGACGCCCTGCAGGAAGTTGAGGCGTGACGCGAAGAACATCGCTGTCAGGAAGCCGAGCAGCATGCCGACGCCACCCATGCGTGGCGTCGGCACCGTGTGCACGTCGCGCGCGCGCACTTCGCCGACCGCTCCGACATGGATCGCGACGTGGCGCACGATCGGCGTATACAGGAACGTCGCACACGCCGCGAGCAGGCAGATGAACAGATAGACCTTCATGCGCCGAGACCGCCGCCGTTCATATGGACCGCGCGGCGGATGACGGATGCCGGAATGACGCCCTCGCGCAGGATCTCGATGCCGTCCCGCGCAAGCGGATCCGCCGCGACGACCGTGCTCGCGACATGCCCTGCCGTCGCGCCGCCGTCGATGTACAGGTCGACGTCATCGCCGAACGCGGCGACCGCCTCGTCGACGCACTGCGCGCTCTCCTCACCCGATTTGTTCGCGCTCGACGCGGCGACCGGTCCCGTGACACGCAGCATCGCGAGCGTGACGGCACTGTTCGGCACACGGATGCCCTGTGTGCGCGCGCCATTCGCCGCGACGCGCACGGTCGCGAGTGGACTGTCCCCACGCGCGAGCGCGATCGGAGAGAACGCGCCCGGCAGGAACTGCGCGGCGAGTCGGTTGAGCGGGGACGGAAGGTCGAGGCCAAGCGCGGCCGCATCGTCGACGGACGCCATGAGCACTTGGAGCGCTTTGTACCGCGGGCGTTCCTTCACGCCGTAGATGCGCGCGATCGCGTCGGTGTTGCACGGGTCGCATGCGATGCCGTACACGGTGTCGGTCGGTATGACGACGATGCCACCGCGCGCGATGGTGTCCTTCGCGAGCCCGAACGATTCCTCATCCGCTTTGCGTACGTCGCTCAATGTGCCTCCTACCTTGCGTCGCGCGATGCGCGGCCGTATGCATTACCAACCTAGTACGTCAATCGGTCAGACGATATTCCGGTTCCGCACTATTTCGTCGCGACGAGGTACCGCGGACGTCCCGTCAGGTCGTATTCGGTGCGCGCGTCGGCGAAGCCGCTCGCGCGCGCGAACGCGACGGTGCGGTCCGCCTGGGTGACGTCATGTTCCATGATGAGCACGCCGCCGTCGCGCACGAGCGCCGCTGCGCGCACGATGATGCGTTCCGGCACGAGCATACCATCCGCGGAACCTCCGTAGAGCGCCATCTGCGGGTCGTATGCGCGCACTTCGAACTGTTCGGGCACGTCGGTGAGCGGAATGTATGGAGGATTGCTCACGACGACATCGACGGTGCCGTCGAGCTGCCCGAGTGTCGTCGGACATGTCGCGTCGGCGATCTCGAGATGGTAGTTCGCGGTGATGTCAGGGAACACGGCACCCGTTTCGCCCATATTGCGGCGCGTCCACTGCGCGGCGAGGACGTCTTTTTCGACGCCCCACACCTGCGCTCCGGGTACTTCGGTCGCGATCGACAAGCCGATCGCGCCGCTGCCCGCGCACAGATCGACGACACGGGGACAGTACAGGCCGTTGCGCGTGATCCATCCGATCGCCTCGTCGACGAGCAGTTCCGTCTCCTGACGCGGAATGAACACTCCGGGACCGACTTTGATGTCGAGGTAGCGGAACGGCGTATGTCCGACGATGTACTGGAGAGGTTCGCGCTGTTCGCGCCGCGCGAGCATCGCCGCGTACGCGGCGAGCGCGGCGCGCGCGCCGATCGACGTGCCCGCGACGAGCTTCGCGACATCGTCGCCGAGGAGCGCGGCTTTGTCGACGTCGCTCAACGTCGCGCGTGTCGCTTCGGCGAGGAGCAGTTTCGCGTCGTGCTGCGGCGTATCGACACCCACCCGTGCGAGACGCGCGCCGCCTTGTGCGATGAGGTCGGCGACGTCGGCCGCATCGTCGGCATCGGTCGTCATGTCGAAGTCGGCGCGGACGTCGTCGCCCATGTCGTTGGTGTGGGAACGGTTGCCGTTCGCTTCCGATGTCATGCTCGCCTCCTGCATAGGTATGCATAGATGATCGGTGTGCGTCTCTCGCACGTGTCTGTCGATGTGTGCGTACGTGTGCACACAAGTACCGTGTGCACACAAGTACGCGGTGCCGGCGTCCGCAGTCGTCATATGGAACTGTCGTATGCGGCTGTCATATGGCGAAAAAAGGGAACGTCCGCTCCGCTCACTCGTTGCGGTCGGCGAGACGTTGCGCTTCGTCCGCCTGGATATCGCTGTCGATGACGGCCTGCAGATCGCCATCGAGGACGGCGTCGAGATTGTACGCCTTGTAATTCGTACGGTGGTCGACGATGCGGTTCTCGGGGAAATTGTAGGTGCGGATGCGCTCGGAACGGTCGAGCGAACGCACTTGCGAATGCCGCATGTCGGCGGCCTCGGCGGCCTCCTGCTCATGTTTCATCGCGAGCAGACGACTCTTGAGGACACGCAGCGCCGACGCGCGGTTCTGGATCTGCGATTTCTCATCCTGCATGCTCACGACGATGCCGGTCGGGATATGCGTCATACGCACCGCCGAATACGTCGTGTTGACGGACTGTCCACCAGGGCCAGAACTCATGAAGATGTCGATTTTGAGGTCCTTCGGATCGATCTCGATCTCATCGTCATCCTCATCGGCTTCCGGGAACACGATGACGCCCGCGGCCGACGTCTGGATGCGGCCCTGCGATTCGGTCACCGGGATACGCTGCACGCGGTGCACGCCGCCTTCGTACTTGAGCGACGCCCACACACCCTCCTCAGGCAACGGCGTGCCCTTCGCGCGAATCGCGAGCTGCACATCCTTGACACCCCCGAGTTCGGTCGTGTTCTCACTCTGGATCGTCGTGCCCCAGCCGCGCTTCTCGGCGTACCGTGTGTACATGCGCAGCAGGTCGCCGGCGAACAGTGCCGCCTCCTCGCCGCCTGTACCGGCCTTGATCTCCATGATGACGTCGCGCGCATCATCCGGATCCCTCGGGATGAGCGCCATGCGCAGCTTCTCCTCGGCCGCCGGCAGCGCTTCCTCAAGGCGTTGCGCCTCGGCTTCGAAATCGGGATCCTCATCGGCCATCTCCCGCGCGGCCTCAAGATCGTCGCGGATGTGCAGATAATCACTGTATGCGCCGACGATTGTGCCGAGTTCGGCGTGGCGCCTTCCGAGCTTGCGCATCTTGTCCGGATCCGACGCGACGTCCGGCTGCGCCATCTGCTGCTCGATCCTGTCGTATTCCTCACGTGCGGTACGCGCCGCCGGGAACTGTTCCTCCGCCATCTCCACCTTTTCGATGCCTGTCCGATGCTGTTCGTTTTTCGATGTTTTCGATGTTTTTCGACGCGGCGGCCGCACACGTATGCCATTCGGCGGCGCATGCGACCTTCGTTCAAACCGTTCCATCCTACCAACAACCCGACAACCGCTGCCGCGGCGGCCGCCTGCGGCGGCAACGCCGCACTACACAGCCATCTGCAGACGACAAACAGCTGCAGTCTGCGGCACCACCGCGGTCAGCAGCCACCTATAGCCGTCAAACAGACATCCACCGCGGCACCGCCGCAACCGACAGCCACCCCCACTCACCCATCCGATGTGAAACGCCGATCGCACATCTATGGAATAAACCTCCACCCCACTGAGTTGTCTGTCTTGGCAGCGCTCTCGGTTCGCCGCGGGACGCGCCGTACAGCCGCGTCAATGCGCAGCCGTACAATGCATGTATCCGGTTCACGCCTGCCATCGGGGCATGGCGACCCGGGTCCCCCGTATCTTTAGGAGACAAATTATGCAGCCAGGAATTCATCCTGATTATCATGCGGTGCAGGTTACCTGCTCGTGCGGCAACACGTTCGTCACGAAGTCGACCGCGAAGGGCGACCACATGACGGTGGACGTCTGCTCGAAGTGCCACCCGTTCTACACCGGCAAGCAGAAGATTCTGGATACCGGCGGCCGCGTGGCCCGTTTCGAGAGGCGCTACGGCAAGAAGAGCAACTGATTGCATCGCTGATGCGAACAACGCCGGCCTTCGGGTCGGCGTTGTTCGTATGGTCACGCTGTTTGCTACACTTTAGCGAGTCGCACACGCGGAACCGTTCCGACTGTTCCGTCAGTGACGCGGGGCCTTAGCTCAGTCGGTTAGAGCATCGGACTCATAATCCGCCGGTCCAGGGTTCAAGCCCCTGAGGCCCCACCATTGACGCAATGAGGGAGACCGTCGATCCAGACGGTCTCCCTCATTGCCGTTTCCGCAGTGTGCACAACATCCGCGACGTCCGCCGCACTCAGTGACGGTCGTTCTCCTTGTGTGCGTCCTTGTTCGCGTTGTCGTCGGCGCGTTTGTTCGCTTCGTCCGCTTTCTTCTTCTCCTCCTGCGCTTTCTTGAGCGCCTCCTCGCGCGCCTTCTGTTCGTCAGCGGCGATTTTCTTGTCACGTGACGCGTTCACCGACTCAATCGCCGATGTGATGTCTGATTCAACCGATGTGATCGACGACAAATCACCGCTCTCCTCCTCGCGCTGCGCCTGTTCGTGCAGTTCGTAGAGGTGGCTCCACGTCGATTCGTCCGCGACCTGTCCACGTGTGAGGTCGAGTGTCGTCTGCGCCTCGCGCAACGTTTCGTCGAGTGTCGATTTCGCTTCTTCGACTTCCTTGAGTTCCTTCGAATCGTTGACGTTGTTGACGGCTTCCTGAAGCGACTTCATATGCGCGTCGTACCATTCCTCATGGTCGCGGATCTGCTGGATGCGCGCGTCGTACTGGTCGACCGACGGGACCTCGCAGCTCGTCGCCGCCGGCGCTTGCGCTTTGAGCTGTTCGTCAAGCAGTTTGATTGTGGACGTGTCGGCGACCTGGATGTCGGATACCGTGCCGGCCGCCGCACCATCGCCCGCTTTGAGCGCATCGTACTGTTTCGCCTTCTCGTTGAGCGCAGCCATCGCGCTTTCGCAACGCGCGTGTTCCTGCGCGAGCTGCTGCTGACGGTGGTTGTGCATCTGCACGCCCGCGAAAATGATGGCGGCGAACAACGCGAGCACGGCAATCGACGCGAAGATCACCCACAGGTATTTCCTGTTGCCGTTGTTCGGTGTCTTTCCATTCGGCCGCTTCGAGAGCGCCGCGATTTCATTGGGATTGATCAGTTCCGTCTGCGTACCGGCTTCGTTCCCGGCGTACACGATCGTGCTGTCGTCCACCATGAGCGATCCTTATTTCTCCATCTCTCAGTCTCTATGACGTCGCCTTCGTGCGCGCGATGCACGCCATGCAACCGATGCATCGTCGACAACAGTCTACGTGGACGTCCGCCTACAGCGTACGCGGGCATCTTACGTAGTGGGACGACATATCCACACAATCGAAGGACGAAGTACCGATGCCGCAGACGGCCGCACGGTGTGGCAGCGCCGCCGACTACGTCCATGCGCACGTTGCAGACGGCCGCACACTGCGGCACCGCCGCCGACGACGTCCATACGTACGTTGTATCTGGCCGCACACTGCGGCACCGCCGCCGACGACGTCCATACGTACGCCGCAAACGACCGCGCACTGCGGCACCACCGCCAACAGCAGCCATATGCGCGTCGTAGATGATCGTCCGCTGCAATGCCCACTCCCGATATCCACACGGTTATCCCCACTATGCACAGGTCGAGGTGCCCTTATCCACATTTCGAGGACGACACACCCGCCCGTACACAATACCCGGTTGCGCTTGCACACATACGTTTGCGCCCCATACCGTCGTGCACATGAGAACGAACACCGAAATCACACAATTGCTCGACGAGGCGCAACAGCACAACCTATGCGCGACGTCGACCGACAACAACCAACGCCGCAAATTCGCGCGTCGCGTCGCGTGCGGCGAACTCATCACGCCACATCCGAGGATGTACGTTCGCCCTGAGTTCTGGGAAAACCTCAATCCAACGCAGCGCAAACGTGCAGTTGTGCAAACACTCGCAATCCTCCATCCGAACGTCGTGTTCGCTGCGGAGAGCGCGATGTGCATGTTCGACGTCGAGCAACCATATGACATCCACCCAGAAAACGAGATAACGGTTGCATCCACCTCACATAGCGGCACACACGT
Organism: Bifidobacterium criceti; assembly: GCF_002286935.1. Lineage (GTDB taxonomy): Bacteria > Actinomycetota > Actinomycetes > Actinomycetales > Bifidobacteriaceae > Bifidobacterium > Bifidobacterium criceti. Next base: position 218,169 of record NZ_MVOH01000006.1, read on the forward strand.
CATCGCGAAAAGCGGCACGATACGGCACACCGTGTGCATGCGCAATCTACCGACCGTGACGATCGAAGGCGTCGTCGTCACATCGTTCGCACGGACGTTGTTCGATTGCGCACGTTTGCTGCCGTTCGAACTTGCGCTGCCGATGGCGGACGCAGCTGCGAGGAAGAACTTCGACGTATCTTTGATCACGCAATTTCCTGTTTCCTCCGTCGACGAAGCGAACAAAGTCGCACGCGTCGTCTCCGGCACTGACGCGCGCAGCGAAAACGGCGGCGAATCGCGCGCACGTGCGGTCATGGAGAATGGCGGCTTCATGCGGCCGCATCTGCAATACACATTTCCCAATCCGAACAATCCCGATTTTCCGCTGCGGGTGGATTTCATCTGGATGCTCAGTGACGGGACGATCATCGTCGCCGAATACGACGGCATGGCGAAATACGGCGCCACATGGACCGAGGTGAACACCCATGTGAGCAAGCAGTATGAGCGCGATGAATACTTGAAGCGGTGCGGTGTCACGACGATTGTGCATTTCAATTTCGACGATGTCATCCATCCGGAACGTCTGTACCAAAAGCTCGAAGCAGCCGGCGTCCCCCGAATACGCTGACCACGACCGATAACGGCCACCGTAGACAGCTGTACGCTGCGGCACCGCCGCCGACGGTGTCCATACGTACGTCGCAGATGGCTGCACTTCGCGGCGGTACCGCCGACAACGTCCATGCGCACGTTGCAGATGGCTGCACTTCGCGGCGGTACCGCCGACAACGTCCATACGCGCGTCGCAGACGGCTGCACACTGCGGCACCGCCACTGCCAACATCCATACGTACGTCGCAGATGGCTGCACTTCGCGGCGGTGCCGCCGCCAACGTCCATGCGCACGTTGCAGATGGCTGCACATTGCGGCAGCGCCGCCAGAGGAGACCACGGACGGCCGTCTTTCAACACCGCCGCCAACGCAGCAGCCGCACTACCGCTACCGCTGCCCTTCGGCACGGACGGCGGCGCGTACAGCGCGTCCGGACGCGAAACGGTCGAGGACGCCGGTCTTCGCGATCGCACGGTAGAGGTACCACGAACCGACGCCCGCGATGAGCGCACCGCCGACGACTTCGCTCACCATGTGCACGATGCCGCGCGGGCTGAGGAACGCGACGCCCTGATACCGGAACAGCATCAGGTACACACCATATTCGAGCGCCGTGCACACGCCGGAGATCACCGAAATCGGCAGATTGAAGACGCGGTACCGTGTGACCGCGAACGGCAGCTCCGCGAACAGTCCCTGGAGTGCGGCGGACAGGAAGATGAATCCGAAGGAGAACGAGTTGCCGAGCAGCATCTCGGCCGCGCAGCCGACGAGGTTGACGAATACGGCCGCGCCCGGCTTACGCAGGATCAGCACGGCGAGCGTTCCGGAGAAATACCACACCGCGTGCAGGATGCTTGCGAATCCCGGCAGCAAGCCGCCAAGGATCGGGGAAATGGATGCGTACGCGAAATTGAAGCCCCAGAATATGATGCCTGCGGCGATGCCGAGTGCCGCGGCGACGGCGATGTCCGCGGTCGTCCAACGGAATCGTCTCATGGAACGGACGACGGCGGCGTCTTCGATATTGGAGTGGTTTTGGGTGTGTTCGACCATGGAAGTCCCTCTTCCTGACGGTACTGCGCACAGCGGTTCATATGACGTTCCTTGACCTGCGCAGTCCGGGCGGGAACGCCTCCGCCAGCATAGCAGCACAGGGCGCGCGCATGAAGCATATGGACACGTCGTATCACAATGTGGTCATGTCGCGAGCGCCATCCGCACATCCGCCCGACGTCCGCACATCCGCCGACGCCACCGCACACATCATCCGCGCGGCCGCGCGCGCTCATTCATCGATGTAGCTGAGCGGCGCGTCGATGAACTTCCTCAATCCGCAGATGGCGGCGCCGATGAGCGCGGGACGTGTGTCGGTTCGCGCGCACATGATGCGCACGTGCACGACGTCGCGCGCGAGGATCCGCTCCTGCACACGGCGTTCCATGAGGCGGATGTGCACACCGTCGAGCCGTGCCCACGCGCCGCCGAGGATGACGGTGCCGATGTCGGTCGCGTTGATGACGGAGACGATCATCGATTCGAGCGCGCGCATCGCGCGGTCCATGACTTCGAGCGTGCGCGCGTCGCCTTCTTCGGCGCGGCGGAAGAATTCGTCGAGCGAACGTTGGCTTGCGGCGTCGGCGCCGTGCGCGATGTCGGCGTCCTCAACGATCGCGCGGCGTCCCGCGTACATCTCGACGCATCCGCGGCGCCCGCAGCGGCACAACGGCCCGTCCATCTGCACCGAGACATGCCCGACTTCCCCTGCGAACCCGTGGTCGCCGCGTACGACGGTGCCGCTGCGCACGAGGGCGCCGCCGATGCCGATGTCGGTCGAGATGTAGATGAACGATCCGTTCGGTCCGACGATGCCTTCGTCGACGCGTTGTGTCGCGTATCCGGGCAGTTGTGCGACGGCGGCCATGTTCGATTCGTTGCCCGCGATGACGTCGAGTCTGCGGATGAGGTCGTATTGGTTGAGGTCGACGTCCTCCCATCCGAGGTTTCTCGCGACGATGAGATGGCCCTCCTCGGTCACTAGGCCCGGCAATGCGAGACCGGTGCCGGTGATTGCGTAGCCGTGCTCGCGCAACGTCTCCTCCTGGGCGCGCAGCAGCCTGTCGAGGTCGTTGAAGATCGCGTCGGCGTCCGCGTCGTGCAGGTCCTCGTCGACCCAGCGTTCCGCGATGACGAATCCGTCGAGGTCGAGGACGATGTATCCGTAGCCGTCGGTGTTGATCTGGATGCCGATGCCGCATACCGCGCCCCCTGCGATCAACAGCGGTGTGCTTGGCCTGCCGAAGACCGACTGCACGATCGGGACGCCCTCCCGGACGATGTGGTTGTCGATGAGGAGCGAGACGAGGAGCGACATCGTCGCCTTCGTCAATCCGGTCTCCTTCGCGAGGTCGGCGCGGCTGAACGGGGTCGTCGTCCGGAGCATCGTCTCAAGGACGACGGAGAGGTTGTGGTTCCTCAGATCGTTCTGATTGATCCGCTTCAGCTTCGCCATTCCACGCCACCTTCGTTCTTTCGGCGCATCCTTTCGTTGGCGCGTCGAACTACCGACATGCTACACTACCCAGTATAGTTTATTCATCTAACTATCTAAGTCGCGCAGTGGCGCTGCGACTGTGCGCGGAAAGGAGACGATGATGTCTCGTGTACTCGTCGCCGGCGTGGACACCTCCACGCAATCATGCAAGGTCCGCGTGACGGACGCGCTCACCGGCGCGCTCGTCCGCTTCGGCCAGGCGAAGCATCCATCGGGGACAACGGTCGACCCCGAGGCGTGGTGGAGGGCGTTCCTCGAGGCCGCGCAGCAGGCCGGGGGCCTCGCCGATGTGTCGGCGATCGCCGTTGGGGGCCAACAGCACGGCATGGTCCTGCTCGATGAACAGGGCGCCGTCATCCGCGAGGCGATGCTGTGGAACGACACGAGTTCGGCGCCGCAGGCCGAGGAACTCATCGATATGCTCGGCGCGCAAGGTGACGATGCCGGCAATGGCGATGACGCAGCTGACGCCGCAGCCGTGCACGCGCGCGGCGTCGCGCGCTGGGTCGAAGAGGTGGGCTCGTCGCCCGTCGCATCGTATACGCTCACGAAGATCAAATGGGTCGCCGAACACGAGCCGGACAACGCGGCGCGCATCGCCGCCGTATGCCTGCCCCATGATTGGCTCAGCTGGCGCATCGCCGGATACGGCCCCGTCGACGAAGGCGCAGACGCGCATCTCGACGCGCTGTGCACCGACCGATCCGATGCATCAGGCACTTTGTATTTCGACGCCGCTCGCAATGCATACCGCCGCGACCTGCTCGCGCTGGGCCTGACGGCGTCATCGAACGCCTCCCCCGAACCGGCGGCGCTCGCACATGCCGAACGGATCGTGCTGCCACAGGTACTCGGACCCCACGAGGCCGCTCCGACGCGCGCCGCGTCCGATGTCGCGGGCGCCGACGTGCCCGGCGGATGCGTCATCGCCCCCGGCGGCGGTGACAACGCGATGGCGGCCCTCGGTCTCGGCATGGCCGTCGGCGATGTCTCGGTCTCGCTCGGCACATCGGGCGTCGCGGCCGCCGTGAGCGAGCAGCCCGTGCGTGACCTGAGCGGTTCCGTGTCCGGCTTCGCCGACTGCACCGGCCATTTCCTGCCGCTTGCGTGCACGATCAATGCGTCGCGCATCCTCGACGCCGCCCGCGCCGCGTTGCGCGTCGACTACGACGAACTCACCGACCTCGCGCTTGCCGCGCACGCGGGCGCCGACGGCATGACGCTTGTCCCGTATTTCGACGGCGAGCGCACACCGAACCGTCCCGATGCGACGGCGACGCTCACCGGCATGACGATGCGCAACACGGACGCCGCGAACATCGCGCGCGCATTCGTCGAGGGGCTGCTGTGCTCACAGCGCGACTGCATCGAACTCATCAGGTCGCTCGGCGCGCCGATCGACCGTGTGCTGCTCATCGGCGGCGGCGCGAGGTCGGTCGCGATCCGCACGCTCGCGCCATGCATCCTCGGCATGGACGTGTCATGCCCGGCCACCGACGAATACGTGGCGATCGGCGCCGCCCGCCAGGCCGCTTGGACGCTGGACGGCGGCGCGAGCGCCCCCGAATGGCCGGTGTCGATCGACGCGGTCTCGACAGGCGTCCCGACGCCACAGGTCTACGAGGCCTACGTCCGGGCGCGCGGCTGACCACCGGACTCCGGGAGACGCCTCTTCACCGCGCTGCGGTATGACATGGCGCCTCCCACCGTACCGCGAATGCATGCCGCACTGCGGTACGGTGGGAGGCGCCATGTCATACCGCACGACTGTGTGCAGCCAACACGTCGAGTCCCACATGCAACAAGGGAGGCGTCCCGCATCATGCGGGACGCCTCCCTTGTCTTTGTGGGCTTTGCGGACGGTCAGTCCGTTAGCTCGCGGTAGTCGAAATCGACGAATTGCGCCTCGGCGTCGTATCCGGACAGGTCAACGGCCGCGAGCCCGACGAACGCCCCGGTGAAGAAACCGCCATAGCGCTGGTTCACGTAGTCGTCCGACAGGACCTTCGCATCGAGTTCGACGCCGAGGCCATGCCAATGCTCGCCGTCGAACGAATAGTCGTAGGTGTATGTCTGCGTGCGTACGCGCGTGCGCAGCCACACGATGTCCACGTCATCGGGGACCGGCACGGCGTCATCGCGCAGGAACGACGTGTAGTCGTTGAAATCGTTCTGCGCGACTTCGATGACGCGGCAGCCACGCCGTTCGTCCCAGGTGACGAACGCCCACGACCAGCACAGGTCGTTGTAGTAGTTCGTCAACCCGGCCATCTGCCGGTAGTTCACCGGATCGAAACGCACACCGACGGACGCGTCGAATCCAAAGGCCTGCCAACGGCGCGCGACGAGCGACAGGTCGAACAGGTTGCACAGCGAACCCTGACCACGCAACGTGAGCGCACCATCGCCGACATGCCCCATGCGCCCATCGAACGGCACGCGCAATGTGCACCAGCCGTCACCGAGCTCGGGTGCCGCGAAATCGTCATGCACATCGCGCGACACCTGCGCATCCGCATCCTCGATGGCGTCGGCGGGCGCGTCGACGACGCGCTCGCCACCATGGCCGCCGACGATGTACGGCCAGCCGTCCTCGGTCCAATCGACTTTCTGGATCGATGTCTCACGTCCCAATGTGCACCAGCCGCGCGGATCGGTCACCGACTCGTTCGCATGGTGCCACGGCCGCGCGCACAGCGACGCGTAGTACCATTCGCCCCCGGGTGTGCTCACGAGCGCCCCATGCCCCTGCTTCTGCAGATAGCTGCGCGGTGTGTCGAAGTTCGTCAGGAACGGGTTGAGCGGACTGCCCTCAAACGAATGCGCGTCGAGCGTCGCCGAACGTGCGACGACCTCCTGGTGCGTCCATACGGTGCCGCCCTCGGCGCAGAACAGGTAGTACAGGTCGTTGATCCGGTACAGATGCGGACCTTCGACGAGCTTGACGTCGGTGCCCTCCCAGATCGTGCGTTCCGTTTCCGGCTTGAGGCGCATCGTGTCGACATCGAATTCGGTGAGCGTGATGCCGTTGAACGGATGGTGGTATTCGCGGAAATCCCAGGTCTGCTGGACGAGGTACTTGCGTCCGTCGGCGTCATGGAACAGGCTTGCGTCGAATCCGACGCCATTGAGCCGGACCGGTTCGCTCCACGGGCCGCGGATGTCGTCGGCCGTCACGAGGTAGTTCACACAGTCCTTGAACGCGCCGTTGACGACCTTGACGTCCGCATAGACCAGCCAGAACCGGCCATCGGCATATGACAGGTCGGGGGCCCATACACCGCCCGACGACGCGTTGCCGCGCATGTCGAGCTGCGAGCGCCGGCTGAGCGGGCTTGGCAGCGGGCTCCAATGCGCCAGGTCCTTCGATTCGTGCAAGCGCACACCCGGGAACCACTCGAATGTGGAATTGGCGAGGTAATACGTGTCGCCGACCCGGATCATCGAGGGATCGGCATGGAATCCGGTGAGCACCGGGTTTTCGATCTTCATCATCGTCTCCTTGCGTATGCGCATGGCCCGGGGATACCGGGCCATGCGCGCGTCGTCATGTCGTATGCCGCGGGGCTCAGCCCTTGACGGCGCCAGCGAGGCCGCCGACGATCTTCTTCTGGAAGATCGTGAAGCAGATGAGCGCCGGGATCATCGACAGGGATGTGAATGCGAGCACCTGCGCGGTGTCGACGGAATGCTGCGAGCTGAACATCTGCACGCCGAGCGGCAGCGTGTACTTCGTCGAATCGTTGAGGAGGAACAGCGGCAGCATGTAGGCGTTCCAGCTCGCGACGAACGACAGGATCGCGATCGTCGCGACGCCGGGGCCGCTCAACGGCAGCACCATGCGCGCGAAGAAGCCAAGCCTTGAGCAGCCGTCGAGCTGCGCCGCCTCTTCGAGCTCCATCGGGATCGACTGCAGGAACGGCACGAGGATGATGATCGCCTGCGGAAGGCCGAACGCGATCTGCGGCAGGATGATGCCGAGCTGGCTGTTGATCAGATGCAGGTTGCGCAGCAGCAGGTACAGCGGCGTGATCGCGACGGTGATCGGGAACATCATGCCCGCCGAGAAGAGCGTGTACAGCATGCGGCTGAAGCGGAAGCGGTAGCGCGCGATGACGAAGCTCACCATGAGCGCGAGGACGACGACGCCGACCATCGTGCCGATCGAGACGATCAGCGAATTGACGAGTTCGACCCAGAACGTGCCCGACGAGACGACGCTCGCGTAGTTCGAGAAGTTCCAGGGGCTCGGGAATCCGGCCGGGTCGCGCGTGATCTGCGAATTCGTGCGGAAACCGCCGAGGATGATGTAGAGGACCGGCACGACGCATATGAGCACGAGGATGACCGACAGCACGTAGACGATCGGATGGCCCCACGGCGTCTTCGCCGATTTGCGGTATGCGTATGGGTCGTTGCGCTTGCGCTTGCCGAACAGCAATGTGCGTTCGATGCGTTCACCTGTGTACGTCATGATGTTGCCACCTCCATGGAAGCGTTGTTCGGGGCGATCGCCTCTTCGATCTCGTCGCGCTCCATGCGTTCGCGTTCGCGCTTGGCGATGCGGCGTTCGAGCTGCTTGCGTTCGCGCTTCTCGACGGCGCCGGCGAGGTCGCGGTTGAGGACGAAGCGCTGGTATGCGAGCGCGATGACGAGCGAGATGATGAAGATGACGACGGCGACCGCGGAGCCGTAGCCGTAGTTGTTGGCAAGACGTCCTTCCCTGACCATGTACGTGGCCATCGTCGAGGTGCCTGCCGTCGACGAGACGTATTGCCCCCAGATGATGTAGACGAGGTCGAACAGCTGGAGCGAACCGATGATCGACATGAACGCCCACATGCGGATCGTCGGGGCGAGCAGCGGGAGCGTGATGCTCCACTGCTGGCGCCAGAAGCCCGCGCCGTCGACGCGCGCCGCCTCGTAGAGTTCCTCGGGGATCGCCTGCATGCCGGCGATCATCAGGATGACGGCGAAGCCGATGTACTTCCACGAGATGATGAACATGAGCGTCCAGATCGCGATCTTCGGATTGGCGATCCAGTCGACGCTCTGCAGGCCGAGGTTCTTCATGACCGCGTTGACGGCGCCGTTCGGCTGGAGCATCAGGCTCCAACCGGTGCCGATGATGACCTCGGAGACGACGTACGGCACGAAGATGAGTGTGCGGATGAGTCCGCGCCCCTTGAATTTCTGGTTGAGCAGCAGTGCGAACAGGATCGCGAGCGGCCCCTGGATGACGAGCGACATGACCGCGATGAACAATGTGTGGCCGAGCGCCTGCTGGAAGTTCGGGTCGGTGAGGATGATGCGGTAGTTCTCGAGACCGATGAACTGGCCGTTGACGTTGGGCTTGCCGAAGCCCTTCCATCTGTAGAATCCGTAATACGCCGCCATGAACACCGGCAGGATCACGAATCCGACGAACATGATGAGCGCGGGGACGGACAGGACGCTCATTTCGAAACGCTGACGGAACCGTTCGCTGCGAGGACGGCCGCGGCGCTTGGCGCGCATGCTTGTTGCGACTGACATGACTTACTCCTCTGATGATGTCTGTCTGGATGAACGTGGCGGGGGCCAGGGCCGGCGGTCGTCGGCCCCGGTCCCCGGGGAATCGTCAGCCCTTGTTTGCTGCCGCTTCGATGCCCTTGACGATGTCCTCGGCATTGCCCTTGCCGGCCATCATGTTGACGACGCCCTCGTTGAGCGCGTTGCCGACGTTCTGCCCGAAGACCGTGTCGAGCCACAGAGAGACCGACGAGGCCTCGTCATAGACCTTGAGCACCTGCTTGAGCGCGTCGTTCGTGACGACGGACTGCGCGTTCTTCGCCGCGGGGATCGTGACGAACGCCTCGGCGTACTTCTCCTGCCATTCCTTCTCGGAGATGAAGTTGAGGAAGTCGACGGCCTCCTGTGGCGCCCATGCGCCGACCGACATGCCATCGGCGCCGGCGAGCATCGCCGTCGGGTCGCCCTCGCCGCCCTCCATCTCGGGGAACGTGAAGTATCCGAGGTCGGCCATGTCCTTCTTGTCTGGAGTCAGGTCACGCACGACACCGGGCTCCCAGCCGCCCATGAGCTCCATCGCGGCCATGTGGTTGGCGAGCAGGCCCGCCGATGAGCTTGCGCCCTGCTGGGCGGAGGTCGTCAGGAAGCCGTCGTTGAAGCCGTCGAGATCCAGGAGGTCCTTGACGTCGTCGCCGGCCTTGACCCAGCAGTCGTTCGTGAACTTCATGTCGCTCGCGGCCTCGTCGAACGCCGACTGCGAGCATTCACGCAACGCGAACCAGTAGTACCAATGAGCCGCCGGCCAGGCGTCCTTGCCACCGAGCGCGATCGGCGTGATGCCGGCGTCCTTGAGCTTGCCAACGGCGGTCTTGAACTCGTCCCAGGTCTTCGGCGTCTCGGTGATGCCGGCCTTCTCGAACAGGTCCTTCGAATACCAGATGCCTCCGGGGAGCACCGCCTGCGGCACGCCGTAGACCTTGCCGTCGATCGTCGTCGTGTCAAGCGCCGTCTTCATCTGCGTCTTGACCTGGTCCGAGATCTTGTCGGTCAGGTCCATGACCTGACCGGCCTCGACGACGTCACGCAGCTTCTGGCCGCCACGCGCCAGGAACACGTCCGGCGCGGACGACGGGTCCTGCAGCGCCGTCTGGAGCTTGCCGTCCATATCCTCGTTCTGGATCGCCTCGACCTTGATGTCGACGTTCGCGTGTTCCTTCTCGAACGCGGCCGCCGCGTCCTCCCAGAACTTCTTGCCGTCGCCCGTCGTGGAGTTCATCCACACGACGACTTCGGTCTTGCCGTCCGCGTTTGTGCCATCGCCGCCTCCGCATGCGGACACGCCGACGATGGTCATCGCCGCGACGGTCGCGGCGAGTACTGACTTGGCCTTCATGATGTACCTCCTGAATCGTCCGCGCCGTCATTGGAGCGGTTTCCGGATGCCTATGGATCAGTATCGAAAACTTACGTTGTTTTCGTTAGAAACTATCGTAAGACTACTTAGTTAAATAGTCAAATTAAGTCCGACTTCGGCGTTTCGTATAATATATCACGGTTTTGCACACGCTATGTCCACATCCTCGCGTCGTTTTGCATCGACACGTGTTGACATATTTCGAAACTTTCGATACTCTGGACGGCAGAGTTGCATCAACGACCCGGATATGGCGAAGGAGCCTGGCATGACGGGGAACAAAGTCACATTGGCGGACATCGCGCGCGCAACCGGGTATTCGCTCGCGACGGTGTCGAAGGCGCTCAACGGGCGCTCCGACATCTCATCCGAGGCGCGTACGGCGATCGACGAGGCGCTGCGCGCCTCGGGATACCAGCGGCGCGGGCAGCGGACGCCAAACCAACGCTACATCGAAGTCGTCTTCCAGGACCTCGACACGATCTGGGCGCTCGAGGTCCTGCGCGGTGTGCTGCGCGAGGCGCGGCAATACGCGGACATCAGCGTCATCACGACGGAAAGCGGCACACGCCAGCACCCCGACGACGATTGGATCGACGGCGTGCTGCGCCGCAGGCCATTCGGCGTCATCTTCATCTTCGCGAACCTGACCGACGGCGAGAAGACGAAACTGCAGGCCAACGGCATCCCCTACGTCATATTCGACCCCTCGGGCGAGCCGTCGAACGACGACTTCTCGGTCCAGGCGGACAACTGGGCGGGCGGCGTGCTCGCGACACGCCATCTGCTCGCGCTCGGTCATACACGTATCGGCATCATCACCGGCCCCGAGGAGATGATGTGTTCACGTGCGCGCTTCGACGGCTATACGTCGGCGCTCGCCGAACGGGGCATCGCCGTCGACCCCGCGTTTGTGACGGAAGGGGATTTCACGACGGAAGGCGGCTATGCACAGGCGACGGCGCTCCTCGAACACCCGCAACGCCCGACGGCGATCTTCGCCGGCAGCGACCTGCAGGCGATGGGCGTCTATGAGGCGGCACGCCAGAACGGGCTGCGGATCCCCGAGGAGCTTTCCGTCGTCGGATTCGACGACGTGCAGACGTCCGCGTTCCTCGGCCCCGCGCTCACGACGGTGCGTCAACCGTTGCACGACATGGCCGCGGCCGCCGCGCGCATGCTCATCGACACGGCCGAACGACGCCCGACGCAGCACCATGTGATCCTGCCGACGACGCTCGTCGTGCGCGGCAGCACACAAGCATTGCACGGCAGCGAAGCAAACACGCAATGAGCCACATTGTCGGTCAGCAGTCGTCAGCGGTCATGGTTGCACCGACGCCGACGAGGCAACCGACGAACCCACCGGACCATTCGGTGCTCAGCGGCGCCACGTCGATGGCGGCAAGCGCCGGCGCATCCCAGGCGAGCGGTGCACTGCGCGCCACGACGATGCGCACGACGCCGTCCTCGAAGACGAGCATGACCGATCCGTGCGCGCCGCCGGCGCCGATGTCGCCTTCATCGGCGCCCTCCCCGCGGCGCAGGCTCCAATGCACTGCATCGCCGTCGATATCGACGCGCAACGTATGGCCGTTGTCCTGACGGATATGCACCGATCCGTGGTCGGGGCAGCGCACGACGCACCGGTCCTCGGGGAGCCTGCGGTAGACGACCGACGGTTCGTCGCGCACACATGCCGTGTCACACGCCATGTCGAAGGGCGCACGCGCGTCGATGACGGCGCGCCCCTCGCAGCGCCCGACGCGCACACCGCGCAATGCGCCGTCCATGCCGTCGACCTGGACCGTTTCAGGCAGGCGTCCGTTGCCTCCGGCGATCACCGGCCACCCCGGATCGTCGTCGTCCCTGAGGTCGGGGGCGGCGTCGAGCGTCCATTGGGCCAGATCGCATTGCCAATCGACCGGCGTGATGAAGGTCTCCCTGCCGAGGAAGCTCAACGTGCCGTGCCCTCCTGTGCGCGTCTGGCGTGAGCCGAGGCAGGCAAGCCACCATCCAAAGCGGGGATGGCGCATCAGGTCGGCATGGCCGACGCATTGCACGCGCTCGTCGACACCGAGGTGGCGGTGCGTGAGGAACGGGTTCTTCTTGTCCGGATGGAACAGCCTCGTGTAGCGGCCGACGACGGAGCGCTCGTCGGGGCGCGGCGGACGCGGCTCGTCGCCGCGGGCGCGCGCATCACGCACGAACCCGTCGATCGCCTGCCGCAATCCTTGCGGCGCCGCCGCACGCATGATCATCTCGCTGTGGTCGAAGCTCGTGCCACCTTCGGCCGTCATCAGATAGACGTAATCGCCGATGCGGTACAGATGCGGCCCTTCCGCCCAGACCGCCTCGACGCCGTATCCATTCCAGATGATCGTTCCGCCGCGGATGCCGTCATCGTCACGCGATGTCATCAGGCGCCAGCCATCCGGATCGATGCGTTGCGTCCACACCTCGGTCTGCCCCTCCCAGCGCGGATGGACGGCCGGCCTCGTCTGCGTCCAATAGACGGAGCCGTCGATGTCCTCGAAGAGGTCGGGGTCGATGCCTTCAGCGCCTTCGACCCAATAGGGGCCGCGCCACGGGCCTTCGAGCGCATCGGCCTCGATGATGAAATTGCCTTGGCTCGCGCGCGCCCCGTCGATCATCGCGGCGTCGGCGCCCGCGGCGGCTGCCGCGTCGGTGTCGATGCGCGCGACCGTGCAGCAGATCACATAGCGTCCGGCGATATGGCGCAGTGTCGGCGCATACAGGCCCCCGGAATCGAGGACGAAGGGGATGAGCAGCCGGCGGGCCATCGCCTCGTCGACGGCGTGCCCGACGAGGCGCCAATGCGCAAGGTCGCACGAGTCGTGAATCGGCAGTCCGGGCACAAGTTCGAAGGACGAGTTCACGAGCGCGACCCGCCCGCCGTCCTCATCCCATATCCAGCTGGGATCGGGGTACATGCCACGCAGCACCGGATTGGATACGGTGATTGCGGGCGCGTCGTTCGCCATCGTGCCATCGTTCGTCAATACGGCGTCGTTCGTCATCGGAGCGCCTCAGCTTTCAGTGTCGTCATATATGGGAAAGGGCGGACACACCGTCGTGCCCGCCCGGATGGAGGGGCCTGCATGCCGGGGAGGGCGACGCGATGCGCGGCGCGCGGATGAGGAGGTCACGCGCGGCGCATCGAGGGGCCGCGCCTCCAACCGGCCGTAGGCGGATGCATCCCGCGCCCGCCGAGGAAGGAAAGGAAAGGAACGGTCGCCGATGCATTGGGAAAGGAAAGAGGAGGAAAGGAATACGAGGAATACAGGAAATGCTGGTGATGATGGAGGGGTGTCCCCGCCGCCGATGCGGACGGCGGCGGGGACACGCGGGGTCACGCGTTCGCGAGCGCGTCGATGATGTAGTTGTTGACGGTCGCCTTGACGTCCTCGAGGTGGTCGGGGCGCGTCGATGCGATGATCTCGGACTGCGGCTTGTCGATCGCGTAGTCGTTGAGCGACTCGAGCGTCGCGGTGCCGTCGTCGATTGTCTTGCCGATGCCGGAATCATAGGAGCCGTACCGGTTCGCGACGAGGTCCTCGATGTACTTGTCCTGATGCATCTTGTCGGCGACGAGCAGGCCCGCCGCGAAGGTGTCCATGCCGGCGATGTGCGCACGGAAGAGGTCCTCCGCCGTGAACGACGTGCGGCGCGGCTTCGCGTCGAAGTTGAGGCCGCCGTGGGGGCCGATCTGGCCTTCGTCGAGCACTTCCCACATGACGGAGGTCGTCTCGTACAGGTTCGTCGGGAATTCGTCGAGGTCCCAGCCGAGCAGCATGTCGCCCTGGTTCGCGTCGAGCGAGCCGAGCACGCCGTTGTCGCGCGCGACGCGGATCTCGTGCTGGTACGTGTGTCCGGCGAGGTTCGCGTGGTTGCCTTCGAGGTTGAGCTTGAAGACGTCGATGAGGTCGTAGGCGCGCAGGAAGTTGCACGCGGTCGCCGCATCGAAGTCGTACTGGTGCGTCATCGGCTCCTTCGCCTTCGGTTCGATGAGGAACTGCGCGGTCATGCCGATCTGCTTCGCGTAGTCGGCGCACATGTGGAAGAAGCGCGCCATGTGCTCCTGCTCACGCTTCATGTCGGTGACCCACAGGTTCTCGTAGCCTTCGCGGCCGCCCCAGAACACATAGTTCTCGGCGCCGAGGCGCTTGCCGATCTCGAGCGAGTGCTTGAGCTGGCCGGCGGCGTATGCGTAGACGTCGGCGAACGGCGACGTGGACGCGCCTGCGACGAAGCGCGGGTTCGTGAAGAGCGAGGACGTGTTCCACAGCAGCTTGACGCCCGTGGACTTCATGTTCTCCTCGATCTTGTCAACGACGCGGTCGAGGTTCGCGTTCGTCTCGCGCAGCGTGTCGCCTTCCGGGGCGATGTCGCGGTCATGGAAGCAGAAGTATTCGGCGCCGAGCTTCGTGAAGAACTCGAACGCGTAGTCGACCTTCGCGAGCGCGTTGTCCATCGGGTCGGCGTATTTGCCGTCCCACGGGCGCTGCGCGGTGCCGTTGCCGAAGGGGTCGGTGAGCGGCGCGTCGAAGGTGTGCCACCAGGCGACGCCGAAGCGCAGCCAGTCCTTCATCTTCTTGCCGGCGACCACTTTGTCGGCGTCGTAATACTGGAATCCGAGTCCCTCGACGGGGCCGTTGCCGCGTCCGACGTACTCAATCGTATCGATGTCCCACAGTCCCATGGCCACTCCTTTGTCCGGCTGTGCTGTTGTGCTTCATCGCTCAGGCGTTCCACAGACGACATACCGCCATCCGCGTGGATCGCCCGACCACGTCACCGTGGTCGTTTCAGCTGTTGTGTTCTTATTGTTCTGTTTCGACGAACACTATGTTCATTCGTCTTACTAAGTAAGATAGAACGACGCTCCGTCTTTGTCAAATCATCTAACTTTTATCGGCGTGTTCCACGCAACGACTGCGATGACAACGACATCCGACGGCAACGGACGATGAAAAGGCGCGCAGGTCGGCCCCCTCACGATGCCGTCCCCGCCGCGCGTCGCGACCCGCTCACCCGCCCTTCCGTCCGCCCCACCCATATGAGCTGCGCATGCAGCTCACTTCCATTGTGCGGCAACGGTTTTCCGCCACAACCGGCGTTCGCGGAAACCTCACAAGACATTCACGAATATCACGATACAATACAACATCAATCGTTGCGCATATCGCAATCAATGGTCATCGTATGATGTCGACATCCATGTTCATAGGTGGACGTTTCGATGTGCGGACGGCGGACGATGCGCTCACGCGCGCAGCCACGCGACGAAATCGTCCGCGACTTGCGCGAGCGCATCGTCATCGATCGTCTTCGACGAGCCGTGCACGATGAACGGATCCTCATATTCGAGACCAAGGTAGCGCGCGGTGATGCGGTACGGCAGCAGCAGCGCGTCCATCGTCGCGCCATGCTTGCCGTCGGCCGTGTACATGTCGCGCGCACCGCCCGTCGTCACGGCGAGCAGCATCGTCTTGCCGGCGAGTGCATCGCCGCCGCCATACGCCCACCCCGGCGTGAACACGGCGTCCTCCCACTGTTTCATCAGTGCGGGCGCGCTGTACCAATAGAACGGGAAGAGGAACGCGAGCCGGTCGCAGCGTTCGCATACGCGGTGCTCCTCGTCGACGTCGATGGCGAAATCCGGATACAACGCGTACATGTCGCGCACGATGACGGCATCGTCCGCCTCGCGCGCCGCGCGCTCCATGAGTGTGCGGTTGACCTTCGACTGTGCGAGACGGTCGTGGAACACCATAAGCGACGTCGTCATCGGACACCTCCTGATTCGCGCACCCCACTACGCAACGGACGTCCGCACACAGTGTGGGACACCCGTTGCGCCGCGCGGCGCGGCCATGATGTAATACGTGATGTCCAAATCTACCCCGGCATCCGGTACAGCACAACGAGACCCAGGCATCCGGCGAGGGGCGCCGCGCAGCGCGGCACACACCAACGCGGCGCACAGCGCCGATAGCGAACAGAAGGAGCAAGCATGGCAGCAGCACCGCTCGGCAACGAACACGAGGACACAATCTGCGTACAGGGCGGCTACCAGCCCGGCAACGGCGAATCGCGCACGCCGCCGATCATCCAGGCGACGACGTTCAAATACACGTCGAGCGAACAGATGAGCCGCCTGTTCGACCTGTCCGAATCCGGCTACTTCTACACGCGTCTGCAGAACCCGACGAACGACACCGTCGCCGCGAAGATCTGCGCGATGGAAGGCGGCGCGGCGGCGATGCTCACGTCGAGCGGACAGGCGGCGAACTTCTTCGCATTGTTCAACATCTGCAACGAAGGCGACCACATCGTCGCATCGAGCGCGATCTACGGCGGCACGTTCAACCTCATCAACGTGACGATGCGCAAGATGGGCATCACGTGCACGTTCGTCTCGCCCGACTGTTCCGACGAGGAGCTCGAAGCCGCGTTCCAACCGAACACGAAGGCCGTCTTCGGCGAATCGATCGCGAACCCCGCGCTCATCGTCCTCGATTTCGAGAAGTTCGCGCACGCCGCGCACGCGCACGGTGTGCCGCTCATCGTCGACAACACGTTCCCGACGCCGATCAACTGCCAACCGTTCCGCTACGGCGTCGACATCGTGACGCACGCGACGACGAAGTACATGGACGGCCACGGCTCGTGCGTCGGCGGCGCGATCGTCGACTCCGGCAACTTCGATTGGCTCGCGCACGCCGAGAAGTTCCCGGGGATGTGCACGCCCGACGATTCCTACCATGGCGTCGTCTACGCGAAGGACTTCGGCAAGGCCGCATTCATCACGAAGGCGACCGCGCAGCTCATGCGCGACTTCGGCTCGACGCCGGCCCCGATCAACTCGTGGATCATGGGCATGCACCTCGAATCGCTCGGTGTACGCATCGAGCGCCACTGCGCGAACGCACGCAAGGTCGCGGCGTTCCTCGAGGACGACCCGCGCATCTCGTGGGTGAGCTGCCCCGAACTGCCCGGCGACAAATATCATGCGCTCGCCGAGAAGTACATGCCGGACGGCACATGCGGCGTCATCTCGTTCGGCGTGCCCGGCGGCCGCGACAAGGTGTCCGCGTTCCTTGACCATCTCCAGATGATCTCGATCGCGACGCATGTCGCCGACGCGCGCAGCTGCGTGCTCTACCCGGCCGGCACGACGCACCGCCAGCTCACCGAGGAGCAGCTCGACGAGGCAGGCGTCGGCATCGACCTCGTGCGCCTGAGCTGCGGCATCGAGAACGCCGACGACATCATCGCCGACATCCGCCAGGCGCTCGACGCGGCGCTGTGACGAGGGACACCCCCCGACATTGCACTGATCGTGGCCGTATTCCCGGGTTTTTCCGGGAATACGGCCACGTCGTATGCGGTAGTACGGTGCTGTAGACCGCTTTTGGAATAATGGTCATGCATTTTGTGACCGCTTCGATTTTCCCAACGAAGCAAGACGGACAACGGAACGGATTCAACCTTGGCTGAGTTTATCTATCAGATGATTAACGCCCGTAAGGCGTATGGAGACCGCGTGATCCTCGACAACGTCACGCTGAGCTTCCTTCCGGGCGCGAAGATCGGCGTCGTCGGCCCGAACGGCATGGGCAAGTCGACATTGCTCAAGATCATGGCGGGGCTCGATACGGTGAGCAACGGCGAAGCGTCGCTCACGCCCGGCTACAGCGTCGGCATCCTCCAGCAGGAGCCGCCGCTCGATGATGACAAGACCGTCGGCGAGAACATCAAGATGGCGTTCGGCGACATCGCACAGAAGGTCGCCCGGTTCAACGAGATCGGCGAGGAGATGGCGAACCCGGACGCCGACTTCGACGCACTGATGGAGGAAATGGGCAAGCTGCAGACCGAGATCGACGCGGCGAACGGCTGGGACCTCGACTCGCAGCTCGAACAGGCGATGGACGCGCTGCAGTGCCCCGACCCGGACACGCCGGTCTCGGTATGCTCGGGTGGCGAACGCCGCCGCGTCGCACTGTGCAAGCTGCTGCTTGAGGCGCCCGACCTGCTGCTGCTCGACGAGCCTACGAACCACCTCGACGCCGAATCGATCCTGTGGCTTGAGAAGTTCCTGCACCAGTACCCCGGCGCCGTCATCGCCGTCACGCACGACCGCTACTTCATGGACAACGTCGCGGAATGGATTTGCGAAGTCGACCGCGGCCAGCTCTACCCGTACAAGGGCAACTACTCGACGTATCTCGAGACGAAGGCGAAGCGCATGGAGATCCAGGGCGCGAAGGACGCGAAGCTCGCGAAGCGCCTCAAGAACGAACTCGAATGGGTCCGCTCGTCGCCGAAGGCACGTCAGGCGAAGAACAAGGCGCGTCTCGAACGCTACGACCAGATGGAGCAGGAGGCGCGCAATTCGAAGAAGCTCGACTTCTCCGAGATCCAGATCCCGCCGGGACCGCGTCTGGGTTCGACGGTCCTCGAAGCCGAGCACATCCACAAGGCGTTCGGCGACCGTGTGCTCATCGACGACCTGAGTTTCACATTGCCACGCAACGGCATCGTCGGCGTCATCGGCCCGAACGGCGTCGGCAAGTCGACGCTCTTCAAGACGATCGTCGGCCTCGAACCGCTTTCGGGCGGCGACCTCAAGATCGGCGAGACCGTCAAGATCAGCTACGTCGACCAGAACCGCGCGGGCCTCGACCCGAACAAGAACCTGTGGGAGGCGGTCTCCGACGGCAACGACTTCATCGAGGTCGGCGGCGTCGAAGTGCCGACGCGCGCCTATGTCGCGAGCTTCGGTTTCAAGGGATCCGACCAGCAGAAGCTCACCGGTGTGTTGTCCGGCGGCGAGCGCAACCGCCTCAACCTCGCGCTCACGCTCAAGCAGGGCGGCAACCTGCTGCTGCTCGACGAGCCGACGAACGATCTGGACGTCGAGACGCTCGAAAGCCTCGAGAACGCGCTCATCGAGTTCCCGGGCTGCGCCGTCGTGATCTCGCACGACCGTTGGTTCCTCGACCGCATCGCGACGCACATCCTCGCGTGGGAGGGCGATGACGAGAACCCGGCGCGCTGGTACTGGTTCGAAGGCAACTTCCAGTCGTACCAGGAGAACAAGATCGCAAGGCTCGGCGAGGAGGCGGCGCGCCCGCACCGCCTGCACCGCAAGCTCACGCGCTGACATCCGCCCAGCAACGGACAGGCTGCAACGGCCCCCCGTGCGTCCGGCTTGGTCGCAATCCGCGACCAGTCCGGACGCGCGGGGGGCCGTTTTCCGTCCGCTTTCCCCACCACTTGCACGCATTCCGGACACGGAGCGTCAAATACGCCGAGCGTAACAATTCGAGGCACGTTCTTAACACGCCGTTGCTAGATTGCAAGAAGTCAACGCAATCGCCCGCGCATCGGGCGCCACCCATGACGCGGACAAGCGCCGCGCATCGCAGAAAGGACACCGCATGCCGTCGGACACCACCCCACTCCAGCATCTGATCAATGTGCTGAGCCTTGGCGAGCCATCCGCATACCGTGACCACACCTACATCAGCGGCGAAAGCATGTATTTCCCGACCGGCCGCGTCTACGGCGGCCAGGTCATCGCCCAGTCGCTCGTCGCCGCGTCGAAGACGGTCCCCGAAGGGCGCGAGCCGCATTCGATCCACGGGTATTTCATCGCGCCGGGCGACATCCACGAGGACCTGCTGTTCGACGTCGAGAACCTGCGTGACGGCCATTCGTTCTCCGCGCGCCGCGTCAACGTGACGCAGTCGCAGGGTCCGATCCTCACGGCGATCGCGAGTTTCCAGCAGCCAGGGCAGCCGGGCGTCGCCTACGCCGATCCGATGCCGGCCGATATCCCCGAACCCGAGACGCTCACGAGTTCGAAGGAGCTCATGGCGCCGTACGCCGACAAGTCGAGCTTCGCGAAATACTATGCGCAGAAGTCCCCGTTCGACATCCGCTACGTCTCCCAACCAATCCTGCTCGGTCCGGACAAGGACAGCGCGGCGCAGGACAGCGGCAAGCAGCTCGTCTGGATGCGCGCGGACGGCACATGCGACGTCTCTCAGACGATGCACCGTGCGATCCTTGCGCTCGGCTGTGATCAGATCATGCTCGAACCGATCCTGCGCCGCGCGGGTCTCACCGTCATGACGCCGGGCATCTCGTTCGCGTCGATCGACCATTCGATGTGGTGGTACCGTGACATCGACGTGACCGATTGGCATCTGTACGTGCAAGACACGCCCACGGCCGGTCATGGGCGCGGCCTGTCGACGGCAAAGGTCTACCGCCGTGACGGCACGCTCGTCGCCGCGATCGTGCAGGAGGCGATGGTGCGCGTCCCGCAGGAGCAGGAGCAGGAGCAGGAGCAGGAGCAGCAGTAAGCCGCGGGCGCGGGCGTCCGACGGCGCCCGTCAGCGCCTGTCGGACGTGGCTCCGTCATCGGCGTCCCATGCGACGCCACGGTCGCGGTCGCCACGGTCCATCTTCATCCGTTTCATCTTCTTCATCTTCGGGTTCTCCGGGCCTTCCGACGGCGGCAGCTGGCAGAAGCCTTCGGCGATGATGCCACACACCATGTCGATGAGGCTCGCGACACATGCGACCGCGCATTCGATGACGATTGTGCGGTAGTACGGCGCCTGGACGCGGCCGACGACCATGAGCAGCTCCCCCGCATACCATCCGAGAAGCACGGCGCCCGCAAGAGCGAGCGCCTTCGCGAGGATGAGCGTGTCGACGGCGCGTTCGGGCGTGACCGTCTTGAGTTCGACGCGTTTGCGCGGCTCGGTCGTCGTGTACCGGCGCACCTGCCATGCGGCGACGAGCACACCGACGCCGAACACGATGAGGACCGCGGAGACGAACCATGGCAGTCCGAGGAGCGACACATGGTGACGTTCCTCGATTGATGCCGTCACCGTTCCACCGCATACGCCGATGATGATTGCGAGGACGTACACCCACCACCGTATGCGATGCGCCCTCATTGTTTCCCCCCGATGATCCAATGGTCCGATTCGAGCCCCGCGAACGGCGCGTCGGGTGCGCTCGCGAGCAGGAACGCGAGTGGGTCGCCGTGGAACGTCGCATCAGGGTCCATATCCATCCACGGTGCGAGGATCGCGGCACGGTTGCCCGCACCGCCGTCGTCGATACGTGCACGTTCGCGTTCGTCCACGCCGTCGATGTCGATGATATGCAATGCGACGTCGCCGTCGTGGGCGCGCGACGCCGCGTTGAGGAACGCGGTCAACGCCGCGACGTCCATCGTCGTGCCGAGTGTGACGACGGCGGTGCGTGTGTCGTTTCCGTCCGCCGTCATCGCATGGTAAAGCGGTGAGATGCCGTCGATTTGGGTGTTTGGGGCGGCGTCGAGCGCGACGATGACATCGCGGAAGAGGCGTGCCGCGTGTGGTGAGGCGCTTTCCATCGACACGACGGCGGCATGCGGCTGCGGCGCAGCCCCGCCGGCTGTGTCGTGTGTGACATGTGCTGCCGTTGTGCTCATGTGGGTGTCCGCCGCACGCGGATCAGGTGACGCCTCCCCCGCATGCGCGTGCCAGCTCACGCTTGCGCATGGTGCGTCCTCTCGTGCCGCATCGAGTGTGAGCGTCACGGACACCGTGTCCGCTTCCGTGTGCCGACGTGCGGTCTCGGCGACTGCTTCGGCGATCATCGCGCCGGTCTCGCCGTCATGTGCGGTGGCCGTCTCGATGACGCATCCGACGAGTGACGACGCTGATGCGCGCGGGACGAGACCGCCATGTACCTCGACGTCGATGACGGCGCGTGCGGCGCCATCGAAGGGGTCGTCGACGATGTCGACCGCGCCGGGGCACACCCCGTGGCATGTGAGCGTGCGAAGGCCCATGTTCGTTCCTTCCTTCCGATACCTGTTGCAGACCACCCGGAACAGGACAGGCCCGGGCTTGTCGCGCCGGGCCTGTGGCGGGGACCGATTCGTCCGGTCCCTCAGAACTGCTGCTGCGGGATGCCCGCCGATTTCTTGAGCGATTCGGGAATCGGGACCGGAGGCACATCCGAATCGGGACGGTTCGGGTTGCTGAGCCAGACGGGGCGTTCCGGGGCCATCTTGAGCCCGGAGAAAATCTCCTTGAGCTCCTTCTCGTTGAGTGTCTGCTTGACGAGCAGACGGCGCACAAGTTCGTCGAGGATCTCACGGTTGTCGGTGAGGATCTGCCACGCCTCCTGATGCGCGGTCTCGATGAGGTCGAGCACCTGCTCGTCGATCATCTCGGCCGTCGCGTTCGAATAGTTGCGTGGACGCAGCCCGTCGAGGCCCTGGTCGTCGTCGGAGTCGATCCATTTGACGGCCCCGAGCTGCGAGGACAGGCCATATTCGCCGACCATGTGGCGCGCGATGTTCGTCGCCTTCTCGATGTCGTTCGACGCGCCCGTCGTCGGATCATGGAAGACGATCTCCTCGGCCGTGCGTCCGCCCATCGCGTACGCCATCTGGTCGAGCAGTTCGTTGCGCGACTGCGAATAACGGTCCTCGGTCGGCATGACGGCCGTATAGCCGAGCGCGCGGCCTCGTGGCAGGATCGTGACTTTCGTGACCGGGTCGGTGTTGTGCAACGCGGCGGCGACGAGCGCATGGCCGCCCTCATGGTAGGCGGTGTTGCGCAGTTCGTCGAGCGCCATGCCGCGCGTACGGCGGCGAGGGCCGCTCATGACGCGGTCGATCGCCTCGTCGATCGCGCGGTTGTCGATGAGCTGGGCGCCGACGCGTGCGCACAGGAGCGCCGCTTCGTTGAGCACGTTCGCGAGGTCGGCGCCGGTGAAGCCCGGCGTGCGCACGGCGATCGCGTGCAGGTCGATGTCCGGGACGAACGGCTTGCCCTTCGCATGCACCTTGAGGATCTCCTCACGGCCTTCGAGGTCCGGGGCCTCGACGGCGACCTGGCGGTCGAAGCGCCCCGGGCGCAGCAGCGCCGGGTCGAGCACGTCGGGGCGGTTCGTCGCGGCGATGATGATGAGGTTCGTGTCGTTGTCGAAACCGTCCATCTCGACGAGCAGCTGGTTGAGCGTCTGCTCGCGCTCGTCATGGCCGCCGCCCATGCCGGAGCCGCGCTTGCGGCCGACGGCGTCGATCTCGTCGATGAAGATGATCGCCGGGGCGTTCTTCTTCGCCTCGTCGAACAGGTCACGCACACGCGACGCGCCAAGGCCGACGAACATCTCGACGAAGTCGGAACCCGCCATCGAATAGAACGGCACACCCGCCTCGCCGGCGATCGCGCGCGCGAGGAGCGTCTTGCCGGTGCCCGGAGGGCCATAGAGCAGCACGCCGCGCGGGATGCGCGCGCCAAGCGCCTTGTACTTCGCCGGGTCCTTGAGGAAGTCCTTGATCTCCTCGACCTCCTGCACGGCGGCCTCCTCGCCGGCCACATCCGAGAACTTCGTCTTCGGGATCTGGCCGTCGGCGAGCTTGCCTGCGTTCTTCTTGCCACCCATGCCGAGCATGCCGCTCGTGCTGCTCATGCGGCTCATCAGGAACCAGCCGAATCCGAGGATGAGCAGGATCGGCAGCAGTGACGTGAGCATGTAGGTGAGCGCACCCTGCGTCTTGATCGTCGCCGTCCAGCCGTTCGCCGGCTTCGCGTTCTCGACGGCCTTGACGATGTCCGCGTCCTGCGACGTCGCGAAGTAGAACTGCACATCGGTGCCGTAGTTGCGGTCGTTGCCGGAGTTCGGGTCCTTGCCCGAATACGCGTCCTTGAGCTTGAGCTCGACGAGGTTCTGGTTGTCGACGATCGTCGCGTTCGTGATGTTCGACGCGTTGTTCTTGAGGATCGCGAGGCCCTGTTCGGTCGTGATCGTCTTCGCGCCGCCGGACATCGAGAAGAACACGATGACGAGCGCTACAAGCGCGATGATCGTGCCCCAGAACCACGGCGAGCGCCATGCGCTCTTCGGACCGTTCGGATTGTTGCCGTCACCCGCATTGTTCGGGTCGGACGGGTTGAACGGGTTCGGGCGGTTGCCCGGCGACCCGTTGCGGTTGCCGCGTGGCTGTTGCGGCCCCTGCGGGATGCTCATGCCTGCTCTCCTTCGTATACTTCCGGTTTCAACACCGCGATCGAATCAAGGTTCCTGTACCGTTCGTCATAATCAAGTCCGAAACCGACGACGAACTCGTCCGGGATCACGAATCCCTTGTATTTCACATCCAATTGCACCTGGTGACGCGCCGGTTTCTCCAGCAGCGCGAAGATCTCGACCGAAGCCGCGCCGCGCCGTTTGAGTTCGTCGACGAGCCATTTGAGCGTGAGTCCCGAATCGATGATGTCCTCGACGATGAGCACGTCGCGGCCGCATACATCGGCCGACAGGTCCTGGCGCACGGTGATGGTGCCGCTGCTCACGGTGCCCGCCCCATAGCTCGACAGACTCATGTAGTCCATTTCAAGTGGAATCGACATCGCCTGAGAGAACGCCACCATCGTATTGGCCGCGCCTTTGAGCACGCATACGAGCAGCGGCGTGCGGCCGCGGTAGTCTTCGCTCGCGCGCGCTGCGGTCTCGGTGATCTTCCCCATGATCTGCTCATGGCTCAGGAGCTCATGATCGATCTCGTTCTCTATGTCGACGATTTGCATGCGTTACATCTTCGCACACCTCAATGACGTGTTTCTTACGATTCGCTGTACGTTTTCTGGGAAGTCGCACCGCCTGCTGCCCGTGCCAATGCGAGACGAGCGCCTCGACGGCGTCGACGTGGCGTTTGCCGCTTCCGGGTGCGCATATTGAGAGCGTGCGCGCGACGACGCGGAACCGCAGCGCCGCGTCCTCGGCCGCGAGCGCGCGCGCGTCGATGCACGCGTGGGGCGCGCCGTCATCATCGTATGCGATCGTGACGGTGCGCGCGAACACGTCGTCGGCGCGAGCGTCGAGATAGTCGACGTCGCGGCGCGCGATGGCGGCGCCGTCGGCGAGCATCGCGACCATGTCGCGTCCGGCGAACGCGTTGAGATACGGCAGCAACGTATGCCGTATGCGTGAACGCAGCGGGAAATGCGCGGGAAGCGCTTCACCGGCGGCGAAGGCGTCGCCGTTCGTCGGATCGTCCCACCAGTCGAGGTCGAGGTCCTCGCATATCGATGTCGTCGCCGCGCGCGTCACGCCGAGGAAGGGGCGCACGAACCGCACACCGTCGACACATTGCCCGGGCGGCATCCCGGCGAGCGCGTCGACGCCACCCGAACGGATGAGGTCGATGAGGACGCTTTCCGCTTGGTCGTCTTTCGTATGCGCAAGCAGCACGGCTGTTGCACCGAGGCGGCGTGCCTCGTCGACGAGCGCCGCATACCGCGCGTCGCGGGCGGCGGCTTCGGCGCCCTGTCCGCGTTCCTCGACCTGTACGGCGCGCACAACACACGGATCGGCGCCAAGCGCCGCGCATTGTGCGGCGGCGCGTGCCGCGGTCTCGGCCGAGCCGGGTTGCATGCCGTGGTCGACGACGACGGCGCCACAGCGCACACCCCACGCCGCGCACGCCGTATCGGCGACGGCCATGAGCGCGAG
Organism: Bifidobacterium criceti; assembly: GCF_002286935.1. Lineage (GTDB taxonomy): Bacteria > Actinomycetota > Actinomycetes > Actinomycetales > Bifidobacteriaceae > Bifidobacterium > Bifidobacterium criceti. The sequence goes on from NZ_MVOH01000006.1 coordinate 243,813, forward strand.
GGAATCACGTCCTCCCGAGCATGCGACGAGCACGAGCGGCGCGTCGGGCGCCGGCTCGTGTTCGCCATGCCGTGCGAAACGCGCGTCCTGGACGCCGATGCCCAAGGCTGTCAGACTGCGGCGCACGGCGCCGATCGCGTGTTTCATCGCCGCTGAATACGCCATCGCCTACAGCTCCGCCAATGTGCAGACGAATGCGTCGATCGCGCCGCGCGCCGCGGTCATGTCGTCCGGGTTGTTGATGATAACCGCGAATACGGCGACACCGCCGTTCGTGCGCGAGATGTTGCCGGCCATCGATGTCACGGTGCCGAGGCTGCCGGTCTTGACACGCATGAGGCCGGCCGCCGACGGCTTCGCGAGACGCGTGGCGGCCGTGCCGACGAGGCCCGGGACCGAAAGCCCTTCGGCCGCGGCCGGGGCGACGCCGACCTCGATGTTGCGCAATTGCACATCGGCGAGCGTCGTTACGCTCACGCGCGACCCCGGGGAAAGCCCCGAGCAATCGGCCATGACAAGGCTGTCGGTGGGCACGCCGAGTTCCTTGAGACGTCCTTCGACGGCCTTGACGGCGCCCGCAGGCGAATTGCCGGTATTCGCATGCAACGCGAGAAGACGTCCGAACTCCTCGGCGAGCGTGTTGTCGGAATGCTGCAGCATGAAGCGCATGACGGCGCTGAGCGTCGCCGACGTGACCGACGCGAGCGGCGTACGGTGTTCCGGCACCTGGGCCTGCCGCGGCTTGTCCGCGTTGTCGACTCCGATGCCGGCTTCGGTGAGACGCGCCGCGAATACGGTCGCCGCGTCACGCGCCGGCGTCTGCGAGAGCGTCGGATAGTCGGCGAACATATCCGGGTCGGCGGCCGCCGCGCCGCCACGCATCCTGCCGCCGTCGACGGCGATCGACGAGACGGCCGTGTAATAGAGGTTGTCCGGGTTGTTCTCGGCGATATGCACCGGATGGCGTTCCTCGCCGAACAATGTGTCATCGTAGGCTACATGGACGTTCGTGATGCCGCGCTTGGCGAGCGCCTTCGCCGTGTCCGCGGCGAGCGTGCCAAGCCCCGCACGGCCGTTGACATGGTGGGGGTCGCTCGCGCCCGCGCCGAGCAGCATGTCGCCGTCGCCTTTGAGGATAAGCGTGTCCGCCCCATCCTGTTCGTGCACGAGATACGTGGATGTCGTGAACGTCGATCCCATGTCGAGCGTCGATGCCGCGGCGAGCGCCGTCAGCGTCTTCATCGTCGAAGCCGGTTCGCGCGCGGTACCCGCGGCGCTCGCCGCGGCCGTCGTGCCGTCCGGCTGCAGCACGATGACGGAGATGTCGTCGCCGACGCCTTTCGTGCGTGCGAGCGTGTCGATCGCCGCGGACGCCTTGCCGGCGTCGATCATGCGCGTGAGGTCGGCGTCGGCGGCAAGTGTCGCACTGCGGTACGACGTCCGAGGCGCCTCGGCCCGTGGCTCGTCGACCGGCGCGAACGTGAGCGCGCCATCGACGAGTCCGAACCCGTCGGCGAACACATAGCCGACGGCGAGCGCGATCGAGGCGAGCGCGGAGACGGTGACGAGGACGATGCGGCGTATGCGCTTGGACCGGTGGCGTCTGCGTTGCGCCTCGGTCAGTTCGTCATCCACGCGCATGTCCCCTTTCCGGCCAAGTGGTCAAAGCCTCACTGTTGGAGCGCCGCGAAATCGTCGAGAGTCCTGAGGACTTTGAGTTCGCGGCGCCCCAACAGCTTAGCGCCTAGCCATGTACCAAGCCAGAGCGCCGCTACGCCGTTGGCGAGCGCGACGGGGATGAGCACCGGGTACCACGTGTGTAGCACGCCGCCGATGCCGAGGCCGACGATGACGGCGACCGTCGGGAGCATGACGACGACGAAGAGCAGCATCTGCAGCAGCGGGATGAACATCTGCGCGGCGCCGCGTCCCTGTGGTGTGCTGAACGGCTTGTCGAGCGACGGCGTCGGATACATGAGGACCGGGTTGACCGTCTCGGCGACGCCGATCGTCGCGAGGACCCATGAGAAGCCGCATATGCCGAACGTGACACCGAGCAGCCAATCCGACGGTGTGCGCCAGCAACCCGAGCACACCATCGCAAGCACGAACAGGACGAACGCGCCGATGCCGCCGACGAGCACATACGCGCGGGCGCGGCCACGGCGGTCGTCGATCGCACGCGTGCCGCATATGACCTCCATCGCGAAGCCGCAGCCATCGTATGCCAATCCGTTCGCCTCGGACATCGCGAACATCATGCAGCCGAGCATCATGCCTGTCCACACATACCACGATCCAATCTGACGTCCCATGACGGCGAAGATAATGACGATGAGGACCGGCATGACGAACAGGACCGATTGGCGCGGGTCACGGCGCAACATGCACAGCAGGCGCGCGCTCACGGCGCCGGAAGGCGAATCGGGCATCCTCTCGAACATGCCGATGCCCTTCTCGGCCTTGCCGCCGCTCACCGCGTCGGCGTGCGTGCGCGCATAGCGCAGGCACCACATCGTGAGCCAGTAGCACGCCGCGCATGTCGCGGCGATGATGAGCATGTGGAGCGCGAAACGTCCCCAAGCGCCGGCCGCGGCGTCAAACGGCAGCATGAACGGCGCGCCGAACGGCGTCCAGCCGAATGCCGAGGCGATCGCCGTCAGGTTCGCGACGCTGAACGCGGTGGCGAATGCATCCGGGGAATCGAACGAGGCGACCGTCATGCTCGGTATTTCAGCGATGACGATGATAAGCACCATCATGATGATGTAGAACAGGTTCTTGCCGGTCTGTGAACGCACAAGGACGCTGAAGAGCGAAAGCGTCGCTTTCGACAACAATGTCGCCGTGATGATGACGGCGAACGCGGAGAGCACGGCCGCGGCGACGGCCGCAGCGCCAAGCCTCAGATAGGCGGGGGCGAACAACAGCAGGCTCGCGAGGACCGTCAGGCCGGCGGGCCCCGCGATGCCGGCGGCGATGAGCCCCGTCGTCAGACGCCGGTCGTCAATGCCGTAGATCGCGAAGTTGTCGGGCGTCATCGTCGAATTCTCGCCGACGATCATGAGCTGAATGAGGATCGCGAACACGATTGCGAACGAACCGCCGAGCGGCATCGCGATGCGCAGGACGACGCCGACGAGCGGATCGGCCTGCATGCCGAGCACGATGCCGCCGACGAGCGCGGAGATGACGCATCCGGCGGCGATGATCACCGTGACGATGAACCCGACGAGCTGCCAGACGGAGCGGCGCATCGTGCCGGTCGTGATCGCCCAACGCAGACGCACGAACGTGCCGATCGCGACGGGCGCCATCGGATTTTGCGCGACCGGAGCCGACGTTGCGGACCTATCGCCGCTTGCGGTTGAAGGTGTCGCCACGCTCATTGTGTGCCGCCTTGTGCATCCTGGGACTGTTCGCCGTTCGCGCCGCCGTCGAGCCATGCGATGCGCGCGGCGCCATGTCGGCCACCGACGAGCTGCAGGAAGCGTTCCTCGAGGTCCTCGCCCGCGGCGACCTCGTCGACAGGACCGGCAGCGACGACCTGGCCGCGGTTGATGACGGCGACATGCGTGCACATGCGTTCGACGAGCGCCATGACATGCGACGAGATGATGACAGTGCCGCCCGTCGCGACGTATTCGACGAGGATGTCCTTGATGTTCGCGCTCGAAATCGGGTCGACGGCTTCGAACGGCTCATCGAGCACAAGGATGCGCGGGCTGTGGATCATCGCCGTCGCAAGACAGATTTTCTTCGTCATGCCGGCCGAATAGTCACGCACCATGACGTTCGCCGATTCGGTCAGGTCGAACGCCGCGAGCAGGTCGTTGCCGCGCGCGGACGCCTCGGCGCGGCCCATGCCGCGCAGCATGCCCGCGTAAACAAGCAGCTGCATGCCGGTGAGCGTCGTGAAGATCTCGTCGGCCTGCGGCATGAGCCCGATGAGGCGCTTTGCGCGCGCCGTATCCATCCACACATCGTGTCCGAGGATCGTCGCGACGCCGGCGTCGGGCACGAGCATGCCGGTGAACATGGTGATCGTCGTCGTCTTGCCGGCGCCGTTGGGGCCGACGAGCCCATAGAACGAGCCGACGGGGATGTCGAGCGACAGGCCGTTGACGGCGACTTTCTCATCGAAGCGTTTGAACAGGCCACGCATCGAGACGGCCATATGCGGATCGGGCGCGAACAGGCGCGCGTCCGGCGCGGGCTGCATCGCCTGCGCAGGCGCAGGCGTCGGGGATGTTGAGGGTATTGTCATGGTTGCCACGCTATTGCACACGCCCAGGGCCACGACAGCCCATCTCAGCTCGTGGACGCGGGACGCATGACATGGACGTCATGGCACGCGTTCGGCGTGCACAGCCGCGTCGGCCGCACGTTCCTCGTCGAGTTCCTCGTTCTCCGGTGTGCCGCCCTTGTGTTCAATCGGCTTCCATTGTGCCTTCGAGAAGACCGCCTGAAACGATATCGGCACATAGCTGAGCATGTAGATCGGGAAGCTGAGCACATAGGCGAACAGTTCCTTGTTCGTCGCGCCGATGCGTTTGCGTTCGACGACGATCGTCAACGCGGCGAGCGCCATCATGAACAGGACCGACCACAGGATGCCGTTCATCCAATTGAAGAGCGAGCCGAGCTGGCTCGGCCATGAGACGAATCCGAACGCCGCATAGATCGCGCCGAGCACGATGCGGATGAGTGCGAGCAGCATGAACGGGCACAGCAACAACGTGAAGTCGATGCAGGAGAAGTCGCGCTCGTGCACGGCGCGGCGGATGAGCGCCGGCCCATAGTAGCGGAAGACCTGCAGGAAGCCCTTGCTCCAGCGCAGGCGCTGGCGCCAGCTCTGCGCGAATGTGACCGGCTGCTCGTCGTAAAGGATCGCCGATCCCACGTAACCGATGCGGTCACCATGGAGGACCGAATCCATCGTGAATTCAAGGTCCTCGGTGAGCAGATGGAACTTCCACCCCTTGTTGCGGCGCATGACGGCCTGCGAGAACATGAACCCAGTGCCGCCGACGTGGCAGCTGTTGCCGAGCCACATGCGCGATGCGCTCACAAACCTCGATTCGCGGATGAACCACAGCGCGGAACCCGACGACACCCAGTTGTCGGACAGGTTGACCGAATTGCGGTAGCTTGTCAGGATGCGGAATCCGGCGTGGAACCCCTTGTTCATCTCCTCGATGTAATGCTCATCGAGGCGGTTGTCGGCGTCGAACACGAAGAACGCGTCATAGCGGTCGGCGGTGCCGTCGGCGATCATCGTGTCGAGCAGATACGTGAGCGCATACCCTTTGCCAACGTTCGTCTTGTCGAAACGTTCGATGACATGGCAGCCCATATCGCGCGCGATCGCAGCCGTATCATCGGTGCAGTTGTCGGCGACGAGCCAGATGTCGATGAGCGACGAAGGATACGTCTGCGTCTGGAGGTCGCGGATGAGGTTGCCGATGACGGCACGCTCGTTGCGCGCGGAGACGAGGACCGCATAATGCTTGTCCATCGGGGCATCGGGGAACGAGATCGGCTTCGCGAACAACGAAATCAGGATGCAGATGCCCTGATAGACCATGCCGACGCCGCCGACGATGACGAGGAGGATGTCGAGAACACTCAGCAGCACCATCAGCGCCAGTGACTCCTTGGATTGTTCGGGTTCTTGTCGTCTGATTTCCTGTTATCCGAGGTCCGCCCATGCTTGACACGCGCGCCGTCACCCTCATCCGGCGACATGTCCGCGTCCTCCGGGGACGCGGACCCTTCCGCCGCCGCGGCATCGTCGGTGCCCTTGAGCCCGTCGAGGCCCTTGTGGTGGTCGGCGTCGAGGATGCGCTTGGGGATCGCGACTGTCGGCGCATCGGGGGTGGTGTTCGCCGCTGCGTCACCGTAGGCGGCCTCGCGCAACTGCGCGATCGCCTCGTCGTCGAACGAGACGTGCGCCGACGAGCCCTTCGCCTGGCGTGCACCGGGGATATGCTCGCCGACGGGCTTGATGACATGTTCGTTGATCGCGTCCGCCGCCTCGACCATCTTCGATTTCTTCTTCGTCGTCGGATCGTTCATCAGCGGCACGTCGACGAGCGGGTACTGCTTGAGCGAGACCTTGAGCAGCACCTGGATGCTCGCCGTGATCGGCAATGCGAGGAACGCGCCGAGCGCGCCGAATATCGATCCGAAGAACAGCACCGAGAGGAACGCGATGCACGGGTTGAGGTCCATCGTGCGTTCGGAGATCTTCGGCGACAGCAGCAGGTTCTCGATCTGCTGGTAGATCGTGATGAACACGACGACGCCGATCGCGTAGCCGATGCCGCGTTCGCCCCATGCGAACAGGACCGGCAACGCGCCGCCGAGGTATGTGCCGATCGTCGGGATGAACTGCGAGACGAGTCCGCAGAACAACGCGAGCGGAAGCCAGTACGGCACCTTGATGATCATCAGGAACACCGACATGCACGCGGCGTTGATCGCGGCGAGGATCGAACGGGAGAACAGGAACCCGGAGATCTGTTCCTGGACGACGGTCCACGTCATCAGGAAACGGCGCTGCGAACCCGGCGCGATCCACTTGCACAGGCTGCGGCGCAGGCGTGGACCGGCGATCGAGATGTAGAACGCGACCATGAGCGCCGTGATGAAGTTGAGCAGGCTCGAGAAGACACCGACGGTCGTGTTGAACGCCTGTCCGGCGAAGTTCGTCACCCACGCGCCTTGGATGTGTTTCATGATCTCGCCGCCGAGGTCGTTCATCTCGGGGATCTTGAAGTTCGTCTTGTCGTTGATGAACGCGGCGAGCTGGTTGTACAGCTCGGGGAATCCTTTGACCATCGAGATCATCTGCTGCACGAACATGTTGCCGAACAGCGCGAGCAACGTGATGACGATGATGATGAGCCCCACGAGGCACGTCACGGCCGCGATGCCGCGCTTCCAACCGTGTTTGATGAGGCGGATGATGAGCGGTTCGACGGCGAGCGCGAGGAAGAGCGCGATGACGATGTCGAACACGATGTACGTGATCTTGAACCACGATGAGAACGCGAACCACGCGAGGAACACGGCGATCGCCGTATACAGCAGCGCGCGGCCGTACCATTCGGGGGGACGCCGCGGATCGCCTTTCGCCGGGAACAGCGAGGCGACGTCGAGTTTGCGTTTCGTGTCGACGCCGTTCTCGTCCTGTGCCGAGGTATCTGCTGCCTGTGACTCGCTCATGTGCATCATTAAAGCACATGAACCGCGCATCGCGCGGTGTGCGAACATGGTTGCGGTGTACGGCCGCGCACATATTCTAGGAACCATGCTGAAAGTATCGATCATCATCCCGGCATGGAACGAGCAGGACCGCATCATCGATTGTCTTGACAACGCGCTGCGCCAGACGGTGACGCCGCATGAGGTCATCGTCGTGGACAACAGGTCGACGGACAACACCGTGGCCATCGTCGAACAGTACATGCGCGAGCATCCGCAGGCCCCCGTCAAACTGCTGCATCAGGACGAGGAGCAGGGGCTCATCCCGACACGCAACTTCGGGCTCAACGCCGCGACGGGCGATGTGCTCGGGCGCGTCGACGCCGACTGCATGCTCAAACCGGATTGGGTCGAGGTCGTCGCCGGCATATTCACCGAGGACAAGGACGCGATGGGCGCGACGGGTCCCGTCACCTATTATGATATGCCGGCGCGCAGGATCGCGCTGCGCGGCGATGACAGCGTGCGGCGCCGCACGTTCCGCGCGGACGGCGGCAAAGTGTTGCTGTTCGGTTCGAACATGGCGTTGCGCGCGACGGCGTGGCACGCGATCGCGAACGAAGTGTGCCGCGACCGCGAGGACGTCATGCACGAGGACATCGACATCTCGTTGCATCTGCTCGGCCGCGGTTTCAAGACCGTGTATTCGGAACGCATGATCTGCGGCATCTCCGCGCGACGCATGGACACGTCCTTCAAATCGTTCCGCAATTACATGAAACGGTTCAAGAACACGTTCGCCGCCCATCCGCAGCACTGGCGTGAGCGCAAGTCCGAGCACACGCTCTATCTGATGTACCCGTGGCTGCATGCGCTCTTCCCGGTGTACCAGCAGTACCTCGATTCGAGGGACATCAACCCGGCGTTGCGCATCTGGTTCCGTGAGCAGGCGAAGCTCGCGCGCGCGGAAGGCGATTCCCTCGACGACCTGCCGGGCATCGACGAATTCGTCAAGGAGACACCGAGCGGTGTCCCCGGCATCAATATGGTCAACGACGGCATCATCTTCGATGACGAGGGGGATGTCGAGGATGCGGCGACCGCCGATGGGTTGACGGCGGAGACGCCCGCGGCGGCCGCGGAAGACGCCAAGGACGGCGCGGCGCAGGCGGAACACGACGCGGTTGCCGCCGCCGAGGACGACGAAGCCGCGAACGGCCCCGCGATTCCGTTCGCGACGGACGACACCGGTTCGGACGCATCGGCGGACACGGCCGACGGCACAAGGAACTGACAGGACGGGGCCGGTTCTTGGGAGGCGATGCAGGCATGATCTGCGATGCCACCCGGAACCGGCCCCTCTGTGTCCCGATGCGCTGACGAGACCCATATGCCGTGGCAGGACATCCTCATATCCGCACGACGAAAATCCCTCCATGCCATGCGACACGGAGGGATTGTGTTGGTGGCTCCGAGCGGCGTCGATCCGCTGACCTAACGATTTTCAGTCGTTCGCTCTACCAACTGAGCTACAGAGCCATGAATCCCAATGAACCGAAGTTCACCGGACTTCGCGACCACGACCGGACTTGAACCGGCGACCTCCGCCGTGACAGGGCGGCGCTCTAACCAACTGAGCTACGCGGCCTTAATCATGAAGAGCGCAAGCTCTCCGTGACCAAGCGACCCCGGCCGGACTTGAACCGGTGACCTCCGCCGTGACAGGGCGGCGCTCTAACCAACTGAGCTACGGGGCCGTGCGCCTTGCGATGAAAACTCATCGCGGCAACAGATGTATATATTACCGAAATCGCTCTTGAGCGCAAATCTCGGCGTGTCGCATCAGATCATGCCCTCACATCGCGAGTTCGTAGACGACGCGTGCATCCTCTTCGGACGGCAGCTGTGCGGCGGCATCATCGAGGAACGCGATATCGTCGGCGCCATCGTCGCCGAATGGCCGGTCGGTGTCGTCATCATATGCGTCGTCGACGGTCGTGCACTCGTCCTGGAAGCACACGGTGACGTTGCCCGCACCATCATCGTCGATGTCAAGGTTGCTGAACATCCAGATCGTGAATGCGATGCCGATGATCCACAGCACCGTGAACACGGCGCCGATGATCGTGCCTGCGATCGCCATGCCGCGGCTCTTCTCATCGGTCTTCCTGATGCGCGCGAGCGCGATGACCGAGATGATGAGGCCCGCGGGGGCGATGAGGAAGGACATGATGAAGCCGATGATGCACAACGCACTCCACCGGTCGGCCGGGTTGGGCGCGTCGGTGTAGTACTGGCCACCGTACGGCGTCTGCGGCGGCATGCCCTGCGGCAGCGGCGCCGAGGCGGTCGGATACGCGGGCGCCGCCGGCTGCCCATAGGTCGGTTGCTGCGGTTGCAGGGATGGCGGCTGCGCGAACTGCCGGGACTCCTCGTATTGGGGCGCGGCGGCATATGGGCTCTGCATGTCCCCGTATGGGTTCATCGGCGCCGGCTGCTCTCCGCCCTGGCCGTACTGCATCTGGCCTTGCTGGGTGTAGTCGATGGGCTGCTGCGCACCATCGTTCGGGGCATCATGCTGATAGTTGTCTTCATTCATGTCCCCCACTCTAGCGAACCACTTCGCCAGATGCGAAGCGGCATCCGGTACACGGGCGCGGGAACACCTCCCATGCACAATGCAGCCGTGAGAGTACTCACGCACATGTGCGCGCAAAACCCCGTACCGTGGAGCCAGTGGACATCGCACCACGGTACCGCCCGTACCGTCCGCACCGACCACAGGAAAAGAGGCAACCATGGCGAACAAGACAACGAACATCGACCCGGCGGATGAGCCCGACGAGCTGACCGCCGCCGAACTCGACGAACTCGACAATCCGGACGACAACCCCGATGAAGCGGACGTCGACGCGTCGCAGCACAACGTGAACATCGCCGCGATCATATGCGGCATCGTATTCGGCGTGCTGCTCATCGGCGCGGTCTGCTGGCTCGTCGTGCGAGTGCGCGAGGAGCGTGAGGACCACGAGATCCGCCGCGATTTCGAGGCGCTCAAGAACAACGTCAAGCGCGTCCCTGAACTCGTCTCCGAGAACGAGGACGTGCGCAAGGCTGTGAAGACGATCTCGACGCACGTGCGCGACATGCGCGACGACGCCGAGGACGCCATCAGCCGCGCCCAGAACGCGCTGCGCAAGTAACGCACACGGCTCTTCGATCTTCAATAAAGGCGCATATAGCACAACGCTTCGGTGTGTCTGCACATCGCAGACACACCGAAGCGTTGTGCGTGCATCATGCGCATACCACATCCGCCCACATCTACACTGCCGCGCTCTCGGCGCTCCGGACATGCGCCATGGCGCGCGCAGCACCCGACGCGCGCGACGTGAAGCGGATGCGCGTGGGGTTGTACAGGTCCATCGACCGTTCGCATGGATGCCCCGCGCCGTCATAGGTGATGCGCCGCACCCGTACCACCCGGGCGTGGTCGCCGATGCCGAGCGCCTCGCACACCTCATGCGGCGCGGACGCGCAGTCAAGTGCCTCGTCGACCGATTGCGCACGCACACTGTACCGTCGTTCGAACTGGGTGTAGAACGCCGCCTCGAGGTCGCAATCAAGGAATCCAGGGAACATGTATGCAGGCAACCGGCTCGTCTCGACGGAAAGCGGTTCGCCATCGAGCAGACGAAGGCGGCGCACCGCATAGACCGTCGTACGGCCCGTAGGCAACTGCAGGATGCGCATGTCCGCTTCGTTCGCCGACGTCACGGCCGCGCGCATGAGCGCGCACGTGAGCTCGCAGCCTTGGCGTTTCGCCATATGCGCAAGCGATTCCAACGTGTTGAGGTTGCACTCGAAGCGTCCGTCGGAGACGATGACACCGCCGTTGCGCCCGATCCTGCGCACGATCTCATGCGTCGATTCGAGTTGTTCGAGCGCGGCGCGCAGTTCGAAACGCGAGACGCCGAACGCCTGCGCGAGCGCGCGTTCGGTGCCGATCCGCTCCCCCGGCAGCAGCTGACGGCGCGTGACGAGCAACCTGATCCTGTGTACGACTTCCTCCCTCGACAACCGTGTGCTTGGCGGCATCCGCGAGCCTCCCTCCGTGACCGGACGTACGACATCGTCCCACGGACGCCGCATCCATAGGACGGTGTCCAGATTGTCGCGCGTGCATACTGCGGGGAAGGTCGCGCGCGGTAACGATTCGGTTACATCGTCCGTACGGATGGACAGCCAGTCACATCGGTGTCACCGGCCGTCCCGTTCATCGTCCACGCGTTCGACCGTCGCCTCGATGACGTCGGTCCCCGCATCGTCGCCTGCGTCGGCAGCTGTGTCGCGCACGGCCGCGAACTTCTCCTTCATTGTCGGATTGCCCCACGTGAGTTTGCGGATCGTGAGCTCCTGCGCCTTGTTGTTCGCGCGTTCGAGCTGCAGTTCCGAGCCGACGAGCGCATCGCGCGTCTTCTGCAGCTCCTTGATCGAATTGTCGATGCGCTTGATCGCCTCCTGGTAGTGGCGGTGCGCGAGGTCGAAATTCCTGCCGAACTTGTCACGGAATTCGTTGAGTTTGTCCTCGAAATTGGACACGTCGATGTTCTGCCGCCTCATCTGTTCGACTTCGCGCCGCAGTTCCACACTGCGGCGCGCCGCGTTGCGCAACAGTGTGATCAGTGGGATGAAGAACTGCGGACGGATGACGTACATCTTCTCGTATTCGTAGGAGACGTCGACGATACCGGTGTTGTAATAGTCGCTGTCCGCTTCGAGCATACTGACGAGCACCGCGTACTCGCAGCCCTTCTCGTTGCGGTCCTTGTCGAGTTCCTTGAAGAAGTCCGCGTTTTTGTGTTTCGACGACGTCGTGTCCATCTCGTTCTTCATTTCGAACATGATCGAGATGTATTCGTCACCGTCCTCATCGAAATCACGGAAGATGAAGTCGCCTTTGCTGCCGGTGCGCGCGTCGTTGTCCTTGCCGAACCGCGCGGTCGGGAATGCGCCCATGCGCAGCTGGTTGAACTCGTTCATGCAGTGCTGTTCGAGCGATTCGCCGACCATTTTCGTCGACAGACGCGTCTTGAAATCCTTGAGCCGTTCGATTTCCTCGTCGCGCATCTGCAGTTCCTTGCGGTGCTGTTCGTCGTCCATGCGCAATTGGCGTTCGTATCGGTCGGTGATCGTCTGTTTGTCGATCTGGTTTTTGTACTGCTCCTGCTCAAGCGTATGCCGCAGCTCGTCGCGTTCCTTCTCGGCTGCGGCGACGGCGTCGCGCACTTCGAGCTTCGTCTGCGCATCGGCATTGTCGAGCTGCGCCTTGAGTTTCGCGATTTGCGCCTCGTGTGCCGATTGCGCTTTGAGCAGTTCCGCGTCCTTGCGCGACGCGGTGACCTGCGCTTCGCTTTCGAGCGTCGTGCGCAATTGCGCGAGCGCGGCGTCCTTGTCCGCCTTCGCCTGTTCGCTTTGCGCGTCGAGCTTCGTTTTGAGTGCTTCGATTGCGGCGTCGTGCTTCGTCTGCAGCTGTTCGATGTCGGCGGCTGCCTTCTGTTCGATGAGTCTGCTGCGTTTCTCGACTTCGTCGTCCACGGCGGCGCCGCGCACCTGCTGCAGGATGTCCGCGTAATCGTCCTCGTCGATCGCGAACTGTGTGTGGCAGTGCGGACAGATGATCGTATGGTCCATGTTTCCCTCCCCATTGTTGCTCCGCCGTCGCCGCCTATGCGGTGCGGCACGCTTGCGCACACCTCAGCGTACCACCGCGCAATACTGACCGCACTCCGGTACGCTTACGCGCGCCTCAGCGCACCGGAGTGCGGCATACACTGCGCGACACAGGCCGCGCCGTGGCTACTTGAGCGCCGCTTCGGTCCTCGGCACGGCGAACGTGACCGCTTCGTCGAATGTGCCGTTCGAACGGTAGAGGCCATGCGCGTCGTCGTGGCCGCCGAGTTGGCACGCGAAATCGTCGGCGTTGCAGTAGCTGACGATCCTCCCCTGCAACGCGCGCAAGTCATCGCCATCGCGCGCGCCGAGGATGCCGTCGACCGACCGGTCGTAGCTTCCCGCGCCGTAGTCGGCGGACGCGTCGAAGCGCGGGTCGCCGAACAGTTCGACGACCGCGATGTTCGCGAGCGCCTGTGCGCTCAACGACTGTCCGTTGTCGTCGTTGAAGCGCGCTTCGGGGGCGCTCAACGCGTCGCCGACGACCATCGCGCCCTGGGAGTATCCGAGGAGAGCCGTTTTCGTCGACGGGCACGCGCGCGCCTGCGCGTTGAGCGTCGCGATGAGCATGTTGACGCCGCGTGCCTCGCTTCCCGATTTCCATGACGCCGGGTAATCGAGGACGTCGATCGACGCACGTCCGCCGATCCGTTCGCCGATCGACTGCGCGAGCGTTTCCAATGAGCTGCCTTCGGCCCGTTCGAGCGTGCCGCGTACGATGACGATCCGCACATCCTTGCCTGCCGCGCATCCGTTTGGCACCTCACCATCCCAATGGTCGGGCCCGTTGAACAGCATGTTCGCGCCTGCGCGCTCGTTCGCGGACGGACTTGCGTCGTCCGACGCCGACGCCGACGCGTTTGGCGACGGCGCAGTGGACGGCGCAGTGGATGCGTCCGTGCCCTTCGCCGTATCCGCTGACGATCCGCATCCGGCGAGCGCATGCACGGCCGCGCACACGAGCGCCACCGTGCATGCGAACGCCGTGAGCGCGCCGACGATTCCCGTTCCGCGTGTGCCTGTTCCGCGCATATCCGCACCCCTTTACCGTACCGATGTCGAGCGTTGCGCACGACATGATACAACCTCACGCTCGGAATAGGCTCACCACAACGAACACATCAGTCCGACGTCTTGCTGTCCGCGGTGTCCTTCGTCGTGCAGCCGCCGTCGGGGCACACCTGGTTTGCGTCGAGCTTCGACCAATCGAGGGTGTCCTCGACTTTGTAGTACGCGACGTCGGCGGATGGCGACGGCGCGAACTTCACCGTCTCCCCTGTCTGTGCCTTCATCGCTTTCGGCAGGAATGGATTATGGATACCCCCGTCTCCAGAAACGGAGGTCTTGTCGTAAAGCGACGGGTCACGTTTGAGGATGTACGGACGGGTCGCGTCGGGCGCCTTCGCTCCCGGCTTGTCCTTGAAATAACCGCTATCCTCGACCTGTCCGATGTCTGCGCCGACGGGCACGACGAGCAGGAAGTCGCTCATACGGTATTCGATGCCCGTGCTCTTCCCACTGGCAGAAGACAAATCCCCTATCACACCATGGTCGCAGTAGGCGACTTCACCCATCAGTGTCGTGCCGCAATACGGCAATGCGGTGTTGTCGAACAGTTCGAACGCACCACTGTCACCGGATATGAGCAGCTGCTGGAACGCGAAATCCGGCTTTTCCGGATCACAGGACCCGAAGGTCTGCGCATAGGGGCATACTCCCAGATCGAAGAATGCGCCTTCATAGGTCTTACCGTTCATCGTCAGACCACGGACATTGCCGTCGTCATCATTGCCGGCATGTTTCGCAGTCGGTTCGAGGTCGATGCAGTCGCCACCGTCGGTGCACCACTCGCCGACGAGCGGCTGCAATTGGTCATAGGAATTGTATGGATAGGGACCGCCCGTATGCACGAGCATCGCGTCCTTGAGCGTGTTCGCGTCGGCACCGACATACAATGTCACGTCGTCGCCGCTCGTCACCGAACCGATCGCCGGATCTGCCGAGATGACGTTGCCGACCATGTCCTTGCTCGCCGCGACCGGCATGACGGTCACGTCGAATCCGTCCGATTCGAGCCGCTGCTTCGCTTGGTCCTTGTCGAGTCCGGCGATTTCGACCGGAATGCCGTCCTTCTTGACGCCGACGGCGAGCCTGATGCCGCCGGAGCGGTCCTTGTCCGCGAGCGCCTTGCCTTGCGCCGGTTTCGTATCGATCACTTCGCCGGGATGGTCGGAGACGACTTCGGTCACGCTCACCGGCACACCCATGCCGCCGACGCGTTCGACGGCCTTGTCCTGTGTGAGGCCGACCGTGCCGTCGGGGACGCCCGGTCCGAGCGATTCGACGACGGTCAGCTGTTGCGAGCGCGCGACGCGTTCGCCTTCCTTCCCGCCTTCGATGCGCAGGTATGCGCCTTTGTCCGACGCCGAGAACTCACGCTTGCGCGTCGTGTGGAACCCTTGTCCTTCGAGCTGCGCGGCGACATCGTCGGCGCTGCCGGCCTTCTCGGCCGCGCCGATCGTCGGCACGGTGCGCGAGCCCCACAGATCCATGCGGTAGGTGACGATGCCCGTCACCGCGAGCACGATGACGGCGACGACGGCCGCGATCGCCGCGATGAGGAGCTTGCGCTTCCCATCGGCCGTTGCCGCCGTCGCAGTAGCGCCGGAGGCCGTCGGTGCCGGATATGAGGACGCGGGCGCAGGTGGCATCGCCGGAGCCGGCGGCACGGCGGGCGCAAGCCCTGTTCCCCTCTGCCCTGTTCCCGGCTGTGGTGCCCCCGCCGGCGCGTCCTGCCGCGCGCCGCACGCCGTGCAGAACTTCGCCCCGTCGCGCAATGGTATGCCGCAATGGTTGCAATTCGCCATCATTCCCTCCCGATATGACTTCCCTCAATCGTTCCCTTATATGGTGTATGTATCTGTAGTTCCCATATATCTGTAGTTCCCATATATATGCGCACATGCACACATGTGCAATATACTGCCGCCCACCGCGGTGGACGGCCTTCGTTACCACATCACTGCATCCGCCATCCTATCCCAACCGCGCCGCCGCACCGACCGCCGTCTCATGCCCGCGGCCGCTCCTTCTGCGCGATGCCGCGCGCGGTCACAGTCCGATATGCCCTTCGCGCTCGGTGACGCTCGGTTCGACGTCGAGTGTGACCGTCGGGAACGCCATCGGGTTCGCGACGAATTCGCGGATGAGCCGCCATTGCCGCTTCGAGATGCCGATCCGGTCGTCGGGGCGTACGGCGAACACCGGGAACAACGGTCCGGCGGCTTCGATGAGCTGCTTCGCACGCACCGTGCATTCCTCATCGTCGATCCATACGATCGGCAGCGGCGTCGCCTCGTCGTCCTCATACGCGATCCTGCGCAGGACCGTGCGCAGTTTGCCGCCGCGCATCCCGGTGAGCGTGACCGGATCGTACCATTGCGCGGTGCGCACGCGCGCGCCATCCCATCCGAGCGTCGCGTTGAGCGCGGGCGTAAACGGCTGCCACGTCGACAACCAGACAAGTTCGGCCGCACCCGAGTCCACGAGCGCGCGCATGCCATCCGCGAGCTGCGTCGACCAATGCACCGGGTATGCGATGCCGTCGGCAGGCACATAGGTCATGCCATCGAGCGCGAACGTGCGCCCGTCGCCGGCGGTCGCCGCCCTGTCTTTGGGGAACGCGTTGATGACACCGTCGAAATCGGTGTAGATGACCGCGCGCGGCCGTGGTGTATGCACCGTATCCGTATCCGTCATCCGCGATTCCTTCCTCTCATCGTCATGTCCGTTCATCGTCGATGATACGCCGTCCATACGCGGGCGCCGCGGCACATCGGATGTGCCGCGGCGCCCGCGTTTGTATGTTCTTTGCATGAAAGGGACGAATATGTCCACCTTCCGTTCCCAGTATCATCCCCTACGCGTTTCACAGCGCGAAACGTCGTATTACATGCGCGTTTCCACTTGCCGCGCGCGCTCGCGGCACTGTTGGCCATAGCGATTATAGTTATGGCCTCTCATGCACTTGCCGCGCGCGCTCGCGGCACTGTTGGAATCCCAATGGTGCCGCACACGTACGCGGAATTCGGTGTTTCACTGTAGGGGGAACGTTCACGGCCCCGCGTCCGCGCACGCCGATAATGACAGAGAAGAGAGGGGCCGTTGTGGCGAAAGGACGATTCGTGAATCTGCTCGAAGCGATGCATAGACGCCACGCGGTGCGCGCATACACCGACGAACCGATCGACGCACACGTATGCGACGACCTGCGCGCGCTCATCACGACACTCAACAAAGAGGGCGACGTACGGATGCGTCTCGTGACCGACGAACCCGACGCGTTCGGCAACGCGCTGCTGCACTACGGCGTATTCAAAAACGTACGCAATTACGTCGCGATCGGCACCGACGAGACCAGCGGTTGGGAAGAACGGTGCGGCTACTACGGCGCGCATGTGCTGCTGCGCGCGACACAACTCGACCTCGACACCTGCTGGGTCGGATTGTCGTTCAGCAAACACAAGGCGCAGCAGCACGCGAAGCTCGACGAGGACAGCAAAGTGCGCTTCGCGATCGCGCTCGGCCACGGCGTCACCCACGGCAAACCATCACGCTCGAAGACCTACGGACAGGTCGCCTCGGTCGAAGGTGGCATCCCCGTGCCCACATGGTTCGAACGCGGCGTCGAAGCGGCGCTTCTCGCACCAAGCGCGCTCAACCAGCAACGGTTCACGTTCCGGCTCGAAGCCGACGGACGCAGCGTCGCCGCCGACCCGGGCATCGGACCATACACGACAACCGACCTCGGCATCGCGAAATACTTCTTCGAGATCGGCGCCGGCGACCGCGCGCCGTTGATCTGGCGCTAACCGCACAACGAACCCGCGAACGGCCCGACGCCGTTCAACGTCCTCATCAACGGGAACCATGTGCCGTGCGGCACGATCGACGTCATCACGATGTAGGGCGACGACCCGAACGAGACGTTCTCGAAATACGGTTGGCAGGACGCGAAGACGCCCGAGCCGGCGCCGACACCAAGCGAACCGACGCCAACGCCAACGGAACCGACGCCAACGCCAACGCAGCCGAGTGTGACGCCGACACCGCAGCCGCAGCCGACGACGGCGCCCACACAACCGGTACCGAGCGCGCCCACGCCGCGACCGGCGTCCTCAGCCACCCCTACGGCGTCGCCGGTCGCCGCGACGGGCTCGAACATCGCGTGGATCTGCGGGATCGCAGCCATCGCGGCGGTCATCGCAGCCATCCTGCTCATCGTCGCGATGCGCCGCCGCGGCTGACAGGAAGGCGGAAGGAAGACGTCCGTCACATGAGGCTGCGGTAGATCTCGAGGATGTCTTCCTTCGTCGCCTTGCGCGGGTTGCCCGGCGTGCAGACGTCGGCGAACGCGTCCTCGGCGAGCGGTTCGAGGTCCTCCTCGGTCGCGCCGACCTCGCTGATCGTCGTCGGGTTGCCGAGGTCGCGCGTCAATTGCGCGATGGCCTCGACGGCCTCGTCGCGCACATGCTCGAGGTTGCCCGTATAGGCGTCCTCGATGCCGAACGCGTCGGCGATGTCGCGGTACTTCTCACCCGAATGATCCTTGTTGTACGCCATGACGGGCGCGAGCAGGATACCGTTCGCAACACCATGGGCGACGCCGAGGCGGCCGCCAAGCGGATGCGCCATGCCATGCACAAGGCCGAGGCCGACGTTCGAATAGGACATGCCGGTGATGTAGGACGCGTAGGCCATCTGCTCGCCCGCGTCCTTGTCCCCCGCGACGCTTTTCGCGAGGTTCTGCGCGATCATGCGGATCGTCTGCATCGACAGCGCGTCCGACAGGCTCCATGCGCCGGGCGTAATGACGCTTTCGATCGCATGCGTGAGCGCGTCGAGGCCCGTCGCGACCTTGAGGCCGCGCGGCATGCCGTCCGTGAGGTCCGGGTCGACGAACGCGACGATCGGGATGTCATGCGGGTCGACCGCGACGAACTTGCGCTTGTGCGCCGTATCGGTGATGACATAGTTGATCGTCGTCTCCGAGGCCGTACCGGCTGTCGTCGGCACGCCGAAGATCGGCACGCTCGGATGTTTCGTCGCCGCGACGCCCTCAAGCGAGAGTACATCGGCGAACTCCGGGTTCGCGACGACGATGCCGATGCCCTTGCACGTGTCCTGTGGACTGCCACCACCGAGACCGATGAGGAAATCGGCACCCGACTTCTTGAACGCCTCGACGCCATGTTGGATGTTCTCGACGGGTGGGTTCGGCTGCACATCATCGAAGATCTCGTATGGGATCTGCGCCGCATCGAGCACATCGGTGACCTTCTTCGCGGTGCCGTTCTCGACGAGCACAGGGTCGGTGACGATGAACGCCTTCTTGAATCCGCGGGCTTTCGCCTCGTTCGGAATCTCGTTGATCGCGCCCCTGCCGAAATAGGCCGTCTGGTTGAAAATCATGCGATAGACCATATCGATGCTCCTTTGGAACCGTGTCGTCACTTCAATGGGACGACTCATGCCCAGTCTAGATGGCGCGGCGCGCGCAAGGCAAGGCCGGCCGGCGTCCCATTCCACGCTGACGATCCGATCATGGACACATCAGGCTCCGGCTGTTCCGCGCTGCGGTACGCTTAGGCCCCCACCGTACCGCAGCGCGGTAAAAAGGATATGTGCGACCCATCCCCTCGAAGCCAGCGCATTGCGTGAACGCACGACGACGGACGACCCATCACCCAATCGATATGGCCGTTCGCGGATCGTCCGCGCCATCAAGGGACAGGTGTCAGTTCTCGCCGCCGCCCAACGATAATTGCGGCGCGTGTTCGGCGACGTACATGAGGAACTCGGGCGTCTTCGACCAGTACTTCACTCCCCAGTGCTCGAAATCCCACGTGTCCTTGTATGGTTTGCACTCGAAATCGATGTAGTGTACGACATCGTTCTCGACGACGAAATTCGTCGGGAAATAGTTGATGTTGAGCCGTTTCGCGGCGAGGCGCTTCGCGAGGGCGCGGATCTGGTCGAGATAGTCGTCCCGCATCTGGTCGGCGAGGACGAGTTCGTAGACCGTGGGGCCATCGATGTATTCCTTGAGGATGCGGTCGCGTTCAAGGTCGACGTCGAACAACGAGGGAAGCTTGACGCCGAGTTCCCGCAGCTTGCGGTAGTTCTGGATCTCGGACTGCATCTTGTTCGCGTATTGGTAGTAGTCGTAGGGGCCGTAGTAGATTTGTTTGAGCACATAGCGCGTCGGCGGATGCGTCTGCGATTGCACAAGGAACGAATAGCCGCCATTGCCCCTGCCAAGCAGGCGAATCACGTCGTACGGCGTGCCGTTGACGGTCATCGTTTTGCTTTTCTCCATAGTTGAAAGCGTAGCATGAGGACAGACATGAGGCCCGGATACTTTCTGCCTTTTCCGCGTTTTCTGGGGAAAAGTTACGGCATGGACGATGCGCGCCCCATCACATGGCCTTCCCGCCCGCATGCCATCCTTTTTCGCGCCTGACTGGCCTGCGTGACCACAGCGCAAGGATGGGCCTCCTGACACACGTGGAGCCGACATCCACACCCAGCCCGTATCCGCATCCACACAGTGGACATTGCTGTCGCGGTGACACACCCACAGCACGCCGCGTGGTCGCAGGGTTGTTACCAGGTTAGTACCGAGAAGGAAAGAAGCCTTGGAATCGTTGCAATTCCAAGGCTTCTTATTCGTACCCCCTGAGAGAGTCGAACTCTCGTTGTCAGATTGAAAGTCTGGTGTCCTAACCGTTAGACGAAGGGGGCTTTCGACAACTCAATTGATATTACACGAATTGAGCCATCACGCAACTCTCGGCGTGTCGCGTTGTGCGCGAAGCGGCGAAACCGCTCGTGCGCGCGCCGCTCACACCTTGCGGTACGTGAAATCGTGGATGACGCGCCCCGCGTCGAGGCCTTTGCGTTCGAAGTTCGTCAATACGCGGCCGTCGAACCGTTCGGATTCCCGGAAGTCGGCATGCGGGAGCGCGGCCGCATCGGCGGCGTTGCCTTTGCCGACGTGTTCGGTCGGCAGGCTGACGACGAGGTCGCCATCGTTCGCGAAATCGTCGCGCCCATCCATGACCTCGTGCACATGGAGCGCATAGTCCTCGATATCGGTCGCGATGCGCCACACACCGCCGTCACGCAGCGCCGCATGCACGTCGGCGGCGAGCCCAGGTTGCACGATCCTTCGTTTGTGGTGCCTCATCTTCGGCCACGGGTCGGGGAAGAACGTCCACACTTCGTCGACGGCACCCGGTTCGGCGACGGCGAACAACTCGGGGGCGTTGATCTGCGCGATCCGCAGGTTGCGCACCCCCTGCTTCGCCGCAAGGAGCACCGTGTGCGCGACACCGGGGTCGTAGACCTCGAGCGCAAGGAAATTGCGCTCGGGATGCGCGACGGCAGCGGCGACGATGTTCTCACCCTGCCCCGAGCCGACCTCGACGGTGATCGGCGCATCGCCATCCCAATGCGCGCGCATATACGCGCGCGTGAAGCGGAAATCCTCCGCGGGGTCGAGCGAGCCTTCGCGCGCAGCGATGTCGCCGAGCACATAGTCGTCCGCGTGGTTGTCGAGCGCGCGCTGGAGGCGCGCGTCCAGACGCGCCGACCTGCGCACGAACGAAAGCACTTTCCTGCCATGGAGCGGATTCGCGGGCTCCTGCGCCGCTCCCGCCACACCGTCGTTGCCGTCCTCATACTGTTGTTCCATACCCCACAGTGTATGCGGCGACATGTATCGCGCCTCCGACCTTGGTGCACCCTTCCATATGCGCGCAGTGTGAACGCGTCAGGCCGCGTCCTAGACTTGGGGCTGGGAAGGTCGTCGCATCCGCGCAACCATCCCGCGACACACACCGGACACGACGGCGAACATGCAAAGTTGTGTTCGATGGTGTGCGAGTGCTATAGTGTAATCGAACAAAAACGAACATTGCGACAAAAAACCTCACAAACATGTGATGTTCGACCTGTTGAAGGAAAGGCTCAACATGACTGTTCTTGTCACTGGCGGCTGCGGCTACATCGGCGCGCATGTCGTCTACGCGCTGCACGAAGCAGGAGAGGACGTCGTCGTCGTCGACGACCTCAGCTATGGCAAGCCCGACCGCATCGGCGATGCGCGCCTCTATGGCATGGACATCGCCGCGCCCGGCGCGGGCGAGCGTCTCGCCGAGATCATGAAGGCGGAGGACGTCGACGCCGTCATCCACTTCGCCGCGCGCAAGCAGGTCGGCGAATCCGTCGAGAAGCCGCTGTGGTACTACCAGCAGAACATCAACGGCATGCTCAATGTGCTCGAAGGCATGAAGGAGGCGGGTGTCAAGAAGCTCGTCTTCTCGTCGTCCGCCGCGACCTACGGTGTGCCGCCGGTCGACGTCGTGCCCGAGGACGTCGAGCCGATGGTCCCGATCAACCCGTACGGCCAGACGAAGCTCTTCGGCGAATGGATGGCGCGTGCGTGCGAGGAACCATACGGCATCCGCTTCTGCGGCCTGCGCTACTTCAACGTCGCCGGCTGTGGCCCCGTCCAGCTTGAGGACCCGGCGATCCTCAACCTCATCCCGATGCTCTTCGACCGCCTCAAGCAGGGCAAGGCGCCGGCGATCTTCGGCGACGACTACCCGACGCCGGACGGCACATGCGTGCGCGACTACATCCACGTCTCCGACCTCGCGGACGCGCATCTCGCGGCGCTCAAGTACCTCGACCGCGACGAGCGCAAGTACGACGTCTTCAACGTCGGCACCGGCGAAGGCACGTCCGTGCGCCAGATCGTCGACGAAGTGAAGAGGGTCACCGGACTGCCGTTCACCGAGACCGTCATGGCGCGCCGCGCGGGCGATCCGCCGCACCTCATCGGCTCGCCGAAGCGCATCAACGAGGAAATGGGATGGCACGCGCGCTACGACGTCGATGACATCGTCGAATCCGCATGGGACGCGTGGCAGGCGAATCCGGCGCATCATATCGACGTCGAAACATGGAAGCAGCAGGACGCCTGATCCGCACACCGTCGACGACACGACACCAATGAGATGGCGGGGGCGTCGCACGAATCGATTCGTGCGACGCCCCCGCCATCTCATATCCGCGCGGCCACACCGTGTGTGCACACATCGTATGCATCAGCCATATCGAC
The DNA here is from genome assembly GCF_002286935.1 of Bifidobacterium criceti. GTDB lineage: Bacteria > Actinomycetota > Actinomycetes > Actinomycetales > Bifidobacteriaceae > Bifidobacterium > Bifidobacterium criceti. Next base: position 266,941 of record NZ_MVOH01000006.1, read on the forward strand.
GCATAGGCGCGCGTTCACGTGGCCGCATTCACTCGGCGGTGAGCTGCCGTTCGACATAATCGGCGATGTACGGCGCGACTTCCTCAATCTGATCGATTGCCGTCTCGAACTCGCGCATGCCGCCGTACCACGGGTCGACGAGGTCGATCTCGCTTTCGTGACCCGCTTCCGGATCCGGAAGCGACGGGTCGAAACTGCGGTACATGTGCACTTCCGTGCGTTTGCTGAGCGGCAGCATATGCATGAGCGCGTTCATATGCGACGCCGTCATCGGCAGGAACAGATCGGTGTCCTCAATCTCCTGATGTGTGATACGGTGCGCGAAATGCTGCGGCGGAATCTCATACCCGTGTTCCTTGAGCACTTTGACGGCACGGCGGTCGATCGGATTGCCATACTCCTCGTCGCTCACACCGCTCGACAAGACGCGGACGCGGTCCCCAAGGCCACGTTTGTCGAATTCGTGGCGGAGGATGATCTCCCCCATCGGCGAACGGCAGATGTTGCCGGTGCACACGGTCATGACGGTATACGGCTTCGTCTCTTTCCTCTTCACGGCTAGGTCCCTACTCCTCATAACGGCGGATGCGGTCCGCCTCGTCTCCTGTGTCTCGTGTCCTGTATCGTGTCGGCTTATGCGTCCTCGGGTTGGCGGTTGTTCGCAAGCGTCAGATAACGGTACCGGCGGATGCCGCCATCAGCATGCTCGGGCGTCATCCACGCACCCTGCTCGACGATGCTCCAATCCCCGTCGCGCAACGCCTTGTCGACGTCCGGAGCGTACGTGTCCGCGTCGACGTCGGCATCGATCTGCGTGAGATAGATCTTCGACGCGAGCGTCATCATCTGTTTGAACAGTTCCGCGCCGCCGATGACCCAGATCTCGCTGCGGTCGAGTCCATCATCGGGGATGGCCTCCTGACGCGCGAGGTCGAGCGCCTCCTCGATGTCGCATACGACGGTCGCGCCCGGCGCACGGAACCCACGGTCATGCGTGAGCACGATGTTGTCGCGGTTCGGCAACGGACGGAATTTCGGATTGAGCGCGTCCCATGTCTTGCGTCCCATGATGACGGGATGCGAGACGGTGAGCGCCTTGAAGCGTCGAAGGTCCTCGGGCAGATGCCACGGCATGGTCCCCTCGAATCCGATGGCACCCGAACGACCGTCCTTGTCGTTCGCCTGTGCCCAAATCAGATTGATCGAAAACGTCTTGGCGTAGTCATCGCCCCAATCGTCCTCAAGCTCAATCTCCGTCGGCCCGGCAAATCCGGGCGCGGGTTCGTGATAGCCACTGCGGCTACTGTCATGCTCCATTTCAGCTCTCCTTGAACGTGGGTAACCGGATTCCCAGTCTATGCAATCCCGCAGACGCTCGCCGGCGTCCGCGGACGCAATCGCGACAGGCGCCACGGTGCGCGTTCAGACGGCGATCGGCGCCTTGATCGTCGGATGGTACCGGTAATCGACAATCGTGAAATCGTCGTAATCGTAATCGAACAACGAATCGGCCTTGCGCAGCTCAAGGCGCGGATACGGGTATGGTTCGCGCGACAGCTGCTCAAGCACCTGGTCGATGTGGTTGTCGTAGATATGGCAGTCACCGCCCGTCCAGACGAATTCGCCCGGTTCGAGCCCCGTCTGCTGTGCGACCATCATCGTCAGCAGCGCATAGCTCGCGATGTTGAACGGCACACCGAGGAACATGTCGCACGAGCGCTGGTACAGCTGGCAGCTGAGCTTGCCGTCGGCCACATAGAACTGGAAGAGCGCATGGCACGGCGGGAGCGCCATCTGCTCGACCTCGGCCGGATTCCACGCGCTCACGACGATGCGGCGCGAATCGGGGCTGTTGCGGATGAGGTCGAGCGCATTAGAGATCTGATCGATCGTGCGGTTCGGATCATCCGGCGTCGGCGCGGGCCAGCTGCGCCACTGCACGCCGTAGACAGGACCAAGGTCGCCGTTCTCGTCGGCCCACTCGTCCCAGATGTGCACATTGTGCTCCTGGAGCCAACGCACATTGCTCGAACCTTTCAGGAACCACAACAGTTCATAGGCGACCCCTTTGAAGAACACGCGCTTCGTCGTCAACAGCGGGAAGCCCTTCGCGAGGTCGAACCGCATCTGCTGCCCGAACAGTGAGATCGTGCCCGTTCCGGTGCGGTCGTTCTTGAGGTTGCCTTCCATCAGGATCTTGCGCAGCAGGTCCTCGTACGGCATCGGGATGTCGGTGTGCGGACGCGCAGGGATGTCATGGTCACGGATGGACTTGAGGTCGTCTTGAGTCAAAGGCATGTTTCGCCATCATAATCAGACAATCGAACAACGGCAATACACGGCTGCTGTGACGACAACCACGGTGACGGATGCGCGGTGTGCGCCGCGACACGCGGGCATGGGCGTGCATAGAATGTGGTTGAACAACGCAGCGGCCATGTGAGGCCGCGGAAATGAGGAGCATATGAGCAAGCGACTGTGGGTCGAGAAGAACAAGGACGGTTCGTGGGATGCGTTCAGCGACGACGGGGCCCATATCAAGTTCGGCAAAGGCAGGGGCCAGTTCACCCCGGGCGATCTGATGAAGATCGCGCTCGCCGGCTGCGCGGCGCTTTCGAGCGAGTTCGCGGTCGAACATGCGCTCGGCGAAGGCAAAGGCGCGCGCATCGTCGTCGATGGCACGTACGACGCCGACGATGACTCGTACATCAACTTCAATGAACAGGTCATGATCGACGCGACCGACGCCTCGCTCAGTGAAGACGACGTCGAAACACTCAAGAAGCGCGTCAAGGCGCACATCGAGAAAGGCTGCACCGTCATGCATACGTACGAGCGGGAAACGCCCGTCCGTATGGACATCGAAGTCCGCCACTGACGGCGTCACCCATAGACAGACCGATACAGACGTAGACGCGGACGGGGCGTGACACACAATCGATTGTGTGTCACGCCCCGTCCGCGTCTACGGTGTTCGTAGTCTACGTCTGTATCTGTGCGGACGTGTACGGATCAGCCACGTTTCGCGTCGTCGTGGTAGTCGGCGGCCTGTGGATCGATTTTGATCTCGATCTGCCGTTCGACGTCCTCATCCGCACGGTCGACGGGCACTTCGGTGACGAGTTCGTCGAGCGTGACCGTCGCCGTCCGCTCGTCCGTCTGCTCTGCGCGCTGCTCTTCGGCTTCGACGAACTTGCGCGGCACGACGAGCACAGGCGACACCGAATGCTGCAGCAGCCCCTGGCTCGTCGAATTGAAGAGCAGACCGGTGAACCCACCACGTCCACACGAGCCGACGACGACGATGTCATGGTCGCGGCTCGCCTTCGTGAGCGTCTCGACGGCATTGCCGGCGACGATGTTCTTATGGACGTTGAGTTCCGGATACTCCGCGAGGATCGGCTTGAGTCGCGCGTCAAGCTCGTCCTCGAACTTGCCGCGCACCTCGTCGCTCGCGAGGTTCGTGTTCGGCGGGACGACGGTGATGGCGTCGAGCTGCGCGCCCCACGAGTGCGCGAATTTCGCCGCGAGCTGGAGCGCGCGGATGCCCCACTTCGTATCGTCGGAGCCGACGGCGACCTTCGTGATGACGTTGTTGAGGTGCATGAGGTTGCCTTTGTCGTCGGTGTACGGGACGACGACGATCGGGCAGTACGCGTACGCGGGCAGACTCGAACTCGTTGTGCCGAGCAGACGTTCCGCGAGGCCGCCCTTGCCGCGGTTGCCGATGACGATGAGGTTGTAGTTGCGCGACAGTTCGACGAAGACCGACGACGGATCGCCGGTCACGATGAGCGTCTGCGCGTCGACACCCTGTTCGTCGGCGATCGCCTTCGCCTTCGAAAGGATCTCCTGGGCGTCGTTGTGCGCGGCGTTGTCGTCCCCCATCGCCGTGTACGTCGCGTCGAACGAGACCGCGGCGTAGCTCGGCAGCGAATACGCGCACACGATCTGCAGGCTCAATCCGACGTGTTTCGCGTAATTTGCAGCCCACCACGTCGCCTTGTAGCTCGCGTGCGAACCGTCGACACCCACCAGAATCGTGTTGTCGTTCACCATGAAAGACCTCCTTGCCCAGCACAACCTTCTCTTCGGTTGGTTTCCACGTTCCACAATACCGTGGTTTTCCTTCATCACACACACTAGCAGCCGAAAAACCGCGAAAAGTTACGTCAGGAACGTGTTTCGGCACCGCGGGCTCGTCCTACGCGTCCCAATCCGCAGACGCCGCCGACCAACCCACCCGCAAACGCGCGCGTTTGCATCCCACTTCGCAGCCGCCACCAACCAACCCACCCGTTGCGTCCCAATCCGCAGACGCGCCCGACGCAACCACCCACAAACAGCGTGGTTTCCGTCCCATTCCGCAGACACCACCTACGCATCCACCCCACACCCGTAGAACGGTACGCTGCATACAAAAAAGCGGGGGTGTGCGGTTCCGAAGAACCGCACACCCCCGAGAACAGTGAAATGTGGGATTGGGATTACAGCACGCGTCGGATGGAATAACCGCCCGAGAAGACAGCGAGGCTGCTCGTACCGGTTCCCAGTGCCGGGGTCATCGCGTTCATGACCATGCCGTTGCCGATGTAGATCGCGGCATGCATGCCATTGGCGATGATGTCGCCCGGCTGCGCCTGATCGATGCTCGGCACGGCGACACCAACGGCCGCCTGCGCACCCGAGGTGCGCGGCAGCGAGATGCCGAACTGCGAGAACACCCACTGCACGAATCCGGAGCAATCCCATCCGCTCGGCGTATTGCCGCCGAACACGTAGGGATAGCCCTGGAACTGCAATGCGAACTGTGCGATCGCCGCGCCGTTCTTGCTTGCCGGCACATTCCAGCTCGCAGCTGGAGCCTGTGCGGCCTGCTGAGGTTCAGTGGCGACCGGCTCGCGCTCCTGGCTGCGGCTCGCGGCCGCCTCCTGTGCTGCGCGCGCGGCCGCTTCGGCCTGCTGGCGTGCGGCCTCCTCCTCGGCCCGCTTGCGTGCTTCTTCCTGTTCCTTGGCCTGTTGTTCGGCTTCCTTCTCCGCGGTCGACTTGGTCTGAGGAACATCCATGCTCTCCAGGCCACCCCAGTTGGAGTCTTCGTCGACGTTCGTGGAGGTGGCTTCGGCGAAGAAGTCAGTCTTCGCCGTATTCACTTTGGGGAATGAGCGTGTCGAGACGACGTAATTCGAACTCGACGCTGCATCATCTGCGACAGCCGCAGGCGCACCCGCGAACAGGGATGCGGCGAGTGCTGCAGCGGTAGTAATCGAAATAGAACGTTTCATCTTTTTCATCGCCTTCTACGCTAGCACACACGCGTCGCGTCGCGTGAAGGTCCATCGATGGGAACACATTGTCCACACTTACGACACGCCGAGTGCAATCGTACTCACAATCTCAGGTAGTATAGAGAGTCTTTTTTACTCTGCATACCGCACGATGCAACGGCGCAACCGTTGTCGTACGCCGCATGCAACGATCAGTAATGGATAAAGGTGAAGGCCTTCGCCTGTTCCGCCGTGAATTCGCGTTGGGAGATCACGCCGAGTCCTTTCGCGTTCGACTCGGAGATGCGGATCGACCCGTCCGGATTGACGGCTTCGACGATCGCGACGTGTCCGTAGTAGCCGTCCGCGCCTTCCTGTCCGGGGGCGAACACGAGCACGTCGCCGACGGCGCGCGCCTGGTTGTCGACCCAGTAGCCGAGTGATTGCGCCGAAGCTCCCCAGCTTCGCGCGTCGCCGAAGTAGGAGCCGGTGCTCAGGCCGAGCTGATGGCGGCGTTCGTATGACCACCATGTGCACTGCCCCCACGGATACGCGTTGCCGGTGTCACCTGTCGCATGGTTCGGGTTGAAGCCGGCGGGCAGCTGCGCCTCGTCCTTGTCGACGAGTTTGGCGACCTTCTCGTTGTATGCCTTCGCGGTCGTGAGCTTCGACGTGTCTTTGACCGCGTTCGTCTCGCCAAGGTCCCAGCTGCCGGTCACATTCGTCGATTCCTGCGCGGCGTACGGCGTCTGCACGCCAGCAGCGGCCGCGTTGTTCGCCGCGTCCACAAGATACTGCGAGTCCGCGTCGTCGGCCGTGAGCGCCTCGCGCACGTCCGAACGGGACGCGCTGGTGCCGGCGACGCGCGAGATGTCAAGTGTCTGTGTCGTTTCCGCACCGTCAGCGACCGGGAACATCGTCGTATCGTCGTCCGCTTTCATGAACGCCATCGACGTCGCGGCCGTGCCGACGAGCGCCGCGAGCGACGCGGACGCGAGCACGGTGTTCTTACGCTGCGCTGCACGTGCGGATTCGCGGATCGCGCGACGCGTCAGCGGTGCGACCTCGTTGAGGCGGCGCGCAAGGTCGGGATTGATGCCGAGCACGTCCGCGTTGCCGTCAGCGGCTTTGCTCGCGTAGACCGATTCCGCGGAATGTGCACCGTGCTTCGTGGTAAACAGGGACTTCGTCAGGGCTACAGCGCCTGCACCCTTGCGGGTCGCGTGGGCAGCATGCCTCATACGCAAATCACTCCTTATGAACGTCGCTCAACAGCGTGCACGGTGTCCGTGCCTTCGACTCACAAGGCTCTAGGGTACATCAACAAACCGCCAAAATGCGCGCGCCGCGCGTTTCCCGGACACGGACGGCGCGCGCGAACATAGCACAAAACCCGCGCAAACAGCAGGAACGAACAACGTTTTCCCCTGAGAGAGAAATCGCCAAATCTTCACATTTCGAGGGGCATCACCACATGTCCACTACAATCGGCGGTATCCATGTATGCCCATGCCGCGCACGGCGTTTTCCTTTGTTGTGGCTACGCTGAGAGTCATGGATACAATCACGATTCCGCAGTCAATGCTCCCCGAGGACGCGCGCTTCGGCTCCGGACCGAGCAAGATCCGCCCCGAGCAGATCGAAGCGCTCGACCGCGCCGCGCTCACCGTGCTCGGCACATCCCACCGTCAGGCGCCCGTCAAGGACATCGTCGGCTCGATCCGCGAGGGTCTCGCGTCGTTCTTCTCGATTCCCGACGGATACGAGGTCGTCCTCGGCAATGGCGGCGCGAGCGCGTTCTGGGACGTCATCTGCGCGTCGCTCATCACACGTCAGGCCGCGTGCGGCGTGTACGGGTCGTTCAGCGGCAAGATGGCGGCATCGGTGGAATCCGCCCCGTTCCTTGAGCAGCCGATCCTCTTCGAGGGCGAACCGGGCACGTACCGCATCCCCGAACGCACCGAATACGTCGACACGTATTGCTGGGCGCAGAACGAGACGTCGACGGGTGTGCAGGCGCCTGTGTACCGCATCGACGGTTCCCGTGAGCAGGGTGCGCTCATCTGCATCGACGCGACGAGCGGCGCGGGCGCAATCCCCGTCGACATCGCACAGACGGATGCCTATTACTTCTCGCCGCAGAAGGCCTTCGGCTCCGAAGGCGGCCTGTGGATCGCGATCCTTTCGCCGGCCGCGATCGAGCGCGCCGAGGGCGTCAAACGCAGTGCGGGGCTTGAAGGTGCGCGCCGCTGGATTCCCCCGTTCCTGTCGCTCACGTCCGCGATCGGCAATGCGCGTAAGAACCAGACGCTCAACACACCGTCGCTCACGACGCTCGTGCTGCTCAACGAACAGGTCTCGTGGCTCAACGAGAACGGTGGCCTGCCGTGGGCGTCCGCACGCTGCCGCCGTTCGTCGGACATCGTCTACCATTGGGCCGAGCACAGCGACTACGCGATGCCGTTCGTGACCGATCCGGACGCGCGTTCGCAGTCGGTCGTCACGGTCGACCTCGACGCGGCCGTGCCCGCTGCGACCGTCATCGCGGCGCTGCGCGACAACGGCATCGTCGATGTTTCCGGATACCGCAAACTTGGCCGCAACCAGCTGCGCATCGGCGTGTTCCCTTCCGTCGAACCGTCCGATGTCGAAGCGCTCGTGCACTGCATCGATTACGTCGTCGAACGTCTGTAGTCGTTCGCACATCCGTATCGACGAAGACGGCGATACGGAATATATGGGGGTACCGATACCGATATATTGTGGACGCCCGCGCACTGCATCGTGCGCGGGCGTCCGCGTATATATATGTATATATAGAGGCAGCACATACGTCGATGCATGCGATACGTGCACGTGTGCGCACGCGACGTGGTCAGAACGGCGTCGACGCCATCAGATACGAACCGGACGTGCCACTGATGCGCACCCCGCCATCGGACGCGGGGATGAACACGGCCTCACCTTGCCGCAACGTGCGCGTATCCGTCTGTGTCGTGCAGACGACTTCGCCTTGCGTGCACAACAGCACACGCGGCCCCGCATGCGGCACGGCGGCGCGGCCGCGCATCTGCTGCACGAGCGCGTCGTAGCGTACGGCGAGCCGTTCGACAATCGGCCATGCGCGCGTATCGTCGACATGTCCGTAGGCGAGCACATATTCGCTCACGCCTGGTTTATAGAACACGACGTCGCGCATGAGGAGCGCGCCAAGGCGCGCATCGGATGGATTGACGGGACTCGTCGGGCGGCAGTCGACACATTGCAGCAGGTTCACGATGTCCTTGTGCTTGACCGTCATCCCCGCGCGTAGCACATTGTCCGAATTCGTCATGATCTCGGCACCCGTCCCATATATATAGGCATGCGGCACGCCCGTCGGCAGGAACACCGATTCGCCTTCCTCAAGGCGCACCGGGTTCATCATGAGCAACGCGAGCACGCTCGTGTCTCCGGGGAACGCGCGTGCGGCGCGCAACGCGAAATCGAAGGCCATGATGTTGCGGCTGTGTGTCGCGTGCGCGGCCGCTGTGTTGATGTCGTCGATGAGCGCGTCCGGGTCGCTCGCGGGCGCGGTGACGGCCGTATGGAACGCGCGGAAGATGCGTTTGCGCGACTCGGGCCATACGGTCGCGGCGACGGGCATCATCATGTCGGCGTCCGCGAACGAATCATCCCCGTGTCTGCCGCCCGACGCGAACGCGTCTACCATGCGTTGCGCGATGGGCGAACGCAACAGCTGCAGATTGCGCAGCGCGAACGAGTGCGACGCGAAGCCGACCGATGCGAGGAACGGTTCGAGTGCGACGACCATTTCGCTTTTCGCGTTCATGTCCTTGAACGAACGTTCGGGTGCGTCAAGTGCGATGCCTTGGCGGTTCTCGATGTTGAATCCGGCACGCGCCTGGAATCCGACGGGGTGCACTTGCAGCGAAAGCGGCTCGTCCGCGGCGATTGTTTTGAACAGGAACGGCAAGACCGGACCGAATTCGTTCGCGCCGCGCGCGCCGACCATCCCGTCCGGGTCCTGCGCGATCGCGTCGGTGAGCGCGATCATGCGTGTCGTGCCGTCCGCGCTGGGCATATCGAGCATCGACGGTGACTGCGCGTGCCCGCTGAACCACATCTCGGCGAGCGGGCCCTGCGCGTCCGCGCCGTCGAGATGGAACATCCGCTGCAGGCTGCTGCGCGATCCCCACGCATAGCGTTTGGGCACCGGATGGATCGTGTACACGCGCGTTCCTTTCTGCCGACGTTCCGGACCCACCCATTGTACGCGATGCGCATATGGGCGCCCATGCGCACCACGCGTGGAAATCAGCCCAGAGGATGACCGCGCCGTGTCCGCACATGTATTAAGGTTATGGGTTATGAAGTTCGCCCCGATCATCGATCCACACGCCCGGCGCCCGATGCCGAAGCCGGTGCAAGTGGACCTTCGCAAGGCGTTCATCCTCGGCACGGCCCTGTGGGCGGTCGCGCTCGTCATATGCGGCTGCTGCTGGTTCTTCGCGCACATCGCATGGTTCAAACTCGCGACGTTCATATGCGCATGCGGTGTCGCAATCGGCTTCGCGATGCTCATCTGGGAGCATTTCGACCGTTCCGATTACCGCCGTCTCGGCCAGTGACGCGCCTTTCGTGGGCCGTCTGCGCCGTTCACGGCACGATTCGCTGCGCCGCGTCGTGTGCGATCGGCAATACGAGGCTGAACGTGCTCCCCTGCCCCGGCCGGCTCCACACCTGTACACTGCCGTGGTGCGTGAGCGCGACATGTTTGACGATCGCGAGTCCGAGGCCCGCGCCGTCACGCGAATGCTCATTCTGGTTATGCCCCCGGTAGAACCGTTCGAAGATCCGCTGCTGTTCGTCCTCGGCGATGCCGCTGCCCCGGTCGATGACGCGGATGACCGCGTCGTCGCCGTCGCGGCTCGCGCGCACGTCGACGCTCACCGTCGCGCCGTCGGGCGAATACGCGAGCGCGTTCTCGAGCAGTTTGCCGAGTGCGGCGCGTATCTGCGCGCTTTCGCCGTGCACGGTGAGCGTGTCGTCGCCGCGCACATCGATGCGCTGCCCGCGTTCGTCGGCGATCGGCCGCGCGATGTCGGCGGCCGCCTGCGCTTCGGCGAGCACATGCAATGCGTTGTCCGCCGTCGGCGTCACCTGCTCCTGGGCTTTGATGAGCAGCAGCAGGTCGCCGACCATATGGTCGATGTACGCGATCGTGCGCCGCACTTGGCGCGCGTCCTTCGCGATCTGCGCCTCGTCGAGGCCGCCCTGTTCGAGCGTCGCCGCGAGGTGCTTGAGTTTGTCACTCGGTTGGACGAGGCGTTGTGAGACGTTCGTGATGAAGTCGTCGCGCACTTGTGCGAAACGCACCGCTTCGCTCACGTCGTCGAGCAGGATGACGACGAGTCCGTCCGAGATCCTGCCGACGGTGACGTTGAGCCAATTCGGACGGCTCACCGTCCGCGCGTCCGTGGACGCGTGCGCGTCGTCGTCGATTTCGGCGAAGCGGCGCGGCGTACGCGTCATCAGTTCGAGGGTGCGTTTGCCGCCGTGCGCGCGCACGTCGCGCACGGCTTCGGCGATTGGTACGCTCACGATCGCGTCGTCGTCGACGACACCAAGTCGGTACGCGTCCGGATTCGCACGGACGACTTCGCCGGTGTCGTCGACGACGACGGCCGCGGCCGGAATCATCGTCAGCAACGCCGCCGTCGAATCCTGGAGATCGTCGTCCGCGTCGTCATCGTCATCGTCGTCATCATGTCGTCTGCGCAGCCGTGAGACGAATTCGTCGAAACGTTCCGACAACGGCACACCGTCGGTCCCCGGTGCGAACAGCGGCGCGAGCGCGTCGACGAGGAGGATGCCGATCCCTATGAGCGCCGCGAGCGCGAACAATGCGAACGCGGCGGCGATGATGGCGGACGTGTCGATATGCATACCGCCATTGTGGCACATCGCCGCGCCGCACGTTCCGCACCGCCGCGCATACGCGGTGGGCATTGCGGTTGGTTTCTCGACACGTCTCCTCTACACTTGAGCTGGAAGACGCCGGCGCATGCGGACGGCCGGCGGTGACGACATGGAAGAAAGGCGGGAAGATGCGCGTTATCTTCAATGAAGGGCTCAAGGCGATCGCCGACGACCTCGACCATATGGTGCGCAACGTGCGTGACGCGATCCACGGTGCCGGTGCGGCGCTGCTCAGCCAGGACCTCGACGCCGCGCAGAAGGTCATCGACGACGACGCGCAGACGGACGCGTTGTCGACGTCGATCGTCGACCAGTGCGTCGAGCTGCTCGCGCGGCAGAACCCGGTCGCGACCGATCTGCGTGTCGTCGTCTCGACGATGCGGCTCGCGATCACGTTCGAACGGATGGGCGACCTCGCGCGGCATATCGCCGAGGCGGCGCGTCGCACCTATCCGGATTCGCCGCTGCCGGAGCATGCGGTCGGCCTGTTCCAGCAGATGCAGGATTTCCTCGATGTGACGGCGGATCGCCTCGTGACGATGCTCGCGGACCGCGACACGCATACGGCCGAGGAGATCATCCGGGACGACGACAAGCTCGACGCGCTGCATCTCGAAACGCTCAAGCTTGCGCAATCCGAGGATTTCCCGGGCACGAACCAGCAGCTCATCAATGTCGTGCTCATCGGCAGGTTCATGGAGCGTCTCGGCGACCATTCGGTGTCCGCGGCGCGCCGTGTCGTGTTCATCGTCTCCGGCTTCGACCCGTCGAAGGCGCCTGCGCGCGACGAAGGCACCGACATCGACTGACATATGGCGCCCCGCGCGCTGTCCCGCATGGTGGATGGCCGATACGAGTTGTCCCCAGTATCCGTTGTGGATACTGGGGACAACTCGTATCTGACGTCTGTGATCGGCGTCAGGTCACGCGTCGACGTCGACGACGAGTTTGCCGGTGACACGGTGGTCGGCGAGCGAACGCAATCCGTCGACGAGGTCGGAGAACGGCAGCACGCCGGTGATGAGCGGGTCGAGTTGGCCTTGCGAGACCATCGACAGGATGTCCGAAGCCATCGTGCCGAGGTCGCGTTGCTCGACCGGATTGCCCGATGCATGCGCGCCGCCGAGGTTGACGACGTCGATGCTCAATGCGCCGCCGAACATCTGGCCTCCCGAGACCGGCGGCACATCGACGATCGTGACGAGCTGCCCGTTGTAGGCGAGGCGCCCGAGGTCGCGCGCCGCCTCCCGACCGCTCACCGTGTCGACGATGAGGTCGGCGCCGAGGCCGTCCGTCAGTTCGCGCACGCGCTCGTCGACGTCCTGGGTGCGGTAGTCGATGATCGCGTCCGGGCTCACATGGTCGCGCACATAGTCGATGTTGCGCGTCGAACATGTCGTGAACACGGTGATGCCGTGCATCTTCGCAAGCTGCACGGCGATGCCGCCGACCGCGCCGGAACCACCGTGCACGAGCGCCGTGCGCACGAGGTTGAGGTTCGGTTTCCTGTTGATCGTCTGGTATGCGGTGAGCGCGCCGCACAACACGCCGGCGGCCGTCGTATAGGCGACGTCGTCGGGGATGAGCGACAGCTCATATGCCGGTGCGTCCACATATTCGGCGAAGCAGCCGTTGTAACGCAGGTCGCCATGGCCGGCGACGCGCATGCCGACCTTCCATGTGTCCTCGACGCCTTCGCCGATCGCGGCGATCTCGCCGGCGACATCCAAGCCAAGGACATGCGGGTACGTCCACGACTCATTGCCGCCCTCGGCGAGCTTGTAGTCGACCGGGTTGAGGCCGACCGCATGCACGCGGACGAGTACATGGCCGGGAGTCGGCGTCGGTACGGGCACGTCCGCGAGCTCGATCGCGTCAAGCCCGCGGGCCTGCCCGTCGGGGATCACATACGCCTTCATTTGGCGGCCTCCGGCTTGTCAAGGCGTTCCTCGGCTTCGGGCTTGTCGGAGCCAGCAGGCTGTGCGTCCACGCTTGCCTCGGCCGGTGTGATGGCTTCGGCCGCGGCGTCGGCCTGCTGGTTCGGGAACGCGGCGGCTTCGGCGTCCTTCGCCTCCTGCATGAGGCGCGCCTCATCGGCCTCACTGAACGAGGCGTCGAAACGCATGCCCGGCTTCATGTCGACAGGATGCTGCGGATCGGCGATCGCGCCGAAGACCTTGAGCATCTCGTAGATGTAGGTGCCCTTCGTGCGGTTGAGCGCGATCTCGATCGCCTTGTGCTCGAGCCCGTTGCGACCGAACGTCGTGAGCGGTTCGCCATCGCGCAGCTTGACGGCGGCGTTGAGCATGTCGCGCACATCGTATTCGCTGTTCCACACCTCGGGCACGCCACGGTCGACGTCGAAGAGCGTGTAGACGGCCTCCATCCCGGTGCGCATCGAATACTCGGTCGTGAAGATCGTGTCGCGCGGTTCCTCGGCGAACTGGCCGATGAACGCGAAGTTGACGGCGCCGTCAGGCACGACGTCAGGGCGGTCACCGAGCTCACGCGGCATGAAGAACGCGTCGACGTACGGCATCATGACCGGAATCGTGTTGCAGTGCTCCGAGGCGAGCTCGTGGATCCTGTCGGTCGGCACACCCATATGGTAGAGCCATTCCTCGCAGATCTCCTCACCGGTGCAGTCCTGCATCTTCTTGCGGATGTAGTTGCCCGGGTTGTCCGGCAGCAGCGCGTCGATCCACACGCTGATCTGGTCGGCCGGCTGGTCGCGGAACTGCTGCTGGCGGTTGATCGTCCAGCTCATGAGCCAGTTCGAATCCTCGACGCTCACGATGCCGCCCGTCACGGTGTGGCCGCCGAACGGCGAACGCCCGGTGATCTTCTCGATGTACGGGATGATCTCGTCATCGAGCGTCGTCGCGGTCGCGCTCATCCACTTCGTCAGGTTCGGGTCGTAGATGAACTTCTGCGGGTGTCCGAAGCTCGGGTCGACGGCGGCGATGCGGTTCCACGTATCCCAACCGTTGCCGGCCTTGAGCGACGGGTCGAAACCGGCAGGCGTGTTCTGGTTGCCTTCCGTCGTCGACTCGACGAGGCCGCCGTTCGTGATGAACACGAAATCGTCCTCGCCCAGCTCGATCGTCTTCGTCGTGTTCGTCTTGAGGTCGGTCACGACGAGCGTCTTCGCGGTCTTCTTGTTCGGCGTCGAATACGGATTGCGCGGGAACGCGCCGTTCTCCGCCTGCGCGCGCATGATCTCATCCATCGCGACATGCGTGAACTCACGCTTCGGCCCCATCTCGTGCTCGCTCACCTCGAACGTCACATCGTCGACCGACGTCTGCATATGGAACTGCACATCGTGCGCCTTGAGGTAGTTCATGAGCGGCAGAATCATCGACTCGTACTGGTTGTACCGGGTGAAGCGCAGCGCCGAGAAGTCCGGAAGACCACCGATGTGATGGATGAAACGGTGGATGTAACGGTGCATCTCAAGCGCCGACTGCCAGTTCTCGAACGCGAACATCGTGCGCCAATACAGCCAGAAGTTCGAATTGAGCACCTCATCGTCGAAGTAATCGGTGATCTTCTTGTTCGCGAGTTCGTCTTCGGTCGCGAGATACAGTTTGAGGATCTCCATGACGGCCTTGTCGGACAGGTTGAATCTCCTGTCCGTATGCGCGTCCTGTCCACGTCCCTTCGTCGCACGGCACTTCGAGAAGTTCGGATCCTCTTTGTTGAGCCAGTAATAATAGTCGAGCATCGACACATGCTTGTCCTCGATGCTCGGCACGTCGCGGTAGACATCCCACATGACCTCGAAATGGTTGTCCATTTCACGGCCGCCGCGCATGACGTAGCCTTCGCCCTTGATGAACGCGCCATCGAGTGCGCCTCCGGGGAGCACGTCCTTGTCGAACACATGGATGTTCTTTCCCGGCATCTGCGCGTCGCGCACCAGATAGAACGCGGCCGTGAGCGCCGCAAGCCCCGTGCCGATGATGTACGCGCTCTTGTGCTCGATGCCCTCCGGCTTCCTCGGATGTGCGAACGCCTCGAAATTGCCTGCCGAATAGTACATGGTTCCTCCTCTTGCGCGGGACCGTTCCCGTGAAGACGTGTTTGCGCCGGCTTTCGGCGCCCTAGAGCCCATTGTCGGTCCGTTCGCGCGCGGGAACGCGGGGACTTCACTAAGAGCTTGCCGCGCAGCCATCCCCCAGTCCCGTGCGCTATGCGCACATGTACGTTCCCTTTCCGCACCACGGTACGCTGACGCGACGCTCAGCGTACCGTTCCGCGGACAATATCGTACGGACAATACGGCATGCACATGCCCCCGGTATCTCATTTACAATATGTACATACGTATGTTCGATCCATCCAATCCGACCAATCCATCCAACCGACGACCAGAGGGAATCCATGGGAGCAAACCGAGGACAGACGAATGCGAAGAACGCGGTCATCGAGATCTTCGAACTGCTGTGGGAGGAGACGGACGAATGCCACGGGCTCACCGAGAGCGAGATCCAGGAACGGCTTGAGGAGCGGCACATCGACAGGGACATCGATGCACCCGCGCCGTCGACGCGCACGATCTACAACCAGATCCATTGGTTGTCGATCCAGAAGCACCCCATCCTCGGCCGGCGCGTGAGCAAGGTCGACATCGAGGATGCGCTCAAGCAGACGCCGGACGCGAAGCCGGGATGGTATATGGAGCCGTTCCTGTCGGGAGCCGAGACAAGGCTGCTCGCCGATTCGCTCATGCTCTCGCGCATCGACCGCGAGGCGCTGTCCGACCTGATCGGCAAGCTCGACGAGATCACCGGCCGCGGGCAAAACGGCGATTCCGTGGCGTATGAGGCGAACATCAGCAGCAACAAATACGTGGACATCGAGTTCCTCGGCACCGTCGGCGCCATCGACCGCGCGACGCGGGACGGGCACTGCGTCGAATTCAACTACCAAGTCTACGGGGCGGACAGGAAACCGGTCCTGCGCACCGACGGGCACGGACGCGCGAAGCTGTACCGCATCGACCCCTACGGCATGGTGACGAAGCGCGGCGAATACTATCTCATCGGTTGGTTCCACGACCGGGAGCTGCCGACGGAGGACGAACCGGACGACAACCATACGAACCTCTACTGTTTCGTCATCGACCGCATCGTGAACATCCGCGAGACCGACGAGGCGATCGCCGTGCCCGCGGACACATGGGACGTCGAAGGCGTGCCGATGGCGTTCTCGGAGCAGCACATTCCCTTCACGCCCGCCGGATTCGCGAGGTCGCGTCCGCACATGACGATGGGACCGATGATCGACGCGACGCTCATCATCAATGAGGGCATGCTCACCGTGCTGTATGAATGGTTCGAAAGCGCACAAGTGCGGCGACTGCCGAACGACAAATGGATCAACGGCAGCCCCAGCTACCTCGTGGACGTCAGGGCCCCGGAGATGGGCCTGCTGTTCTGGGTCCTGCAGTACCAGTCCTGGTTCCCGACGACCATCGTCAAACCCGCGCATGTGCGCAAGCGGCTCGCACAGCTGGGTTGGCAGCTCATGGAGAATCACGGCGGCGCGAAGAAGGAGGACGACCGCGGCGCGGAGGCGCATTCACAGCGCGGATAGCGGTGGGGCGCGGGGGCACGCTGGACGGAACGTGAGCGTGCCCCCGCGCGTATCAACCATCGTTCACGCACTCGCGCGCACGATTTTGTGTGCGAGGAAACCATCGGTGTCGGAATAGCACGTCATCCACGCGAGCATGACGAGCAGACCGACCATGAAATCCCAGCCGGAGGCGCCTGCGACAAGCAACGCGACAACAGCGAGGATGACGACATTCGTGATGAACACATAGAGGATGCGCTGGAGCGCGGAGACGCCGAACGCGACGAACCGCTTCCGCGAGTTCTCAAGGAACACCGGTATCAGCGCGATCGCGACGACGATGACGAACGCGAGCGCATAGCACAGCACGCGCCACACGATGAACAATCCATTCACCCATCCGAAGAGCATATCGAGCAGATAGCCTGAGAAGAACGCCACGAGCGGCACGATGATTGTGATGAGCAGCAGTTTGACGAGGCGTCGGACGATCTTGTCCTTCGTTCGGGATGCGTTCCAATCACCGGTGACCGAGTATTCGTTCGCGCGTGTGCGCAACAGGATCGGCCCCATGAGATTGTTGATCGCGAGCAAGATCGGTGAGAGGACGACGGCTTCGACGAGCAGGATGAGCAGTTGCATGACGAAGGGGCGTCGCTGCTGGATATCGAACACCGTCGCGTCAAGCGGCAGGAACGAGCGCAGCCAATGCAGAATCGTGTCGCTGAACGGCAGCACCGACATCGCGTCGGCGAAGCTTTTGCCGGTTTCCGCATCGATCGAACTGCGGATCATGATGAATCCGAATCCGAGGCCGAAGATGAGGCAGACGAAGACGATGATCCGTTTGTAGAACTGTTGCATGATCGTGGTTCACTCCATTGTTCTGTTCGTGGGTGTGTGGTGGGACGCTCAGTAGAAGCACGCGCCGACGGCGACGATGACAAGCAATCCCTCAAGTGTCCACAACGCGATACGACCGATATTGTTTCCACGGTTTTCCGCGAGTTTCGCGGCGAATGCGGCCGCGAGGAGGGCGACGCCACTGACAGCCGAATCGATGAGGTACAAGTCGTAGTTGTGGTATAAGGAAAGACGCAG
Organism: Bifidobacterium criceti; assembly: GCF_002286935.1. GTDB lineage: Bacteria > Actinomycetota > Actinomycetes > Actinomycetales > Bifidobacteriaceae > Bifidobacterium > Bifidobacterium criceti. Next base: position 284,871 of record NZ_MVOH01000006.1, read on the forward strand.
GAAGAGCTCATGGTTGAGCGTGACCGCGACGTACACCGTATACCCAGCCATCGTGATACCCAACGCGGCGCATATGATACGGAAATCGAAATCCGGTATGTAGATGACGCCGAGATAGCACATCGCAAACACCAGTTGGAACACGAGCAGGACGATGAGCGATCCGCCGAACAACAGGAAATGCTGACCACTGAGCAGCTGGTACATCCGTCCGAAATTGTCCATCGTCATCGGCAACCTGTGCCCCATGCACGCGAACACGGGAAACAGCAGATAGTAACTCAGCGATGCACATAAGGCTACGGCAAGCGACACGAAACTGATGCGCCGCGTATACGAGGCTGCGGCTTTCGCAGCGGCCGTGCGCGCCTTCCATTTCGCACCGATGCGCGTTCCCCGGGTCTTTTTCGGTTTCGCAGTGGTCGCCGCCGGTGCAGGCGTCGACGCGGCACTTGGTGCTGGAGCGGAAGCGGACGCGGCCCCCGGCGCGGGAACGGGAGCTGGAGCTGCGCCGAATGGAGAACCTCCGGTGCCGACCGGCGAGCCCGCACTGCCGAACGGCGAACCACTTGGCGCTGGAGCGGGAGCCGGCGCGGGTGCCGGGGCCGGAGCGGGCGCTGTCCCTGCGCCGAATGGAGACCCTCCGGTGCCGAATGGCGAACCGGCGCTGCCGAACGGCGAACCACCTGGCGCGGGCGCGGGCGCCGGGGTGGGAGCCGGAGCAGGTGCCGGAGCACTGCCGAATGGCGACCCCCCACTACCGAATGGCGAACCGGCGCTGCCGAATGGCGAACCACCTGTACTGCTGGACATCATGAATCCTTTCTCACTGTGATCCCATGCGTGATCCCATGTGACCCGTCCGGGTGTGGGACCTGTTCATAGGTCGTGCGCTTGCATCGCCATGTCACGTTGGCGGTATGCACGCACGCTATTTGTCGGCACGTTTCCTCGTGAAGAAGCCGAACACACCACCCGCTTGTCGCGGCCCCAACTTGGGCGCAATCCTCCCCCATGCGGCAGCGAAGGCACGCTCCGGGAACCGCTTGCCGAGTGACTTTTCATAGTGCGCGACGAACTTGGCTTTCCTCTTCGGATCGTCGACGAGTTTGACGAGGTTGTTCGTATGTACATTGGCGTTGTTCGTCATATCATCGCCGACGATGTCAGCGAAACGCTCCACCTGTGCCTGTCCCGTCTCCGGTTTCGCATTGAGCATCGCCGCATCCAAGGCGAGCAACGTGAGCGTATTCGCGGCGTCGTTGTGCACGATGACATATGCGAACACGTGACGCATATACGGCTGTATGAACATCGCGGGTACTGCATTGAGCTGCACGGCGGCGATATCTACGGAATCGGTCACGCATGTGGCGAGTGGTTGCGCGATCGCCGCGAGATATTTCCGCTGATTGTCCGTATCAAGATCGGAGATCGGCAACCGCGCACCTTGTGCGCTCACGGTTCGCAATGCCTGCTGCACCGCCATCGCATCCGGCTTGCGTTGCTGCATGAGCGCCGACAACTGCGCGATCGCCGCCTGTTGTTGCGCAAGCACCACGACATTCGGGATTGGAAGGCCCAACCGTCCGCACAGTTCGCATACATCGTTGGCGGCACGCGCCGACGCGGTGCCATCGCATATGTCGATCCGTGACGCGAGGCCGTCAGCAAAACGGTTCACGATGTCCCCGCGCCGATCCACCATGAGCGCCTTGCAGCAATACACACGCCCTTCCGTCGCGGAAGTGGCGAATACCCGCTCAAGCGCGCCGATTGCGGCTTGTTCCACGCCCATAGCCGCCCGGCGTTCGATCACAAGCAATGAGAGCATGACAATGAGTTCAAGACGTACGTTCCATCGGCCGATGAGCATCTCGACCATCGCGACGCCGGTCGCGAAGTCCGGCTGCGCCGTCGCCGTGTCGATGAGACGGAGGATGGCTGCGGGGACATCGCCTTGGAATGCGGCCACCATCTGGCAACCGGGGACACCCAACGGCAATCGCAGTCCTTTGTCCAACTGATTGAACATGACCGAGGTGACCATCGACGCATACACGTCAAACGTCCATGGCACACCTTGGCTCTGCGTACCGGATACACCTGTGGCCGACGCCGCCCCGATGAGGTCCTCGCCGTCAATCGCATGGAACAGTTCCATATCCAAATCGCCGCCGGCAATCGAGAACAATCGTTCGCCCACTGAGTGCGTCTGACGGTAGAGCCGCTGCGAACCCACACCGTTCGCGATGATGTCCGCGCAAGCCTGCACAGCCGCGTTGCACAATGCGGCGCGCAACGGCTCGTTGTCCTGTGTCAACGAGACGACGGTGCCAGTCGCCGCGGCGCACCATGCTTCGGGACGTTCATCCGACGTCAATGCATCCATAAGGCATTCGGCGAATGCGGCGCGCTGGGACGGTGCGCCGTATCGCAGCACGAATTCGCCGCACGCGGCGACCTGCCCCGCATCGAGTTCGGTCACTGGATGCGACCCCATCATGATGCGGTAGAGGTCATAGGCCGTCACGAGTTGCGCATCGAGTGCGGCATACGATGTCGCATCAAGGAATGTGTGGAACGAATCCAGACCATCCTGTGAATACCGCAGCATCGTGATGACGAAGTCGGCGAACCCATCAAGCCCTTCCTGATACTCACGGTCGGGGAACCTCCCGGCATCCACATCGAAGAGGTCACAGTACGAAAGTGCGGGACTGTCGATCGAACCGTTCATACCATCGACGGCGCGGATCAGATGGAACGGCGAACGCAACGGATCGTATTCGTAACTCGAGAACCCATAGGTGAGCGCCTGGCGTATCGGCAACGCGTACTGCATCGCGGCGATCCATAGCGCGAAATCATGTTCGGACGCGTTGATGAGGATCTTGCGGCTGAAGTCATCATCACCATCGGCGATGAGCGCCTCCAACAGCAGCTTCGCTGCTTCCCCATGATCATCCTCGTCAAGGAACTCCCGCACATCGTCGATCGTGACCCCATCGGCAGGCGTGATGCCGAGGGGCTCCAACAATGCGGGACGCTCGTCCTTCCTTGCCGTTTCGGCATCCATCCATGTGAGGAACGATGGGGATGACAGGAAACCGCAGGGATAGGCATCGACTTGTGCGGCCGGCAATGCCGTCGTATGGCTGATGAAGTTGCCTCCGCGCACCGAACCTTCCGGATAATCGCGGCCGATGTACGAACACACGGCCATGCCGTACAATCCGTCAGGACCGGTCAATGGTCCGAAACACCACCGCCTTGGATACAGGGATTGCGCCTCGTCCTTCGTCGGCAACGCCGGATAGTCGTCACGGCGTGGCGGCGTATACGACTGCATGACGCCGATGCCATTGCCGGCGGCGATCCAGTCGTGCATATGCGGCGAATACGAGTAGTTCTGGAATCCGGAGGCATTGCCGTCAATACCTTGGCGGCATGACGTGTAGATCACTTGCTCTGCTTGCATCATCGCCCCCTACAGGATTCCTTTTTCGTTGAGGATCCACAGCATCGCGTCTTCGATGCGTTTCGGCGCGGGCGGCGCGATTGTGCCATCGTGCTGCGGCGCGCGGCCCATCGCCGAGAACGCGAAGCAGGAGGCTTTCATGTACTGCTGCTTGAGGCGGTCGACGAAATCACCTTGGTCCCATGTGTCGAGCAACGCGTGCATCTCGCTGTCGACGGCTTTGCGGTCGTTGTCGTCGAACGCACCGGCGGCCACATGTGGTGACGGTCGGGACAATGCGGATCCCGGCGGCAGCACGTTGTTGTCCTCGAGCACATCGAGTTTCGAGAACGCCGCGGCGACCGGGATGGCGATCTTCTCGGTCTCCTTGATGTGGTTGGCGTTGCGGATGAGCGACGCGACCATGTCCAGCACGGCTGAAGGGCTTGATACCTCGTCCTCCTCGACGACACCCGACGTCCGAATCGCTTCGTCATTGTCGATCTTCGAACGCACCTGGCGGTTCGCGAGCGGATCGAGCAGGAAGATGATGCCCGACGAATGGGCCACATAGTTCGCGACGACGTTGATTGTGTCGGGGTCCTCCCAATCCTCGCCGGCCGAATCGAAGAACACGAGCGTCATCGCCTGCATCTTCTTGAACAGGCCACCGGATTCCTTGCGCAGCATGCCGAGGATCGGACGGTTCTCGGTGACGTTCGAGCCGACGAGATGCGACTGTGTCTGCGCGATCGGCTTGTTGCGGATATAGAGGTCCTCCTCGAAGCGTTCACGGTACTGTTTCTGGTCCTCGGGGCCATACAGCTGGAACGTGCCGCCGAACGGGCGGAAGATCCGTTTCATCATCTCGTGGATGAGCACGCCGATATACGTGCTCTTGCCCGAACCTCGTGTGCCGATCAACGCGACGATGATCTGTTCGTCGGAGTCGATTGTGGACGGCAATTCGTTGTGGCAGCTCGGGCAGATGCGCTTGTGGCTTTCGCGTTTGCACCAATCACATGTGGCCGAGGACGGCATCGAGAACCGTGATTTCTTCCCGCGGAACACATGTGGACCGTTCCACGAGGGCACTCCTTTGTATTTCGCGAGCTTCGGGTCCTCTTCACCGACGCCGGGCTGTGTGATGTTGCCGTTCGTATCGACAGGGCCACATATTTTCCTCGCTTCGCATGCGAATTCGACATCGCCGATATCGTGCGATTCGAAACAGAACGGGCATACATATTTGAGTTTCATGATTCATCCGATCTCCGGCGAGATGCCGGCTTGCAATATGAGATCCACATGGTTGTAGTCGTCGTCATCCTTGAAGAACAGCTTGTAGCATTGCCCTTTGCGTAGCACCGATGGCGGTAGCGGGAACTCATGGCGTCCCGCGCCGCTCTGTTGCGGCACTTCGAGCACACATGCGCCCTGTGTCGCGAATGCCGGGACCATATCCTTGCTCACGCGCAATTCGCTTGGAGGCACGTCCCCCGTGCTTTCGACGACGAGTTTGGCGGAACGGATACGCCCCAGGAACGTGCTCGTCTCGACGCGATAGGTCACGGTGTCGCTCTTGCCGAATGAGAAGCTCCTATTGCTCGGCGCCGAATAGGATATGGCATCCCCTTCGCCGAGTTGCGCGAACAATGAGAAGTAGTAGGTCGTCTTATTGGCGAGGCCTTCCACTTTGATCGCCTTGAGCAGGTCGTAGGTCTTTTTGTTGACCATTTTGCGGCTTGATCCGCGTTCGTTCGGCCCGGACGCATAATGGTCGGTGCGCCATGCGAGCAGTACACGGACACAATCCGCTTGTGGCCAATCGAACATGATGACCGCGTCGCCACTCGAATCGGTTATCTTGTCGATTGACACGACTTTGCGTTTCGTCACCGTCGATACCGCGCCGATGAACGCCGTGTCTTCCTTGACCGTCGCCGGAATGAGATGGTAGACGGCATCATCAGGCAATGTGAAGGTGCCGGAATCCGGACCGGTCGACACGACGTGCAGCTCATCATATGACGACGCAAGCTCGCGCAGCGGCACCGAATCGCCAAGACTGTATCCGACGTCCTCGCGGGCGAGGAAGAAACGACTTTCGCCGTCGTTCGGCGCATCCCACTGCAACGTGAACGTATCGTCCGGCATGAGCTGCGGGATCACGAACTCGATCGGCTCCGGCGGGGAAAGCGGTATACCGCCGACGCATACGCCCTGGGAATACCGCCGTTGGCCATCTGCATCCATGTACACGGCGAACAACGTGTATTGGTATGCGGTGCCGTTGCGCAGCCCGGTGTCCTGCAATCCGCCGCCGATGATGTTCGACACACGGTCACCTTCGCCGGGCCGCCGCGCAGGGGCGTCCGTGCCCGTGGCACGCCATACTTCGACATCGGCGTTTTTCGGGACACCGCTCCATGCGATGCGGATCGCACCATCCTCGGCAACGAGCTGCGGATCTTTCACATCGAAATAGTTGACGACCGGTTCGGCGAGTGACATCGCGGCCGAGAGCGGTCCCAACGTGGCGATGACCGCATAGTAATACACGGTGTTGGGTTCGATCGTCGTGTCGGTGGCCGATGTGCCCGCAGTGCGTTCGACTTCATCGCCGTCATGCTCGTCAAGGGGACGCGATCCCGCTTTGCGGATGACCTTGTAGACGGCATCAGCAGTGGCGGAAGCATCCCATGACACCACATTGGCGCGGCGGACGCCGTCGGCCCGCACATGGACCGCCCCTGCCGGTTTCGGTGGGTTGGCCGCGAGGATCGCGCTCAGACCAGGGTAATCGGCACACGCCTCGTAGACGCGCAGTGCCACATCAACACCCGGAGTCGGCCCCGCCTGTTTCATGATCGTCTCGGCCGCCGCGATGCCGGCGTTGATCCGTTCAAGCAGCTGCGCATCGGTGAAGTCGGGCGCCCGCCTGCCGATATCCTCATACAGCTGTTTGGCCGTATGGAACGCATGGTGTTCGATGGCGTCATGCAACTGATCGGACAATGGCCCGATCTGCGTACGCCGTGCTTCGAGCACTGTGCGCCGCTGCGCGATTTCGGGCATCGATTTCCAGAGCGTCTCCGCCGTGTCGAGCAATTGTTCGGCTTCATCGAAACGCAATGCCTCGATCGAACCTGTGGCCTCATCGACGACCTGCTGTGCACGACGCAGATTACCGTAGTCGAATCCACATTTCGCGCAGTATTTCACATCCGCACGGTTCTCACTACCGCAGTTCGGGCATGTGATGAAGATCCTGCCACCGCATTCGGTGCAGGATTTCACCCCCGGATCCATGAACGCGCCGCACCACGGGCACACTTCATACTGTACGGCCGCGGCTGTGTTCGTCCCCCCGGAAACCGACGATGCATAGGTGATGCCCTTCTGCGAACACATGTACTGCAGATAGGCGTCGGCGTCCTCGGCGGATAACGTTCTGCCGAGACGGGATGCGCTCTCCTGCATCTTCCTGACGAATCCAGCGACTGTGGCACTGTCAAGCTTCTTCGACACTGAAGCCACCATTGCGGCCTCATCAATGATCTTCCTGAGCGCGCGGTAGGCAAGGTATTCGTCATATGCCCGCTTGCTGTCCTCATCGGCGAATACATCACAGCATTTCTGGAACAGTTTGTTGTGGTCGCCGACAATCGTCGTGCTCTTGGTGGGCAGCTTGTGTTTGTCGGCTTCGGCCCATGCCTTGAGTGTCGCCGCCGGCTGATGCGTGATTTTGCCACCCAGGCCACGTCCCATGCCCTCCGGCTGCTGTGGGGCATCCAGCAGGGCGTACAGGTCCTCATAATGGTAGGTTTCGAGCAAAGATTCGGTGTTGCTGTATTTCGAAGCATCCTTCGGCACCGGCAATTCCTTGCCTTGTGCCCCTTCATGCTCACGCACCTCAATGCCAGAAGGTACGAGCGATTGCACGGCGCCAACCGGCACATTCACACCCGTCGCCTTGGATGCGATTTCAGCGATCTTGCCCAGTTCCTCGGTGAGCAGATAGCCACGCATCGAGAACAGCCCGATCTGCTTGTTGATGACAGCGTCAATCGACCGCTTCGCGGCGTCCCATGCGTCCCGGCGCGCCTGCATCGTATCCAGCTCACTGCGCCGCTTCTGCGCCTGTTCGAGATAATTGCTGGCTTTGCTCGCTTTCCTCGCGTTCTTCGTCTTGTCCTTTGACCATTGCGCTTCCTTTGTGGTCCATGCGTTGTCGATGATGCCACGCACACGCGGATCGTCGTCAGCCGTACCCACAAGGTCGTCATCGAAGTCGAAGATGTCCAGCATCACATACAGATTGTCCTGTGCCATATGCTTCCCTTCGCCTTCAGATCGACAATCCGGTGCCTGAGCTGATCTCACGTCCGATGTTCGAGAACGTCTCACTCAAATGGTTGAGATCGGTCAAACCGGCGAGGTCGCTGATGGATGAAATCTTCTTGAGGAAGTCCTCTCGTGCATCGCCAAAACCGATGGCCAACGTTTGAATTCCTTGTTCCCAGTCAAAATGTGCATCGCGAATTGGCACTTTTTCCCAATTTCCAACCCAACCCCATTCTCCGTCAGTAAGAATGATGGCGATTTTTGTCGCTGCATCATCAGAAAATAAAGGTGGAAGCGCGGCTAGAACAGAACTAGTACGCTGGTTACAAATAGGAGAATTACCAATCCTGTTAATACGTCTTAGTATTTCCTCTTCTTTTTCGGATGCCATCAAGGTTTCTCCGACTATAGAATCTCCACCATCGAAATCTGCGATACCGATATGCAAGTTCTGCACATCAATCATGTTAACAAAGCTACGACATGCCTCAATTGCTTTTTCAATTGGTTCTCCATTCATACTAAGAGAAATGTCTATAATTAAATATATTTCACCTGTGATACAGCTTTGTTTTGCCAACTCCATCCGCTCCCGCTCGATGTCGAGTGGGCTACGCAATACCCAACTCATGTCCTCCGGCAACGGCTCACGTACACCGATGAACTGCTGCCCGGTCTCAGCCTGCTGGCCATAGACCTCGATGACGCCGGACCCGTTGTAGCGGAAGGCGATGTTGATGTTCGACTTGCCGCCGTCAACATACGGTATGCCTTCGAACACATATTTGCCAGCGACCTCATTCTCGAGCGGCGCACGCTCATCGCCCTGCAGCACATAGATCTCCATACGGCCATTGCCCGAACGTGGCACAGCTATGCCAAGCGTCTTCATATAGCTCGCCGGAAGCGGCGTGTTCTTTGGAATGACGACTGTATTGACATACTGCGTGCGATGCTCCGATTCGGCGATCATGCCCATTGCGTGCGTGCACACATCGACGATCTTCTTGCCCCCGAGTACCATACGGGGAGCGTCAGTGGACGCCCCGCCTCCAATCGTGGCCGTCGGCGTCACGGTTCCCCCTCCGATCGTGAACAGCGGACGGCCCTCGGTATCCTGATTCGCGCGAATCGCGGCGCCCAACGCGACCGCCTCATCGACATTGACGCCGCCAAGGGGCTTTTTGCCCGACATGCGCTCGATGTACTCGTGCACTTGCGGCATGCGCGTGGAGCCACCCACGAGGATCGCACCATCAACACGTGACCAATTCATCGGAGGGTCCACACTCGCGAACAGACGATCGACGATATCGGCCGTCTCACCAAGCATGAACGAGGTGATGTCGTCGAACTCGTCACGACTCAGTCGATATTTCGCTGTATGACCTGCGCAGTCCACGGTGATGTCGGCATATGCCGAACGTGTGAGCCGTTTCTTCGCGTTTTCGGCCATAATGGCCAGACGCGCGAGCTGCCCATCGTCTTCGGTGATGTCCACATCGAATTCGTCCTCAAACTTGTCGGCGACCCACCGCACAACGGCATCATCCCAGTCCTTGCCGCCAAGCTGGTGGTTGCCATCGGAACCGAGCACGCGGATCTCATCGCCATCGACATGAGCGAGTGTCACGTCGAACGTGCCACCACCCAAATCATATACGAGGATGGTTTGCGGTTTGGACGATCCGTTGAGGCCATAGGCGAAGGTCGCAGCCGTCGGCTCATTGAGCACGCCATACACATCCAGGCCGGCGAGGCGTGCAGCTTCCAACGTCGCTTCACGTTCGGCGTTGCGGAAATAGGCGGGCACCGTCACAATGGCATGGTCGATTGTGCTCCCAGACACCTCTTGCGCTTGTTCGACAAGTCCGCGGAGCATCATTGCGGAGAGGTCGGTCGCGCTGTAGGTACGGCCGCACAACGACAATGCGAAGGACTCATCCCCCATCGCGCGTTTGAAGAACGCGGCCGTTTCGGTGTATCCGGTCTCCTGTTGCTCCTTCGCTTCATCTCCGATGAGCACCTGTCCATCGGGCATCACGGCGACGACCGACGGCGTGACCGAACCGCCGTCGCGGTTCGGGATCACACGTGCCCGTCCCGTCTGCTGATCGATCATCGCCACTGCCGAATACGTCGTGCCCAAATCAATGCCTACCGTGATGCCCATGACAGGTTCCTTTCCTCATGTGTTTTGCTCTTGTCCAGATGCCGCCAAGCGGCTCCGCTCAGACCGACAATCCGGTCGCTTCGACGCGGGCCTTCGCCTCGTCGAACTGCTTTTCATCAAGCACGTTCTCCGGCTTCCAATGGGCGTCGATCTCCTTGCCGGAGCGCTCGTCCTTCGCGTGCATCTTCACTGTGCCTTCCGATGTGAGTTCAAGTGTGACGGAAATCGGTGAATTAGCCGGCGTATTCGGCTCGAGTATGAGCTCGGCGGTGCCAAGGAAGCGGTCTTCGTCGACCGGATAGCTGTCTTTCTTGTCAGGAGTCTGATAAATGCCAATCTCCACCAACGGCTGGTTGTCTTCTTGCGTGCCGTATTGCTGTGTGACCGAGACGGGGATCTCGTCATCCTTCTTGATCATGTTGAAGATCTTCTCTTGCATATCCTCGGCATCGGTCGCCCTGACACCAAAGCTCTTCGTCGACACGGAGACGACGCGTAGCTTCGGTGCACCACCACCGAGCGTTGGCATCGCCGAACCGCCGCCGGAAAGTGTGGGAAGCACACGTTTCTCACCGGTCTCGGTGTTCACGGCGACTTCCTGTCCGGATTCGTCAATCTGTTTCTCTTCGTTGGCGGCGAGCTTCGACTGTTCGTCAGCCTGCAGCATCGCGAAGATCGCGGCGCCCTTCGCGACGGCTTCGTCAGGGTCGAACATCTTCGGTTCAATGCCGAAGTGCTCCTTGACACCTTCCTTGATCTGCGGCATCTTCGTCGAACCGCCGACGAGCAGAATCTCGTCGATCTTGTCGATACCGCCAGCGGTCGCGACCGCCTTGTCAGCCAAGGACAGCGCACTGTCGGCAAGGAACTTCGTCGCGTCTTCAAATTCCTGCCGGCTCACCTCCACTTTGGCCGGTCCCGCGCCGTTGTAGCTGAGCATCTGCTTGACGGTATCGCGGTTCGAAAGAGTCTGCTTCGCCTTCTCGGATTTGACGGCGAGGTCCTGCAGGAATTCCTCGTTGTCGTCTTCATCGAACGGATCGCCATCGTAACCGGTCGCATCCACGAATTTGTCGACGAGCAGCTGACTCATCTGCTCATCCCACTTCTTGCCGCCGAGCTCATGGTCGCCTTCCGTCGTGACGACACGCACTTCGCCATCGGAGATCTTGAGCACGGTGATGTCGAACGTGCCGCCGCCAAGGTCGTAGACCATCACGGTTTTCGCGGCATCGGCGCGCGTGACGCCATAGCATATCGCGGCTGCCGTCGGTTCTTCGATGACGGCGAGCACATTGAGCCCCGCGAGCTGGCCGGCCTGCTTCGTCGCAGTGCGTTCCGATTCGCCGAAATACGCCGGGCACGTGATGATGACGTCGCGGACATCATCATCGAGCTGCTCCTTGGCCTGACGTGCAAGCTCTTTGAGGATGAGCGAGGAGATCTCGATCGGCGAGTAGTTCTTGCCGTCCACGACAATGGCGATGTCGCTTTTGCCCATAAGCTGCTTGACGAACATCGCGGTACGGTCCGGCGCAAGCACCGATGTATCCTTCGCCTCCTCACCGACGATGACGTTGCCGTCCTCGTCGAACTGCACGACTGATGGTGTCGTATCGGAATTCGTATCGAGGTTCTTCACGACAGTCGGACGTCCATCCTCATCCTGATAGGCGATGCACGAATATGTCGTGCCCAGATCGATGCCGTATACATATTTGGACATGGTGTTCTCTTTCTTGTGTTGGTTGTGTTTGGTTACTGCAAAAACGTGGCGTGTCCCATAAGCGTCACAGATTCGACGGAGGTGTCATCCCCTGCGGCTCTCCGAAAGACTGCACATCGGCTGGCGTCGCGGCAGCATCGTTTGTGGTCTCGGTTTCGAGCTGTGCATCGGCCGGTTCCGATGGCACGAACTTGTATACGTGGACCTTCTCTTTGAACAGCGGCTCCTCACCCCACATATAGCCGGGCGCGACCGAAGCGGCGACCGTCTTGGCTTTCGCGGCATCGGGTGTGGGCACCGTCTTGAGCATGCGTTGCTTCGACGTGAAGGGATCGCCTTCAGCGCTCATCACCTGCTCGACATCGTTCTTCTCAAGCAGATAGACGAGCATGCCTTCGATGTCGTCAATCACATCGACAGCCGCATCAACGCCTTGCGTGGCGTAGGATTCCTTCGCCTTGCGCATGTCATCGAGTGTTTGCGCAAGGTCATAGAGCATCGGCCGCATGAGGTCACGTTTCAGACCCTCGCGCAATTCGGCGAGTTCCGCATGCTGGCGGTCAATCACTTTCTCCTTGACGTCGTCGTACTGCAGACGTTGCGCAATCAGCTGATCAATGCCATCAAGGCGTGCGATGATCTGTTCATACCACTCGGTTCCGCAGGATTCTGCGACGCGCTCGACGGTGTCGGTGGCGTCTTCGGTTCGCGTGGCCGAGTGTTCCCGCCGCTCGTCCTGTTGTACGGCGGCTTCCTCCGGCATCACGTCCGGTTCGTTGGTGGCCCCATCTTCCGCGGCGGCGTCCTGAACCACTTCGTTCAGGTTTTCCTGTTGTTCGTCCATGACGATCCTTTCTTGTTGTTGGCGTTGTCTGGATAAAAATCAGATTGCGGCGTTCGTCTCCGAGGCGACCGATGTCCGGGCGAACATTGTGTCGTACAGTCCGACCGCGGGTTCCACAATCGGCAGTTTCGCATTCGAGAACCGCCGCGCCCCGAGGGCATCGGCAAGGCTCGGGTCCTTGTGCCGTAGGATCCAATCGATCACGTCATCGACGTACTTCGGCTTGAACCCGCGGCCATCGCCGGCTGTGTGCCCTATCGCACTCACGGCGAAGAAACGATTGTTCGGGAACGTCTGCGTGATCGAATCGACGATGTCGCCCATATCCATGTCGTAGAGGTACTGCCGGCACAGGAAGTCCATATCGTCAAACCAATCGCCATACCGTTGCGCATCGAGGCCTTTCATCGCGCTGACCGCCGGATCGCCGAACCGGTCGAGCAGATGCTGCGATTCATCCATCTTGCTCAACACGACGGCAATCGGCATGTCAAGCCGGCCATGGCGGTCGAGTTGCGCGGCCGCGCGCAGGTTGTTGTTGAGCGCCGTGAGCACATCCTCGGCACGCGCGGAACTGATCGTGCCTGAATCACCGGCATCAAGCGACGCCCCGAACCGCGACCTGGCGGCCGGCAACGACATCGGGTCGATCACAAGGACCAATGCGTCAGCATCGCGGTACTGCAATTGCTGTTCGTTCTCGGCGTTGTTGACAAACGTCTCACCAGCGATGTCGACAAGCTGGATGCGACGTTCCGGATTGAGCTTCGGCCCCGAGAGGAAGAAACTCATCGAGAACGCGCTCGCGTTGGCCGCATTCTGCTGCGTGGCGGTTTTCGCGACTGTTCCTGACGTGTAATCGGCACTCATCGTCGCATACATCGTCTGTTTGTCAACACCATCCGGGGTCGCGGTAAGACCACGCGCAGCGGACCTCGTATTGATGAGATCGGTTGTGAACGCCGTGATGAGCGCCGTTTTTCCACTCGACTCACCGCCGACGACCGGGATCACGATCGTACGATTGACGGCGTTCGTCAGTGGGGTTTCGATGCCGCTCTCCCAACAGTTCGGGCATATGGCTTCAAGTTTGGCTCGGCTCGGCCTCAATACCGTGGACGACAGTTTCTTCCCGCATGTGCATACATGTCGGAGCGCGCCATACCGATTTGGCTTGAGCACGCAGTGTTTGGCACCGCAATCGGCGCATACGTACACCGGAAGTGTGAAACGCGCATGGCAGCTTTCGCATACATACGAGATATGCCGCACATGCGTCACGATCGAATCAAGGCCTGCGACGATTGCGCCGAACAGCAGCATGACCGCTTCGAGGATGCAGAAAAGCACCATCTGCGGCAGCAGCATGAACAGGCAGAACGTGGCGCCCGCGAACAGCTGTGCGACGGCGGTCGACATCCAATAGAGGAATTCGGCCGCGACAATGAGCCATGCGAGGATCGTGCGGATCCAGCCGCCGGCATCGCATTGGTTGCGTATCCAACGTCGCGTAGTCGTGGCGGTTATCGCCAAGTCTTCACGGATGTTGTCGAGCACGGTGCGCGCCAACCGCACCATATCGGCAAAGCCGGGACCATAGAAGTACGAGAGCTTCGCCAGCTCCTTACCTTTCGATGCCGGCGTGCCGGACGCCGCCGCGGAACCGGTGGGTGCCGGGGCGGATGCTGCTGCTGATGTCATGGTCTCCCCTGATCGTTGAATACGGTGAACGCTATCGGAATATGGATGCCGTCATTGTGTGCGCCGGCATCAATACATGACACCGGCACTGTGGGTCATCGCAATGGTGACCAATGCCACAATGCCCGCAAGCGCCAGAAGCCATACGAACGTGAGCACAACGCCGAGCGTGACGCCCACTGCTTTGCCGTAGACCGATACGAGCGCCTGGTAATACCTGCCGAACCCCTTCACGATGCCTATGCAGAACGAGACGATCACGACGACGATGAGTCCCATGAAGAGGAATGGTGCCGCAAGCGCCGCAAATGACAATGCGAAGAATGCAGCGAGACAGAATGCGAGTATATAGCCCATGGATGCTTCTTCTTTCTGGTCGCCCTACAATGAGAGCTCGTTGAGTTTGCCGGACATCATGTTGAGGAACTGCACCATCTGTGGTGCCTGGGTCTCTTTGGCATACAGCGCCTGCCCCAGTTCGACTGATGGTCCGAACGCCGGCGAGGCCGTCGTGCCGAGCACTTGCGCCACGCGTTCGTCGGATGGTAGATGGAAGCACAACCTGAGCTGGCATTCCTGCGCCAATTCGGCGAGTTCGGCGGGCACTCCCCCGTCCGTGGTCTTCTGCTGCGCGATGAGCAATACACACGTACCGCTTGCCCCGCCGCGTTTGACGATGCGCTGGATGCATCTGCGGATGCCACGCATATCCTGCTCATCCTGCGCATCGACTTCATCCGTATAGAGGGATCCCGCCCCATTGACGATGAGAAGCTGTGGACGCAGGCCCGCATGGCCCTCATCCCGCCAGAACGATTCAGCCCCATGCGCCCGGATGGCCTTCTCCCGTGCCCGCATGCTCGTGTTCAGGCTTTCGGCCGCACTGTTCATCAATTCGAATCCGTCATCAGCCTGCAGATACATCTTGGCGGCCTGCGCGTATTTTGACAATGTCGATCGCTCCTGGCAATCCAGGATCGTCACATCGAAAGCCTTCGATTGCAACACGGATGCGACGAGCGTCGTCATGCATACCGACATGCCGTTCTTGCCCGCACCGGTCACAAAAATGCCTGAGACATCGGCGAACCCGAACGGCAATGGATTACCGTCCGCGTCCCTCATGAGTGCGAAGGACGCCTGAGGACCCATCGCCGGCAATGCATCGATGATACGGTCCGCTTGGTCCTGCGATGCATGTGCACGATGGTTTGCCTGCGTACGCTGTTGGCTGCCACTACGCCGCGCTTCCTGGTGACGCCCCGGCTTCTTCGGCTCGTGGCCCTTCATCGTCATGTCCCTTGCGTCGATGCCCGCGAACGCGTCATAGGTCGGACGTGGCCACATCGTTTCCGGGAGCGGATTGTCGATATGCGACACGGGACCCAAGTGGGCATGTTTGACGAGCGTCGAGAGCCACAGTTGCTCGCGCGTCATGCCCGGATCGACATTGAGATACGACGGATCGGCCATCGCGCGCTGCTTGAGCATCCCGACAAACGTGGCATAGGACATCGCGGGGATGCCGTTCGGCCATGTGATGTCAGCGTCGAGCGTAGGCAGACCGGATGTGCCAGGTACGAGCACGACGAATGATTCGACCGTACATCCGCTGCCGTGCGCGGCGAGATATCCCTGCACATCAGCCTGCGCAAAAGCCATGTTCGAACTATGGACGTACGGGGCGTGCGCGACGACGCGCAACTTCGGATACGCGCAAAACATCGCCTTGTTCTTGATGAGCGTGTGGTATTCGAGTCCGGCCCGGTAGTTCTTCACATCGACGAGCAGGATATGGTTGCCGAATTGCAGGATGCAGTCGATATCGGCACCTTCTCCGCGCGTGCCGTCAGGCTCCGGCCTGTACACCGACCAATACGATACGCAATGATCGAGGATGCCGTCCCACGTCAGCAGTTTGGCGAACACCTCCTCGCCGCGTTCGCCGCTCTTCTGCTCATTCCTGCCGAAATTGCTGTCTTCGAGGCCCGCACCAGGGATACCATAGATCCTGGCGCCGCGAACCTCATGCCTGAGTGTTTCGATATAGGCATCCTTTGTCTCTTTGGATACTTTCGGCAGATAATCGGCGCTGATGACCGGCTGGTTCGGCGCCTCGGTCGTAAGATCATATGCAGCGATGGCCTGCGCCCATGCGGCGTTGATCTCAGCCTCAGTGGGCTTTTTCACCGCCTGCCAAAACGCTTCGCTTCTTGTCTGCTCCAAGGCCTTCATCCCTCACTCGTCTGCGTCTACGCACTTAATTCTCAGCCCCGGAAACCAGACCTGCAAAATATAGCAATGTCGTTGAAATAAGCGGATTATCTGCACCAACTTTGCCCGCCTGCCATATTTTGCAGACTCCGGAAAACGATTCCTACACTATGCGGTATGGTTCAATCAAGGCGGGGAAGCACCTATTCGAAAAACGCAGTGGTCGAAATATTCGGACTGTTGTGGGAAGAGACCGATTACCAACATGGGCTTACGATTCCCCAGATTCGACAACGGTTGATCGAACGGCATGCAGAAGCCAGTGACCCTGGCTATCAGGCACCGAGCGAGCGTACGATTCGGGAACAGCTCAAATGGCTTTCCAATCCGGTGAATACGGTGCTTGGCCGACCAATCCATAAAGTGGACGCCGATGAATGCGCACGCGAAGGCATCACCGATTATACCCCCGGATGGTATATGTCAGCGTATCTGACAATCGCCGAAATGCGGCTGCTCATCGACTCGCTCATGCTTTCACGCATCAATGATGATATGCTCGACGAGCTCAGCGAAAAAATCGCACATATCGCAGGAGGGCACAACCTCCTACCGCGCAAGCTCGGCCACATCGAGGCATTCGGCCACTACAACACCGACTTCCTGCACACGATCGAAGGACTTGACCGGGCGATCGAACAAGGATGGTGCGTCGATTTCGAATACTGTGATTATGACGTCGAAGGCAACCTGATACCTCGCCGCTATGATGATGGCACAGTGCGGCATTATGCACTTGACCCGTACCGGACCATATACAAAACAGGGAAATACTATGTCATAGGGCATATTCGCGGCAGCACCGGGCTCATTGCGTTCATCACCGACCGCATCCGCAATCTGCGGGTGTTGGAACATGTGGCGCAGGAAATCGAATTGGAACAGTGGCAGGAGGACGGCACACTGCGTCCTGCAAGCGACACGACGCCTGAGGCGTTGCAACAGATGGACATACTCAAGCGCAGCCATAGGAACGGCGTCTCCACCGAACGTTTCGGCGTGCTCGATCCGGTCAGGTTCATGCGCGAACGACCTTATATGACCACCGGCGAAGCGGTTCCGGTCACCATGGTGATCCGCGCGAACATGCTCACCAACCTCTATGAATGGTTCGACAAACCAAGAATCCTCGATACACGTGAAGACAACTACCTCGTGCAGGTCATGAGCCCCGAACTGGCGATGCTCTGGTGGACAGCCCAGTATTCCGACAGCAGGAGCATCTACATCATCGAACCACGTTCACTGCGCAACAAACTCTATGACGTAGGCCGCTTCCTCACCGAAAGCTATGGGACGGCTACAGGCCCATCCCATCAAGAGATGTCCGATTCGGCTGCGGTGCTCACCAAAAGGCTGCCCCGTTCCAGCTGATCACCCGGGAAATGCACACATGCCTTGCACACAGATGGGGTGTGGTCTGGCGGTCCGCGATGTAGCACATCATCGGACCGCCAGACCGCACCCCATCAACCCCATCCGGCAGCCCAGGTTCGTTCAGTGGCGACCGAACCTTGACCGCAACGATTTGAATAGGCTCGGCCGGTTGAGTCGAGCATCTGCTTCCTCGACTTTTTGCCGCATCTCGCCAATCTGCTGATTGACGTATTCGTTTGTCACACCCATACACGGCATAAGCGATATGCTCCGTACAGAGCCAAGACTGTCAAGGAAGGGGAAGTAGGCCTTGGCAGCATCCACCGATTCCTGCGTCGTGAATTCATACGTGCCATTACGCCATTCATTTGCAATAGTATTGGTTATATACAGATAAATAAGATATGCATACTGATTTTTCACGCATTGAGCGTTGGGATATTTACGGTACAATGCGTCAATCAGTCGCATCTCTGCCCCAAGATCCTCATCATGCTCAAGCTTGCGCTCCACAGTGCGGTTCACAACCGATATAGCATATATCGGACTGTCGGGTTCGGCATTCGCCGCCTCTGTATAGCAACGGATGCGCTCTTCCTGATTCTGATTCGAAAAGTTGCCCATCCATGCATAGATCGGCGCAATCAGCTTCATGTCTTGATTCCGTTGCGCATATTGCAGCGCTTGCGCCATGCACGCATACGCCTGCGGCCACTCCTTGAATGACAGCTCGCCATAGCATCGCCCCATCAGGAACGGTATTTCCGGGCTACGCCCACCATCCGCGCGTGCGGCCGCCTCCAAATAGGCCAGCGCGCGCCGGTACTCCCCATGGTCGAACAAAGCAACAGCGCGTTCATAGTCGCCCCGGACACCCTGATCCGGTTGCCACTTAAGGCCCGAACGCCGATTCAGCTTCTCCCGCCTCGCTCGCCATATCTCGTCATAGCTCCTACGGGAAACTGGAACCGTAAGCTTGCTCCGAATCTCACGCAAATCACGCAATGCCTCGAATCGGGCATCGGAAGCATCCATACTGTTGAAATGGTCGGTTTTTTCCTTACATGCTTGTTCGATTTGCTCATCGGTTGCGTTGACCCCAACACCCAAAAAGGCATAGTAGTCTATAAAATTCGCAAAACCATTCGCTTCATCTATGCTGGACATGTCATACATATCATCCACCTCCATGTGTATTGTTTTAGATTAAATCAAAAAGTTATTTACAATACATTATTATTAGGCCATTGCGGAGATGACGGAACCGAAGGCGCCGCAGGAGGCGCAGGCATCGGATATGCCGTCGGAGCCGCGGGGCTCTGCTGCACCGGGATTGACGGCGCGGCAGGCATCGGCACAGGCGTGGTCTGCGCGGCAGGCATCGGCACAGGCGCAGCCGGCATCGGCACACCCGCAGTCTGCGCAGCCGGCACAGCCGCCACCTTCTCCTTCTTTTTCCGCACAAGGAGAATACCCAATGCGAGCAGCGCCACATTCAACAGGACCGACACAGCCGACCCCTCCCCCACAATCAGCATCAGAAGGTTGAAGAACGCCCAAAGAGTGCCGATAATAATAATGCAAACTCCGTTGAAACGCCAGCCTTTTTGCGCCTTGGCCTTGTCCGCCGCAACTTGCTGGGCCTTTTCCTCATCCCCCTTGACGGCGTCATCATTCAGATTTTGCAGCGCCTTGACGTTATACCGAAGCTCAGGATCAAGTTGGTCAACATTGACGCCGGCACCCTGCAGCAACGCATACCCTTCCCTGATGGCACGCCGCTGATCGTCAATACTGTTCCCCACAAGCATGCCGACATGGCCCTTGTCATCCGGAATGGGGGCCAGATAATCCGCAACCTCATCGTTCATCGCATCCGCATCCATCAATTGCATGTCTGCGAGCTTTGCCAGATCATCCATGCCCTCGGGAGACAAAGAGCCTTGATAGCAATACAATGTCTCACCATTTACCGAACACGGACCACCACCCCGCCACTCATTCGAGCATATCTTCTTGATCAACGCCGCCTGTGCGCGCTGGAACCGTATACGATCGTTATGGCGTTTCTTAACTTCAAGATCCTTATTGCTCAACCGCTGGGCAGTGAGGACACCAAGGGTCTCCCCTTTTGCGGCAGCACGCGCTTCCGCGGCTGCGCGCTTGCGCGCAGCTTTTTCGAATTCAACATCATCGTCATACAATGACGAATCCGGCACATGCACGACAACCGTCATCTTGCGTATGACCTCGGCAAGTACCAATGCGGTGAGCTGGGACTGTGCCAATTGACCATCGGCACCTCCCTGCTGACAGCGCGCATATGCCTCACGAATCTGCGGCGTATCGATGAGGGGCGTTTGCTCCTTCGGCTGCGAATCGAACAGTCCCATTTCCTCTACCTCTTTTCCTCTACGGATTCACGATTATCGATATCAATAATATATTTCAATGGAAGTGTTGTAATAATCAACTTTGAAACATCGTTATAGAATTGATCTAATTCAACATATTCTTTTGCGTGTTTTAGATATGCGCCTGCATAATAACAATCTCCTATCTGTTCGAAAAAATATATACAGAGGAATCCCCCACCGTTTGCCCTCAATCATGAATACCTTCTTCTCATCTTCTTCTTTTGAAGCATTAATGGTCCTTTCACATAGCATTAATCTGATATGCGATTATCTTGTCACGGCGAAACGAGGAGTGCAGAATATGTCACAACAGCTTCATCCCCACCTATATGACACTCAAGCCACTCCACGTTACCGCTGTACGATAAGCCCCTTCGCCAATGCCCGGCGAATCGCAATCGCACGACCGACAACGTTGAAATAGGTCTCACGGTATGTCGGTGACATGAACATGCGCCACTGGAGCACTGAAGCGTCAGTGACAGGGAACATCACATCGGTCGTGTGCTCGTGGACAATGAAGACACCTTGGACGAGATCTTCGCCATTGCCGATGAAGGTATGATCAATGAAATCATCGAGCGGCCGCCATACATCGTTGACGCACATGACATGGCGTCGTGTATTACGCACAAGTTTGCCATTCTCATAGGCATTGCCCCAATTGATGCGCGGCAGGACACGTCCTGCGGATTCGAGTGCACGCGCATGCGATGGGTCCCATAACTCCCCGGCTGCGGCGGGGATGCGCGGCTCAATGTGGGTGCCATCCGTGCGCCAAGGCAGCAACAACGTACGCCAAGGCCAATCCTGCGCGTCGTCTTTGAGGAACAGCATCGAGGACGGACGGTCAAAGGAGCGTATGCGATGGACGGTAAAGCTGAGCCCGCACGCACCGTCCATGCGGAAGTCGTCAAAAGCTGATTGCAGCATCATGGCATCCACGATCGGCGACATCCAGAATTCGGCGTAATACTCTCCCGGCCGTACTTCGCGAACACCTTCGTAGACAGCATGCGGATGCCCCAAGCTATCAGCGCGATCCATGTGGTCCATCACTCCCCAACTCAACAATTCGCCCGTTGCTTTTCGGCGGCCGAACAGTGGATGATGTCCATCCGCAGCCGTGCGGAGAGACATCATCGCCCTCACCTATCGTCCGCATACCCCAGCTCAGCAGGGCTCGACGATGACGGTGCCCGGTCCGGTGTAGTCACGTCGGATGCGTTCCGCTTCTTCCTTTGATACGCCGGATGCAAGCACCTCATCCTGCTGGAACATGTGCTTGACCTTCACACGGTATCGTTCATCATCGCTGAACCAACCCATTGCTACCTCATTTCCTTGAGTTGCGGGATCTCGCATGCGGGTGCCATTGCTGGCGTTTTCCGCAATCGTCAGATCCGGTGATTATTGACAAGCAATATTCTGGTAGTCGTTTCCAGAACATGCAGAATATTGCATATTCCATGTGAATACAGCCACACGCATCCCCTATCACTCACCATGAGGGGCCACGATGACTTCCCACCGTGGGCCCTGCCCAGCCGAATCCGTCAAACGACGAGCTCACATGTGCGTGCTACGCCCGAATCCACGCGTGCGCGCGCCGACCGCACGCATACTCGCCCCCCCCTATGACCACAGGCCCGCCGGGAGACGCGATGCACTGCGTCCCCTGGCGGGCCTGTGGATGCCAACGATCAATCAGATGGGATGGTCACTCCTCGGACGCCCCATCTGCACGCCGGACAGCCTGCGCGTCACGTTCGACGTTGGCGGCAAGACTGAAATCGATCCATGCGTCGACAAATGCGGCAAGCTTGTCCTCCGGCAACGCAAGCAACGTGACCGCATCACTCTTCGCCGGGGCTTTCATCGCACTGCCCCTCGGCGCGCGGATCGGATCGTTCGGGAACACACCATTCGAGCTTCCGGAAAGATAGACCGTCTTCAATCCCTCACTGTCCTGCGCGAAGTGGAGTCCCTGGCCCTTGCCGTTCGTCATGCGCATCGCAACGACGCGTGGGGCGCATGCCGGATTGGCCGGGCTCGTGCGCGCATCCTTGGGTTCGGTGAGGTCCGCCGCCGCCACCCGTCACGCCGCGTCACCGCACCTCACGCGTGTCCGATGCGGCCGAATCCGCACACGTGCGCGGCGACTGCACGCGCACGTTCCACACCGCCGACCGCATGCGCGACGCCGCCACACACGGCGAGGTGGCGCAGCGTATCGTTGAGGCGGTACGCGTAATGCTCCTTGCACAGGTACGTCCTGTGACGCGCGTCGCACTGCGGGTCCTGGCAGAACGCGACGACGTAGTACCCCGGCGTCTGCGTGCACGCCTCGTCACTCCATTCGCAGACGCGTCCGCCGCCATCGTCGTCATCGTCGATCGGTGGAAGGTCGATGTCGTCGAATGCGTGGTCGTCGACGATCTCCTCGAACGCGACGTTCGTCTCGAACGTCTCCTGTGTCGCCGTCTTGTGCGCCGTCATACCCCGCACCAATGTCGCTGTCCCCATGATTCCTCGCGTCCTTTCGTATCCGTATCCGTCTGTATCCATAGTCGTAGTCGTATTCGTATCCGTATCCGTGTGCGCGGCGCTCACTTCGGTTCGACGAGCGGCGTCGTGCGCCGCGCGAGCGCGTCGAGTTCGCCATGCACGTCCTCGCCACGCAATGCGCGCGCGAGCAGGTTCTCGTCGCGCGCGATCTCCGCGTCGAGGCACATGTCGCGGTAGCGTGCGCGGTGCGCGGTGTCGTCGCTGCCCAGGTCATGCACGTACGCGTCGCCGTTGACGAGCGCATGCTGCCACCGCTCGCGGCGCATCGCGGCACCCGATATGACGGTGAGGCGGTTGACGATGTTCCATCCGTCGTCGTCGAATTTCCATAGCACACACGAATCCTCGGTGAGCGGCACGCATACGCCGCTGTTGGATTCCTCGAGGATGTAGACGCCGATGTCGTCGCCCGCGCCGAAGTCGGGGATGAGGGTGTCGAACGCGGCCCTGTCGAACACGTCGTTGTAGCGCAACTCGTCGGCGTCGTAGACGATGCGGCCGTCGTCGCCACGTTCGCACACGGTGCTCACGTATGGCGTGAACCCCTCGTGCGCGTCGAATTGCCGCGCATCGTACGGATTCCAGAATCCGAGCGTGTCGTAGACGGTGTATTGGCGTGCGCCGGACTGGTTCGTCATCGGGATCGGCGGCTGGTAGCGCTGTTTGCGGCGTCCGTCATCGTCGTAGAGGTCGGGGATGTCGTAGTCCGGTGCGTTGATGACGCGCAACCGCATCGTCCCGCGCGACGTGCGCGCGATCTCGTCGACGATCGCGCGCACGTCGCCGTACGTCATCGTCGGCGACATCGGCACCGTCATGCTCACTCGTGTGCCGTCGGCGTTCGACGTCACGTCGACGCCCGCGTATGTCCTGTTCCCTATCGTCATGGCCATCGTTGTACCTTTCCTTCGCTGTGCACTTGGGTTCGTCCCCAGTGTCGGCCATCGTCAGCGGACAGGAAATATGTTGCGTCAGTGGTCACGTATGTCAGTGTTCGTGTATGTCGGCGCGGCCAAGCGGATGGTGGACGATGTAGTGCGCGTGGCTTATGCAATCGATGCAGTCCTTGCGCACCGCGGCACCGCCCGCGTCCTCGATGCGGTCGGTGCGCCAATCGAGCACCGAACGCGGCGTCACCGGGAACGCGAGCCCTGTACGCAGTTCCTTGACGAGGAAGACCCCCGACGACGGACGATCGTGGAAATATGCGACGATGCGGTCGACGGAGTCCGCATCGAACACACCATTGATATAGTCGATGCTCGATCGCGCACTTGGAGTACCGTCCTCGGTATACGTTGTGCTCGTCTCGATTGCGCTCACAAGACGGCCGTCCCCTTCGATGTCGACCGCACGCCCCGGGAACCACGGTCCCTCGTCGGCGACGAGATAGTAGCCGACGTGGAGTTCGCCATCCTCCGCATACGTCTGTTTCGGGATGAACGCACTTGGATCGTCACGGAAATGGTAGTGGTCGTCGAGCAGGTCGTCGACGGTGAATTGCGGGCATTCGACCGCTTCGTACGTGAACACGGTCGGGGCCGCCGCACTGAACATGTCGAGCGCGTGCTGCAATTGCGCGAGCGTCGTGTCCGCATCGACCCAGAACAGGCCTTCGACGCCGCCGTCGGCATCGGTACATACACCATTGCGCAGGCCTGCGGCGACACGGTACGCTTCCTCTTCGGCGGCAGCCTCATCACTCGCGTACTCCTGTGCCATGTTTCCTCCCGGCGAACCGACCGATACACCACGGCGCGGCATATCGTTCCCCATGATAGACGACGGACGCGCGCGACGTGGCATGTGCCTGCACACAACGCACGCGACACACATGATACTTACTCACAACTTGCGTATGCAATATTTTTCATCATTGATGATAGCGGCGGTAGCGTGGAATGGACGGTACGGATACACGAACGGACCGCGACCACACAACGGATGGATCGCGATATGGAAGGACGGATCGATATGACGGCGCACAAGAAATCGAACGACGGACACAACTATGGGGCATTCGACCTGTGGCTCGTGCTGCTCAAGCACACGGACGCGCACCACGGATTGACGGTCAGGCAGATGCGCGACGAAATCGTGCGCACATTCGAAGACAATCCGGACCACCCGACATTCAAGGAACCCGGAATCCGCACAATCTACAACTACCTTGATTATCTCAAGACACACCGCATCCTCGGCACACAGCCGCGCAGAATAGACGTCAAGGAACTCAAGGCACAGGGCGTCACCGACTACCGTCCCGGCACATACATCACCCCGATCGTCGACAGCGGCGTCGCGACACTCCTCGCGACAATGTTGCGTTCGTCGCGCCTCAACTCGTGCCTCGTCGGCGAAGTCCTCGACATGCTGTGCAACCTCACCGACGACGACGACGCGCTGCCGACGCTCACGAAACGCGAATCCGACGACGTCGCACAGGCGAACGTCTCGATGATGGCGGTCGTGCGCGACCTGACGGAGGCGATCACCGCCGGCCGCGCGGTCACATTCACGTACGAAACGGTCGACATCTTCGGTGAGTTCAGCGACATCGACGAACTCAACACGCACGCGATGACGGCGGCGACGCGGTTCGTCGACCCATACGCGGTCGTCGTCAAGAACGACCGGTTCCATCTCATCGGCCATCTGCACAACACCGGCATGCCGATGGGCGCCGCAGGCAACGATCCGCTGATGGGATTGCACTGCTACGAACTCGACCATGTGCGCGACGTGCGCATCAAGGACGACGCGATCCGCATCCCGATGGACGCTTGGGACATCAACGGCGCATCGCGCGACGACACGGGACTCGCACCCTTCGATCCGATCACGTTCATCAACGAACGCACCCATATGGTCATGGGAGCGGCGCATACGCTGCGGTTGCGCGTCGACGGCGCGATGCTCGGGCGGCTGCGCGACGACTACGGACATGTGATCAAGCGCGTCAAACCGGCGACCGACTCGTCCGATTCACGCACATGGCATATCGTGACGCTGAGCGCAGCCGAGGAGGACATGCGCATGTGGCTCCTCGAACACGCGGCGTCCTACGGCGCGTTCGCGATCTGGCCGGAGCCGTTCGTCAGGGAGATGGCCGAGGTGACGTGCGCACATGCGAGGACATACACGGAACTGACGCGCTACTACGATACGCGCACGGCGTGCGTGGCGCGCTGAACGCGTTTCCCCTCCAATGACGATGTGGCCGGTTCCATCAGCTGATGGAACCGGCCACATCGTCATCGTTGATCAGGATTGATCAGCGCGGCACGACGTCCAGTGCGGGAATCACTTCTGACCCTGCGCGGCGACGGCGGCGGCTCCGGCGGCGGCGGCTTCGGGATCGAGGTACTCGCCGCCCTTCTTGATCGGCTTGAAGTTCTCGTCGAGCTCGTAGACGAGCGGGATCGCGGTCGGGATGTTGACCTTCGCGATCTCCTCTTCGGTCAGACCGTCGAGCATCTTGACGATCGCGCGCAGCGAATTGCCGTGGGCGGCGATGAGCACGGTCTTGCCGCTCGTGAGCTCCGGGATGATCTCGGCTTCCCAATACGGCTCGACGCGGGCGACGACGTCGGCGAGGCACTCGGCTTCCGGAACCGGATCGCCGGCGTAGCGCGGGTCGTTGTTCTGCGCGTACTGGTCGTTCGGGTCGATCTCAGGCGGCGGGGTGCCATAGGAGCGGCGCCACAGCATGAACTTCTCGTCGCCGTACTCCTCGCGGATCTCGGTCTTGTTCTTGCCCTGGAGCGCACCGTAGTGACGCTCGTTGAGACGCCAGTCACGCTTGACCGGAATCCACAGGCGGTCGGCCTCGTCGAGCGCGATGTTCGCCGTGTTGATCGCGCGGCGCAGCAGCGACGTGAAGACGATGTCCGGGAGGACACCCTTCTCCTTCATGAGCTTGCCACCGTTCTTGGCTTCCTCGCGGCCCTTGTCGGTCAGCGGGACGTCAACCCAGCCGGTGAACTGATTTGTCTTGTTCCATTCGCTCTGACCATGTCGGAGCAGTACCAATTTATATGTCATACGTTTCAGTCTAGCGGTGCGTGCTGCCAAAATTCCGTGCGCACGCGGCGCAGGTGTCGCGTCGGTGCGCGCGCTCACATCGTCAGGACGACGGTCGCACCACGGAACTGTATGTTTCACACAGTGTTCCACGATATCGTCGATTGTATCGTCGATATCGTCGAGGCACTCACCACATCAATGCGAATCCGTTGAACGTGAGCGCGGCCGCGAGCGCGAGCAGCCCAAGCGAACGCATCGCGCGCATATAGTGGCGTTTGATGATGTCAAGGGACGCGAACCATCCGGTGAGCGCGACGCACACCGCGCCGAGGATGCCGAAGAACACGTAGAGGACCGACAAATGCGGCAGCCGCTCCCCGGTGATGCTCGTCGCGGCCCATGCGGCGAGCGCGGCGATGGCGACGGCCGCGATGAGCGCGACCGTGCACACGGTGCACCAAGTACGCCCGAGACGTACGGCCCATGTGCGTTTGCCGGCGGCGCGGTCCTCATCGATGTCCCGCAGGTTGTTCGTGCTCAATACGCTCACGGCGACGAAGCCGATCGCGATGGCGCCGACCCATGCGGCCGCGTCCACGGCGCCCGCGACCGCGAACGTCGTGCCGAGTGTCGCGACAAGCCCGAAGAACACGAAGACGGCGAGTTCCCCGAATCCACGGTATCCGTAAGGATGGCGGCCGCCCACATACGACCATCCGGCCACGAGGCACGCGAGGCCTACGAGGGCGAACCACCAGTAGCCGGTCACGATGATGACGCCGACGCCGCATGCACATGCGAGCGCCGCATTGACGACAGCCGCCGCGAGCACATGCTTCGGCGGCACGCCTGATGCGACGAGGCGCGCTGGGGGCACTTCGATCCGGTCGATCGGTGTCTCAAGGTCGTCGAGGTGCGCGTTGATCACACGCGCGTCGCGGTGCGCGTCGGTGCCGCGCATGCCATCGGAGTAATCGTTGATGAAGTTCGCGGCGATCTGCAGCAGCACCGCGACGAGCAGACACAATACGATGACGGTCGCCGTGCGCGCGGTATCCGGCACACACGACGTACCACCGTGGAACATCGTGCACGACGGCGCCGCGGATGCGGCGGCGCGGTCGCGCACGACGCCGACGCCCGCCGCCGCGCCGATCCATACGGGTGCGACGCCAAGCGGAAGCGTACGCAGACGCATACCGGAAATGTATTGTTCGATCGTCACGGGTTGCCTTGTCCTGTCCGCTCGATGTGCTCAATCAATGCACATATGATAGCGAAGGCATCGACTATATCGTCGGTCGTGCGAACATACGCACCTATGCGAAGGCCTCCGCGCGTGACGGAGGCCTTCGTGGAGGTACCGGCATCGGTGACGACGACGCGTCACCGGGACGGATCAGATGAGCGGATTGCCCGGCGTCGGCGGCTCGTTCGGCGCGGCGTGCTGGCCGCGCGGGGCCGCATACGGCGGGAGTGGGCTCTCGGCGGCGTTCGGGGCGGCGGCGTTCGGGGCGGCGGCGGCGTTCGGGGCGGCAGAGGCTGCCGGAGCGGCGGACGGCGCGACCGGGAACTGTCCGGTCGGCGCGGGCTGGGCCGGCGCAGGGGTCGCCTGCTGCGGCCGGTTCGGCACACCGAACTGCCAATTGCTCGTGTCGGTCGTGCCGACGGGCTGCTGCGGCGGGACGCCGGACTGCCAACCGTTGTTGACATAGGCGTTCGTTGGCGCCGGATAGGCGGTCGGCGCCGGCTGTGCAGGGCGCGCGGTGCCGTTGAGGAGCTTCGTCTGCTGCGATTCGAGCCACATCGCAATGATCGTGCCGGCAAGCATGAAGATAGCGGCGAAGAGCATCAGATAGAAGCCGACGTGGTAATGCAATCCCCCGTATGTTTTTAAGCCGCCCCATGCGAGATTGTCGATGAAGAGCAACACATAGACGATTGCGAGCGTGAGCGGGACGGCCTTGTTGTTGATGAACGCGAGGCCTGCAATCGCAACGGTGAGCACGAGGAACTGCCAACCGAAGAAGACACCGCCGGAATCCGACGCGATGAGCGCCACAGTTTCTCCCGAGTAGGAGAAGAACGGCACGAACACGGCGATGACGCCAAGAAGCGCACCGAAGAACGTGATGAAGTCGGCATAGATGATATGCAGGTTGCCAAGCTGGATGCGCGTCGCGAGCGTCTTCATGAAGTCGCCGCCGTTCGCCGCACCCTGCGGACGCGGCGCGCCCTGAGGCGGCATATACGGGGCACCCGGCACCTGCTGCGGCTGTGCGACCTGCGGCGGACGCTGCGGCTGTGGCGGTGTGAACGACCCCCGCGCTGACGGCTGCGCCATCGGGGCGCCCTGAGGCGGCATCGGCGCGCCCGGCTGCTGATTCGGGTCCATGAGTCCTCTTCTTCCTATCCGTAGATTGGTTACGGTGTTCACTTTACATGAGGTGTCCAATTATGCCGCCATTCCACCCCACCGCGAAACGATTGAGGACGGCAATACAACGACGAACGCGGTCGCGCGGCGGGTGGAACACCTCGCCGCGCGACCGCGTCGGACGATCGGACAACCGTCACCGACAACGGTCGGCGGAATGACGGTCAGCTGTTGAGTGGTTTGACGAGCGGGAACGTGATCGTCTCGCGGATCGTCGCGCCGGTGAGCGCGATGAGCAGACGGTCGATGCCCATGCCCATGCCACCCGCGGGCGGCATGCCGACGCCGAGCGCCTCAAGGAAGTCCTCGTCGATGTCACACGCCTCCTCGTCGCCCGCCAACGCGTCCTTCGCCTGCGCGACGAAGCGTTCGCGCTGCACGATCGGGTCGTTGAGTTCGGAGTAGCCGGTCGCGAGTTCGAAGCCGCGCACGTAGAGGTCCCATTTCTCGACGACGCCGGGCTTGCTGCGGTGCGCCTTGACGAGCGGCGACGTCTCGACGGGGAAATCACGGACGAACGTCGGCTCGTAGAGTTTGTCCTCGTAGAAGTGTTCCCAGAGGTGTTCGACGAGTTTGCCGTGGTTCTCGACGTCGTCGCGTTCGACGCCGAGTTTGTCGGCTATGCTGCCGAGTTCTTCGACGGACGTGTCCGGGGTGATCTCCTTGCCGAGCGCTTCGGAGAGCGAATCGTACATGCTCATCTGCTTCCATTCGCCACCGAAGTCGTATTCGGTGCCGTCGAGGAGCGTGACCTTCGTCGAACCGAAGACGTCGATCGCGGTCTTCTGGACGAGTTCCTTGACGAGTGCCGCGATCGTGTCGTAGTTGCCGTACGCCTCGTAGGCTTCGACCATCGTGAACTCGGGTGCGTGCGTCGCGTCGACGCCTTCGTTGCGGAAGTCGCGGTTGATTTCGAACACGCGGTCGATGCCGCCGACAAGGCAGCGCTTGAGGAAGAGTTCCGGCGCGATGCGCAGATAGAGGTCGAGGTCGAACGCGTTCATATGCGTCGTGAACGGGCGTGCGGCAGCGCCGCCGTGGATCGTCTGGAGCATCGGCGTCTCGACTTCGAGGAAGTCGTGTTCCTCGAACGTGTGGCGCAGCGACGAGACGGCCTTCGAACGGTTGCGCACCATGTTGCGGATCTTCTCGTCCGCGATCATGCCGATGTACGGCTTGCGCGTGCGCGTGTCCTCGTTGAGCTCCTTGTGCAATGTCGGCAGCGGCTGGAGCGCCTTCGACGCGATCGCCCATTCGTCGGCGAACACGGACAGTTCGCCGGTCTTCGACGCGATCACACGGCCTTTGACGAACAGGTGGTCGCCAAGGT
Source organism: Bifidobacterium criceti (assembly GCF_002286935.1). Lineage (GTDB taxonomy): Bacteria > Actinomycetota > Actinomycetes > Actinomycetales > Bifidobacteriaceae > Bifidobacterium > Bifidobacterium criceti. The sequence continues at coordinate 315,551 of NZ_MVOH01000006.1, forward strand.
CGACGAGCTGCTTGAAGAGCTTGAGCGAATCGGCGCCGATCTGCTTCTTCGAAAGCATCGCCTGGATCGTCGTGCCGTCGCCCGCCGCGAGCTGCACGAAGCACAGGCCGCCGGCGTTGCGGATGAACAGGACACGGCCCGCGATGCCGACCGTGTCGCCCGTCTCCGCGCCCGGCTCAAGCTTGCCGTCCCATTTCGCGCGCACCGCCTCGATCGTGTCCGTCACATCAAGCGAGACCGGATACGGGTTGAGGCCGTCCTTGAGCATCATCGCGCGTTTCGCGACGCGCATCTGCACCTGCTCCGGGTGCGCGAGCGGCCCGAACTCTTTGTTCGACGGATCGACGGCCTCGTCAAGCGTCGCACCCTCGTCGATGCGGCGTGCGATCGTCTCATCCTGCTTGAGCAGCAGTTCGGCACGTTCGACGGTGCTCATCGACGGCGCGGCGACCTCCTCGTCCTTGACGACGACGGTCTCGTCGACAGGCGCATCGGTGGTCGGTTCGTTCTCGGTATTCACGTTGTGTTCGCTCATGTCCTCGTTCTCGTTCTTCGTGTGCTTCGCGGCGTCGGTGCGCATGTGCGCGGCATGCGCTGGATGTCGGGGGTTCGAGTACCCCATCGCCCAATCGTGCGTATGCGTGCGGGCGCCGCGGCGTGGACTTGGTATAGCGCACCAGTGTAGCCACCCGCCACTACCTATAGATAGATACTGTTGCTGGATACTACCCAAGATACCTGTTCACGATACATGTGCGATTCCTTGTGCCACCTCATGGTGTCCCCTGTATCCACCGCCGCACGTCGTCGTACATCATCGCACCACTGCACCGCACACTTACGTACGTACGGCGTCGGCACCGCTGCACAACATCTGCGACACGCCGAAGTTGCAATTCCTTCACAGATGCGTAAACTGTCATCTGTTGCCGAAATGCAACATCGGGCTGTGGCGCAGCTTGGTAGCGCGCTTCGTTCGGGACGAAGAGGCCGCGAGTTCAAATCTCGCCAGCCCGACCACGAAACCTCACCTCCGGGTGAGGTTTTTTGTTTCCGCACCCCGGTACGCTTACGCAGCCGTCAGCGTACCGCGCCACGGAATAGCACGCAGACCGGTACACAACTCCACCGTTCCGTCCCGTTTGGCAGCCACCACCTACCAACACACCCGCAAACGGGGCCGTTGCCGTCCCGTTCCACAGTTCCGACCAACCAACCCACCCATTCCGTCCCGTTTGGCAGACGCCACCTACCAACCCACCCGCAAACGGGGCCGTTTCCGTCCCGTTCCACAGTCCCGACCAACCAACCCACCCGTTCCGTCCCGCTTGGCAGACGCCATCTGCCAACCCACCCGCACACAGGGCCATTTCCGTCCCGTTCCACAGTTCCGACCTGCCAACCCACCCGCACACGCCGCTACCGCGCCGACATACGCCGGTCGTCGGCGGCCGCACGCTTGAGTTCGGCCGCGCTTTCGTCGGGATGGACGTCCTTGCGCAACCGGATGAGGTCCTTGAGGCTCAGTTGTTTCGCCGGTTCCGGCACGAAATACCGGTCATACGAGATGAAACAACGTTTGTAGATGAGCGCGATGATGATCGAATCCGCGACGAGCGTAAGCGCCGCGACGGCCGCGAGGATGACGAACTGGTATTTCGCCGCGCTCACGGGACTCTTCCCCGCGATGATCTGCCCGGACATCATGCCGGGGATCGTCACGATGCCGCTCGACGCGAGCATCGCGACCGACGGAAGCAGCCCGAGGCGTATCGACGAGATCATCGACGGTTTCGCCGCCTCCCATTTCGTCGCGCCGAGCGCAAGCAACGTGTTCACTTCCGCGTACCGTTCGCGCATCGATTCGAAGAACCTGCTCAGGCCAAGCGCGAGCGCGCTCACGGTGTTGCCGAGGAGCATGCCGGTGAGGGGCACGACGAGCTGCGGCGCATACCACGGTTTCGGACGCACGATGAGTTCCGCGACGATCGCGAGCATGAGCAGCATCGTGACGACGAGCGCGAGCAGTACGATGCCGACGAGGCCTTTCGGCGCACCCGTCGCGCGTCCCATCGTGATCTGCACCGCGGCGAGCAGCATGAGCGCGATGAGTCCGATGACGAGCCACACATTGTCCTGACGGATCACGTACTGCAGGATGAAGCCCATCGCGAGCAGCTGCACGAGCGAACGCGCGGTCGCCCATACGAGCGATGTCGCGACGCCTGTTTTCATCAACGCCGAGATGCCCGCCGCGATGAGGACCATGACGACGGCCGCGACGAGTCCCCAGATATCGATATCGAAATATCCGTTCATCCGTTCACCGTTCCTTCCGAAGAGCACTGTCCGCACCGTCAGCGCCATCCACTGACGCGGCAGCCGCCACGTCGTCGCCGCCGAAGTCGTCGTCGCGCGCCGCAGCCGCGACCTGCGCGGCCGTCGGCAGCGGCACATCGCGCAATACGCCGTCCTTGAGCACGACCATGCGCGTCGCACGTCCGTCGGGCGCACGGTGCCGTATGCGCACGACGGCGGTCCCGTTGTCCGCCGCCTTCTTGAGCAGATCGGCGACTTTGTCGGCGTTCTCCTCGTCGAGTCCCGCGTCGACTTCGTCGGCGAGCAATACGCGCGGTTTCGTCAGCAATGTCCGCGCAAGGCTCACGCGCGCCGCCTGCCCCCCGGACAGGTCGCGCGGCGCGCGGTCGAGGTCGATGTCCGCGCAACCCATGTCGTCGAGCGTCGCGCGGATGTGCGCGTCGGTGAGCAGATCCTTTGGTTCGTGCGCACGTTCGCTGTGCCGTACTTTGAGCGTCCATGGCAGCCGGATCGCGTCGGCGACCGTGTCCCCGATGAGCGTCGGCGTCTGCGGGAGGTAGGCGACGACGCTGCGCCACATCTGCGGTGTGAACGTGTCCGAATCCCTGCCGTCGAGCGCGAATGTGCCGCTTGTGTGCACGTTGAGCCGCGCGAATGCGGTCAGCAATGTCGATTTGCCCGATCCGGACGGTCCCGTCACGTCGACGACCTCACCGCCGTCCACATCGAATGAGAGTCCGCGGAACACCGTCGTCTCGCCGCCGCCGCGCCGCGGCATGACGGCGGTCACCGTGCGCGCCGTGAACAGATGCCGTCCTGTGTCCTTCGCCGTGTCCATGACCGTTCCTTCCGTGGTGCGATTGCCGCGCCGTTCGCGTCCCCGTGCCACGTGTGCCACTGTAGCAAGCGGAACGCCGTCCCCATCGCTTCGCTGCGAGCGTGGCGCGGCGAAGCGGTGGGGACGGCGTCCGTGTGAGTCGGCCGCGGTCACGATATGGGTAACTGGAAAAGCGAGGTGCCCGCGGCGTCCTGGTTGAGTGGTGTGTCCCTATCGTCTCCTTTCGTCACCATGAGGTCGGTTGAAGTCGTTCACGGTTGTGGGGGCGCCGTGTCGCGTCGGCGGTTGCGCACGTGTGCGACGACGCCCCACACGATCGCGACGACGGACAGCAGCACACCGAGTCCCATGAGGATCCAGTTGATCGTCTCCCGCCAATCGACGAACTGCAATGTGTTCGTGTTCATACAGGCGGCGATGACGATCGTGATCACGCCGACGAGTGTGACGATGCTGCCGAAGACGATCGTCGCCGCGCTCGGTCCGCTTGGACGGACGGGATCCTTCGGTACGATGTCCGGCTGCGGCGCGCTGTACATCGGCACGCCGTCCGCGGGCGGCGTCGGCGGCACGTCCGCGGACGCCGTGTAGGCGGCCGCATCGTCCACGGCGGTCCGCGTATCCGCATCCTGCGCCGCGCTGTCCATCGTTTCGCCGTCGCCCGTCGCATCGTCATCGACGACCGTGTTCGCTTCGGCGACTGTGTCCCCATCAGTGACCGTTTCGGTAACGTCGTCCGCCGCGTCCGACGACCACGACCATCCGGAGAGCGGCTGCGTCGCGTCGTCGCTCACCGGCAACGCCGAAGTCGGCGTGTCGTCGGCGACGTCGACCTGTTCGATCACGATGGTCGTGTCGTCGGCAGCGCGCGTCTGCGCAGGCATCACACGCGTCTGCGCAGGCATCTCGCGCGTGTCCCCGTCGTCGGGGATGGCGTTCGCGTCGTCGTCGAAGTCCGCGAACCGTTCACTCAACGGCACATCGAGCTCCGTCGTCTGCGCGGTGTGTTCGAGCACTGTATCTTCGACCTGTGTCGTTTCGTCGATCGGTGTCGTTTCGTCGACCTGTGCGATGACTTCGGTGTCGTCATCGTGGGTGCGGTCTGTTGCGTTGTTCATGTCGGTATCCATTTCTTGAGTCCGTTCGGTGTTCGCTCAGCGCTGCGACGCGTACCGTACGCTCACGCCGCCCGAGATGAGCACGTTCGGCTCGAGGATGAGTTCGGCTTCCTTCGGCGCTTTGTCCGCGCTCACCGCGCACGGCCAGTATTTGTCGTGTTCGATGAGTCGCTTCATCTGCGCGTTCGCGTCGGACGCGAGATCGACGTGGCCGCCCTGGACGCTCAGGCCCGTGCACAGGTCCGCCATCTTGCGCGACGTGAAGTACATGTCATCGGTCGCGACCCATGTGTCGTCGTTCGTGTCTTCGTCGTCGGCGTCTTCATCGTTCGTGTCTTCGTCGGTGTCTTCATCGTCGATGTCGTCGTCGGTGCCGCCGACTTCGACTTCGATACCGGGGATCCGCACGTGCGAGTAGCCGACGATGTCGTCGTTGTCCCATCCGACGATGTCGATGTCGGCGAAGCGGCTGCCGCGTGACATGATCGTGTACGGACCGCCGATCGAATCGGTGTGGTAGTTCGCGCCGCCGCTTTCGATCTTCCACGAGCATCCGTCGGGGATCGTCACGACGACGCGCGCGTTCGTGACCGTCATCGGGATGCGTCCCGTCGGGCAGGTGCTCGTGCCCGGATGCCCGTCGTTGAGCCACACCGTGTGCTTCTTCGTCTCGGACAGGTTGACGCTGAGCTGGTTGTGGCGGTAGCTGTTGCCGGTCACGGCGATGCCGCGTTCGAGTTTGCGCAGGTCGTCGGCGGACGACGTCAGTTCGACGTTGCCGCCCGCGAGGCTTATCGGCGTGTAATCGTGGTCGATGCTGTGCTTGTAGACGTTCACGGCGGTCCATGCGCCGCCGACGACCATCATGCAGCACGCGACGAACATCGCGATCCATGCGAACGGATGCAGGCCGCCCGTACGGCGTCCGGAGCAGCCGAGGACGATGATGATGACGCCGATCACGGCGCAGACGACGCCCGCGTAGAGGACGCCCGGCTGGAGCGAGCTCGCGAACGACAGGCCGCGCACGGCGAACGAGCAGATCGACATCGACGCGATGATGAGCCCGAGGACGAGCAGGACGAGCGCCGGTCCCGCAGGCTTGCGGCGTGCGGTCTTCAACCGGTCAGGGCGCGGTGCGGGCGCCGGGGCCGTGTAGGTCGGCACGGCGGCCGCCGGCGCTGGCGTGGACGGCTGCACCGGCCGCTGTGGCGCGGACGGCTGCGGAGCCGCCGCGGCGTACGCCGGCGCTGTATCGACGGGTTCGCCGCCGCTCATATACATGTCGGCCGGAAAGGGATGGCCATTCTGCGGCGATGTGGATGGGGCTGATGGGGCTGGCGTTGGTGCGGGTCCGTTCGCCGGCATCGCGCCGCCATAGGGCATGTTCGCCGGAGGCGTCATCGGCGCGGAGCCCGGGCCCGGCATTGGGCCGCCCGGTGCGCCGGCCTGTGCGGCGAAGCGCCTGCGGCCGTTGTCGACGAGCAGGAAGAACGCGAGCGCGGCGAAGAGGAACGCGCCGACGTTGACGCTCCACGACCCCCACCAGAAGAAGCCGAAGCCGCTGAATCCGCCGATGAGGATGCAGAGGATGACGCCGACGAACGACCAGTCCCAGTGTCCGTCGATCGCCTCCTCAAGGAGGATCCTGTGGTCGAACTCGTCGGGAAGCAGCAGCCAGCTGATGCCGTAGAGCACGGCGCCGAAACCGCCGCAGAAGAACGCGACGACCATGAGGACACGGACAAGTGTCACGTTCCAGCCGAGTTCGCGTGCGATCGCCCCGCAAACACCGGCGATGACGCGGTTGTTCGTGCGTTCGACGCGGCTTTCGCGGATCCAACGGAAGAAGCTCGCCTCCGGCCTCATGCCGGTCGGTTGCGGCTGGGCGTTCGGTGCCTGATATCCCTGTGCGCCGTCTTGCCCCTGCGGCGACTGCGGGTTGTACTGTGTGTTGCTCATGGCTCCATTACAGCAGGCCGTCCGCGGGAAACACCTCAGGGGACACCCTGAAAAACCCCTGATTCTTGTCGTCAGGGCTCGGTTTTCTCCCCGAAGGGCGGCACAATGGTAGGCATGCAGAACGTTTCCGAGACATGGGCCACACCGGTGCCGCGGGCACTGATGCCCGAAACGGCCGCACGGCCATTGCTGCCGGCGCGGCTGCCGCTCATGCGCCCACGCAAAGGGCGCTGGATCGCCGGCGTCGCGCGCGGCGTGAGCATGCATCTCGGCGTCCATGTGGCCTGGGTGCGGCTCGCGTTCATCGCGGCATGCGTGCTGTACGGCGTCGGTCTCGCCGCCTATGTGGCCCTGTGGCTCCTCGTACCCGCAGGCGACCCGGTCGCCGAGGCGCAGCGCATCGCGGAACGGCGCAATGCGGCCGACGCGCCGCTCGCGAAAGGCAATGCGGGGTCGGGCACCACGGCGCAGCCCATCGCCGGGATCGACGATTACACGGGCCTTGACGCATCGACGCCCACGCTTTCGGGCGAAAGCCTCAAACAGTTCTTCGAGGAGGCGTCGAAGCCCGCACTGTTCGCGGCGCTCGGCGTATCGCTCATCGCATGCGCGATCATGTTCAACATGGCATCCTCGCGTGCAGGCGGCATCCTTCCCGCCGCGCTCGCGATCATCGGCCTCGGCATCGCATGGATGCGCTACAACGCGCCGCATGGGCAGATCGCGACGACGGCGATCGGCGTCGCGCTCGAATTCGTCGCATACGTCGTCTTCCTCGTACAGCCATTGTTCTCGAACGGCGAAGTCACGCTCGCGCGCAGCCTCGTCAGCGGACTGCTCCTCGTGTTCGCCGTCATCGGCACCCTCACCCCATGGATCATGGCGCTCATGCGCGGCTTCACGAACGAGCGCGCATTGAAGGAACGCGAGGAGGAACGCGCGGACATGACCGCACATCTGCACGACGGCGTGCTGCAAACGCTCGCGCTCATCCAACTGCACGCGGACGAACCACAGACCGTGTTCACGCTCGCGCGTTCACAGGAACGCGAACTGCGCAGCTGGCTGTATCAGGAACGCAAAACCTCGGACCGGTCGGTCAACGCGGGGCTCACGCAGATCGCCGCACAAATCGAGGACAGCCACGGCAAACCAATCGAGGTCGTCACCGTCGGCGACGCGCGCCCAAGCGCGCAGACGGACGCGTTGCTCGACGCAGCCGCGCAGGCGATGGTCAACGCGGTCACCCATGGCGGCGAACCCGTATCGGTGTACTGTGAGGCGTCGGATGCGCTCGTCGAGGTGTTCGTGCGCGACCATGGCAATGGATTCCGCATGGAGGATGTGCCACCCGAACGGCTTGGCATACGCGAATCAATCATCGGACGCATCAGACGCCGCGGCGGCAGCGTCGAAATCGTATCGCGGCCGCAGTGGGGCACCGAAGTGCGCATGCATATGCCGATCGCGTCACAGGACGCGACGCGCGCGAACGCGCATACGGACGCACAGGAAGCAGGAAAGGAACGCGTATGAGCGGGCAGGATGAGGAGCATACGGCGCGCACGAGGATCGCCGTCGTCGACGACCATGAGATGTTCAGGGCGGGCGTCATCGCGACGCTCACGCCGTATTTCGACATCGTCGGGCAGGCGGCCGACGTCGAATCGTCGGTCATGATGATCGCGGACACGAAACCGGACGTCGTCCTGCTCGACGTGCACGTCCCCGGCGGCAACGGCGGAGGCGGCGCCGAGATCCTCACGACATCGCAGCCGCTGTCGCCATCGTCGGCGTTCCTCGCACTCTCGGTGTCCGATTCCGCGCAGGACGTCGGCGCCGTCATCCGCGCGGGCGCACGTGGGTATGTGACGAAGACGATCACCGGCAACGAACTGATCCATTCGATCGAGCAGGTCGCCGACGGATACGCGGTCTTCTCCCCCAAACTCGCGGGATTCGTGCTCTCCGCGTTCCAAGGCGCCCCCGCAGGCGCGAACGGCGCGGACGAGGAGGCGCACGACGACGAACTCGACCGCCTGTCGACGCGCGAACAGGAGGTCATGCGGCTCATCGCGCGCGGCTATACGTACAAGGAAGCCGCCGCCGAACTGTTCATATCGGTCAAGACGGTCGAGACCCATGTGAGTTCGGTGCTGCGCAAACTGCAGCTGTCGAACCGCAACGAGCTGACCTTGTGGGCGGCCGACCGCCACATTGTGTGACAGTGCCGTTTCCGTGCCCGACACGCCGCATATTCGAACATCTGTTCGCACAAGGCGATCGCAAGGACGGCGTGTATGCGCGCGAATGCCCTACGATGGTGGTCAGTGACGCGGACGCCGCATCGGACGCCCGCGAAGGACGACGGGAGCGGCGATGGCGCACGATGACGAGGACGATCTGCTCGCGAAACTGACGATGTTCAGCGCAGGCGCGCAAGGACATGCGACCGATGCGCACGCGCATGGCACGGACATGCATGGCGCGGACGTGCACGATGCGTACGGCGGCGCGGATGCGCACGGCGCGGACGACGGCAAGGACGACGGATTCGACGTCGACCGTTTCCTCGACGGTCTTGACGCCATCTTCGCGCGCCACGAGGCGGCGACGAAGGCGGAACCGTACCTCCTTGACGCGATGGACGCCGCCGAGAACGCCGGAGACATACCCGGCCTGCTCACCGTGCTCAACGAGACGATGGGATTCTACCGTTCGCAATCGCGGCACCAGGACAACCAGTGGATCATCCAACGCGCGATCGAACTCGCGTTGCGCCTTGGATTCGAAGGCACCGAAGCGTGGGCGACGACGCTCATCAACGCGGCGACATCGCAACGCGCGGCCGGCAACTACGCCCAGGCCGAAGACCTCTACACGCAGGCGCTCGCATGCGCCGCACACGTCTACGGACCTGACGATCGACGGCTCGCGGCGCTCCACAACAACCTGTCGATGCTCTACAGCGAGACGGGGCGCACGGCACAGGCGGTCGACGAACTGCGCACGGCACTCGCGATCCTCGAACACGGCAGCGTGGACACGGCAACCGACGTCGACATCGCCTCGACATGCGCGAACCTCGCGCTCGCGCTGCTCACGGCACAATCCGCGGATACGGACACGGCCGCGACGCTCGACAAAGCCGCCGCATGCGCCGGACGCGCGCTCGCGATCTACCGGAACGCGCACGCCGAAGACAGCGCCCATTACGCGTCCGCGCTCGCGGCGGCCGCACAGGTCGCGTTCGCGCAGCGGCGTTTCGCGGATGCCATGCACTATTATGAACGCGCACTTGGCATCATCCGCATCTGCTACGGCGAGGACACCGATTATTACCGCATCACCGCGGCCAATCTCGATGAGGCGCGCAACGCGCTCGGCAGGGCGGGGCATGCGGCTGCGGATGATGCGCATACGAACGGCGTGGCCAAGAGCACGAAGACGGCGAATGAGGCGGTTGATGGCACCACCACAACGGACGCCGCAGCAGCGACCGCGCGCACGAAGGAGCGCCGCAGCGGCATGCGGCTTGCGCGCGACTTCTGGCTCGCCTACGGCAAACCGATGGTCGAGGAACGCTATCCGCGGTATGCGGGCCGTATCGCGGCGGGACTCGTCGGCCCCGGGTCGGAATGCTTCGGCTTCGACGACGAGACGTCCGAGGACCATGATTTCGGCGCGAGGTTCTGCCTGTGGCTCACCGACGACGACTATGCGGCCATCGGCGCACCACTGCAACATGACTACGAAGCGCTCCCGCGCGATTTCGACGGCGTCTCGCGCTCCGCGACATCACCGCGCGCGCAAGGCGACGGCAGACGTGACGGCGTGTTCCCGACACACGGGTTCTTCACGTCGCTCACCGGGTATCCGACCGCACCCGACGCCGACGAGCCCCATCTGTGGATGATGCTCGACGAGGCGACGTTGGCGAACGCGACGAACGGCCGCGTCTTCGCAGATCCGCTCGGCGAGTTCTCGAAGACGCGCCGATCGTTCCGCACGCCGCCCGACGATGTGCGGCTCGCGTGGATCTCACGCGGGCTCGGCATGGTCGCGCAAGCCGGCCAATACAATGTGCCGCGCATGCTCGCGCGCGGCGACGGCGCCGCCGCATGGCTGTGCATCGACGAATATGTGATGGCCGTCTCGTCGCTCGTGTTCCTGCTCAACAACCCGGTGACGGTCGGCTACGCACCGTACTACAAATGGCGTTTCGCCGCATTGCGCGCGCTGAGCCGGCGTGCGGGCATGCGGCTGACCGAAGTGTGCGGCGAACTTGAGGAACTGTTGCGTCATGCGTCCGCCGCATGCTTCGGCGGCGCCGGATTCGGTGAAGGCGGTGCCGGCGCCGCACCACATGTGCAGGCGGCCGAATCCCTCATCGGCACGATATGCGCGCAGATCGTCACCGAACTCCAACGGCAGGGACTCACCGACTCGGACGACGACTTCCTCGAATGGCAGCGCCCCTATATCGAATCGCACATCCACGATCCCGCACAATGCCTGCACAGCATCTGACAATCGACACCCACACAACAGCACACGGATACGGACACGATGGAGCATCATATGAACGACCAACCAACGGACGACCAGTCAATGGACGATGCACGACGCGCCACGATCGAGCAGATCGTGGCGGCTGAATGGGACATGTTCCAGCACACGGTGAACGAAGGCGGCCGTGCGTCATGCCAAGGCAACAAACCGATGTTCACACTCATGCGCACAAGCCAGTTCATGACATGGCCCGACGCGCTGCTCACATCGTATCTGCAAGACCTTGAGGCCGCGGCACATGACGGACGCAACCTCGTCGAGGAGAAATACGCGCGCATGATGGCGTCGACCGAACCGGAACGCTACGGACGCGACGTCGCGCCCTACATCCCGACGTTGGACGAGGCACGCGTCAGGCAGCAGGAACGCATCATCGCGCGGCAGGTCGCCTGGGCGCGCACATTCATGGAGCACTACCCCCACATCGGCGCGAACATGCGCGTATTGACGACCGATCAGGACACACCGGAGCAGACATCGTACGAGACATATCTGCGCGGCGAACTCGGCACGTACCGGCAGCATACGCTCGACCTGTACGAACGGTTCGTCGAGGACACCGCACGACGCGGCGGCAACATCGCCGAGGAGACGGTCGCGTGCACGATGCGCCTCATCGGCATCGATGCACTCGACGAAGCGGAACGTGACGAAGCGGAACGCGCGGCGTGGTAGTCCATGGACGGAACGAACCGTTGCGCTTTGCGCCGAAGAATCGGCAAGGCTGACGGTACAGTGAGGAATCGTGCAGCATTTCTGGAAGCAATTCGCATGGACGCTCGTCATCTCCGCGCTCACGCTCGCACTGTTCCTCGGTGTGAGCGCGTTGATGATGCCACCATGGCGCATCGAGCCACTCAGCGCGCATATCACCGTCTCGACGAGTGACACGGCGATCGCCGCGAAAGGCATCACGACACCCCAGGAAGGCACCTACAAGGTCAAGGAAACGAAGATCCGCCTCAACATAAGCGGCGGCAAGACCGTCAACGCGATCGTGCGCGAACCGATTGGCGCACCGGAAGGGCGCCCCGCATGCTCGTTCATACACGGCGCGGGCACCGGCAAAGCCTCGGAGGTCTACGGGGACATCGCGGGCGCGATGGCGTCAGCGGGCATCACGACGCTCGTACAGGACAAACGCCTCGACAACTACACGGCCCTGTCGCGCGACTACGCATCGAACGCCGAAGACTACCTCGCCGGCCTCAACACGTTGCGCGCATGGAACGGCGTCGACGCGTCGAAAGCCGGCATCTACGCGGAATCGGAAGGCACATGGATCGCGACGCTCATGGCGGACCGGGACAAGCACATCGCGTTCGCGGTGCTGACGTCGGCCCCCGTGTTCGCACCACGCCAGCAGATGGCGATGGCGGCGACGCAGTACCTCAACATCATCGGCGCGCCAAGCGGCGTCATCGGCATCATCCCGAAGCTCATCAGCCTCGACTTCTCCCCCTTCGGCCCCGCATACGCGAACTTCGACGCCGCCGCCTACCGGCGCAACCTGACGATGCCGCTCCTCGTCAACTACGGTACGAGGGATCCTGCGATGCCGTGCGAACAGGGCGCGCAGCAGCTCATCCACGACGCGCATGACGTCGGCAACGACAACGTGACGGTGCGCTACTATCCGACGAACCACCAGATGCGCACCGGTTCGTCGCTCTCCCTTCCCGGCCTCCAACTCGACAAGCATTACACGCACAATCTGGAGGATTGGATCAACGCGGTCGCCGCGGGCGCAACGGCCACGGATTGGGCGGTGCCGCCGATCGCGGGCACGCAGCCGTTCCAGGAGTTCGCGGTCCCGGCGAACGTGAAACCCGGCTGCGTCCATTCGCTCCTTGAGATAATCATCGTCGATGTGCTCGTCGTGCTGCTGTGGCTCGCCGTCGTCATCGGCTGCTGCATCGCGTTCTCGCGGCGCGGCAGTTGCGACGTCGAATCGCCCGGCCGCAAGGGCCGCACGCTCGTGCACCGCTACGCACCACAGACGAAGACGCTCATCATCGGCAACATCATCCTCACGCCACTCATCACATGCGGCTTCATCGCCTACTTCGTGTTCGTCGCACGCGCGGCGCTCAAGCTGGAGGACCATGCGGCCGCGCTCGACGCAGGATGGACCGCGTTGCGCGTCGCCGCGCTCATCGCGATCATCATGCTGTGTTGGCTATGGGTGCGCCTGTATTTCTTCTATGGGCCGGGCGACATCGACGCATGCGACGCCGACCCCGACGTGCCACGCAAGGAATACCGCCTGTCGCGCGGACACTCATGGATCATCGGCATGCTGTCCGTGTGTGTGCTGCTCGCCCTGACACTCGCCGACTTCTTCGGCATCATCGGCTCGTAACCCAGCTGCCAAACCGGACGCCAGCAGTTCTATTTGCGCCCCAACCTGCAGACCCCAGCTGCAGAACCGGACAGGCGGCGCATCTGACGGCGGCCATGCATGAAAAAAGGGCTTCCGGCCGGAACCGGAAACCCTGTAGGCGGATAGGGCGAGATTCGAACTCGCGGATGGTTGCCCATCAACGGTTTTCAAGACCGTCTCCTTAGACCGCTCGGACACCTATCCAATGTGCACGCGGTGCACGAACGAACAGTATAGCATGGCGTGTGCCCTGACAGGCCACATCCACAGCGACCGCCGTGCCCGCGCGAAGCGTCGGACGCGGAAGGCGTCACGCCTCCCATGCCGTCGGCTCGATGACTTCCTTGCCACCCATGTACGGACGCATCGCCTTCGGCACGACGATCGAACCGTCCTGCTGCTGGTGGTTCTCCATGATCGCGACGAGCCAACGCGTCGTCGCGAGCGTGCCGTTGAGCGTCGCGACCGGCTCGGTTCCGTGCTCGACGCGTTCGCGGATGTTGAGGCGGCGCGCCTGGTACTGCGTGCAGTTGGACGTCGACGTGAGCTCGCGGTAGCGTCCTTGCGTCGGCACCCATGCCTCGCAATCGAACTTGCGCGCGGCCGACGAGCCGAGGTCGCCGGCGGCCGTGTCGATGACGCGGTACGGCACCTCGACCTTGCCGAGCATCTCCTCTTCCATCGCGAGCAGGTGCTTGTGCTGCTCATAGGAATCCTCGGGCTTGCAGTACACGAACATCTCGACCTTGTCGAACTGATGGACGCGGATGATGCCACTCGTGTCCTTGCCGGCGGCGCCCGCCTCACGGCGGTAGCACGAGCTCCAGCCGCAGTAGCGCAGCGGCCCGTCGCTCAGGTCGAGGATCTCGTCCTCGTGCATGCCCGCGAGCGCGACTTCGGACGTGCCGACGAGGTAGTCCTCGTCCGGTTCGCGCAGACGGTAGATCTCGTCGGCGTGCGAGTTGAGGAAGCCGGTGCCGCGCATCACTTCGGGGCGCACGAGCGTCGGCGTGATCGCGAGCACGAAATCATGCTCCTGCGCCTGGTCGACGGCCATCGTGAGCATCGCGATCTGCATGCGCGCGATGTCGCCGCGCAGGAAGTAGAAGCGCGATCCGGAGACCTTGACGCCACGCTTCATGTCGATGCCGGCGACGCCTTCGCCGAGCGTGAGGTGGTCTTTCGGTTCGAATCCTTCGGCTGCGAAGTCGCGGATCGTGCCGACCTTCTTGACGACGACGTAATCGTCCTCGCCGCCTTCGGGCGCTTCGGGTTCGACGATGTTCGACAGCTGCCACATCGCCGTCGTGTACTGTTCGTTCGCCGCGTCCGCGTCCGCTTTGTATGCGGAGACCTGTTCGGCCAGTTCCTTCGTCTGCGCGATGAGCGCCGCCTTCTCGTCGGCCGGTGCCTTCGCGACCTGCTTGCCGATTTCTTTCTGCTTCGCGCGCGCTTCCTCGAACTGCTTGAGCGACGTGCGGCGCACTTCGTCGCTGCGTAGGACCTCGTCGACGAGTTCGACCGATTCGCCGCGCTTGCGTTGGGATTCCTTGACGATTTCAGGGTGTTCACGGATGAATTGAATATCGAGCATGGTCTTAAGCGTAATGCGCGAAGCCGACAGGCCGCGCACTGTTTTTCCGCATCGTTTGCAGTCCCTTCCGATACCATATCGGCGCCGTTCCGGCAAGACGGGCCGCATGATGCAACCGATGGCTTGCTAAGATGGGAAACCGGTAACAGGACGGGCGCCGCGGACGGCGGCTCAGCCCGTGCAATGCGAGGAACAAGCGAGGCGACCGATGAACCAACAGACCCTGATCATACTGGCGGTGATGGTCGCGCTCATCGCGGCGATCATCGCCGTCATCGCCGCGATACGCATCTCGATGCACCGCAAACGTGTGCAGAAACTTGAGCAGCGTCGCGACGACCAGGTCCATTACGCGTTCATCATCAATCCCTCGAAGCCGACAGCGGAGACGACGCGCGGCAAAATCAAGGAGTATTGCGCGCGCAAAGGCCTCACCGAGGTCATGTTCATCGACACCCAACTGGACAAGGACGGCCGCGCATGCGCGCAGGAGGCGCTCGACAAGGGCGCGGACGTCGTCATCGCGGTCGGTGGCGACGGCACGGTGCGCACGGTCGCGTCGGCGCTCGGCGGCAGCGGGCATGCGATGGGCATCATCCCGATCGGTACCGGCAATCTGTTCGCGCGCAACATGGGCATCCCGATCGACGACATCGAGGCTGCGCTCACGATCGCGGTCTCCCATGGTTCGCACCGCGTCGACGTCGGCCGTCTGCGGATCCTCGACGTCCCTTCCGAGGACCATGCGCACGCGTTCCTCATCATCGCGGGCGTCGGCTTCGACGCCGTCATGATCGACGATACCGACCCGAAGCTCAAGAAGAACGTCAGTTGGCTCGCGTATTTCATTTCGGGCGCAAAACATCTGTTCACGCCGAAGTACCGCGCATCGATCACGATCGAGGACGCCGACGGTGACCTGCTCACGCATGAGGACACCGAATTCCGCACGTTCATGGCGGGCAATTGCGGGCAGATACCGGTGTTCTCGCTCATGCCGGACGCGTCGTTCAACGATGGACTGCTCGATTTCGAGATGATCGACACGAACGGTGGCCTCATCGGTTGGGCGAACCTCTTCGGTGACGTCGTCCATCAGACGATCACCGGCAAGGCCGCGCAGAGCCCGCTTTCGACGCATTCACACATCGACCAGATGCAGGGTGTCCAGGCCGAGGTCAAGCTCGACAAGCCGGTCCCCGCGCAGGTCGATGGCGATATGCTCCCCGAGACGCAGCACATCCTGTTCACCGTCGACCGCGAGGCGCTCATCGTGCGTGTGCCGCTTGAGAACGAGAACATCAGCGCGACGACGCAGATCCCTCCGATCAAGGCGCCGATCACGGACGCGACCGCATAAGGCGACCGCACAAAAGAGATCACGATAGATACAGGAAGGCCGTGTACATCCTCGACGGAGGATGTACACGGCCTTCCTGCATCTATCGACGCGGCAACGTCAGCGGTCGACATCGATGACGACGTCGCCCGGCTTGACGTCGATGCCGGTGTGCACGGTGACCTTCTTGAGCGCTGACGTGTTGAGCACGGTCATGAGCGTCGTCGTGCTGTAGCCGGCCGCCTTGACCTTGTCGAAGTCGACGGTCACGAGCTTGTCGCCCGCCTGCACCCGCTGGTCCTTCCTGACGGCGACGGTGAAGCCATCACCGTTCATCTTGACGGTGTCGATGCCGACGTGCACGAGGATCTCGACGCCGTCATCGGTCTTGATACCGAACGCGTGGCCGGTTTCGGCGACGGTGCTCAGCACACCGGAGACCGGCGCGAACACGTCGGACGCGGCGGGCTGGATGCCGACGCCTTCGCCGAGCGCGCGGCTCGCGAAGACCGGGTCGCCGGTGTCGTCGAGCGGGATGACATGGCCTGCGAGCGGCGCGAACACGTGGTCGGTCGGCGTCGGGGCCGCATCGGTCGCGACATCGGCGGCGGCCGCCGCGGACGTCTTGTCGGCCGGCAGCAGGTTGTCGTCCTCATGGTTCTCGGCGTTGACGACGGCTGCACGTGTCGCCGGCGTCTCGGTCGCCTCGGAGGCGTTCGCCGCTTGGACGCGCGCGAGCACTTCGGCCTTCTCCTCGGGCGTGCGGTAGTCGAACGCGATGATCATGAACATCGCGGAGAAGAACGCGACGGCGATCGAGACGGCGTAGACCCACATCTGGTTGAACACCGGGATTGTCAGCAGCGATGTGAACGCGAACGCGGTCGTGATGACACCGTGGACGCTCTGGCCGTCAGGGGTCACGGACGGGAAGAGCCAGCCGAGGACGGCGATTGTCACGCCGCCGGCGGCGCAGCCGACGAGCATGCGGCTGTAGAGCTTCTTGAACCGCAGATGGATGCCGTAGAGCGACGGTTCGGAGACGCCGCCGAGCAGGCCCGCGGCGAGCGCGCCCGTCGCCGTCTGGCGCATCTCGGAATCCTTGTCGCGCAGCGCGAGGATGAGCACACCGGCGGTCGCGCCGAAGCATGCGAAGTTCCATGTGCCCATCGGGCCTTGGATGAAGTCGTAGCCGAGCGTCTGGATGTTGATGAGCATGAGCGCGTTGAGCGGCCAGTGCAGGCCGAGCGGCACGAGGAACGGGTACAGCATCGGGATGAGGATCGCGAAGATGAACGGCGCATGGTTGTTGAGCCATGCCAGTCCGATGCCGAGGCCGTTGCCGACCCACACACCAAGCGGGCCGACGAGGAACGCGGTGAGCGCGCCGACGATGATCATGCACAGGAACGGCACGAAGACGAGCTGGACGGAATCCGGGATGATCTTCTTGAGCCCCTTGTAGACGAGTGCGAGCAAGGCGGCCATCAGGAGCGGCACGAAGACGTTGCCGCTGTAATCGCTCAGCTGCATCGGCATGCCAAAGACCGTCGTCGTGCACATCTGGGTGCCGACGGCGCTTTCGCCGCAATGTGTCTCCGCCCACTTCGTGTCCATGAGGCTCATGAACGACGGCGTCATGAGCGCGGCCATGATCGCGCCGCCGAGCCACGGGTCGACGCCGAGCTTCTTCGACGCGTTGTAGGCGATCATGATCGGCAGGAAGTAGAAGACGCCCTTCCACAGCGCCTGTACGAAGACCCATGACGGGCTCGCGGTGTCGTTCGGGATCCATCCGCACGCGATGCACACATTGACGATCGCGATGATGAGCGACGCGCCAAGCAGGACGCCGAGGATCGGGCGGAACGAATCGGAAAGGTACTCGAAGAACGAGTCGAGCCACGCGACCTTGCCGCGCGCCTTCGAACGTGCCGCGGCCTTGACGTCGGCGTTCGACATTTCGCCGCCGCCGGACTGGGCCGGCGCGGCGCCTCCCGCGGCGACTCGCTGCATCTCGGGCAGCGCCATGATCTTCTGGTACATGTCGGCGACACCGCCGCCGATGACGACCTGGTACCGGTCGCCGCTTTGCGGCACCGCGCCCAGGACGCCCTTCATATGCTGGAGTTCGTTCTGGTTCACCTTGCCGGCGTCGACCAGTTCGAAACGAAGACGGGTGGCGCAGTGCGTCAGGCTTTTGACGTTGTCCGGGCCACCGATCGCAATGATGATCTGCGAGGCAGTTGAGTCAGCCATCGTTCATCCTTTCCTCATAACACGTGGGAGGTCTCCTCGGATTCCCACATTGTTCCTTGTCCTCGTCGATTCCCCGCACGATATGTCCGGCGGCGCGACACGGGCGTTTCCTTTCCTGTCCGCGCCTCGGGCGCCCTCACGCAACGGTGCGTGCGGACGGCGAACATAGGCGCGCGCCCGTCCGAACCGCATCGGCCACATGCTCCCCGCATGCCGTGCGCGGCGTCCCACGCCCGTCCATATGCCGAACATTGCCGTCCCGGCGAATCGTTCAAATTTTAACGCGCGCGACGGTTGGAATACCGCCGTTCACACTTGTCCAGACGGTGTCTGCACGAGGTTTTTCGTCGATTTTGTCCGGAATACCAACGATGCCACCGATGCAATCGATTTCATCTCTTCGCCACCGGCTAAACTATGACAACGTCTGCAAGGCGGTCACGCCCTGTAGGCTGGAGCAGTAACTGTTGTCCCAGCAGAATGAAGGAAGTATGGTTGCACCTAACGCGGGCATGCCCGCCACCCCAGCAGATCTCATCGACGTCGACGAAGTCATCGGCAAGTACTACGACGTCGTCCCCGACCCGTCGGTCCCCGAGGAGCGTGTCATCTTCGGCACGTCCGGACACCGCGGTTCATCGCTCAAGACCTCGTTCAACGAGGCGCACATCGTCGCGATCACGCAGGCGATCGCCGAATACCGCAAGGCCGCCGGCGTCACCGGTCCGCTCTACATCGGCCGTGACACGCACGCGCTGAGCCTTCCGGCATGGAAGACCGCAATCGAGGTGCTCGTCGCGAACGGCGTGCACGTGCGCGTCGACTCCCGTGACGACTTCACGCCGACGCCCGTCGTCTCCCAGGCGATCCTCACCCACAACCGCGCGACCGACGGCACGCAGCGCTTCGAAGGCGAAGGCCTCGCCGACGGCATCGTCGTGACGCCTTCGCACAACCCGCCGACCGATGGCGGCTTCAAGTACGATCCGGTCACCGGCGGCCCGGCGCCGTCCGAAGTGACGAACGCGATCGCGAACCGCGCGAACGAACTGCTCGGCGACTTCAGAAACGTCAAGCGCATCCCGTTCGAGCAGGCGATCAAGTCCGACCTCGTCGAACGCTTCGATTTCCGTGAGCATTACGTCGACGACCTCAAGAACGTCATCGACTTCGACGCCATCCGCGAATCCGGCGTGCGCCTCGGCATCGATCCGCTCGGCGGCGCGTCCGTCAACTACTGGCCGCTCATCAACGAGAAGTACGGCCTCAACATCGGCGTCATCCGTCCGGAAGTCGATCCGACATGGCGCTTCATGACGATCGACCATGACGGCAAGATCCGCATGGACCCGTCGTCGCAGTACGCGATGAAGGGCCTCGTCGACGAGCTCAACGCCGGTGCGTGGGACAAGTACGACCTCGTCGGCGGCACCGACCCGGACGCTGACCGCCACGGCATCGTCTGCCCGAACTGGGGCGTCATGAACCCGAACCACTACCTCGCCGTGTGCGTCGAATACCTGTTCGGCGGCAACCGTCCGGATTGGCCGGCGGGCGCCGGCGTCGGCAAGACGCTCGTCTCGTCGTCGCTCATCGACCGCGTCGCGGCCGCGATCGACGCGCATGTCGTCGAGGTGCCGGTCGGCTTCAAGTGGTTCGTCGATCCGCTCTTCACCGGTGAGGTCGCGTTCGGCGGCGAGGAAAGCTCCGGCATGAGCTTCCTGCGCTTCAACGGCCGTGTCTGGACGACCGACAAGGACGGCCTCATCCCCGACCTGCTCGCGGCCGAGATCACCGCGAAGACCGGCAAGAACCCGGCGCAGCTCCACCAGGAGCAGGTCGAGCGCTTCGGCGAAAGCTGGTACAGCCGCATCGACACGCCGACGACACTCGAACAGAAGCAGAAGTTCGCGAACCTCGACGCGAAGGACGTGACCGCGACGACGCTCGGCGGCGAGGACATCACCGCGATCCTGACGAAGGCCCCCGGCAACGACGCGCCAATCGGCGGCATCAAGGTCGTCACCGAGGACAACTGGTTTGCGGCGCGCCCGTCCGGCACCGAGAACATCTACAAGGTGTACGCGGAGTCCTTCGTCTCCCCCGAGACGCTCGACTCGGTCCTCGACGAGGCCACGCAGGTCGTCGACAAGGCGCTCGGCGAATGATCCGCCGGCCCTGACGGCCGCCGCGCCCTTGCGGATATGGCGAAGGCCCCACGGCACGATGCCGTGGGGCCTTCGCCATATCCGCATCCGGTTGGTGTCAACGGCGCGCCATCCGTGGACGGGGGCCGCGCCGCCGCACTCACGCCTTGTTCGGGTTGATGAGCGTGCGCGGGCCTTCCGGGTCGCCGACGACCACTTCGTTGACCATGTCGAGGAACAGGCCGTCCTCGACGACGCCGACCATGTTGATGAGGTCCTCGTTGAGGCCCGCCGGGTCGTCGATGCGTTCCATATGCAAATCGACGACGTAGTTGTTCTCATCGGTGCGCACCGGCTTGCCTTCGGCGTCGAGGCGCAGCGTCGGATTGTAGCCGCGCTCCTTCATGCGTTCGATGACGTGCATCGCGCCGAACGGGATGACCTCGACCGGCAGCGGGAACTTGCCGATGACGTCGACGAGCTTCGAGGCGTCGACGATCCAGACGATCTTGTCCGAGTTGATCGCGACGATCTTCTCCCACAGCAGTGCGGCGCCGCCGCCCTTGATGCCGTTGAAGTTCTTGTCCACTTCGTCCGCGCCGTCGATGCACACGTCGATGTGGTCGACGTCGTCGATGTTGACGATCTTGATGCCGTAGCCTTCCGCCTGCTCCTGCGTGCGGCGCGACGTCGTCACGCCGGTGAATTCGAGCCCCTCCTCCTGCTTGCGGCGGCCGAGTTCGTCGACGAGGAAGCGGACGGTCGACCCCGTGCCGAGTCCGACGATCATGCCGTTCTCGACGAGCTTCGCGGCTTCGATGCCGGCTTCCTTCTTCATTGCGTCCTGCTGTGCCTTGTCCATGGCGCTCCTTTGTTCGTTCAGCTGTATTCGTCCTTCCGGGGATGTCGCCCCGGCCTGCACCCCAGTGTAATCGCATCGTGAGAACGCGCGCTGTGCCGTGCGTTCCGTCATTGCGGACGGTAGACGAGGAACGGCGCCCCGTCGATCGTGAGTGTCCCGTCTGCGTTGACGACGCCTTCGATTTCGATGTACCCGCGCACCGCGCGCGGACGGCCGTCGTACTGGGGGCTCGACGCCGGCGGCGGCGTGAACGTGACGTTGCCGTGCACATGGAGCCCGCTGTGCCGCAGGATCGGCTGCGGTGCGCGCGTCGCCGCCGCATCCGTCGTATCGGTCGTATCGTTTGTATCCGCGGTGGCCATCGTCGATTCCGTATCCCCGCGTGCACCGTCGTCGCGCACGTCGCCGCTGTCATCGACGACACGACCGTCATCGATGACACCGTCCTCGTCGATCGCCGTATGCGGCGTGTCGTCGGCGAGCGCGATCGGACCATCCTCATCCTCCGGTCCGCCGATGCAACGCGCGCGTCGGTAGTCCTGCGCGGACAGTTTGCCATCGAGGAGCATGCGCGCGTCGAGCGGCACATCGGCGCCTTCCGCGTACGCCGATGCGAGGAGCGACTGCCACCCCTCCTTCGGCAGATACCCGTCGCGCACCGACGCGCGGCAGTCGCCCGCGTACGTGCGCGCGAGCTCGTCGACTCGCTCATTGCCGGCGTTGCCTGCGTGTCCTTTGACCCAGACGAATGTGACGGAACCGTCGCGCCGCCGTATCTCGTCGTCGATGGCGCGGATGAGCTCCGCGTTCTTGACAGGTTCCTTCTTCGAGTTCTTCCAACCGTTCTTCTTCCAACCGTGCACCCATTTCGTCGAACAGTTGATCGCGTATTGCGAATCCGTTTCGATGACGAGCGGTTCGTTTCCCGGATGCGCGCGCAACGCTTCGAGCACAGCGCACAATTCACCGATCTGGTTCGTGCCGTTCGTCGCGCCGCCCGCGTCGCAGTCGCCCGTATGCGCATGTCCGCGCGTCCCTTGCGTCGGATGGTCCGCCCATGCCCATCCCATCGGACCGTTGGGGTTGCCGAGTGCGGAACCGTCTGTCGAAACTGTGATCGTCATGGTCTCCAATGTAGCGCACGGCCGTCGCCAATGCCCGTGCGCGCATAGCAACGCACGCAAAAGGAAGACCCGCGGTCCGCACTGATGTGCGTGGCCGCGGGTCGTGAACAAACGCGTGTATGCGTCGGTAAGACTACTTGCGCTGGTGGCGAGTCTTACGCAGCAGTTTGCGGTGCTTCTTCTTGCTCATCCGCTTGCGGCGCTTCTTGATGACCGAGCCCATCGTCAGCCTCCGTTCCTTACTTGAAAGTTTGCAACTTGCCTAACATTACACTGTTCATCCGACTTTTGCGATTCGCATGTGCCGCTCACAGCGGGAACAGCTTGAACACCGTCTCGACGGACGCCTTCGGACCGGTCATCCGCGCGCACACGGTGTCGTTCCTCCATACGGCCGTCGCGCCGCCGTCGTCCGCATCGTCGACGACGACGTAGGCGCCCGCGTTCGCACCGTTGACCTTGACGTTGCCTGACGCGAGCTCATGGCCGTCGAGGTGCTTCGTGAGCGCATTGTATTGCGTGAGCGCCTCCTCTTCGCTCGACCACTGTCCGACGGTGACGTGCACGTCGCGCTTCGCGTCACCGGTCGAATAGGTGAGCGCGTACGCTTCGAGCGGCGACGCGGCGTCCCATGTGTCGGTCGCCTGCGCGTCCGTGCGCGCGAAATTCGACACGTCGTCGGGCATCGCCTTGAGCAGTTCCGACGCGTCCGCAGGCAGCGCCTTCGCGTCGATCGTCGGCGATGCCGACGCGACCGACGTCGGCACCTCCATCGGCTGCGGCACGGTGCGCACGGCCCATCCCGGCCATGCGAACGCACTGATGATCGCGAGCACGATGACGGCGGCGGCCACGAACACGACGACGCGAGCCTTGCGCGCCGTCGACGAGGTCTGCGCGGCCTGCGCCCGCTGGTTCGACGTCTTCCCGGAACTGAGTGCCATAGCTGCCATCTTGGCACATCCTTGTGACCGCAGGGCGGTACGCTCACGGCCTCCTCAGCGTACCGTCGTGCGGCCAATCCCACAGGAACCGCGCGCGGTCTTGCACGCGCGCACGAAGACCGCTAGGTTGCTGGTATGGCGAAAAGCAATGTCAGTTATATGTGCACCGAATGCGGCTGGACGGGTGCGAAATGGTTCGGACGGTGCCCCGAATGCGGCCAGTGGGGCACAATCGAGGAGTTCCACGAAGCGCGGCCGAGTGCGTCGGCGCAGCGTACGGCCGCGCCCGGGCGCACATCGCGCACGGTGCCGACGGTCGTCGCCGCGAGCGCCGCCCAACCGATCACCGAAGTGGACACGGCGTCGGTCTCGCGTGTGACGACGGGATTCGGCGAATTCGACCGCGTCCTCGGCGGCGGCATCGTGCCCGGCTCCGTCGTGCTCATCGCGGGCGAACCAGGCATCGGCAAATCGACGTTGCTCCTCGAAACCGCAGGCAACATCGCACGCGACACCCCATCGGGCACCGTCCTGTACATCTCCGGTGAGGAGTCGCAGGCGCAGGTGCGGTTGCGCGCGTCACGCATCCACGCGGTCGAGGGGAACCTGCTGCTCGCGTCGACGACCGACCTCGCGACGGCGCTCGGCCTCATCGAACAGCACAAACCGGCGCTCGCGATCGTCGATTCGGCGCAGACGATCGTCTCGCAGGACGTCGATGGCATCTCGGGAGGCTCGACGCAGGTGCGTGAGGTCGCGAGCGCGCTCATCGACACGGCGAAGACGCTTGACGTGCCCGTGCTGCTCGTCGGCCATGTCACGAAGGACGGTTCGATCGCCGGTCCGCGCACGCTTGAGCATCTCGTCGACGTCGTCTGCCAGTTCGAAGGCGAACCGCAGACGGCGCTGCGGCTGCTGCGCGCCGTGAAGAACCGCTTCGGACCGACCGACGAGGTCGGCTGTTTTGATATGAGTGGTGTCGGCATCGAGGAGGTCGCCGATCCGGCCGGACTGTTCCTTTCGTCGGGTGAGACGGCCGTCGACGGCACGTGTGTCACGTTCACGCTCGACGGACACCGGTCGCTCCCGGTGGAAGTGCAGGCGCTTGTGACGAATTCGGTCCTGCCGACGCCGCGTCGCGCCGTCAATGGCGTCGACGCGAACCGTATCGCGATGCTCGTCGCCGTCCTCTACCGCCACGGTGGCCTCGCATTGCTCAACCAGGACCTGTATATCTCGACGATCGCGGGCGGTGTCGCAAAGGAGCCGAGCTGTGACCTCGCGATCGTCGCCGCGCTTGCGAGCGCCGCGACGAACACGCCTATCGCGCGTTCGACGTGCGCGATCGGTGAGATTTCGCTCACGGGGCAGGTGCGGCCGGTGCCGCGCCTCGAACACCGTCTGCGTGAGGCGGCGCGCCTTGGGTTCACGACGGCTGTTGTGCCGCCGTTGCGCGCGCCGCTTACGATTCCGGGGTTGCGTATCGTCGAGGTGCGTTCGCTGCGTGACGCGCTCGACGCGCTCACGTTGACGAAACGTGGCTCGGGGCGTTCACGCGCACAGAACGCCGACGTGGCTGAGTGACGCCGGTCGGGGCTCATTCCCCGACGATGGTGAGGGTCTCGTCGGCGTTGCGTGTGAGTTCGTCGACGAGTTCCTGTGCCGAATCGAATTTGATCTGCGGGCGCAGGAAGCGTGCGAATTCGACGCGCACACGGTGCCCGTACAGTTCGAGCCAGCCGTCGGTGATCGCGTACGCTTCGAGCACGCGTTCGTCACGTCCGGTCTGCTCGTTGAACGTCGGTTTCGTGCCGATTGAGATCGCCGCCGGCCAACGGTATGGGGAATGCGCGGCGAGTCTGCTTTCGACGCCGCCCGACGTGTAGGGTTGCGAGATCGATTCGACACCGCCGTCCTGTTCGTCGCCGAACGGGCGTTGCGATTGCTCGTATGCCTCATCGCCGCCGAGGTCGATGAGCCAGCCCGCGTAGACGCCGTCAACGGGCAGATAGCCGTCGATGGGTTCTTCGACGTTCGCGGTCGGGAACCCGATCGTCCGTCCGCGTTCCTCGCCATGGACGACGGTGCCTTCGACACCGTGCATGTGCCCGAGGATGCGGTTCGCGTCGCCAATGCGTCCTTGGCTCAGCAGCCAGCGTATGTTCGTCGAGCTCAGTTCGCGCACTTCGCGTGCGTTCGTGCGTTTGCTCCACGCGCGCCGCTGCGCCTTGTTCATCGCCGCAAGCGGGTCGACGGGTTCGCCCGCGTGTTGCGGCGCCGTCGGCGAATATGTGGCGGGCACGCGCGTCATGCCGCCGTTGTCGTCGACGACGTCGAGTTCGAACATGCCCGTCGCCTGCGCGAGGCGGTCGATGTGCGCGATGTCGCCTTCACGGTTCGCGCCCATGCGCGCGTCGGCGCCGAGCACGAGCGTGCGCATGCCGAGCTTGCCGACGAGCTGTCCGAGGAAGAACCGGTAGGATTTCGCCGCGAACGCGAGGTCGTAGTGCACGATGAGCACGTAGTCGACGCCGAGCTCGTCCATCATGCGCAATCGTTCGTCGGCGCCGGTGAGCGCCTGCGCGTCATGCAGGCCTTCAGGCACGGCGATGCCCGCGTGGGTCTTCGCATACGTGTGCACGAACGCGGGCCGTGGGTCGAACATGATGACGACGGCGAAGCAGTCCTGCGCGCGTGCGAGTTCGACGGTCCGTCCGATGACGGCTTGGTGGCCGCGGTGCACGCCGTCGAACACGCCGACCGTGACGACCGATTTCCTTGATGTGCTCAATGTCGGCCATGCGACGGTGCCGCCTTCGTCAGGCTCGAGCCGGATGATGTTCATGTTCACTCCTCATTGGTTGTCCACCACATATGTGCCGTGACACGCGTCCTCATGCATCGTGTTCCGCGGGGAACACGACCGTCGGTTTGATCGTCGTCGCGTCCGCCTGTTCGACGATGGCGACGACGTCCGCATCGTCCTCGACGATCGCCGCCGTCCTGCCGTCGACGTGTCCGGGGATCCGCCGTCCGTACCGCAAATCGCGCGCGTCGGCTGCGCTCACGGCGATCGTCGGCATCGCCTCGCGCACCGCGTCGGCCATCTCGATGAGATGCGCGGGCATGTCCTCGGATGAGACGTCGAGCACGGCGCGGTTGCGCGTCACCTGTTCGCCTTCGCGGTTCGCGAACTCACGCGTTTCGACGTGCGCGGTCACGACGCGCGCGTCGTCGGCGCGAACATCACCGACCGCGAGCCTGCGCAACCGTGTCAGATGCGCGCCGCAGCCGAACCGCTCGCCGAGGTCGCGTGCGATCGCGCGGATGTAGGTACCGGCCGAACAGGTCACGACGATGTCGACGTCGCGTACGTGTGTGCCGTCTTCAGCGGTCACGTCGCGCGCGTCGAGCACATCGAAACGGCTGATCGTCACTTCGCGCGCGTCGAGCGTGACGTCCTCGCCCGCGCGTGCGAGGTCGTACGCGCGTTTGCCGTGCACTTTGATCGCCGAATACGCGTTCGGCACCTGCATGACCGTACCGTGGAACTCGCGTGAAACAACATCGCGGACGTTGTCGATATCCGGAAGCGCGGCCGCCGCACGACCGGAACTGACGAATGCGCCATCGGCGTCGTCGGTCGTCGTACGCTGCCCGAAACGCACCGTCGCCGCATAGGTCTTCGTATGGTCGACGATGACGTTGAGCAGACGCGTCGCATGGCCGACGCCGACGACGAGCACACCCGTCGCCATCGGGTCGAGCGTGCCCGCATGCCCGACGCGCCGCATATGCACGGCCGCGCGCACGGCGCCGACGATGTCATGGCTCGTCACACCCTGCGGTTTGTCGACGATGAACAGTCCGTTGAGCGGCTGCACGCCGCAATTGCCCGCACCCACGCGCACTCAGTCCTGCGTTTCGACGACCGTCGACGCGGCGCGCACGTCGGCGTGCTCCTGCGCGGCATCGGACGGCACATCGTCCTCGTCGTCGTCGAAGTCCTCAAGTTCCTCGACCTCGACGACGTCACCGTTGTATTCGGTGTAGTCGTCCTTGTCCTCATGCTCCTCGTCGTCGAGCTCACGTTCGGTTTCGTCGGTATCGGGACCACTGGGCGCGTCGAGGTCCTCCTCCTCGATATCGTCGTCTTCATCGTTGTGTCTGTACGGATCTGCTTCGCCCGCGTACTGCGCGTTCGCGCGCATTTTCGCGAGCTCCTCGTCTCGTTTGCGCGCGGTGACGAGGATGTCCTCGATCTCGTGCGCCTCGCCGGGCACTTCGTCGAAGACGAACTCGAGCTGCGGCGTGAGCCTCAGGCCGGCCTTCGCGCCGACGAGCGAACGCAGACGCCCTTTCGCCTGGTTGAGCGCGGTGCGCGCGCGTTTGCGTTCGCCTTCGTCGTTGCCGGTATGCGAAAGCGTCGTCCAATAGATCTTCGCGTTCTGCAGGTCGTTCGTGACATGGACGTCGGTGATCGTCACGTTCTTGAGTCGTTTGTCGTGCAACGTCGATTCCATGTTCGACGCGATGACGCGCTGGATGAGCGCCGCGATGCGCGCGGCGCGCGGATTCGTTGACTGCATGGGTGTTCCTTAGGTTGAAATTGGCATGTGCGGGGGCGGTGTCCTCTACCGCAACAGCGTACCCGAAACATCGCGCGTGTGCGCGGTGCTCGCGCGGCGCGCAATGCAAACGCCCACAGCCGAAGGCCATGGGCGTTTGCATACACGTCGCGCATTCGTCGTGCGCGCGTCGTGCGTTACTTGCGTTCGATTTCGCGCATCTCGAAGGTCTCGATGATGTCGCCGATCTCGATGTCGTTGAACGAACCGAGGTTGATGCCGGCTTCGTAGCCTTCCGTGACCGACTTGACGTCGTCCTTGAAGCGACGCAGCGAGCTGATCTCGAGGTCGTTGACGGTCGCGACGCCGTCGCGCAGGATGCGTGCCTTCGTGCCGCGCTTGACTTCGCCGTCGAGGACCATGACGCCCGCGATGTTGCCGAACTTCGACGAACGGAAGATCTCGCGGATCTCCGAATGCGAGGTCGTGACCTCTTCGTATTCCGGCTTGAGCATGCCCTTGAGCGACGCCTCGATGTCCTCGATCGCCTTGTAGATGACCGAGTAGTACTTGATCTCGACGCCTTCGCGTTCGGCGAGGTCCGCGACCTGACGGTTCGGGCGCACATTGAAGCCGATGATGACGGCCTTGTCGACGCTCGCGAGGTTGACGTCGTTCTGCGTGATCGCGCCGACACCGCGGTGGATGACCTGGATGCCGACCTCGTCGGAGACCTCGATCTTCATGAGCGAATCCTCAAGCGCCTCGACGGAGCCGGACGAATCGCCCTTGATGACGATGTTGAGCATGTCGATCTCGGATTCGGCGAGCTTCTTCTTGAAGTCCTCGAGCGAGACGACCTTGCGGCGCTTCGCGAGCTGTGCGGCGCGTTCCGTCGCCTGCCGCTTCTCGGCGATCTGGCGTGCGGCGCGGTCGTCGGGTGCGACGAGGAACAGGTCGCCCGCCGTCGGGACCGACGTCAGGCCGAGCACCTGGACCGGCGTCGACGGGCCTGCGGCTTCCATGTTCTTGCCGTTCTCGTCGAGCATCGCACGGACGCGGCCGTAGGATGTGCCCGCGACGATCGAATCGCCGATGTGGAGCGTGCCGGACTGCACAAGGACGGTCGCGACGGCGCCGCGGCCCTTGTCGAGTCGAGCTTCGACGGTCGCGCCACGCGCGTCCATGTCCGGGTTCGCGCGCAGGTCGAGTTCCGCGTCGGCCGTGAGCAGGACGGCTTCGAGCAGCTTGTCGACGTTCGTGCCCTGCTTCGCGGAGATGTCGACGAACATCGTGTTGCCGCCGTATTCCTCCGGGATGAGACCGAATTCGGTGAGCTGGCCGCGCACCTTCTCCGGGTTCGCGCCTTCGACGTCGATCTTGTTGACGGCGACGACGATCGGCACATGCGCCGACTGGGCGTGGTTGATCGCCTCGACGGTCTGCGGCATGACGCCGTCATCGGCGGCGACGACGAGGATCGCGACGTCGGTGAGTTCGGCGCCGCGCGCACGCATCGCCGTGAACGCCTCGTGGCCCGGGGTGTCGAGGAACGTGATCTTGCGTTCCTCACCGTCGAGGTCGACGGTCACCTGGTAGGCGCCGATGCGCTGCGTGATGCCGCCCGCCTCGCGCGACACGACGTTCGTGCGGCGGATCGTGTCGAGCAGGCGCGTCTTGCCGTGGTCGACGTGGCCCATGACGGTCACGACCGGCGGACGCGGCTTCAAATCCTCGTCCTCCTGGAGCTCCTCGGATTCGAGGTCGATGTCGAACTGCTGGAGCAGCTCCTTGTCCTCTTCCTCCGCGGAGACGATCTTGATGTTCCAGCCGATCTCCTCACCGAGGATCTGGAACGTCGCCTCGTCGAGCGACTGTGTGGCCGTCGCCATCTCACCGAGGTGGAAGAGCACGGTCACGAGCGCCGCCGGGTTGACGTTGATCTTCTCCGCGAGGTCGGCGAGCGATGCGCCCTGACGCAGACGGATCGTCTGTCCGTTGCCCTTCGGGATGCGCACACCGCCGATGACCGGTGCTTTCAGCTCTTCGTACTCATGGCGCTTCGCAAGACGGTTCTTGCGCGCCTTCGACGACTTGCCGCCCTGACGGCCGAACGCGCCCGCGGCGCCGCCGCGGCCACGGCCGCCGCCACGCGACGGCCCATTGCTCGGACCATTGTTCTGGAAGCCGCCGCCGTTGCCGCCGAAGCGGTTGCCGCCCGGACGTGCGCCGCCGCTGCCGCCGGAACCCTGTCCCTGACGGTGCTGGCCCCACTGGCCCGGGCGTGCGCCGTTGCCCTGGCCGGGACGGCCACGGAAGCCGCCACGCTGGCCGGGACGCCCGCCACGACGGTTCTCGTTGTTGTTGACGGTCGGACGCGCCATCGGATGCGGACGCGGGATGTCGCTCGGCGTCGGCGTGTGCATGCCCTGCTTGCGGCTGAACGGGTTGTTGCCCGGACGCGGCGTATGCTGCTGCGCGCCGGCGTTGCCCTTCGCGCCCCCCTGCTGGCCCGGGCGCGGCGTGCGCGGACCCGGCGTTGGTGCGGACGGCTTCGCGGCGCCCTGTCCCGGCTTCGCGTTCACGCGCGGCTGCGCCGAACGCGGGTTACGCGACTCACGCGTCTCACGTTCCTCGTTCCTGCGGCCGCCGTTGCGTGCGCCCGGCTTCGCGTTCGTGCGCGGGCCAGCAGGCTTCGGCGCGGCCGGCTTCGCGGCCTCGGCGGACGCGGGCGTCGCCGCAGGCGCCGGCTTGGCGCCCGGCTTCGGCGCGGCATGCCTCTTCGCGCCCGGCTTCGGCGCTGCCGGCTTCTTCGCGGTGGCGTCCTGGGAGGTGTCCCCCGCCTTCGGGAATGCGGCCTTGAGACGGCGCACGACCGGCGCCTCCACGGTCGATGAGGCGGATTTGACGAATTCGCCCATGTCCTTGAGCTTCTCAAGGACGGTCTTGCTGTCTACGCCAAGTTCCTTGGCGAGCTCATATACGCGTGCTTTCGGCACTCAATTTCTCCTATTCCTCAGCCGCGCGTATGCAAGCGCAGCTGTTATCTTCTCACGGCGAGCTTTCGGTTTCTCATCGTGCAACCATGGTTGTTCACCCTCGTTCTTGACCTGGGCACCGCGCGTCGCGCGCGATGTACAGTTTTCGTGCCCAGCTTACTCCCGCCGTTGGATACGGCAGACGGGAGTAAGCGGGCGACGAACGGCTCAGTCCTGCGCGGTTTCCGTGCCGTCGGCGTCCTTCGCCTGCTCGCCCTGTTCGCGGACGAGCTGCTCGGCCTTGCGCTTCGCGTACGCCTCCTCGGATTCGATGCCGATCTTCCATCCGGTGAGCTTCGCGGCAAGGCGCGCGTTCTGCCCTTCCTTGCCAATCGCGAGCGACAGCTGGTCCTCGGGGATGAACGCGATCGCCGTCATGTTCTTCTCGCTCACGACATGCACGCCCGAGACGTTCGCCGGCGAAAGCGCGGCAGCGATGAACTTCGCCGGATCGCTCGACCAGTCGACGATGTCGATCTTCTCCGAACCGAGGTTCTCCATGACGGCGCGCACACGCGAGCCGCTGGGGCCGATGAGCGCGCCCTTCGGGTTGACGCCACGCGTGTTCGCGCGAACGGCGACCTTCGTGCGGGCGCCGGCCTCACGTGCGATCGCCATGATCGAGACGGCGCCCGAGACGAGTTCCGGGACCTCGCGTTCGAACAGCTTGCGCACAAGTTCGGGATGCGAACGCGACACGATGATCTCCGGCCCCTTGAGGCCACGCGACACATTGACGACGTAGACGCGGATGCGCTCACCGTGGCGGTGGCGTTCACCCGGCACCTGCTCACGGCGTGGCAGAATCGCCTCGACATCGCCGACGGCGACATGCACGTTCTCGGTGTCCTTCACATCCTGCTGGACGACGCCGGTGATGAGCTTGCCCTTCTGCCCCGAGAAGGCGCCGAAGACCTTGTCGTCCTCCGCCTTGCGGAACAGCTGGGAGATCACCTGACGCGCCGTCGATGCGGCGAGACGGCCGAAGTCCTTCGGCGTATCGTCGTATTCGTCGCCGAGCTTCGGCGCCGGATGCGGATCGTCTTCGGTGGGTTCCTGGGCGATTTCGTCACGGGCCCAGATCGTGAAGCTGCCCGCACGCGGATCGAGTTCGACCCGGGCGTGCTTGGCGGCGTGCGGAGTCTTAAGATAGGCAAGACGCAGTGCCTCGGAGAGCGCCTCGTCAACGGTTTCGGCATCGATGTCCTGCTCGCGTGCGAGCTGATGAATTCCGTTCAGGTCCAGTTCCATATGCAGACCTCCTATGAAGTTATGTACGAGCGCTATGCCCTATGGTCACAGTCCATCATTATCGTAGTGTCCCATGCAGACACCTTCGGCATTCCTCCACCACCCCACACGCCTCGCAACTGCGGCGCTCGCACTCATGCTCGCAGTCCTTCCGACGGCATGTACGACACCGCGTGTCGAAGGTCGGGCCGAATCCGAACACAGCGCCGACGTCTGCGCCACACTCAACACGAGGGCGAAGGCCATATCGGCGCGCGCGGACGCCGACGGCACACCAACGCTCGTCCGGTACACGGCGTCCGACGAAGCGTCGCATGCATGGCTCGACGTCGCGATCCAATGCCCCACGCACTTCGCCGAAGGCACACTGCGCAGCGCACAGGCACAATATGACGCGCGCAATCTCGCACGCTCACTCGGCATCGGTTACGAACCGCTCACCGTGACACGTCTCGACGACGTCGACACACTCACCATAGGCGGCGACACACTCGCACGGATCGCGCTCGCCGAGGACCGCGCGGGATTCGCGACGGAAGTGCTCGCGGGACGGTTCACCGATGGCGTAGCCGACGACGCGCGCACCGCGGCGCTCACCGCGGACGGCGACCTCCTCGCGATGAGCAACGACCACAAAGAGACCGCGTCACGCCTCATGTATCTCTCGAACGGCGCGAAGGACCTGCGGCGCAAAGTGTACGCGACCGAGGAACTGACGAAGGACAGCGCAACCGCGATCGATCCGGCGACCGGATTGCGCGCGAACACCGTCGCCGTCCTCGAAATCGATTGCGTCCGAGACGAGCTCACGGCATTCGACGAGAGCGCACACATCGACGACGCGACGAGGAACGACGAGGAACGCGCGCAGATGGACGCCGCACTTCTGCAACTGTCGATGCTCATCGCGACACACGCATACACGGCGTTCGCGCTCGGCTACCCCTCGACCGACGCCGCCCTCTTCAGCTGAGACGTACCCTTCAGCAGGCGCATCCTCTTCGGCACTCCCCCCATCGCGCATCCATTCCTGCACAATGCACCGCAGGACGGTACGCTTACGAAGCAGCCAGCGTACCGTCGTATGGACGACGACATGCCGATGATTTGACGTGGCGTGAGGGTGTGGCATAATGAACAAGTTGCTTGATTGCGACGAATGGATGAGTGTCCGAGCGGTCTAAGGAGCACGCCTCGAAAGCGTGTGAGGGCAACCCCCTCCGCGAGTTCGAATCTCGCCTCATCCGCCACTAGGGTTTCCGGCTTCGGCTGGAAACCCTTTTTGCTGTTCTCCGCAGACCATAGCTGCCAAACGGGACGGAAACAGCCCCGATTGCGGGTGGGAACGTAGACGGCGGCTACGAATCGGGACACAACGGCGGCGCCGACGCGGCTACGCCTCCGGCAGCGTGCGGCGCGCGCGGATCCGCTCGGCGCGTGCGGCGAGCTCGTCGTCGGCAGGGTACGCGATGTGTTCGAGCGTGAGCCCTTGGGGCGCGATCGGCCCCGTCGAACCTTCGCGCAACGGCACCGACATCTTGCGCGCGAACCAGTCGATATCGCGTTTGCCGATGCCCACCTGTACGCACGCCCCTACAAGCGAACGCACCATATTGCGCGCGAACGCATCGGCGACGATCGTGAAGCACAACAGCCCCGATTCGACGGCCGGCGTCGCATACCACTCCCCCGCGGCAACGTCCGCACCCGAACCGTCCGCACCTTCAGCAGCCGCGGCGCGCGCAGTGGCGGCATCCGCACCCTCTGCGAACAGCGGACGCGTCGGCACACGCCGCCAATGCGCGCGTTTGACGTCGCGTATCGTCGTCCCTCCCGGATTCGCGATCGCGAACGAACCAAAATCATGCAATCCCAACGTGAGCGCGGCGGCTTCGTTCATGCGCGCGACGTCGAGTTCGCGGTCGGTGCGCCATACGAAGTCCTTGAGCCGCGGATCCCACGGTGTGCGCGCGTCGCACACACGGTACACATACGTACGTTCGAGCGCGGAGAAGCGCGCGTCGAACCCGTCGGGTGCGACGCTCACGTCGTGGATGGCGATGTCGTCGGGCATCATCCGCGACAGCCGCGTCGCGAACGCGGACACCGGACCGAGTCTCATATGTCCGACGCACCGCGCGAGCGCGTCGTCGGGAACGTCGAGATGGCATACCTGATGCGACGCGTGCACGCCCGCATCGGTGCGTCCGGCGACGGTGAGACGGTACACCGTGCTGTCTTCGGATATGCCATCATCGGATGTGCCATCCCCACATGTGCCGCGATGCGCGCCAAGTATCCGATTGATTGCGTTCTCGATCGTCCCCTGCACCGTCCTGCCCTTGGGTTGCACGGCCCATCCGTGGAATCCGGAGCCGTTGTATGCCAGATCGATTCGTAAGCGCGTCACATGACGAGCTTAGCAAACGCGAGCGCACCGTCGGGCGCGGCGCATGCGGACATGAACGAAAAAAGGGCCAGCACCTTGGGGTGCTGACCCTTGGAGGTCATACGACCGGACTCACTCGGCGTTCTCGGCCTCGTTCGTCTCGGTCTCGGCCGGAGCCTCAACCGGAGCCTCTTCGTTCGCTGCGACCTTCGTCGCGGCCTCTGCTTCCTTGACGACGGCCTTCTTCGGGCTCACCGGTTCGGTGACGAGCTCGATGATTGCGGCCGGAGCGGCGTCGCCCCTGCGTGGGGCGATCTTGACGATACGCGTGTAACCGCCTTCGCGCTGTTCCATCTGTTCGGCGATCTCGGTGAACAGCTTGTGCACGACGGACTTGTTACGGATGACGCGCATCACGCGACGGCGCGAGTGGAGGTCGCCGCGCTTCGCGAACGTGATGAGGCGTTCCGCGAGCGGGCGAAGACGCTTGGCCTTCGGCAGCGTCGTCGTGATACGGCCGTGCTCGAACAGGCTTGTGGCCATGTTCGCGAGCATGAGGCGCTCGTGTGCCGGGCTGGAAGCCAGACGTGGGCCCTTCTTAGGTGTAGGCATGGTTTCTCCTTGATTGCCCCGCCGGGCTCAGGTGGGCATCTGCCCGAACATCCGAACCCGGCGAAGCGGTGTTGTGTCAAGAGCGGCCGCTCACTCGTCTTCCGGTGAGAAGAACGTGGCGCTCTCGAGGTTGTTGGTGTCGAAGCCGAGCGGCGACGTCTTGAGCGACAGTCCGAGGGACTGCAGTTTTTCCTTGACTTCGTCGATGGACTTCTGACCGAAATTACGGATGTCGAGCAGATCCTGCTCCGTGTGGTTGACCAGTTCGCCGACCGTGTGGATGCCTTCACGCTTGAGGCAGTTGTAGCTGCGCTGCGTGAGGTTGAGGTTCTCGATCGGGACGGTCATCTCCGGATCGTCCTCCTCCACGACGGGAGCAGGTCCGACCTCAACGCCCTCGGCCTGGGTGTTGAGCTCACGGCACAGGCCGAAGAGCTCGACGAGCGTCGAGCCCGCTGATGCGACGGCATCACGCGGGGAAATGGCCGGCTTGGTCTCCACATCCAGAATGAGCCGGTCGAAATCGGTGCGTTGTTCGACGCGCGTCGCCTCGACCTTGTAGCTCACCTTGAGCACTGGGGAATAGATGGAATCGACCGGGATGCGGCCGATCTCATCGCCATCCTGCTTGTTCATCTGCGCGGGGACGTATCCGCGGCCACGCTCGACGGTGAACTCCATTTCGAGTTCGCCATCGTCGGCGAGGGTCGCGATGTGCATCTCCGGATTGGCGATCGTGACGCCGGCCGGAGGGGTGATGTCCCCAGCGGTGGCCTCACCCTTGCCGCTCTTGCGCAGATACATGACAACGGGCTCGTCATATTCGCTCGTGAGCACGATGCCTTTGATGTTGAGCAGGATCTCAGTGACGTCTTCCTCAACTCCCGGCAGAGTCGTGAACTCATGCAGGGCACCGGAAATACGCACCGACGTGACTGCCGCTCCCGGAATCGAGCTCAAGAGGGTACGGCGAAGCGAGTTGCCAAGCGTGTAGCCGAAGCCCGGCTCGAGTGGCTCGATGATGAAACGGGAACGCTGAGGGTTGAGCGATTCCTCGGTAAGTGTCGGACGCTGTGCGATAAGCACTGTGTTATCCTTTCAGCTTTGGCCGATGGTGCACTCATCGGCCTCAAGCGGCTCTATGGATGGTATTGTCTAGTGCTCAGACGTGGCGACGCTTCGGAGGACGCACGCCGTTGAATGCCACAGGCGTCGCGTCGGTGATCGAACCGACTTCGAGGCCAGCGGACTGCAGGGAACGGATCGCGGTCTCACGACCGGAACCCGGGCCCTTGACGAAGACATCGACCTTCTTGACACCGTGCTCCATGGCCTTGCGGGCCGCGGATTCGGCTGCCATGCCGGCGGCGTACGGCGTGGACTTGCGGGAGCCCTTGAAACCGACGTCGCCACCCGACGCCCAGGACACAACCGCGCCGGACGGATCGGTGATCGAGATGATGGTGTTGTTGAACGTTGACTTGATGTGCGCCTGACCGACCGGGATCGACTTGCGATCGCGGCGACGAGTCTTGCGCGCAGCCTGCTTTTGAGCTGCCATTGACCCTCGTTTCCTTGTAACGAACTCTTGGTTTTGTTGGCGCGGCGATGGTGGAAGCCGTGGCCGCGGCCTGGGGCTCACCTATTACTTGGTGGCCTTCTTCTTTCCGGCGACCGTGCGCTTCGGTCCCTTACGGGTACGCGCATTGGTCTTGGTACGCTGTCCGCGGACCGGGAGTCCCTTACGGTGACGCATGCCCTGGTAGCAGTTGATCTGAATCTTACGACGGATATCGGCGTCGATTTCACGACGCAGATCGCCTTCGATCTTGTAGTTGGACTCGAGGTAATCACGCAGCGTGATGAGCTGCTCATCCGTCAGATCCTTGACGCGCGTATCCGGGTTGATACCGGTCGCGGCAAGGGTTTCCTTCGCACGAGTGCGGCCCACACCGAAGATGTAGGTCAGCGCGATCTCGATGCGCTTGTCATTGGGGATGTCGACTCCGGCAAGACGTGCCATTGCGATTCCTTCTGTTTCAACGCAGGTCTTGCACCGAGTCTCCCGGTTTCCCGGCCCGGGCCTGCGTTCCCGGGGTTCAGTCCTTGCGGACTGTGGCTCAGTGTCTGGATTGTTGTGCCGCTAGATCTGCTCAGCCCTGACGCTGCTTGTGACGCGGGTTGGTGCAGATCACCATGACGCGGCCGTGACGACGGATCACGCGGCAGTTCTCGCAGATCCTCTTCACACTTGGGCTAACCTTCATGGTTGTTCCTTACTGTGGTTGTACCTTACTTGTATCGGTACGTAATTCGACCACGATTGAGATCGTATGGGCTCATTTCGAGCACGACGCGGTCCTGCGGCAGGATACGGATGTAGTTCTTGCGCATTTTTCCGGAGATCGTCGCGAGCACGATATGCTTGTTCTCGAGCTCGACGCGGAACATCGCGTTCGGCAATGCCTCGACGACTCGTCCTTCGACTTCAATCACACCGTCTTTTGCCATAATCTCGATTCCATTCGATGATCGACTTACTGCTGTGCCCGAAGACACACCAAATTGCAAGAATACACGAAATCTCAAGATATACAAACATGGCGTGTCGTATTATATGCCGATTCCATCGATGCTTCCCGCTCCCCCTCTATTCCCACCTATTCCCAACACAGGATATGCGGATGCGGATGTCTGGATACGGATACACGACGACGTGTGCACGCGCGCATCGCGCTTACGTGCACACGTCGGTCCATATAGGAGCGCTGCCGGCTCAGTTCGCCTTGACGTTCGCGTCGAGCTTCTCGATGATCGACTGCGAGATCGCTTCGACTTCGCCGACGCCGTCGACGGTGATGAGCAGTCCGCGTTCCTTGTAGATGTCGAGGAGCGGTGCCGTCTCCTTCTCGTACGTCTCAAGGCGCTTCGCGATGACCTCAGGCGTGTCGTCGGAACGTCCCTGCTCCTTCGCGCGCTTCGCCATGCGCTCAAGGAGGACGTCGCGTCCGGCTTCGAGGGCGACGACGGCGTCGAGCGTCTGGCCGAGTTCGGCGAGCATCGCGTCGAGCGCGTCGACCTGCGCCGCGTTGCGCGGATAACCGTCGAGGATCCAGCCGTTCACGGTGTCGTCCATCGCGAGGCGGTCCTTGACGATCGTGTTCGTCAGCTCGTCCGGCACGAGTTCGCCCTTGTCGGTGTAGGAGAGCGCCTCAAGGCCGAGCGGCGTCTTGTTCTTGATGTTGTAGCGGAAGATGTCACCTGTCGAGATCGCCGGGATGTCGTAGTGGGCCGCGAGCAGTGCGGCCTGCGTGCCCTTGCCGACGCCCTGGGGTCCCATGATGAGAAGACGCATGGTGTGGTCCTTTCTTGTGGTCGTTCGTGTCGATTGTCCACGACAAGCGTACCCGAACGCGCGTATGAACGGAGCCACCGTGGCGCGGCCACGGTGGCTCCTTGCGGTGCCGTCACCGGATGGGACCGGCGGACGGCATCACTTGCCTTCGATGTGTTCGTTGTTCTCGAACAGGAATCCGGCGTACTGGTACTGCTCGGTCTGGGCCTTCGCCTGGCGCAGCGTGTCGAGGCCGACGCCCGCGATGATCAGGATCGTCGTACCGCCGAACGGCAGCTGCGTGTTGAGGTTGAGCGCCATGATGAGCACGGTCGGCAGGAGCGCGACGAAGAGCAGGTAGACGGCGCCGACGGTGTTGAGTCGGTTGATGACGTACTTGAGGTAGCGCGACGTCGCGTTGCCCGCGCGGATGCCCGGGATGAAGCCGCCGTACTGCTTCATGTTGTCCGCGGTCTCGTCCGGGTTGAACGTGATCTCGGTGTAGAAGAACGTGAAGAACACGATCATGAGCGCGTACAGCAGGATGTACCACAGCGTCGTCGAATTCGCGAGGTTCGTGTTGATCCACTGGACCCAGCTCGAATCGGACTTGCCGAACTGCGCGATGAGTGTCGGGATCGCGAGGATCGACGAGGCGAAGATCGGCGGGATGACGCCGCTCATGTTGATCTTGAGCGGCAGGTACGTCGACGACCCACCGTACATCTTGCGGCCGATCATGCGGCGCGTGTACTGCACCGGGATGCGGCGCTGCGAAAGCTCGACGTAGTTGACGAACACCATGATGACGAGGAGGACGCCGGTGACGATCGCGAACTTGCCCCAATTGCCGTCGGTGCCGTTCGTGCCGTAGCCGATCTGCCACAGCTGCGGCAGGAAGCCGGAGCAGATGGACAGGAAGATGAGGATCGACATGCCCTGGCCGATGCCCTTCTCGGTGATGAGCTCGGCCATCCACATGATGAGGCCGGTGCCACCCGTCATGACGAGGACCATGACGACGAGCGTCCAGATCGAGCCGTCCGGGATGATGCCCGGGCACTGGTAGTTGAAGAGCGCACCCGATTTCGCGGTCACGACGATCGTCGTCGACTGCAGGATCGCGAGGCCGATCGTCAGGTAACGCGTGTACTGCGTGAGCTTCGCCTCACCCGACTGGCCTTCCTTGTGGAGCGTTTCGAAGCGCGGGATGACGACGCGCAGCAGCTGGATGACGATCGACGCGGTGATGTATGGCATGACACCGAGCGCGAAGATCGAAAGCTGGAGCATCGCGCCGCCGGAGAACAGGTTGACGAGTCCGATGAAGTTCTCGGAGCCGCTGCCGACCGTGCAGTTGCGCACGGCCTGTTCGCTGACGCCCGGGGCCGGGATGAACGCGCCGATGCGGTAGATGATGATCATGCCAAGGACGAAGAAGATCTTCTTCCTCAACTCCTTGGTTCGGAAGGCCTGGATTAATGTCCTCACCTTGAGTTCCCTCCATGTCTAGTACGAACTCGGTCCAGTACGAACGCGTCCGCACACGGTCAAAAAACACACTCTAGAGGAAGAGTCTAGCCCACCGTATCTACCGCTTGCAGCACTGCTACCAAAATCTATAGAATTTCCGCACATTTCGTATACAGAAAACGTTGGCAACGTTTTGTGTCTCCGATGACGGTCGCCGCAGTGACTCGCGGCACTTGGTATGCGGGGATGGGTGGGTGTCGTCCATCGTACACGTGGACGGCGTATGCATCAAACGACGGCATCGTCGGCGCATCAAGCGCGCATATGGATCCATCGTCGGTGTGTGTCGATGACGGGCGGTGCCGTCGCCGCAAAAGTGCGGGTAATGATATGGTCCCCTCTCGCGTTGCGTGAGGGGACCATATCATGAACCGGAATCAGGCCGGAACGGTTGTGTCCGGCCATCCGGAATCAGTCTTCGCTGATCGAGCCACCGGCGGCTTCGATCTTCGACTTGGCGGAAGCGGAAGCCTTGACACCCTTGATGGTGAAGGCCACCGTCGTCTCGCCCTCGCCGAGGACCTTGACCGGACGGTTGGCGCGGACGGCGCCCTTGGCCACGAGATCGGCCACGGTGACGTCGCCACCCTGCGGGAAGAGTTCCGCGAGGGTGCTGATGTTGACGACCTGGTACTCGGTCTTGAACGGGCTGCGGAAGCCACGGAGCTTCGGCAGGCGCATGTAGAGCGGCAGCTGGCCACCTTCGAAGCCAGGACGAACCTGGTAACGCTTCTTCGTGCCCTTGTCGCCACGGCCCGAGGTCTTGCCCTTCGAGCCTTCGCCACGGCCGACGCGAATGCGGTCCTTCTTGGCGCCCGGTGCCGGACGGAGGTCATGCATCTGCAGAATGTTGTTCTCTTCAGCCATGATCACTCAGCCTCCTCGACCTTGACGAGATGACGCACGACGTTGATGAGGCCGCGCGTCGTCGAATTGTCTTCACGGACGACGCTCTGGCCGATCTTGCGAAGGGCCAGCGTCTGCACGGTCGCGCGCTGCTTCGGGTTCGCACCGCACACGCCATGCACGAGCGTGATCTTGAGATTAGCCATCACTCACCATCCTTTGCAGCGGCCTGGGCTTCTTCGCGGGCCTTGCGGGCTTCCGCGATGCCGGCCGCACGAGAGCGGAGCAGCGCATCCGGCGCGACTTCCTGCACGGACAGTCCACGGCGGGCCGCGATCTCCTCGGGCTCTTCGAGCTGCTTGAGGGCGTCGACGGTCGCACGGACCACGTTGACCGCGGTCGACGAACCCATCGACTTCGTCAGGACGTCGGTGATGCCTGCGCATTCCATGACGGCGCGCACCGCGGAGCCGGCGATAACACCGGTACCGGGGGCCGCCGGGCGAAGCATGACGACGCCGGCGTGGTCACGGCCGGTGACCGGGTGGGTCACGGTGCCGCGGACGCGCGGGACGTTGAACAGATGCTTCTTGGCGTCCAGCTGGCCCTTGGCGATCGCCGCCGGGACCTCACGGGACTTGCCGTAGCCGACGCCGACGGTGCCGTTGCCGTCACCGACGACGACGAGCGCGGCGAAGCTGAACGTACGGCCGCCCTTATGGGTCTTGGACACGCGGTTGATCGTCACGACGCGGTCGAGCATCTCGTCGCCGCGGTTCTCCTCACGGCGGTTGCGGCGCTCGCCACGACGGCCTTCGCCACGCTGTCCGCGACGGCCCTTGCGGTCGTCGTTGTTGGACTCGGCGGTTGCCTGAGTGTTCTGAGTCTCTTCAGCCACTTGGGTTTCCTTTTCGTTGTCGCTCACAGTGCAAGACCTCCCTCGCGGGCGCCATCAGCAACAGCTGCGACGCGACCATGGTACATGTTGCCGCCACGGTCGAAGACGACCGCGGTGATGCCGGCGTCCTGGGCCTTCTTGGCGATCAGGAGACCGACCTGCTTGGCCGCTTCGGTCTTCGTGCCCTTGAAATCGGCGAAATCGCTCATGAGCGTGGATTCGCTGACGATCGTCTTGCCGATCGTGTCGTCGACGATCTGGGCGACCATGTGGCGGTTCGAACGGGTGACCACCAGGCGCGGAAGCTCGGCGGTGCCGTTGATGCGCTTGCGGATACGAGCATGGCGACGCTTCAGCGCGACCTTCTTGCCTTTGCCGTAGATCTTGACGCTCATATCACTTACCAGCCTTTCCAGCCTTGCGACGGATGCGCTCGTCCGAATACTTGATGCCCTTGCCCTTGTAGGGTTCCGGCGCACGAAGCTTGCGGATGTTCGCGGCAACCTGGCCAACGGCCTGCTTGTCGGTGCCCTTGACGATTACCTGATTCGGGTTCGGCAGTTCGAACTCGATGCCTTCCGGCGGCTCGACGGTGATGGTGTGGGAGTAACCGAGCGAGAACTCGATGCCCTTGCCCTTCATCTGAGCGCGGTAACCGGTGCCGACGATGTCGAGGCTCTTCGTGTAGCCGTCGTGCACACCCTTGACCATGGAGGCCATGATCGAGCGGGCGAGGCCGTGCTTCGCACGCGTCGGACGCAGGTCGTCGTTCGCGGTCACGATGAGCTCGTTGCCTTCGACCTTCGCGGTAATGCCTTCAGGAATGGTGTAGGAGTCGGTGCCCTTCGGTCCCTTGACCGAGAACTCCTGACCGTTGAT
Organism: Bifidobacterium criceti; assembly: GCF_002286935.1. Classification (GTDB taxonomy): domain Bacteria; phylum Actinomycetota; class Actinomycetes; order Actinomycetales; family Bifidobacteriaceae; genus Bifidobacterium; species Bifidobacterium criceti. Next base: position 358,360 of record NZ_MVOH01000006.1, read on the forward strand.
CGTGATTTCATCGCCCGCCGGAATCGAGATCGGGAGCTTACCAATATGTGATGCCATTGTTCAGCTCTCCTTTCTCACCACACGTAGGCGACGATCTCGCCACCGATGCCCCTGTCGAGGCATTCCTTCTGCGTCATCAGTCCCGAGCTCGTCGAGATGATGGCGATGCCGAGGCCACCGAGCGGCATCGGCAGCGCGTCGGACTTCGCGTAGCGGCGAAGGCCCGGCTTCGAGATGCGCTTGATGCCCTGGATGGAACGCTCGCCGTTCGGGCCGTACTTGAGCGTGAGCTCGAGCGTCTGGCCGACGCGTGCTTCCTTCGCGGTGAAGTCCTCGATGTAGCCTTCACGCTTGAGGATCTCGGCGATGTTCTTCTTGAACTTCGAGTACGGCATATCCACGGTCTCGTGCTTTGCCGCGCTCGCATTACGCAGACGCGTAAGCATGTCTGCGATCGGATCTGTCATTGTCATTTGGGCTAACGCCCTTTCTCGCCGTGGTTTCCGCCGCCGTCGGAATCATGGGATCCCTCGGGCCGCGGACCTTCAGCGTCGATATTTACCAACTGGACTTCGTAACGCCTGGCAGCTCGCCACGGTGGGCCTTCTCGCGAAGGCAGATGCGGCACAGGCCGAACTTGCGGTAGACCGAGTGAGGACGGCCGCAGACCATGCAACGGGTGTACGCACGCACCTTGAACTTCGGCTTGCGCAGCGCCTTGACCTTAAGACACGTTTTTGCCATTTCAGTTCTCCTTGAACGGGAAGCCGAGCGCCTTGAGGAGCGCATAGGCCTGTTCGTCGCTCTTCGTGCTCGTCACAACGGTGATGTCCATGCCACGCTGGTGGTCGATCGAATCGGGATCGATCTCATGGAACATCGACTGCTCGGTCAGGCCGAAGTTGTAGTTGCCCTGGCCGTCGAACTGGTGGCCGTTGATGCCGCGGAAATCGCGGATGCGCGGCAGAGCCAGCGTGAGCAGGCGGTCGAGGAACTCCCACATGCGGTCGCCACGCAGCGTGACGTACGCGCCGATGGCCTGACCTTCACGCAGATGGAACTGCGCTACGGACTTCTTGGCCTTCGTGATCTTCGGCTTCTGGCCGGTGATCGCGGTGAGGTCACGCACGGCGCCTTCGATGAGCTTGGAATCGCGCGCGGCGGCACCGACACCCATCGAGACGACGACCTTCTCGATGCGTGGGATCTGCATCGGGTTATCGTGCTTGAATTCCTTCTCGAGTGCAGGGACGATGACGTCCTTGTACTCCTGCTTCAGGCGCGGAGTCTCAGGCGCTTCGACGGTGATCTCTTCAACCACTTCGCTCATGCCAGCTCCTTTCCTGACTTCTTCGCAACGCGGACGCGCACGGTCTTGACCTTGCCGTCACGTGCTTCTTCCTTGACGATGACGCCAACGCGCGTCGGCTGCTTCGTCTCCGGGTCGATGACCATCACGTTCGAGCGATGAATCGGGGCCTCGACCTCGACGATGCCGGCCTGCTGGCCCTGCTGCGTCGCACGGACGTGCTTCTTGACGATCTGCACGCCTTCGACGATCAGACGGTCGTCCTTGAGGACACGCTTGACGGTGCCTTCCTTGCCGCGATCCTTGCCGCGGATGACCTTGACGAGGTCGCCGCTCTTAATCTTGGCTACCATTCTCAGATCACCTCCGAGGCGAGGGACACGATGCGCATGAAGCGCTTGTCGCGCAGTTCACGGCCGACCGGTCCGAAGATACGAGTGCCCTTCGGTTCACGGCCGGAGCCGAGCACGACGGCGGCGTTCTCGTCGAATTTGATGTAGGAGCCGTCTGCACGACGGTGCTCCTTGACGGTACGGACGACGACGGCCTTGACGACGTCGCCCTTCTTGACGGAACCGTTAGGGATTGCATCCTTAACGGAGGCGACGATGACGTCGCCGATTCCAGCATAGCGTCGCTTCGATCCGCCGAGCACTCGGATGCAGAGGAGTTCCTTCGCACCCGTGTTGTCGGCGACATGAAGCCGCGTTTCCTGTTGAATCATTGATTCTCCTTAGCCGAGCTGGTTCTCCCTGATCACCCGGTCCATCCTACAGTCAGGATGGACCGGGTGATGCAGCGAGCCTTGCCGAACTTATTACTTAGCGCGCTCGATGATGCTATCGAGACGCCAACGCTTGGTCTTACTCAGTGGACGAGTCTCCATGATACTCACGAGGTCGCCAACGTGAGCTTCATTGTTTTCGTCATGGGCCTTGACCGTGCGGGTTGAACGGACGACCTTGCCATACAGCGGGTGGGTCGTACGGAGTTCGAGTTCCACGGAAATGGTCTTGTCCATCTTATCGGACACGACGTAACCGCGACGAACCTTGCGGGAGTTACGCTCTTCAGCCATTACTTCTCCTCAGCTTTCGTTTCGGTTGCCTCGGGAGCCTGGCTGATGCCAAGCTCGCGTTCGCGCAGGACGGTGTACATCCTCGCGATGTCGTGCTTGACCGCCTTGAGGCGAGCGGTGTTCTCAAGCTGACCGGTCGCGTGCTGGAAGCGCAGGTTGAACAGCTCTTCCTTGGACTTCTTGAGGAAGCCCTCAATCTCCGCGTTGGTCTTCTCGTTGAGATTCTTAATGGTGTATTCTTCGGATCCGACTGCCATCAGATGTCACCGCCTTCACGAGCAATCACACGGCACTTCATGGGGAGCTTGTCGATCGCGCGGCGCAGGGCCTCACGAGCGACATCCTCGGACACGCCGCCGATCTCGAACATGACGCGTCCGGGGTGGACGTTGGCGATCCAGAATTCCGGGGTGCCCTTACCGGAACCCATTCGGGCGCCGAGCGGGTGCTTGGTGAGCGGACGATCCGGGAAGATCGTGATCCACACCTTGCCGCCACGCTTGATGTAACGGGTCATCGCGATACGGGCCGCCTCGATCTGGCGGTTCGTGACGTAGGCCGGAGCCAGCGCCTGGATGGCGAAATCACCGAAGTTGATCTCGTTGCCGCCCTTGGACATGCCATGGCGGTCCGGACGGTGCTGCTTACGGTATTTGGTCCTCTTTGGGATAAGCATCTTCAGCTCACTCCTTAGTTTCCGATGCCGGTGCAGCGGTGGCGTCCTGGGAGACCGGGGCCTCGATCGGCTGATCGGCGCCGGTCTTCACCTGGTTCTGCTGGTTGCCACGCTGACCATTGCGCTGACCACGGCGCGGGCGGCGATCGCCGCGGCGGCCGCCACGGTTGTTGCCCTGCTGTGCCTGCTGCTCTTCGAACTCACGCTCAGTCATGTCGCCCTTGTAGATCCACACCTTGACGCCGATGCGGCCATAGGTGGTCTTGGCCTCGAAGAAGCCGTAATCGATGAGGGCGCGGAGCGTCTGGAGCGGCACGCGACCTTCGCGGTAGAACTCCGAACGGCTCATTTCGGCACCGCCGAGACGGCCCGAGAGCTTGATTCGGATACCCTTCGCGCCGGCGCGCATCGCGTCCTGCTGGGCCTTGCGCATCGCGCGGCGGAAGGTCACGCGGTTCGTCAGCTGCTCGGCGATGCCCTGCGCGACGAGCTGGGCGTCGAGGGCCGGGTTCTTCACTTCGAAGATGTTGAGCTGGACCTGCTTGCCGGTGAGCTTCTCGAGCTTCGCGCGGACGCGCTCGGCTTCGGCGCCACGGCGGCCGATCACGATGCCCGGGCGGGCGGTGTGGATGTCCACACGCACGCGGTCACGGGTGCGCTCGATGATGATGCGGGACACGCCTGCACGCTCGAGGTCCTTCGTCATCTCCTTGCGGATGGCGTCGTCTTCGAGCACGAAGTCGCGGTAGCGTTCGCCGGCCTTGTTGGAATCGGAGAACCACTTCGAACGATGGTCCTCAGTAATGCCCAGGCGATAGCCAAAGGGATTAATCTTCTGACCCATCTTTAGCGGGCTCCTTCCTTGGTGGCGACGACGACCGTGATGTGGCTCGTACGCTTGTTGATACGAGCGGCACGGCCCTGTGCACGAGCGCGGAAACGCTTGAGCGTCACGCCCTCATCCACATAGGTCTCCTTGATGTACAGGTCGTTCTCGCGGAACGGCTCGCCGGCCTTGTCGGCCTTCACGCGAGCGTTGGCGATTGCGCTTTCGAGGACCTTGAGCACCGGGGTGCTCGCGTCCTGCGGCGCGAACTTGAGGATGGTGATTGCTTCGGTCGCCTTCTTGCCTCGGATGAGGTTGACCATGCGGCGAGCCTTGCGCGGCGTCACGCGGACGTGACGGGCGATTGCTTTAGCTTCCATGTGTCTTTACTCTCCTACTTTCAGCGGCGCGACTTCTTGTCGTCCTTGACGTGGCCCTTGAAGGTGCGCGTCGGGGCGAACTCACCGAGCTTGTGACCGACCATCGCTTCGGTGACGAACACCGGGACGTGCTTGCGGCCATCGTGAACTGCGAAGGTGTGTCCGATGAAATCAGGGGTGATCATCGAACGGCGCGACCACGTCTTGATGACGTTGTGCGTGCCCTTCTCATTCTGCTCGTCGACTTTCTTCTGCAGGTGGGCGTCGACGAAGGGGCCCTTCTTGATGCTACGAGTCATCTGTTCGACACTCCCTTACTTGCGGTTCTTGCCATTAGGACGACGACGAACGATCATCTTGTTCGAAGCCTTCTTCGGACGGCGAGTACGAACCTCACCCTTGCCCCACGGGGAGACCGGCGGCTTGCCGCCACGGGTGCGGCCACCATGCGGGTGGTCGACCGGGTTCATGGACTCACCACGCGTGATCGGGCGCTTGCCCATCCAACGCGCGCGGCCTGCCTTGCCGAGCTGGATGTTGGCGTGGTCGGAGTTGCCGACCTCACCGATCGTCGCGCGGCAGCGGGCATCCACGTTGCGGATTTCGCCCGACGGCATACGCAGCTGGGCATAGGCGCCATCCTTCGCGACAAGCTGGACGGCGGCACCGGCGGAACGGGCGATCTTCGCGCCGCCGAGCGGGCGGAGTTCGATCGCGTGCACGATGGTACCGGTCGGGATGTTGCGCAGCGGGAGGTTGTTGCCCGGCTTGATGTCGGCCTTCGCACCGGTCTCGATGCGATCGCCCTGCTTGACGCCCTCCGGGGCGATGATGTAGCGCTTCTCGCCGTCGGCGTAGTGCAGCAGCGCGATGCGGGCGGAACGGTTCGGATCGTATTCGATCTCGGCGACCGTCGCCGGCACGCCGTCCTTGTCCCAACGCTTGAAGTCGATGAGACGGTACTGGCGCTTGTGGCCGCCGCCACGATGGCGGGAGGTCATGCGGCCGTACGAGTTGCGGCCGCCAGTTTTGCTGTTCTTGCGTACGAGCGACTTCTCAGGCGTGCGGCGCGTGAGGTCGGAGAAATCCGACACGGACGCGTTGCGACGGCCAGGAGTGGTCGGCTTATAAACGCGGATAGCCATAATCTAGTTCTTCCTTTAACTTTTGTCGGCTAACCTTCAGTTACCGAAGATGTCGATCGACTGGCCCTCGGCGACGGTCACGATCGCGCGCTTCTCATTGGCGCGGCGGCCGTAGCCGGTGCGGGTGCGCGTGCGCTTGCCTGCACGGTTGAGGGTGTTGACGTTCGTCACCTTGACTTTGAAGATCTCCTCGATGGCCTGCTTGATCTGCACCTTGTTCGCGTCCGGGGCGACCACGAAGGTGTACTGACCCATATCGGACAGGGCGTAGCTCTTCTCAGAGACGACGGGCTTGAGGATGATGTCGTGGGCTGGCTTGTGAACTGCGACCATGAAAATCAGGCCTCCTTTTCTGCCGGCTTCTTCGCCTCGAGGAACGCGTCGTAGCCTTCCTTCGAGAACACCACGTACTGGGCCGTGACGACGTCGTACGTGTTGAGCTGATCGGCGAAGATCGGGTGAACAGTAGGAATATTGCGCACGGAGAGCCACTCGTTGATGTTGTCACGAGAAAGCACCACGGTCGTGAAGTTGTCGGCGACGATCGGCGTGAGTGCGGCAAGCGCGGCCTTCGTCGACGGCTCGGTGATGCCGAAGTCGACGACGGCGACGCGACCGTTGTTCGCACGGTCGGACAGCACGTACTTGAGTGCGGCCGCCTTCATCTTCTTCGGGGTGCGCTGGCTGTAGTCACGCGGAACCGGTCCGTGGACGACGCCGCCGTGGTACCACTGCGGAGCGCGGATCGAACCCTGGCGGGCGCGGCCGGTGCCCTTCTGCTTCCACGGCTTGCGGCCGCCACCGGACACCTTCGCGCGGTTCTTGACCGCGTGCGTGCCCTGACGCGCGGCGGCGAGCTGCGCGACGACGACCTGGTGGATGAGCGGGACGTGCTGCTCGACCTCTTCGGCGGTGAAGCCGAAGAAATCAGCGGGCGCGTCGACCGAGCCAGCTGCCTGGCCCTTGTTGTCGGTGACGTTCAGAGTAACGTTTGCCATGATCTATCAGGCTCCCTTCACTGCAGAACGGACGAGCACGATGCCACCCTTCGGGCCCGGGATGGCGCCCTTGATGGCGATGACGCCGTTCTCAACGTCCGAGGAGACCACGGTGAGGTTGAGGACGGTGTTCGTGGCGTGGCCCATGCGGCCAGCCATGCGCTTGCCCTTGAGAATACGGCTCGGAGTCGCGCATGCGCCGACCGAACCCGGACGGCGTTCGTTCTTGTGGGAACCGTGCGTACGGCGGTAGGACTTGAAGCCCCAGCGCTTGATCGTGCCGGCGAAGCCCTTGCCCTTCGTCGTGCCGGTCACGTCGACCTGCGCGCCTTCCGGGAAGAGTTCGGCGGTGAGTTCCTGACCCGGCTGGAAGTCCTCGACGTTGTCGGTGCGGACCTCAGCGAGGTGACGGCGCGGCGTGACGCCGGCCTTCGCGAAGTGGCCGGCGAGCGGCTTCGTGACCTTGCGCGGGTCGATCTGGCCATAGCCGAGCTGGACGGCCTTGTAGCCGTCGGTCTCTTCGTTCTTGACTGCGGTCACGACGTTCGTGGAGACGTCCACGAGCGTGACGGGGACGAAGAATCCGTTTTCGTCCCAAACCTGCGACATACCGAGCTTCTTGCCCAGCAGCGCGGTGCGATTGTTGTTCGACATAGCGGTCCCTCCTCCCTTTACAGCTTGATCTCGATGTTGACGTCCGCAGGCAGATCAATATGCATGAGGGAGTCCACAGCCTTCGGGGTGGGATCCACAATATCGATGAGACGCTTGTGAGTGCGCATCTCGAAATGCTCGCGGGAATCCTTGTACTTATGCGGAGAACGGATGACGCAGTACACGTTCTTCTCCGTCGGGAGCGGAACCGGGCCAACCACAGTTGCACCCGCGTTCGTCACCGTTTCGACGATTTTCTTCGCCGATTGGTCGATGACCTCATGGTCATAGGACTTAAGCCTGATGCGGATTTTCTGTCCCGCCATTGCCTTCCGCCCTTTCTAGCGATTCGTTGATTGTTGACACTAACCTGCTCGGGGCACCGGCGGGGAGCACCCAGAAGACGCACGTCTCCCGGCTGATCCACATCAGTGCGCGGCCACATGGCCCGTCCCATAAGGGATGGCCTGCGCCACGCTCGCTTTTTTGATTCCAATTTTGCGAGCCCTTTTCAGGCAACTGTTATATTCAAGCACCACCCCCCTACATGATTCAATCCGGGCGTGTCGTTTCTTCGACGCTGAATTTTCACCCGTTCCTCTGGCGCGCCGACGCGCTCTTCCCTACGCTTGGTGACCATGCCGACACAAGATACACGCACCGCAACGCCGACGCGCGCGCACAGGACACGTTCGGCCCGCGATTGGGTCTCGACCGAGCCGGGCGCATGGGCGATCGTCCTGTTCCCGTCACTCGCCGCATGGGTCGCGAGCGGTCCCACATGGACGTCGACGTGGCTCGTCGCACTGTGGGCCCTGTGTTATTGTGTGCAGTTCACGGCGGCACGGCTGTGCAAATCGCATATGCGCGCACGGTATGCCCTCCCGACGCTCGTCTACGCCGCCGCGCTCGCCGCGGCCGGTGTCCCCTTCGTCATCCTCCATCCTGGAATCCTGATATGGGCACCGCTCTACGTCGTCCTATGCGCACTGTCGCTGCTGTCATCATGGCTGCGCCGTGAGCGCAGTCTATGGGCGAACCTGTGCGCGGTGCTCGCGGCGTCGACGATGGCAATCGTCATTGTCCCCTTCGGTTCGAAATACGCGGCGACGTCGGCATCGGCGACCGACCACTTCCCCACCCACTTCCCCAATGCGCACGATGCGGCGATGTTCACCGGACTCGGCATCGAAATCGCGGCCGGCTTCGCGCTCGCGTTGTTCGGGTCGGTCCTCTTCGTCAAGACGATGATCCGTGAACGCGGCAGCCGCGTCTATCTGCACGCGAGCTGGACGTACCATGCGCTCCTCGTCGCGGTTGGTTACCTCGACGACTGGGCGTACATGGTGCTCGCGCTGCTGCTGCTCGCGCGCGCGGTCGCGCTGCCGCTCATCGCACGACGCAGGAAGGTCCCCGCGAAAGTCGTCGGCATCACGGAGACGATCGCGAGCCTCCTCATGCTCATCCTGATCCCCGTAGGCGCCTGAGCATACCCGTCCCATACCCGCGCACACCACATTCCGCACAACGGTGCGCTGAGCGGACCGTCAGCATACCGGGGTGGGTATTCATATGGAATATATACGACGACGGGCGTGGCCGGGCTTTGCTGCCCGGCCACACCCGTCGTCAGTATGCATATGGAACAGGGACGTCAGATGCGCTGCGACGCTTCCTCGGTCGCGTCGACGCCTTCACGTTCGACGCGGATCTTGTGTCCTTCTTCCTGGGAGACGCCGTAGTACGCGGCGATCGCGATGTCCATCATGTCCTGGATCTGCGGGATGCGCGGGTTCGCGGGGGCGCACTGGTCCTCGTACGCGCGCATGCCGATCTGTTCGAGGATCGACCAGAAGTAGTCTTCGTCGACACCGCAGTCCTGGAAGCTCTTGTTCATGCCGAGCTTGTTGTCGCGGTAGTCCTCGACGGCCTTCGCGAGGTTCTCGACGCCTTCCGCAGCGGTCTTGCCCGGGTCGATGCCGAGGTTCTTCGCGATCTCCTGATAGCGTTCGGGGGCGATGTACTTGTTGTACTTCGGCCACGACGTCGGCTCCTGGGGGACCTGTCCGTTGTAGCGGATGACGTACGGCAGCAGGATCGAGTTCGTGCGTCCGTGCGCGATGTGGCACAGCGCGCCAATCGTGTGCGCCATCGCGTGGCACATGCCGAGGAACGCGGAGCCGAACGCCATGCCGGCCATCGTCGCGGCGTTGTGCATCTTCTCCTGTGCCTTCGTCTTCGCGACGCCCGGTTCGCTGTTGACGGACTCGGCGAGGTTGTCCCAGATGAGCTTGGCCGCGTGGAGCGCCATGCCGTCGGTGAAGTCGTTCGCGTAGACGGAGACGTACGCCTCCATCGAGTGCGTGAGCGCGTCGAAGCCGGCGTCCGAGGCGAGGCGGCGCGGCTGCGTGCGTGCGAGCACCGGGTCGACGATCGCGACGGACGGCGTGAGCGCGTAGTCGGTGATCGGGTACTTGTAGCCGGTCTTGTGGTCGGTGATGACGGCGAACGGCGTGACTTCGGAGCCGGTGCCCGACGACGTCGGGATGCACACGAGCTTCGCCTTCTTGCCGAGCGGCGGGATCTTGAACGCGCGCTTGCGGATGTCGAAGAACTTCTCGCGCACGTCGGAGAACGCGATTTCCGGGTGCTCGTAGAGGAGCCACATGATCTTCGCCGCGTCCATCGGCGAGCCGCCGCCGACCGCGATGATCGTGTCCGGTTCGAATTCGTCGCGCATCATCGCGGCGCCGCGCTCGACGGTCTCGACGCTCGGCTCCGGCTCGACGTAGTCGACGATGCGGAACGTCACGCGGTTCGAACGCGCGCGCAGCTGGTCGATGACCTTGTCGACGATGCCGAGCTGTTCCATGACCTTGTCGCACACGATGACGGCGCGCTCGATGCCGTACATGTCACGCAGGTACTTGATCGCGTTCGGCTCGAAGTAGGTCTTTGCCGGGATCTTGAACCACTGCATGTTGTTGTTCCTCCGAGCGATGCGCTTGATGTTGAGCAGATTGATGGCCTGGACGTTGCCGGAAACCGAGTTGCCCCCGTAGGAGCCGCATCCGAGCGTGAGCGACGGCGCGATCGAGTTGTAGATGTCGCCAATGCCGCCGAGCGAGCTCGGCTGGTTCCAGATGATGCGGCATGCGTGCATGCGCAGGCCGTATTCACGCACAAGGTCGTCGTTGTTCGTGTGGATCGCCGCCGTGTGGCCGGCGCCGTGCTTGAGCATCTCCTCGCACATCTCGAAGCCCTGTTCTTTGTCCTCGAACTTGAGCACGGCGTGCACGGGGGCGAGCTTCTCCATCGTGAGCGGTTCGTTCTCGCCGACTTCGGCGCATTCGGCCGCGATGATCGTCGCGTCCTCGGGGATCTCGAATCCCGCTTCGTGCGCGATGTACTGCGGCGACTTGCCCGGGACGACCGAGTTGAGCTTCGGCGTCTGCCCCGAGTACGCGGTGCAGCCGAACATGTACTGTTCGAGCTTCGCCTTCTCCTCGTCGTTGACGAAGTACGCCTTGCGGCGCTTGAGTTCCTTGACGAGCGGATCGTAGATGTCCTTGTGCGCGATGATCGCCTGCTCGGTCGCGCAGATCATGCCGTAGTCGAAGTGCTTGGACAGGATCAGGTCGTTCGCGACGCGCTGGACGTCGACGTTGGCGTCGACGTAGGCCGGGGCGTTGCCGGCGCCGACGCCGAGCGCCGGCTTGCCGGAGGAGTACGCGGCCTTGACCATGCCCGGGCCGCCGGTCGCGAGGATCGTCGCGATGCCGGGGTGCTTCATGAGCGCGCCGGTCGCCTCGATCGACGGATGCTCGATCCACTGGATGCAGTTCTCGGGGGCGCCCGCCTCGATCGCCGCGTCGCGCACGATGCGCGCCGCCTCGACGGAGCTCTTCTGCGCGCCCGGATGGAAGCCGAACACGATCGGGCAACGCGTCTTGAGCGAGATGAGCGACTTGAAGATCGCCGTCGACGTCGGGTTCGTGACCGGGGTCACGCCCGCGACGACGCCGACGGGTTCGGCGACTTCGTCGATGCCGAGGACGTCGTCCTCACGGATGATGCCGACCGTCTTCTGCCCGGCCATGTAGTTCGTGACATGCTCGCACGCGAAGATGTTCTTCGTCGCCTTGTCCTCGACGAGACCGCGTCCCGTTTCATCGACCGCCATCTTGGCGAGCACGAGGTGCTTGTTGAGCGCGGAGACGGACGCCTTCGCGACGATGCGGTCGACCGTCTCCTGGTCAAGCTTCTCGAATTCGTCGAGCGCCTGCTTCGCTTTCGTGACGAGCGCGTCGACTTCGGCCTGTGCGGCCGCTTCCTTGTCCACAACAGGCGTCGCGGCCGGTGCGTGCTTCTCGGCTTCCTTCACGTCCTGTGCAGGGGCCTTCTGCGCATCGTCCTTGCGTGCTTCTGCCATGCGATCCTCCTAATAGAATCTGCTTTCGTGCGTTGGTCCCAACGCGTTCCTTCCCGCGTTGCGCGGGCGTCGCCGCCACCGCAACGTGGTGCTGTACCCAATGTATCGAATGGCGCGCGACTTTGCCCCCGTGTGCCGTGTCGCCATTTCTTTGTTCTGTTCTGTGCCTTATTTGTTCGTTTCATTGTCGATATTGACATCATTCGCGTTGATTTCCGCTCAAATGACACATTTTGTTCGATTTTCCCCGCGCGCGAACAACACCGAAGACAGCCGTCGACGCCAACTTTTACAAAATCTCTTTACACATGTCATCCGTTTCGAAAATCTTCTGTAAAATGTTTTTTTAGAAGTGGTCGTTTTTGTTGACGACATGCCGTTTCCACCCCACCGAAAAACCCATCGTCGAACGACCCATTGTCCTCTGTGAGCGAAGGAGCCCCGATGACCACACTCGACCCCCTCCCGCTGTTGCCCGATGGCGCGCGCGAGATCCTCGCGCTGCTGTACACGCGCGAACCGTGCGCGAAACGCCGCATCGCCGACGAACTCGGCATCAGCGCGCCGACGCTCAACGCCCGTCTGCATGTTCTCGAGGAGGCGGGACTCATCACGGCCTCCGGCTTCGGGCAATCGACGGGCGGCCGCCGTGCGGTCACCTACACGTTCAACAGCCGCCGCCGTTGTGCGATCGGTGTCACGATCCGTTCGACCGAAATCGTATGCATCGCGCTCGGCCTTGACGGTGCGACGATCCGCGAACAGCACACGACGATCGCCGCGCACGCCGACGTTTCGTTCTACGGGCGCGCCGCGCACATCATCGACGCATTCGCCGCGCAGCTCGACGCCGACGGGGTGCCGCCGCTCGGCATCGGCCTCGCGGTGCCCGCGCACATCAACGCGGCGAGCAGCCTCGACTACGACGCGATCGCCGCACGCGTCACGCTCCCCGTCACGCCGACCGAACGTTACTGTGCATACGCGCTCGCCGAACTGCGCGTGCGCGCGCATCTGACGGACGCCGTGTGCCTGTTCCTCGGTAACCACATCGGCAGCGCCGTGCTGCAAGGCGGCGAGGCGCATACCGGCGCGCTCGAGCACATGCCGCTCGACCCGTCCGGGCCGGAATGCGAATGCGGCGCGAACGGCTGCCTCAACGTGTACTGTTCGTCCGCGAACCTGACCGAGGAGGGCGAAAGCCTGCCCGGTTTCTTCGGCGTGCTCGAGCAGGGCGAGCTGCACCACCGCGAACGTATGCGCGATTGGCTGTGCTCGATGGCGCATGCGATCGTCAACATCCGTGCCGTGTTCGCGGCCGACATCGTCCTGTGCGGACCGATCGCCGGATTCCTCGACAATACGGAGATCGCGCAGCTCGACCGCCTCGTCGCCGGCCATCCCGCCGCCGCACGACCGACGCCGCCCACGAACGCGCACGCCGCCTCCCCCCGACCGACGATCACGCGCGGCCTATGCGACATGTATCAGGACGCGGACGGCGCCGCGTTCGCAATCGTTCGCGACCATCTGCGCGCGTTGTCACTCATACGTTGACTCCGTTATATGCACCGATATCCACCGTTCATGCAACAACCGTTGTCATCCACAGCGAACCGCATACAATGGTGCCCATGCAGTTACCGGAACTTCATCGTTACGCCACACGCCCAGGCATGTTCTTCACCGACGACGGCGGCGCCGACGTCGTCGCGCGCTCGGAGACCGCGGAACAACTGTGGTTCTGCGTCCTCGAACCGATCGACGAGCCGAGCCGCTTCTACAACGAGGCCGTCCGCATCAACGAGGAGACGTCGATCCCGTTCATCGAACAGGTGCGCCGGTTCCCGATATGCACACGTGTGCTCAAATCGCTCGGCGTGCGCGAGACGTTGTTCCGTATGGACGGCCCACACTACGGCCTGTGGTACCTGCACCTCGACAAAGCATGGGACGGCATGCATTACGGATACCGCGCGGACGGCGCGTGGGACCCGCACCACGGCCTGCGGTTCAACCCGTACAAGTTCCTCCTCGACCCGTACGCGAAAGGCGTCGAAGGCGCGATGACGCTCGACCCTGCCGCGTTCGCCTACGAATGCACGCTCACGGACGGCCTCATCAAAGGCTCCGCGTGGGGGTCGATGAACACGCTCGATTCGCTTGGCAAAGTGCCTATCTCGGTCGCAATCGACGACCGTGACACGACGAAGCACGACGCCGACCCCTCCCATCCGCACGTGCCGTGGAGCCGCACCGTCATCTACGAACTGCACGTCAAAGGGTTCACGGCGAACGCGCCGTGGCTGCCGAAGGAACTGCGCGGCACCTACGCGGGACTCGCGCATCCGACGACACTCGCGTATCTGCAGGGTCTTGGTGTCACATCGATCGAACTGCTGCCGATCATGGCGAAACAGTCGGAGGTGTTCCTGCAGGAGCGCGGACGCACGAATTACTGGGGGTATTCGACGCTCAACTTCTTCTCCCCGGAACCGTCGTACGCGACCGCGGACGCGCAGCGCCGCGGTGCGCGCGCGGTGCGCCACGAGGTCATCGACATGGTGCGCGCATTGCACAGCGCGGGTTTCGAAGTGATCATGGACGTCGTCTTCAACCACACGTGCGAAGGCGGCAACGAAGGTCCCTCCGTCTGTTGGCGCGGCCTCGACAACCTCACGTTCTACCGTCAGCAGCAGCAACATGCGGGCGAACTCGAGGATACGACCGGATGTGGGAACACAATCGATTTCACCAACACCCACAACATCACGTTTGCCGTCGACTCACTCAGTTACTGGGCGAAGCGCATCGGCATCGACGGATTCCGTTTCGACCTTGGCGTAAGCCTTGCGCGGCTCAACGGATCGTTCACCCATACCATCCGTTCCTCTACGCGCTGCGCTCGGAACCGCTGCTCGGCAACCTCAAACTGATCATGGAACCGTGGGACCTCGGGAACCAAGGATGGCGGACCGGGCAGTTCCTCTCCCCGTTCGCCGAGTGGAACGACCGCTTCCGCGACGCGACGCGCAGGTTCTGGGTGTGCGATGTCAGCGACGGCACGCGCGACGGCGTCGGCATGCAGGAGATGGCGACACGTCTGTGTGGTTCGGCGGACCTGTTCGCGACCGATCCCGGACGCGGCGCGACGTCGTCGGTCAATTTCGTGACCGCACACGACGGGTTCACACTCGCCGACCTCACGCAGTACGCGAACAAACACAACGACGCGAACGGCGAACACAACAACGATGGCGCGAACGTCAACTATTGTGCGAACTTCGGCGTCGAAGGACCGACCGACGACGCACACGTGAACCTGTTGCGCGAACGCGCGCGCATGAACATGCTCGGCACGATGATGCTCTCGCTCGGCACCCCGATGATGCTCGCGGGCGACGAATTCAACAATTCGCAGGGCGGCAACAACAACGCGTACTGCCAGGACAACGACATCACGTGGCTCAACTGGGATTGGATCCTACCGAGGACGAAGACGCCCGAATACATGCGGATGGAGTCGATCTCACGGCTCATCGCGGTGCGCAAGTCGCTCGACATCTACAACCATGAGGACTTCTTCACACGTCTCAGCCAGCTTGGGCTCCTCAAGCCGTCGAGCCGCATCCAATGGCTGCTGCCGGACGGCACGACACCGATGGAGCGTGATTGGTTCGACAAGTCGATCCGCGCGTTCACGATGCGTCTGCTGTCGAAGGACGAGCTCGACGTCGCGATCGTCGTGAACGGCGATGACAAGCCGCTGCACTTCCACATGCCCCCGGATGCGCATTGGGACGTGCTGTGGTCGTCGGCGGAGACGACCGGCGAGCGGCCGTGCCCGGGCATGCATGAGGAACGGTTCACAGTCCCGCTCGAGAAGTCGTTCTGGGTCGACCGCGCGATGCGCCGGCAATGCGACGCCGACGAGACCTTCACGCAGATGATGGAGCATGCGCAACGCAACGCCGCCGAGCGGGACGGAGCCACCGTGGTGAGCGGCGCGGCCAGATCGGGTCAATATGTACCGAAATCGGCGCGCATAAGCGCCTCGAACTGGGTGATGCGCGCGACCAGCCGCGGGGACGCAGATCCGACGACGCTCGGACTGCCGAGGATCGGGCACGCGATTCGCAAGAACGTGGCCGATTCGGCGACGCCGTCGTCGCCGATCGGCCACGTCGATGCCGGCCGCCACGGCGCTCAGGCGGACGCCAACGGCGTCGGAACCCACATCTGGACCTTCCCCGCGCTGAGCATCAGCATCCTCATGCAGCAAAACCCTTTCGGCAACGAATAATGGCGATGCTTCACTGAGTGAAAATCTCAGGATACATCGGAACATGGTTCTGGGGGCCATCGACTATGATGCCGAGCGCTTCAGTCGACCATTTGATGGCATCGACTTGTCGTTGCTTGAGTTCTCTGGACATTGTATAGGATCTGATTATCCCAGCGATTTGGTTTCCTATAAAGGGTGATAAGGCTTCAGATTTCTGTTCATCATAGTATTGATCTATATTGAAAGGCTCCGGTGCATCAAGGCGTCTCAGTTTCTCTTGAACTTCTTGCGGCTGTTCGGCAATCAGATCCTTGACATAGTTGACGCAATGACCAACCTGATCCATTTTTTGTGCATCATGAGATAATAGACTATATTCAATGCAGGAAATGCCGAGCAATATAATCCATGCACAACAGTAACCCAATATCACTACAACCATTTTCGAGATCAAGGTGCTTCGAGTTGTGCAAATCCGAGGGGTATCCTCATCTGTCTTCTCTACATGATGCTCGCTCAACACACACTCCTGTTATATAAAAATACGTCAAATGTTTATGTTCATCATGAAGGAGTTTGCAACACACATCAAACACATATACTACTATTTGACATATTAAATATACCGCAACATTACTTCGTTTCTAAATTATTCTTAATATCTCAACTGCAAACCATACCATTTTGCACCAGGAGCATCTTTAAGAGTATTTTGAAAATCCCAATCATGCCTATTCACTGATTTCTGGCAAATAATAGGGTATGCGTCTACCACCCTCCCATTATCATCTCTTATGACTTTACTGCCCACAACAACCATTGCATGATCGATATGCCCGTCATTCTTCCCTTCTTCCTGCCAGTCGGCATATATTAACGAACCTGCACCAAGACGGTGATAGTTGTTCTCCACATCAAAAATATTTGAATAATTCTTCATATAACGATAATTATTATCAGCGGCACCCCACGTAAAGGAAGTGAAATAATTATGAGGCTGCTTCTTAAATCCCCATCGGTCATCACTTTTGTAATTATGTATGTCTATATCGGTTGCAGGTAAGCCTCCTACATGCAAAACTTGAGAGACAAAATACGTGCATTGAGCACCAGTACAAAATGGTCCAGCAGGATCACTTGGATATTCAGGATTCGTACAATTGCTACCATTTTCTGTCCATTTTTCAGCGTACGTCACAGCTGTGAGATAATCAAACCCTGCCTTTGACTCCATTGCCGCAGAAGGTGCCGCGCTCTCCTCAGTCTGTAGGATAAAAGGAGCATTGTGTGAAACCATTTTAATATCTACCTGTGAGTCCGCAGCTCCAATGATTTCATCTGAAATAATCCGATAACCTGTTTGAACATTTACATCTTTTGCGAGTGTGAGCCTGTGCATATCAGTTGCAGAACTATCTAACACATCACGCTCTTCGTCACCAATAGTAATAGTAACGTTTTTGTTTGGCCTTTGATGTAGAATCGTAGTGATGTCAGCCACGACAGAGTACTCGCCATCATGATCTTCGGCTTTTAATATATTTGCCTTAACTTCCGCACTATCAATTGTCATTGTATCAGGTGTCGCAAACTTATTATAACCATTTTCTTCAGCGAGTTTTTGTTGCGTCGAAGACTCTGACCGAAGCCTTGACCGACTAAACGAATAGGTGCTCTGTATCTGACTGGTGTATAGGTTGACGGTTTGTTCTATTTTTTCTTCAGTATCAGCGAAGGCCTCAGCCGGAGTATAGATAGTGAACATAATTACACCTACGGCAAGACAGAATCTGAAAGCCTTTCTACTTGGCATTATACCCCTTCCCTTGTTTTATACGATAGCATGATTATACTATAGGATATATCTACTATAGATTATTCATATTCCATATACTGAGATAAGAACATAACTGTGTCCCTTGAATCAATATATAGCAATATCTTTCATACGATATACTTTTATTAGGGTTATACGCCAAAAGATGTGTCTTTAATCTGAGCTGATGCCTTTTGCCGATTGGCGTGTCGGGGTGTTCATGATGTGTCCGGTCATTATGGCGCCCGGCCGTTTCGTGTGTCCGAAATGATTCCGGAGCTGTTCTCCCGCTTGGTGTCCGCGTCGGTTCATGATCGCGTTGGTCGACTGGTGCCATGCAACGACCGAAATGTTCGTCCCGCGGAAGGACGATGAAGAAGAACGGCAGGACCTCCGGCGGCAAGATCAGGTACCGGTGCGCGGGCTGCGGCGCGAGTACAAGCGCGAACCCGGACAACGAAGGCCAAGGACCCGTGCACCGCGCTGGACCGGCTCATGTCCAAGGACGCACTCGAGACGCATCATCTGCCGGCGCGTACGCCGCAACGCAAGTGCGAGCCGATGTGGAGCCTGATACCGCCCGTACCCAGAGACGGCGTCGTGCATGCCGCGCCGCACCTCGACGGCATCCATCCGGGTCGCGACGCGGTCGCGCCCATCGCCGTCGACGAGACCTCGCACGTGGCGGGACGGCATGTCGCGCGCAGCGAGACGTCCGCCGCATGGAAACGCCTCCTGCCGCGTCCGGCGCCGCCCGACACGGTCGTGTGCGACGGAGGCGGCGGACCGCTCAAGGCACTGCACGAGACATGGCCCGAGACGCCCGTGCAGCGCCGCCTGTTCCACATCTGCATGAACATCACCCGACCGGCCGGCAGGCATCCCCGCTACGAGCCGTCCAAGCAGCTGCGGAATCCGGCGATCGCACCATCGAAGGCGCACGACCGGGAAACGGTCGACGAGTGGGGCAGGAACCGGCCGAGATGGGAGGCCGCATGCAACACGTCCATCGACGAACACCGCCGCAACGCCGACGGGCGCGAACACGACGCACATGAGCGTCTCGCCAAAGCCAGGCGCATGCCGCGCAGGCTCGTCGTCAAGGACCAGATGCTCACCTTCCCAGGATCGGGGACATCCCCACGACCAACAACCGCATCGAAAGCATGAACTCACTGATCCGCGCCATGCCGCGCCGGCACGGAGGCCTGAGTCCGGAACGTCGGATCAGGGCCGTGTGCCGGTGGCGCCACCGGCACACCATCTGCCCCGAAAGCCGCGAATGGCTCGTCAAGCATGCCGTCACCGACGAACAGCTCGACCAGTGGTACGAGAACGCATGGCAGAACGATCCCCGGACCTTGCACGACCAGACCGGCATGCCGCAGCGATACGGCACAGGCATCGAACGGAACGACCTCCACAAGAACACACCGTGGCAGGACAACAACTAATCAAAGAGGACACACATTTTGGCGTTTAACTCTTTTATTATTTATAGACTGAAAGAGTTGATACTCTATATACTCACGATTATTCTCAATACTGTAGCTAAATGATGATGCGCCGGTAAGCTCCATGTGCCATGCTAGAAATCATTACCGCCAGATGTTTCGACGCGTTCCATATAGTTCTCGGTGCACGATTCCGCACTGTTGATTGCATACGCCTGCAGTTGTAGAACTATCCTCCAATGGCGCTGCATGCTCTCTGTGCCACTTGTATTGTAGAGGTTCTCTGACTCGTCCAGCAACAACCACCGCCGCTTCGCAAATCGGTACCCCGCATATACAGCAAGCAGGCCACCCGCTATGCGGATGGCCTGCAGGATTGCGAGCAATGGAACGCGCAAATTAACGCTTCGAGAACTGCGGCGCACGACGAGCCTTGTGCAGACCCGCCTTCTTGCGCTCGACGACGCGCGCGTCGCGCGTCAGGAAGCCGGCCTTCTTGAGGGCCGGACGGTTCGCGTCACGGTCGATCGCGTTGAGCGCGCGGGCGACGCCGAGGCGGATCGCACCGGCCTGGCCGGTCGTGCCGCCACCGTCCACGAGGACGATGACGTCGAACTTGTTCTCAAGCTTGAGCAGCACGATCGGCGAATTGACTTCACGCTGCTGGAGCTTCGACGGGAAGTACTCCTCGAGCGTGCGGCCGTTGATCGTCCACTTGCCGGTGCCCGGAACGAGACGCACACGGGCGACCGCTTCCTTGCGACGGCCGGTGCCATAGCCCGGGGCGATCGCGGAGGTGCCGGTGCCGGCGCCGGAGTTCGTTTCCGTGGTGAATGCGACGGTGTTCTCAGCCTCGGTTTCCTGAACCGGGGAGTTGTTGGTGTTCTCAGCCATGATATCTATCTCCTAACGGTTCACTTTGCCTGCTGCGAGACCTGTTCGATCTCGAAGACCTGGGGCTTCTGGCCGGCGTACGGATGCTCTTCGCCAGCGAAGACGCGCAGACGGGTCAGCTGGACCTTGGCGAGCTTGTTCTTCGGCAGCATGCCCTTGACGGCGTGCATGATGATGCGCTCCGGCTTGTTCTTGAGCAGCTCGGCATAGCTGTCGCGACGCAGGCCTCCGGGACGACCGGAGTGGGAGTAGAGTTCCTTGTCCATCTTGTCACCGGTCAGCGCGATCTTGTCGGCGTTGATGATGATGACGAAGTTGCCGGAATCGGCGTGAGGAGCGAAGGTCGGCTTGTTCTTGCCGCGCAGCAGGTTCGCCGCGGCGACGGAAAGACGGCCAAGCACGACGTCTTTGGCGTCGATGATGTACCAGTCGTGAGTCAGATCAGCTGGCTTCGGTGTGAAAGTTTTCACGATATACCTTTTCTTTGTATTGTGTTCCGGACTTCCCGGAGCGCTTGGTTAGGGCGTTTCCGTTCGGTCTCATTACCGTGGGCTCCCTGAAAGTCCTTATGGCGAGTGGGAAAGCGCTTTGAAGGACCCCGTAGGGAAACACAACAATCTACTAGTATATCGACTGTCTTGACAACGAGGGTGCGCCTAACACACCGCGCGTCGCGATGACGAAATCGTCGATTTCGACGGCGTGTCGTGAGGTACCAGAAAAGCCGAAGGAAAGATCAGGCTATGCGAGATCGTCGGCGAGGACCCGGCCTATCCGATGAGGTATTCCCGTCACGAGCGCATTGCCCATGCAGAACGCACGATGCCCATCGCTCATCAAACCATCGCCCGTCCAGCCAACCGGGAATTCCTGCAACGCATCCAATTCATCAGGGACCAGACGGCGAAGGCGACCGTTCTGCTCCACCACGTGCTTTGTGCGGGACGCGCCACTACCGCCTTCACCGGTCAGAATCGTGCGGCTTGGCTGATCGAGTGAATCCGGAAAAGCGACGGGACCTTCCGAGTATGTGTACGCATAACCCGTACGGGAGACACGTTCCTCGCGCTTTCCGCCCTTGAGATACTGCCACGACGGCAATTTGGCATCATCGATCCAGAAGGCTTCCGGCACCTGTTCAGCAGGAACCAGAACCTCCCCCAACGTTTTCCGTGGTCCGTCGTATACAGCGTCCACGCGTCGGGTCAACACATGGCCATGCTGCATCACGCCGGCATTCTGGAATTTCGACACGGAATCCCCGACGCCGAAATGCTTGGTGACCTCATAGGGGTCATCGGAAATCGTGAAGCTGTATTCGATATGCTTGTCGCTCTCAACGATTGGGAAAGCACGGGCAATCACGCCTGAATGCATCAACCGGTCATTCAGGTCCCATTCAGGCGCCTCGAATTCGGCGAAGATGTACACGCGCCTGCGACGTTGTGGCATGCCATATTCCGCCGCGTTGATCACATGCCATTCCACCGAATATCCCAGACGGTACAGGCACGAAAGGATGATAGCGAAGTCGCGACCGCGTTGCGACGCAGGCGATTTGAGCAGACGGTCGACATTCTCCAACAGCACATACTTCGGATGACGCATTTCCAGAAGACGGTTGATGCTCCACCACAGAACGCCTTTCTTGCCGTCAATCCCGGATGCGAGCGCGAGCGGTTTCGCCACCGAATAGTCTTGGCAGGGAAAACCACCGACAAGCATGTCGAACTCAGGAATCGCGATGGTTCCCTCCTCGACCTGATCGAGAACCTTGGCGATATCCTCATTGACGCATGAACCCGCCCCGAACCGGTCCTCATAGCAGCGCCATGCGAACTGTTTCGATTCCTGTCCCATAGGCTCCCACTGATTGGCCCAGACTGTCTTAAAGGGACCAGCCGGTTCGCGATGGAATTGGGGGTAGCGATTATCGTCATAGCCCTCAAGTCCCAGACGGAATCCGCCTACTCCAGCGAACAACTCCGCAATGCGTATCGTCATATCTGAGACTCCTTAGGCATTTTCGGCGTGGACTGCCGCGGTCGCGTATGATGGATCCGAACATTCGTTCGGATCCATCATACGCGACCGCGTGACAAAATCAAGCATCCTACTGTATCCCAGCGTGTTGATTTGGCACTAAAACGATTGTGGGCCTGAAGCGTGTGCTTCAGGCCCACAATCGTTCCTTTGTATGTCAGCTGTTGCTTTGCGCATTCCGTGCCAGAATGTCATTCACGATGTAATGGTTCGTAATCCAGAACGACCGTTTCATCTCCTCCCCACCTTGCGGTGTGGGATACGTGTCAGCGCCGTTGCGCGCGTGGGGGCGTACATGGAAAATCGATCCGGTACCGTCCAAGCCCGTTATGGGTGCGAACTGATCGTAGACGCCACGACGCACTTTACGGCGCGTATCTTCGTACACTTTCTCCGCTTCAGCGAACGCATCATCCGGGCAGGTCCACAGCACGACGTCGTCCAAGCGGTATTCGCCGTCACCGTTGTCCCGATACACGACGAAGAGGAAAGGACTGAGCAAGGTCTTGCGCAAATCGCTCTCCTCCCAAGGAGTCTCGGCGATGTCCGACCATTTGAACGCTGGGAACGACACGGATTCCTTGATACGTCCACTCTTCTCAACACGAAGTGTGCGTATGGTGCTTTTACGCAAGCCGGCCTTTTCGAACTCCGCGATGGAAGCATCGCGGTCAATCCCGAATGCCGCCTTGAGCAATGCCATCGTGGACGTGGCATGCGCCTGCTTCGCCGCAGAGCTGCAGGCGCTGTTCAGCTTACGAAGTATCTCTGGGGCGGTCAGCCCGATGTAATCCTTGAAGCGGGAGCGGATTAGCTCTTCAAGCGTAAGGTCGCGCTCATCCTCATCGCGCTGAATCTTCTCAACCTTCTTCTTGGCGAGCAGTCCATTCACCACGTTCGTCATATAGGAGCTTTTCAAAGCCCATCTCCTCGGCTTGGCCGGCACCGGTGAATTCGGCTGCTGAACCATCACACCGTGTCCACTGCCGGTGGTTGCCGCCTCCAGGTACAGCGTGTCTCGGCTGCTGATTTCATGCGCCTTGCCATCGCGAATCTTCGCAATGACCTTCTCCCAGTCTTCCCGAACCTGCGGAAGATCTTCCTCTGGAATGCCCCACAAAGCCACAAGCTCGAATTTCATATCGAAGATGTTGTCCGTGTCATCCCTGTAGTCATACGCCATCAGCAGCACACGTCTCGTTTTGTCCCGCATATGACTGTCTTCGAACGTCTCATTAAGAATCGTCATGTAGTTGATATTGGTGATGGCCAATCGTTCTTTTGCTCGAATATCACCCTTTTTATTTCGAATAAGACCGGTGGTCTTCAGCTCCAGCTCTGTCATGCTGAAATCTGGTGCCTGATTATTGTTGTTCTCGATATCGAAGAAGTATTTCTCGACATTGTCTCCCATCGTGCCTTTGTTCCCCTGTTTTCCAGCGGTTTTCGGCTCCGTGTATCCTTTCGGCTTCACATCATCCGGAATGCCCAGAACCTCACGCAACGTCTGCCCCTCAATCGTCTTGGCATACAGCAGTATCCTCTCCACATTGCTGTCGTCGTAGGTTTCACCACGCACAACCTTTTTCATGGCTTCCTCCCATCAGCGCTCGTCACGCGCACCCTCCATACCTGCTTTGTTGCTAATGTCCAAGTGTATGTGGGACGCACACAAGACACAAACCCCATGCCTGCCCATCCATCCAGAGGAAACGTTATGGTGAGCATCTCCATCAACACGAAAACTCAAAATCTATTAAAATGATTAATCGATAATACGTTCATCTCTTTTGAATGTACGAGTTTCCTTTTCGACACACTCACTTATGGATGTCTGCTGTTGGAGACCGATGAGCATCGCCTGGAGATATCCAATATGCAGGAGGCTGCCGCCGAATTCAATGCGTATGGTGATTTTCCGGTACTCAGATGTCGCGAGCTGAGCAGCAATGAAACCTTCCGACCGTTCCGTGACGCGCCTGTGAAGAAGTATCCCCTTCAAGGGACCATCACAGGCATCGATAAGTCGACGACACCATCGTTCCACCGACAGTCGAATCACCACTCGAACGGACGCAGGGCATCATTGTGCACACCGACAAGACACCGTCACGATATCGGTGAATCTGATGTTCAGCGAGCGCCTGTCCATCATCGTCAGTTCACCGGATGCGGAGTGCACGTTGCCGTCAGTTCAAGAGATTCGGGAATCGTGGCAGGAAAACCCCGATGATGACGTACGTGTGACACGGACGGTCGTGCGGCTGCGCTGAGCACAACGTGCGGATCCGACATAGCAAAGCCCGGCGCACATCGTGTGCGCCGGGCCTTGCATAGTCGAAGGATACCGCGGATCAGGCGTTCATGATCTTCGTGATGCTCTGCAGCAGATCGCCACGGTAGAGGTCTTCGAGCATGACCGCGTCGCCGTTCGCGTCGGCGAGCGGGATGCGCCAGTTCGGATACTCGTTGTCGGTGCCCGGCTGGTTCTGCGCGCGCTTCTCGCCAACGGCGTCCACAATCGACGCAGCGAGCAGCTTGCACGGCGAGCCCTTGAGGCCGCGGTACAGCGCTTCGATGATCTCGGTCTCGTGCGCCGCTTCGTCCTCAAGCAGTGAAGCGTCCAGGTAACCCTGATCCACGAGCATCTGCAGCATCGCGTTGTGCTCGGCGCGGGCGCTCGCCTCGAACGCCTCCGAGCCCTCTTCGAGCAGGCCGAGGCGTTCGCGGATCTTCACGTGCTCGTATTCGAGGTAGCCGGCCGCCGGCGGCAGGTCGTGCGTGTTGACGGACGCGAGCGCATACGGGCGCCAGTGCTTCGGCGGTGTGAACACGCCGTCCATCTGCTCGAACCATTCCACGGCACAGCCGAGGATGCCGTGGTCGGAAAGCGACTTCTGCACGTAATCCGGCACAACACCCAGATCCTCGCCCACGACGATGCCGCCGACGCGGCTCGCTTCGATTGCGAGGATGCCGAGCATCACGTTGTGGTCGTAGTAGACGTAGGTGCCGTCGACCGCCGTGTGGCCCTCAGGGATCCACCACAGGCGGAACAGGCCCAGGATGTGGTCGATGCGCACGGCGCCCGCGCAGTCGAACATGCCGCGCACCATCTCGCGGTAGGAGAGGTAGCCGGTGTTCTTGAGCGCGAGCGGACTGAGCGGAGGCTGGCTCCAGTTCTGGCCCTGCTGGTTGAACATGTCCGGCGGCGCGCCCACGGTGGCGCCCTTGGCGAAGCGCTCCGGGTTCCACCACACTTCGGAACCGAGCGGGTGCACGCCCACGGCCATGTCGGACATGATGCCGATCTTCATGCCCGCCGTGCGCGCCGCCTCCTGGGCGAGGTGCAGCTGCTGCGTCGCGGTCCATTCGAGCCAACGGTAGAACTCGAGCTCATCGGCGTGTTTCTCGCGCAGGTCGATGACCTCCGGGGATTCCTTCGTCATCGTGCGGATCCAGTTGTCCGGCTTGTCTTCCGGCGCGCCCCACAGCTCGTAGCACAGGCACCACGTGGCGTAGGCCTCAAGGTCCTCGCCGCAGCGCGCCTTGTACTCGTCGAACTCGCGCTGGCGTTCCTGGCCGAGGCCCGCGTCGAAGATCTCGCGCAGCGCCGGCTTCTTCTCAAGCCACATCGCGTCGCGGTTGATGAGGTCGGCTTTCGCGTTGAGGCCTTCGACCTTCTCATGCGCGGCCTTGATGCGGCCCTTCGCTTCACCTTCGAGCATGTTGAACTCCGGAATGTCCTCCGGACGGATGTAGGTGAAGTTGACGAAGCGGCGCGAGACCGGCAGGTACGGGGATGGTGTGAGCGGCACGACCGGTTCGGCGGCGTGCAGCGGGTTGACGAGCAGGAAGTCGGCGTCCGTGTAGCGCTTGCCGTCGGTGAGCAGCGTGCGCAGGTCGGAGAAATCGCCGACGCCCCACGAATCCGCGGAACGGATCGAATACAGCTGGGCCATCCAACCCCACAGCGAGCCGTCCTTCATCGGGTCGAGCATCTCAATGCGCTTCGGCGCGCTGATGAGCGTCGCGTTCTCGGTGTGGTCGCCGCTTTCGACGTGCAGCGTGTGGTAGCCGACCGGGATTTCGGCCGGGATGATCAGGTCGGATTCGGCGACGAACTTGCCGTCGATCTCATGGACCTTCGCCTCGGGCATCGGGTTGAGCTTGAGTTCGCCTTCGAACCGTTCGCCGTTTTCGAGGATGAGGGTGATCTGCGCGGGCTCGGTGATGCCGGTGCGCAGTGTCACGTGCGTTTCCTCGCCGACCGTGTGCAGCACGGTCGGGTCGACGAGGCGCAGGTTCTGCTCACGTGTGATGTCGGCGATCGCCTTGTCGATCGCCGCGTCCGACGTGGCGTCGATGCCGAGCGCCCCGAGGACCGCGATGAGCGTCTCATCGGAGATCTCATGGAAATCGCGCGACAATCCGGTATAACTAGTTGCAACGCCCATCATGGACGCCAGACGCACGAGCGGGCGTGCGAGGCGTTCGGGGCTTTCTTCCATCTGCTGTGCCATAACTCCTTAGTGTAAGGCAACAAACGTTGTCAAAACACCGGATGCACACGATTCACCACAGATTTGCCACACAAATACGCGGAATCGTTCCCCTCACTGAGACAGGCGACGACGCGCCGCATGCACGACCTCCGCACTCGGATCGTCAGCCAATCGTTCGACAGTTTCCTGTGATGTGTTGGGATTAAGCGCTACAGCTCGCCGTACCATCGACGACAATACAACGTTTGCATCAGGTTCGAGTTCTGTGCCGAGCCTTGAGAGAAAATCAAGCGTGTCGCTGTCCATATTCGGATCCTGCGCGCCCTCAAGACGCATCTTCCACGACGTGCGCTTGTTATGCAACGCGACGTCGCGCACTTCGGAGACGTCGTCCTTCGTCAGGCGCCCGACAAGCCAGTTCTTGTCGTCGGTGTTCGCGGCGACCGCCTTGCGCACCGCCGCCGACGCGTCCTCGGACAGTTTGACGAGGACGTTCGGGAACGGCATCGTGCTCGCGAGGAACACACGGTCCTCCTCGGGCGTATGTGGATTGCCGGCGACCGCCTCAAGCAACGCCGTCGCGCGCGAGAACGCCGCCTGCTCGCTGCGGTCGGGCAGCGGACGGCGTGCGAACTCGTGCAGTTCCGCGGCATCCGTCGAATGCCGCAGCCGCTCGTACGTGACCGTGAGCGGCTCCGGACGCGCGTCGTGCGCGGTGGTGTCGTCGGATGTTGCCGTATCGTCCACGTTCGCTTCGTCGACAGTCGTATCGTCCGTCATCGTATCGTCCGTCATCGTTCCACCTTCCATCCATCCGAAATCCGCGTCATCGTGCGTCCGTCCACTCTAACAACGGCTGCGCTCAGCGCACACGCCGCATCCGCGCACACGGCGCGCGGATGCGCGCGTATCTGCGCGTGTCACGATGCGGACGCACACAGACATCACCGTTCCACGATCAATGTTCCTCGATCGGTCGCGCGGAGAGCCCAAGTTCCTGTGGTACGACGGCCGCGTTGAACGACTCACGCACACGGTTGAGGAACCGCTCCTCCAACTCCATCGGCACCGCGCACGTGACCTCGACGTGGTCGGTGAACGCGGCGTCCGTCTGCGCGCCGTCACACACCGCGAGCAGCTGCTGGAACGTGCCAAGCTGCGCGTATTCGAGACGGACACGATACTGACGGCACTGCACGATGCGCGCCTTGCGCGCCGCCTTCACCGCGATCGACGCACCCGTCGAATACGCGCGGATGAGCCCTCCCGAACCGAGCAGAATGCCGCCGAAATACCGTGTGACGGCGACGACACAGTCCGTCAGGTCGTTCGCGCGCAGCACATCGAGGATCGGTTTGCCCGCAGTGCCCGACGGTTCGCCATCATCACTCATCCGTTCCATGACGCGGCCGGTATTGTCGGTGACGATCGCGGCGTAGGCGACATGACGTGATTTCGGATGGAGTTCGCGTATATGCTCGACGAACGCGAGCGCCGCGTCGAGATCGTCAATATGGCACGCGTCGCCTATGAACTCGGATTTCTTCTCGACGAACGCGTCATGCGCGGGCGCGTCCGCGGTATCAAGGACCGTGCGCGTCATGCTTCATCCGGATCGACGACGACGTTCTTCTTCCCACCTTCGAAATACGCGGCGATATCCTCGACGCACTGCCGCGTGAGGTTGCGGTTCGCACCATCGGAACGCCACGCGACGTGCGGCGTGAGGACAAGTCCGGGGATGTCGAGGAGCGGACTGTCCGTGGGAAGCGGCTCCTGGTAGTAGACATCGAGTCCCGCGGGGATGTCGCCGCGTTCAAGACGCTTGACAAGCGCGCCCGGGGCGATGATCTCCGCGCGCGCCGTGTTGACGAACATCGTGCCCGGGCGCAACGCGTCGAGCTCCGCGGAACCGATCATGCCACGCGTGCCGCCGACGAGCGGCATATGGATCGAGACGACGTCCGCGCTCGCGAACAGCTCCTTCATGTCCGCGATCGGCGTGACGTTGTGCTCGGTGTACCGTTCGCGCGGGCCGCGCCCCGAATTCCACGCGGTCACATGCATGCCGAAGCCCTGCGCGATGCGCGCGACCGTCTGCCCGATGCCGCCGAAACCGACGATCGCGAGCGTCTTGCCGGCGAGTTCGACACTGCTCACACCATTCCAGTCGCCTGCGCGCAGTTCGCGGTCGAGGTCGCCGACGCGGCGCGCGAGTTCGAGGATGAGCGCGAACGTGAACTCGGCGACGGCCGCGTCACCGTAGTGGCGTACGTTGCAGACGCGGACGTTGAGCTCGCGCGCGAGGTCGAAATCGATGTAGCTCGCGACGCCCGTACCACCGAACGCCATGCAGCGCACCGTGTTCGCGAGCGCGCGCAGCATGTCGTCCGAGATGTGCACGCCGATGACGATGACGGCGTCGGCGCCTTGCGCGCGTTCGACGAACGTGTTCGCGTCGAGCGTGTAATCCTCGAACATGCGCACGCGCGCGATGCCGTCGAGGAGCGCGAGCGCATCCTTGAGCGGGGCGACCATGTCCTCGAACACGCACGGAATCGCGACGAGCGGCAGATCGGTGCGGTCGGCCTGGGTTTCGTAGATCTGGTTCATGCGTTCTACTGTAGCGCCGCGTATGTTTCCGGTGGGTGTGCGGAGTGCGGGGGATGTGGGGGCGCCAATGTGGGCGGCGTCCCAATGTGTGTGGGGGGCGGCGTCCCAATCCGTAGGCGTTATCTGCCCAACCACCCGCTGCAGCCCCTCCCCGCATCCCAATCCGCAGACGCCACCCGCAACCCCACCCGCAGCGTCCTAATCCGTAGGTGTTATCTGCCAAACGGGACGGAAACAGCCCGTTTTGCGTCCCAATCCGCAGGCGCCACCTGCAACCCCACCCGCAGCGCCCCAATCAGTAGGCGTCATCTACCAAACCACCCGCCGCAGCCCCTCCCCGCATCCCAATCCACAGACGCCACCAACCAAACCACCCGCAGCGTCCCCATCAGTAGGCGTCATCTACCAAACGGGACGGAAACAGCCCATTTTGCATCCCAATCCGCAGACACCACCCGCAATCCCACCCCGCAGCGTCCCACACAGCAGCCACCCCCTACCAAAACGGACGGCAATACCCGGTTTTGCGCCCCACCCTGCAGATCCCACCGACGGAACCGGACGCATACATCCGATTTTGTGTCCCAATTTGCAGACGCCATCTACCGCTCCGCCCGCGGCGTCTCATATCGGTGTCCATGAAACAGTTTCATATTTGCAATAGTTTGCAAAGCGTACTACAGTGGCGAATCGAGGCTGTGGACAAAGGCGTACCGCGGCTTCGCCTACATTGCACCCCATCACGCTACTACGCGCGTCAGCGTACCCCGGTGCAAAACTGCGCAACAACCACCGCACTCCGGTACTCTACGACGCGTGTCACCATACCACCGCGCGTGAAAACCCGCAGCACGGTACGCTAAGGCACTCGTCAGCGTACCGGAGTGCGGAATCGGATAGCAAAAGGTCGGAACTGGAGTGCAGTTCCGACCTTTGTTGGCGGAGTCAGAGGGATTCGAACCCTCGAGCCGCTAACGCGACTAACACCTTAGCAGGGTGCCCCTTTCGGCCACTCAGGCATGACTCCACGTTGCACTTCAAAAGCGCAACAGCATGTAAGCATAGCAGCTCACCCAGACCAACACAAATCCCACTCCTGTTGCGTGTCACCGTGCGCACCCTACAACGGGCATATGCGCCAATGTCGGCGGCCGGATCAAACCCAGGCCACACACGGCGTCCCAAATCGCAGATGCCATCTGCGTATCCACTCGAAAGCGCCATCATCGGCGTCCCAATTCGCAGGGTCGGACTGCAAAACGGGACGGAAACGGCACTGTTTGCGTCCCAGGTCGTAGGTCCGGCCTACGGAACGGGACCGGACATAGGCGGGTTTGCGGGCGGGTTTGCAGACACGGACTACGGAACGGGACGCTGTGTCCCGAAACGCAGGACGCGCCAACCAAACGGGACGGAAACGGCACCGGATGCGAGCGGATTCGCAGACACGGACTACGGAACCGGACACAGCGGGCCGAAACGCAGGACGCGCCAACCAAACGGGACGGAAACGGCACCGGGAGCGGGCGGGTTCGCAGATGTGGGCTACAGAACCGGACACAGAATCCCGCACCGCAGCCACGCACCGCGCACCCCGTCTGCAACTACACTCCACCTATTCGAACAAATGTTCTCAACCATGTACAATGCTGCATATGAGTACAGCACCACGCATCGCCGCGGCGAAACGCGACTGGGGCCACGACGAGCGTGGCTGCACGGTGCTGCACATCGACATGGACGCGTTCTTCGCGTCGCTCGAAATCGCGCGCCACCCCGAACTCGCGAACCGTCCCGTCATCGTCGGCACCGGCAACCGCGCGGTCGTCTCGGCGGCGAACTACGAGGCGCGCACATACGGCATCAATTCCGCGATGCCGGCGTCGCGCGCGCACCAACTGTGCCCGAACGGCGTCTTCCTGCCCGTCGACCACCACTACTACAGCCGCGTCTCGCGCGAGATCTTCGGCGGCATCTTCAGTCAGGTGACGGACCGCATCGAGCAGGTCTCGGTCGACGAATGCTATATGGACGTCGCGGGTGCGCTCCTCGAATGGCGGTCGCCGACGCGCATCGGCGCATGGCTGCGCGAACAAGTACGCGCACGCTACCACATCACATGTTCCGTCGGCGTCGCGTCGAACAAGCTCGTCGCGAAAATGGCGTCGACGAACGCGAAACCCGACGGCCTGCTCCTCATCCCCGTCGCGCGCCAGGCCGAATTCGTGCAGATGATGCCGTTGCGTGGCATTCCCGGGATCGGCCCGTCGCTCGAACGCCGCCTCAACGAACACGGTGTCGATTCGGTGCGTGCGCTCGCGCAGATCGACCTTCCGCTCCTCGAAACGATGACGAATTCGCGCGCGACCGCGCAACGTCTTCACGATGCGGCGCGCGGCCTCGATTCCCGTGAGATCGTCACACACACGCCGGAGAAGTCGATCGGTGCGGAACACACGTTCGAACACGATGTGACGGACGCGGCGGAAGTGTGCGCACTGCTGCGACGCTGCTGCGACGATGTCGCGTCGACATTGCGCCGCAAAGGCTTCGTCGCGCGCACGGTCACCGTGAAACTGCGGTTCCCTGATTTGAGTGTCACGACGAAATCGTTGACGATCGAACAGCCGACCGACGCCGCGAGCGCACTGCTGCCGGTCACGTTCAGGTTGCTGCGCGCGATGCTCGGCATCGCCGCGGACGCCGCGCCGACGCGGCTGCCGCGCGCGATACGCCTCGCCGGGATGTCGGTGAGTTCGCTTGCCGAGCGCACGAAGACGGTTGTGCAACCGACGATCGACGATATGCTCGCGGAGAGCGGCGTCGACGGTCACACGTCGTCGACGCAGACGCGGCTGCGCGGCGCGGAGGAAACGCTCGACGCGATCCGCAGCCGTTTCGGTGCGGACAGCGCGCGCCTCGGCATATGAGTGCGACGCCTACCGCGCGCCGCCCACGCGCAGCCGCGCGACGGCGGCCGCGATGTCCTCGTCGCTCACGGTCACTGAGAACCGCAGATACGCGCCATCGCCGTAGAATTCACCAGGGCTTGCGATGATGCCGAGCGACGCGAGGTCCTCCATGTCCTGCCAGCAGTCGCCGGACTTCGCCCGCACCCACACATAGAGCGCGCCCTGCGGCATCGCCGCGTCGTATCCGTACGCGCGCAGCCCTTCGACGAGTGCACGCAGCCGCGCGGCGTAGCGGTTGTGCTGGAGGCGTACTTCGTCGGTCGCGCGCAGCCCCGCCGTCATCGCCGCCTGCACGGGGCCCGGCACGATGAGGCCGAGTTGTTTGCGCATGTTCGTCATATCGTGCACGATTGCGTCGTCGCCCGCGATGAGTGCGGTCCTGTACCCCGCCATGTTCGACTGTTTGCTGAGCGAATACAATACGAGCACACCGCGCGCGTCGCCTCCGCACACGTCGGCGCGCAACGCGCACGGCGAACCGACGAGACCTTCCGCATCATCCTCACCGTCCGCATCGTCGTCCCACGTCATCATCGCGTAGCATTCGTCGGACAGCACAACGGCGCCGACCGCGCGCGCCGCGTCGACGATCGCGCGCAATTGCGCGGCGTCGAGCGTCGCACCCGTCGGATTGTTCGGAGAGTTCACCCACACCGCCTTGACGCCGGGCACATCCTTCCACGACGCGACATCGGCGACATCGTCGACCTTATATACACGCGCGCCCGCGACCTGCGTACCGATTTCGTACGTCGGATAGGACACGCGCGGCTGCACGACGACGTCTCCCTCCCCCAGATGCAGCAGCGACGCCATCATCGCGACCGCTTCCTTCGAACCGACCGTCGGCACGACGTCGGCGCCTATGTTCGAAAGTTCGACATCGCGGCATTCGCGGAACCATTCGTGAATCGCGGCGCGCAGTTCCGCGGTGCCGACGGTCGCCGGATACCCGTACGCGTTCGCGGCGCCTGACGCGTCCGCGAGCGCGGCGCGTACGGCGTCGGGCACGTCGTCGACCGGGGAACCAATCGACAAATCGATCATGCCGTCCGCGACTTCGCGCGCGCGTTCCTTGTACTGCGCGATGCGCGACCAGTCATACGGTGACGAGAAATCATGGAATCCCATCCCACGCTCCTTTTGGGTGTTGTGCGGCGTTGAATTGTGCCGTTTGTGCTGACGTACTGCTGACGATTATCGTTCCCGACATTGACGATGCGACGTGGACGTATCCGCACATGCGCGCACACAGCCGATGGCCCGCGCGTCCCCGTTGGGACGCGCGGGCCATCGGCTGTGTGCGCGAAGTTCGCAGACGTCGCGAATCATACGAACAATGCGCGCGGTACGAACTCAGTCGGCGTTCTGCGGCGGCAGTTCGGCGACGCGCTGCGGATCCTTCCCGATCGGGCCGGCGGCCTGCGCACCGCCGAGGTCGCCGACTTCGGCGAAGAACTCAATCGCGGCGTCCTTGTACCACTCCCACTCCTCCGGCAGATCGTCCTCGTAGAAGATCGCCTCGGTCGGGCAGACCGGTTCGCATGCGCCGCAGTCGACGCATTCGTTCGGATTGATGTACAGCGAACGCTTGCCTTCGTAGATGCAGTCAACGGGGCATTCGTCCACGCACGCCTTGTCCTTGACGTCCACGCAAGGTTGGGCAATCACATAGGCCATCGGTGTCCTCCTTATGAATCCGTTCCAGACTACCGCGCGCACACGGCTGCGCAAAGTGCATCGCGCGCGTCGCGCGGCGTCACTTGTCGTGCCGTGCGCGCGCCGCCTTCGCTTGCGCTGCGGCGGTTTGTTTCGCGGTGAGCTCGACCTGTTCGATGCGCTGTTCTTTGTCGAACCGTTCGAGTTCGGCGTCAAGTTCGCCTGTGCCAAGGCGCGCGTGGCCGTAGCTGTACGTGAAATAGATGACGAAACCGACGACGAGCCACACGAGGAAGCGGATCCACGTGAGGACCGTGAGGTTGAGCATGAGCCAGAAGTTCGCGAGCGCGACGAGGATCGGCACCCACGGGTTGCCGGGGATGCGGAAGGTGCGCGGCAGGTCGGGGCGCTTCTTGCGCATGATCGGGATCGCGAGCGCGACGAGCGTGAACGCGGACAGTGTGCCGATGTTGACCATGTCGGACAGCACATCGATGTTGAAGCATGCGGCGACGAGCGCGACGACGACGCCGACGACGATCTGCAATGTCGCGGGCGTGCCGTGTTTGCCGGTGCGGGAGATCGCGCGTGGCAGCAGGCCGTCGCGGCTCATCGCGAACACGACGCGCGTCAGGCCGAGCAGCAGCACCATGACGACGGTCGCGAGACCGAGCACGATCGCGAAACTGATGATCTTCGCGGCCCAGTCGGCGCCGACGAGTTCGAACGCGGTCGCGAGCGACGGGCTGTCGACGGACGCGAGCTGCTTGTAGGAGACCATGCCGGTCGTCACGATCGCGACGAGCACGTACATGACAATGACGAGGAGCATGCCGACGCCGATGCCGAGCGGCACGTTGCGCTTCGGGTTCTTCGTCTCCTCGGACGCGGTCGCGACGACGTCGAAGCCGATGAACGCGAAGAACACGAGCGCGGCGCCCGAAAGCACACCCGACCATCCGTAGATCGTCGGCTTCATATGCGTCATCCACTGCCACAACGGCTGTGCCATGCTGCCGCCGAGTTCGCCGTGCTGCACATGGCTCGCGGGTTCGCTCGGAGGTACGAATGGTGTGTAGTTCGCGGCTTTCACATAGAAGAAGCCGACGACGACGACGAACACGACGATCGCGATCTTGAGGATCGTCATCGCACCGTCGACGCGCGCGCCGATTTTCGTGCCGAAGACAAGCAGGACCGTGAAGAATCCGACGATGATGATCGGTGCGAGGTCGAGGTGGAACGAACCGAACGTGAGGTTCGTGTTCCAGTGCAACCCCATGAGCCGCATGAAGTCGTTGAGGTAGACGCCCCAGTATTTCGAGATGACGGAGCCTGCCATGAGCATTTCGAGGATGAGGTCCCATCCGATGATCCACGCCATGATCTCGCCGATCGTCGCGTACGTGAACGTGTACGCCGATCCCGCGACGGGCATGATCGACGCGAACTCCGCATAGCACATGACGGCCGCGCCGCACACGACGCCCGCGATGATGAAGCTGATGATGACCGCCGGTCCCGCGTGGAACGCCGCCGCCTGCGCGCCCACGGAGAAGATGCCCGCGCCGACGGCGACCGCGACGCCCATGACCGCGAGGTCCCACCATCCGAGGCTGCGTTTGAGCGAATGCCCCGTCTCGTTCGTTTCCGCTATCGTCTGTTCGACTGACTTCGTTCTGAATATCTGCACGATGCCACCTTGTTCATGTTTCGTCTCTCCTATGTGCAGCTGGCGTTCATGAGCTTTTGGCGTGACCTGTTGTGCAGGCGATGGTAGCCAGATACGCAGCTCAGTGTAAGTCGCACCCTGTGCGACGTTCACCATGAGCGAGATTCTTCGAAAACGCATACGCGCATGTGCACATCCATTGTGCACATGCGCGTGGGAGACATCGTCGATCGTGACGTCGTCGCGAACGCAGTCGCCATCCGCGAACGTCGTCGGTCACGACAGTTGTGCGTTGATGATGACAGGTTCTGGGACGAGCGTCACATTGAATTGTCGGCGTACGCCGTCGCGGATCGCGGACGCGAGTTCGAGGATGTCGGCGCACGTCGCGCCACCGCGGTTCGTGAGCGCGAGCGTATGCCTGCTCGACAGCGCGGCCGGCGCGTCCTCGCGCACACGGTAGCCTTTGTGGAATCCGGCGTGGTCGATGAGCCACGCGGCCGAA
This sequence comes from Bifidobacterium criceti, assembly GCF_002286935.1. GTDB lineage: Bacteria > Actinomycetota > Actinomycetes > Actinomycetales > Bifidobacteriaceae > Bifidobacterium > Bifidobacterium criceti. The sequence goes on from NZ_MVOH01000006.1 coordinate 394,276, forward strand.
AGCTTGACACCCGTCGAACCGTCGGGAAGCGTCGCCGGATACTTCGGTGAATCGTCGGGCAACGTGTTCGCGATCTGTTCACTCACGATCGGGTTCATGAAGAAACTGCCGCAGCTGTGGCGATCGTAGTCCTCGTTCTCGCCGACGGTCGCTTCCATATGCTCGTTGACGACGTCCGCGGGCGCGTCATGGTGGGTGACGAAACGCTGCTGCGCGCGGATCGCACGTTCGACCTGTTCGGGACGTTTCTCGTCGGCCATGACCGGCAGACGGTAGCGCGTCGCGTCCTCGAGCATCGCCTTCGACGCACGCACGTCGAGCACCGCGTCACGCAGACGGCCGATCGGGATACGGTCCCTGAGGTTCGCGTGGAGCGCGGCCGCGAGCTGCGGATAGTTGACGGTGCCCGTCTTCGTGTGCGTGAGCGCGAACGTCACGGACAGCACAATGTAGCGCGGCGACGGATAATACTCCTCGTTCGGCACCCCCGGCGCCTTGTACATGCTTGTCTTGAGCAGGCTCGAGCGGTATCCGAACTGCATTTCGACGTTCGACAATGTCTTCGTCCGCCGGTCCTCGCGGTCCCACACTTCGACCGATTCGACACTCGTCGCGACCTCCTGGCCGTACGCGCCGATGTTCTGCACGACGCTCGCGCCGACGTTCCCCGGGATCCCGGAGAGTCCTTCTATGCCTTCGAGGCCGCGTTCGACGCAGAACGCGACGAGGTCGTCCCAATTGCAGCCGGCTTCGGCGGTCACGTGCACGGTGTTGTCGCCGTCCTCGACCGGATCGGCTTCGTCGGGCACGGTGATGAGGCGGCGCGCGTCACGCACGACGATGCCATGGAAGTCGCCGTCCGCGGCGAGCAGGTTCGAGCCCCCTCCGATGACACATACAGGGATGCCGTGCGCGTCCGCGTGTTCGATCTCCTCGATGATGCTCGCACGTGTCGTGGGTTCCATGAAATGATCGATATTGCCACCTACACCGATGGTGGTGAGCTCTGCGAAAGTAGTCATATCCCCACACTAACAAACCACGTGCACGCTCGCGCGGGTTCAGCTGCGCACATAGCGCACGATGACGAAAACCCGGCCAATGTGTGGCCGGGTTTTCGTCGAAAGATCGGTTCCGCTCGAATCAGCGGGTCTCGCGGTGCAGCGTCTGCTTGCCGCAACGCGGGCAGAACTTCTTCAGTTCGAGACGGTCGGGCGTGTTGCGACGGTTCTTCGTCGTGATGTAGTTACGCTCTTTGCACTCGGTGCATGCCAGCGTGATGCCCGGACGGATGTCTGCGCTCTTGCTTGCCATCTAGTTCACCTCTTGTTGTCGAATAGGTGGGGCCGGTTTCCCGGCCCCGTATAGTAGCGAGAAAGAGACTCGAACTCTTGACCTTACGATTATGAGTCGTACGCTCTAGCCAGCTGAGCTATCCCGCCAGAGAGCCTCGAGTGAGAATCGGACTCACGACCTCTTCCTTACCAAGGAAGTGCTCTACCACTGAGCTATCGAGGCGTGGCGGATAGTGGATTCGAACCACTGAAGCACGAAGCGCCTGATTTACAGTCAGGTCCCTTTGACCGCTTGGGAAATCCGCCATCGTTATCGGTTGAAGGTTCAACCGGCAACTTGGCTAGTATGCCACGGGAGGGGAACTTTCTGCAAGTTTCGGCGTGTCGCATTGCCCTGCCTGGATATATGCGTTGCGGAAGGCTTGAAACAGGTGCGTTCCGCGCCCTGTGACGACGTGTGCACTGCGCGCGTGCTGTGCCACCGCCCGCACGTTGTACATCCCCGTGCTCCGTGACGGCCTGTCCGTTCGGCGTGCCCTATGGTGTTGGGCCATTCTCGCATGCGGCGTTTGGCCGCACATACGCATCAACAGGAATCGCCCCCGCGTATTCCCCTCCATCGTTCCGCACGATATTACTCCGCACTATTTGTGCCGCAGTGCGGTACGGTGAGCGGTATCAGCGTGCCGCACTGCGGCACAGGGCGCATTTTGGCACGCGAAAGCCCCGCACGCCGGAACGGCAGTGCGGGGCTTTCTCCACGACACACGATATGCACGTGCGCGCACAGGGCGCGTGGGTGTCGCCGTGATATCAGGCAAGCACCGCGAGCACGTCGCGCGCGGCCACGATGAGGTAATCCTCACCCTGGTAGTGCACTTCGGTGCCGCCGTACTTCGAGTACAGGATCTTGTCGCCGACCTTGACATCCATCGGGATGCGCTCGCCCTTGTCGTCACGACGGCCAGGTCCGACGGCGAGGACTTCGCCCTGCTGCGGCTTCTCCTTGGCGTTGTCCGGGATGAACAGGCCCGAAGCGGTCTGCGTCTCGGCCTCGGCCTGCTTGACGATGATCTTGTCTTCCATTGGAATGAGTGGGAACGACACGACGTACCTCCTCTTTCTGCATTGCTGCATGCGAACAAACATGTTTGGTCTCGCTCGGGAACGAATACGTCAGGCGGCTGACGATTCACTTGCCGCACCCGTTCCGTCGCGCTAGTTGCCTATCCTACCGCGACGGGTAGCACTCTGCCAACTCGAGTGCTAAAGCTGTCAGAGAAACCGTTGGCATATATGGAAAACACCGAACGAACCATCGGTCGGTGTTTTCCATCAACGTCCCTTTATGCGAAGTCCATGCGAGGTTCAGCTGCCGCGGCGCGCGAGGATCGATTCGAGGTTCGATCCGAGCGAATCGCTCGTCTCGTCGGGTGCTTCGACCGACGCCGTCCGTTCGCTCTCGTGGAACGCGACGGAATCGTTGACGTGCGCGGTCGCGCCCGTGGATGACGTATCGTCCGCGACGTTCACGTCGCCGGCGGCCATATCGCGCGCTTCCGCCGCGTCGCGCGCATCGTCTGCGGCGCCCATCGGTTTCGGTTCGGCTTTCGCGACCTGCTTCGTCGATTTGATTTCGAGGCTCTCGGGGGCGTTGTGCGGATGTTCGACACCGTTGCGCGGCGTACCGAGCGAGAACGAGATGAGGTCCTGGTTGACCGCCATATCGAACGCGTCGACGGCGGACGACGGAGAGATCTCGGACAGTTCGTTCGTTTCGTCGAGCGGATAGACGTTCATTTCATCACGTACAACGAGCTGCGCGTGTTCGGAACGGTCGGTGTCCGCGACCGCCGCCTCGACGTCGGTGCGCTCCACGGTGGCTTCGGCATGCGTCGACTGCGCGTCACGCTGCGCCTGTTCGCGGCGCGCGAGCGCTTGCGCCTGTTCGACGCGCGCCTGATGCAATGCGCGGCGTATCTCACGCTGTTCCATGACGTCGGTGCGTGTCTCCTCGCGCGCGGCGGCCTCGCTCGGACGTTGCGGCTGCGCGGACTGCGCGTCGGCGGCGGCATCGTCGACGCTCCGTCGTGCGACGCGCTGCGGACGCATGCGCTGCTTGCGTTTGAGTTCCTGTTCCTTCGCGGCGGCCTTCGTCTCCCATGCGCGCGCCTGCTTCGACGCGCGGATGCCGAGCACGCATACGAGCGCGAGCAGACCTGCCGGGATGAGCGTGTACCACGGGCTGAAGTGGAGGACGAACGCGAGGACGAGGATGACGACGGACGCGGTGAGGAGCGCGCCTGCGATCATTTTGCGGCGGCGCGCCGCGGCACGACGAAGTGTGCGTACATGGGCCACATACTCACGGTATTCGCGGTACGCGCCCTGTTCCTTCTGCGTCGCTGGCATTATCGCCCCTTTCGTCTTCGGCGAATCGACGTCGTTGAACGTCGTGCCGCTGCGCTCATCGACAAGATGCAGCGAAGCGGAGTATCGGTCCGACCGATGCTTCATCACCTTTCTCATGCCGTCGACCGTCCTGCGAGGCAGCCATACCGCCATGATGATTCCGACCATCACCAAGATCACAAGTGTGCTCAGTGATTCGTAACCCATAGTTCTTAAGAATAAGAGAAATTAGGACAATGACGAAACGCGCTCGCCGGGCGTGTCGTCAAGAAAACGCCGCGCAAAGCCATCCGGTGCGTCCTCTGCGAGCAGACTGTACGATTCGTGGTCGCGCCATTTACCATTGATGAACATATATTTTCTACGGACTCCCTCATATTTCGCGCTTACTTTCTGCACAACGCGGCGCGAACGTTCGTTTTCGGGGAGGATGTCGATTTCGATGCGATGCAGGTTCGGACCGTCCGGATCGTGGAGCGCCCAGTCCGCGAGCATCGCGACGGCAAGCGGCGTGAATCCTCTGCCGGCGTAATCGTGGGCGATCCAATACCCGACGATGCCGCAGCGCATCGCGCCGAGCATGACCGCACCGAGTGAGATCTGTCCGACGATGCGCCCCTCGAACATGATGACGAACACGATCGCGGCCCCCGCACGCTCATCGCGGCGCTGCATGCGGATCCATTGGGGGAACGTGACAAGACGGCGGCGCATCGGGTCGTTCGACTCCCACGGATCGAGCCACGACGCGTTGCGCGCGCGCACCTCGTCCCATTCGGCCTCGTCGGCGGCCGTCATCGTACGCAACGTGAGCGCGGGTGCATCGGCCGGGGCGAGGAGCGCGACAGGCGTCACGAACGCGTTCGCCGGATCGTATTGCATCGCGTCGCGGAAAGCTTGGAACAACGTCACCCCATCATTCTTGCACGCCGCCGCGCCACGGGGACGACGCCGATGGTCACTTCATGGCGTAACGCACCGCATCGGAAACCGGCACATGGTAGAACAAAGCCCATGACGAATGCGAGACAGACGATCGACGAGCGCAAACGCGCACTGCGCCACAGCATCATGAAAAACCGGCAATATACGACGACGATGGAACGCATCGACGCCGGCGAACTGTGCGCGGACGCGTTTTTCGCGCTCCCGTTGTTCCTCCGCGCGCGAACGCAGCCACCCACGATCGCATGCCACGTCTCGATGGGAACCGAAATCAGCACACTGCCGGTCCTCAGTGAGGCGGTACGCCGCGGTTGCCGTCTGCTCGTGCCGCGTCTCGGCACCGGCAGGGACATCGGATGGTCGTCGCTTACGTCGGTCGAGGAAGTCGACGCGTTGCACCATGAGGACACCGCGCGCTCCGGCCATGCGATGCGACCGGATGAGCCCGACGCCGAAACGCTTCCGGCGCAGGCGCTCGCCGACGCCGACGCCATCGTGCTGCCTGCGCTCGCCGTCGACAGTCGTGGTGGCCGGCTTGGGCGCGGCGCCGGTTGGTATGATGAGGCGCTCATGCACGCGGCCCCGTCCGCGCCGCGCATCGCGATGTGCTGGTCGTCCGAATTCATCGGGGATCCGCTACCGCAATCGCCGCACGATGTTCCCGTCGACGCGGTGCTCACGGAGCACGGAGTCACGTTCATCTGATGACGAACATGGGTATCCGGTATGTTGTGTGACACGTTGGCGGTTTGTTTTTGTTCGTATTGACGTTGTGTTATCCACAACATTGTGGATAGCGTCCGATGTTTCCACAACCATCCATGATTTCCACAATGAGTACCGACCCGATGTGGATTCGTCGATGCGCTCATGCACACATGTGAGTAGTCTCTGGATGAGGATACGAGCATTCGCGCGCGCACGCGCATACAGACATAGAGGAAGGAGCATCATGCCCGTCTACCATTACCGTTGCAAGCACTGCGGCTACGACTTCACCGAACACCAGTCGTTCGACGACAAGCCGATCACGGTCTGCCCCAAATGCGGGGAACCGACCGTGCACAAGGTCTACTCGGCCGTGCCGATCACGTTCAAAGGAAGCGGATTCTACCGCACCGACAAAGGCTCGAAGTGAACTGAGCGCCGACGTTGGGCGGATGATGTGATCGTGCATCCACAGTGGTGTGGATGCACACGTGCATGCCGCGCGCGCATTATCCACAATCCACATCGGTCTGCGGTGTGTCATCCACAAATGGCCGACGACACACCCTTCCGTACACATACCCCTTCCGCGCTGGACATGCACGCCACCTATCGCCGATGATGCTGTCCATGTTGCATATATTCGATTCACGATCCACGTCCGAACACGGACGACCGCCCCGGCAGGCGCATGCGCACGGCCTGCGGACGCGTCGCCTCGATAGGCGTGCGCGCAAGGTCCTCGCGGCTTGCTGCGCGGCGCTCGCCGTTCTCTGCACGCTCGAATGCGTCGTCACGGCGACGGCGACGCGCGACGTGCTCACTGCATCACGCGAGATCCATGCGGGTGACGCGGTCGTCACGTCCGATTTCATACCGGCGGCGGTCCCGGTGAGCGACGCGCTCGAACGCGCCGTCGACCATCTCGACGATGGGACGAACGCCGCCTCCTACGCGCTCATCGACATCCGCAAAGGGGATGTGCTGCTGCCGACGATGCTCACAGCGACACCCGCCGTAGCCACTGGCCATACCGTCATCGATGTGCGCATCGGGGAGCTCAACAAACCGTTCGCACCAGGCACACATATCGCGTTGACGGCGGCGACAGGATGCTCGCCGCCTGAAACCGGCGATGGGAACGGCGAAGTGGTCGGTGAAGGCCTATGTATGGTGAGCGCCGACGCGATCGTCATGGGCACCCCGCGTGACGACGCGGCGACAGGAGGCAGTCTGACACCCGTCGCGATGCCCGCGGCCGATGCGATGCGCACGCTGCAGGCGCAGGAAACAGGCCCCATCCTCGCCATCCGCGCCGCCCCTGCCACCGCAGACGGCGCCAAAGAAGGCGAAGGAGGGTGATGGCTACTTGCCGTGCTCCTCGAAGACGCCCCAATGCGGGGGCAGCTCGCCGAGGATGCGGAGGTCGTCATCGGCTGCGCGCTCCTCGCGTGTGCGCATGTCACCCGGCTCGAGTTTGACGCCGGCGGCATCGAAGCGTTCGGTGCCTTGCATGACGACACGGCGGTGGCGGCGCGGTGTGCGTCGTTCGGCGCTATAGCCGTGCGGCTGTGCGCCGGAAGCGTCGTTCCCGTTGCCCTCCGAACCGTCGATCACGCGGATCGCCGGCGTATCGTCGGCGCTCACCGCCGCGCCTCCTTATACAGGTCGTTGATCTGTGCGACGACGCGGTCGACTTCCTTGTCCGGGTTGACGAACGCGGCGACGCTCCAGATCGTCATGACCGACCAGCCGAGCCCTTCCGTGTCCTGTTCGAGGATGCGGTGGCGTTCACGTGTCGACTGGATGCCCATGAATTGGGCGTCGTCGGTGAACACGGCGAGCGTGTACGGCTTGTCCTTGAGCCCGACGACCATCGGCAGCCTCCTGCCGTCGTCGAACCCGTAGTCGATCGCGACGTTGAGTCCACGGTCACGGATACGCGCGGCGAGGTCGGTGAGCAGGACGTTGTCCGCGTCGGCTTTCCCGGCCGCCTCGACCGGTATCTCGTTGCCAAGCCGCTGCGCCCACAGCAACAGCGTCTTGAGCATCTTCGGACCCGCGTGGTGCAGGCGGTCGTCCTCAAGGTCATCGGCGCCGAACGCGCTGATGATGTCGATATTGTGGTCGGCGAGCGCGAGCGCGTCGAGCAGCATCCCTTTGCCACCGTCGTTTTCGAGCGCGCCGAACTGTTGGAGGAGCCTGCCATGGGACGTCTTCGCATAGCTCATCGAAAGGATGACATCGGTCGCATGCGCACCGGCGACGTCGGTGATGTCGATGATGCGCACATGGCGCAGGAACCTGCCCATGATCTCGTTGCGCGTCGCGAGCGCCTTGAGTTCGGCGCCGAGGCGCGTGCGGAACGTCGGCGTCATGCAGACGACGGTCAGGATGTAGCTTGCCGGCACGGCCGTGAACGTCTGCGCGCGGCGTGTGATGAGGTTGACGATCTCGTCGATCTCGCCTTGGCTGCTTTCGACGAGGCCGCTCGCCATGATCGGCACGCCGGTCGCCTCGATATGGTGGAACATAAGGTGGCCCTGCACACCCGCGCGTGCGACGTCATGGCAGACGCTGCCGTAGCCCTGCGCTTCGAGGAAGCGGTTGACGCGCGGATCGCGGCGCGTCGGGCGCGGCGCGACCGTGACGTGCGGCAGCAGCGACACGAGCGTGCGCACACTGTCGGAGGTGATCGTCTGCTCATGCGCGAGGACGATGACCTGTCGCGCGCGGCACAGGATGCACAACAGCAGGATTGACGGCAGATGCGCGGCGGCGTCGATGATGACGACGTCAGCGATCGGCGTCGGTTTCGTGACCGACGCGAGCGTCGCGGGCGTGCTCATGATGACGGGTTTCGCGGCGGCGAGGATCTCGGGATGGTCATGGTGGATGCGGCTCAGCGAAATGCCGTTCGAACCGGCGAGCACCGTGTGCAGCATGTTCGCTTCCTGCGTGCGCGCGAACAGCAGGTCGCACAGGCGGTGCATCGATTCCTGCATGATCATCGGACCGACCGAGCGCACATGTTCGGTGTCGACCTGCACGAAGCGGTCGGATGCGCTCTGGAGCGCCGAACCGTCCTGGTTCGAGATGATCGCCGACGAATGGACGATGTCGTCGAACACGGTCGTCCACCATGCAAGGCGCAGCTCATCGCGAACGGCATCGACGGCCACATGGCGTTGGTGCAGGTCGTCGACGAGTGCGGTGAGCCCCGCACGGTCGAGCTCACGTTCGAGCGTCGCGCGTTCGGGAAGCGTGTCAAGCGCCTTGCGGTCGTCGAAGAGCGCTTTGAGGCGTTCCTCGACGGCGTTGAAATCGGTCGACTGCAGGTCGCCGCCATCAGGCGTCGTCGCGAGCACCGTGTCGAGCGCGGTCATGTTGGAGACGAGCTCGTCCTGCGTCGTGATGATGTCGTCGAGCTTCGAAGGCAGCACGGGCCAGCCGCCGTGCGGCACGAACAGGCGCCACTGTTCCGCCTGACGTTGCACGACGCACAGCGCGTCATGCAGGTTCTCGACCTGCGCGCCGACGCGCAGCAGGCTCTTCGCCTCCTTGACGTGGCGTCGGCGCTCCCAGAAGCCCATCGTAGAACCGTCGTTCTTGCGTTCCGCCTTCGGCTTCGTCGCCTCGATCATCAGATCGATGTCGCGTTCGAAGATCTCCGGCTGGAACACGTCGAGCACACGGCGCAGGTTCTTGAGCACGGTGACCTGACGCCCCCACTCCTGCGCGGTCGTCGGCACCGAGAACCCGCACGTCTTGACCGTGTTCGTCACCTGTTCGCGCGTCGCCGGCAGCAACGTGCGCAGCATCGTCACGACGCGCTGGTAGGCGGTGATCGCCTCGTCCTCGCTGTAGAGCGATGCCTTGTACCAGGCGGTGTCCTTCGCGTCGACCGTGTATTCGCCGAGTTCGCCCGCACGTTCGAGTTTCTTCGCCCAGTCGTCGAGCGACGGCCCGATCGCCGACGCGACCTCCTTCGAAAGCCGCACATGCGTCGCCGGATGCGTCGGCAGTTCGGCGATGCTCGCAAGGTTCTGGATCGTCTGGTATGCGGAGACGTCCCACGTCTTGTTGACGCCGTGGAGGTCGCCAAGGTAACGCGTGAGACGCGAACGCACGCCGACAAGTTCGTCGGCGAGCTGCTCGTAGCGCGACGTCGCGACGCCCTGCTGGTAGCCGACCGCGCGGATGAGCTGATGGTCGATCGCGGCGTTCGCATTCGGGTCGGCGACATCAAGCACCTGGCCGTTGAGCTCGTTTGCGCGCATGATTGAAAGGAAACGGCGTTTCTGGTCGGTCACGCACGGCACATACAGCACGGAACGCCCAGCCATGATGCACCGCGACGCGATCGCCGCGGCCTGTTCGGCGGTGTCGGTGTCCTCAGTGCCGTCAACGAAAAGCGAATGCCCCGCGGCGACCATGTTCGCGGCGTAGCGGACCGTGTTGTCGACATCGCCGATCTCGTATTCGGCATGCGGGTCGCCATCGAACGGGCTGTATGCGGGCATCTTCTCGTTTGTGAGCGAATCGCGCGCCTGCGGATACCCGGCGAGCGCATCGAGCATGATGTTGCCGCTCGGGCCTTTCGCGAGATGGTCGATGATCATCTGGCTCTCGACGAGGATCTGCGTCGACGGGTCCATGAAGCAGCCGAGGATGATCTGCCGTTCGATCGAGAAATCAGGGAAGACCTGCTGCGCGGCCTTCGAGATCGCGGCGAACACGGCGGCCGTTTCGGGTGTGCCACTCGCATAGTTCGAACCGTCGAACAGCTGGCGTTCGTCGAGGCGCACGCCATGTTCGCGCATCGCGGCGAGGAACGACGCGTTGAGGCGCACATGGCCGGTGAAGCTGATCGTCGTATGGTGCTCGACCGGGTTGCCGTCACGCACCACTTCGACCGGGTACAGCAACACGGGCATCATATTGCCCTTCCATGTCGCGACGCCGACGACGAGCGAAAGTTCGGCGACACCGCTTATGCGGCGTTTCGCGCCCTGGTCGTCGAGCACACGTTCAACACGGCGCGCTGCCGTGCGTAGCATGCCGCTGTCGCGGAACAGCGAATGCAACGGCGCGCTGCCGCGGGCGAACAGTTGGGAGATGCCCGACGGATGCGCGTGCGTGAGGTCGACCTGCGCTGTCAATTGCGTCACGTCCTCAAGCGGCGAGGGCACAAGGTTCGCCTTGAACTCCTCACGCCACCGACGCAGCTCGTCGAGCGCCCCGCTCGTCTGGGTGGAATTGTCCGTCATCTGCTCGCTCACTTTCCTACCGCCTTGCGGTAGTCCTCATATCCGGGGTTGCGGCTCAGCGCCTCGTCGATGTCCGCGTTCGACTGCGCCGCGAGCCACTCGTACAGGTCATCGTACAGCGTCGGGTTCATCGCGAGGAACGGCAGCAGTTCCGCGTACTTCGCCATTTCGAACTGTTCGGCGAAATCGTCGCTGCGTCGCGCGTCGTCCGACGTGTATCCGCCCGCTTCGATGAGTTCCTTCGGTTTGTCGAAATCGCCGTTCGCGACGCGTTCGAACACCGACCCCGGTTCGAACGCCGGTGTGAACGCCTGTGTCTCGTCGAGCGCACGCGCATCGTCATCATCGTGGCGTTGGAAACGGCTGTAGTCCTCGCCATCATCTGTCGGTTCCGCGGTGTGCGCCGCAGTCTGTTCCGACATCTGCGCGGACGTCCGCCCCGTCGTCTGTTGCGCTGTCGTGCGCGCGTCGTCACCATGTGCCGCGTCGTCGGTGACGAACGACGTCTGCCGCACAGGCGCGACCGTCACGACGGAGAAGTCGGTGCGCTCGTCCGTGTCCGCCGTGTTTGGCGATGGTTCGACGGTTGAGTCGACGCCCTCCAATGTCGATTCGATGACGTCGAAGTGCAACGCGTTGCGCTGTTCGGCGAACGCGTCGGAAGCGGTCGATTGGACAGGTTGTACGGACTGCACAGCTGTTTCGATTTCGGACGCCGCACCAACGGACGGGATGTCGACATGGACGAGCGGCACGTCCGATGGTGCCGTCTGAGGCTGCGTCGCCTGCGACTGTACAGATTGCGGCGTTTGCAGCTGTGCAGGGTGTGGCTGCTGCGACGGCGTCTGCGCGGACTGCTCAGCGGTGCGTGTGGGGATCGCCGGCTGCACCGGAAGCGTGCGCGCGCCCTGCCCATCCGAGGATGCGTCGGCGTTGCGCTCCGGGCGGATCGTCGTCGTGATCGACGGCTCCCCTGTGTACGACGTCGGCGAAACCGTCGGCGAAACCGGCGTACGTGTCGCGCCGACGGTCGGCTCAAGCGGCTGCGCGACATCAAGGGAAGGAATCGGACGGTGCTGCTGCGCGAGTTCCGTCACGCTCACGAGGCTGTCGGCGTTGCGACGGTCGGCGTGTCGCGGACCGTCGTGCGTACGTGGCACGAATTCCTGCTTTTTCGCGGCGGGTTCCTCGATCTTGCCCGCCGCGACATCGTGCGCGTCGGCGAACAGGTCGCGTGGCGCGGCGTCGTCGTCCTCTTCATCACTCGTTTCGCTCGCGGCGAGCGGATTGAGCGGGGATGTGAACGGCACAAACGTCTGCTGCTCCGCCTGACGCAATTCCTTCGCGCGCGAACGCACCTGCCCGGCGTTGAAGATGTTCGTCGGCTCCCCTGCGCGCAGATTGAGGATGTCGTCGATCGACATATCGGCGGCCTCCGGCTCGCTCGGCTGGTTGTCGAGCGCGTAATCGAACAGGTTCGCGACGTCATCGTCGTCGTTCGTCGTATCGTCGTCGATGTAGCGGACGAAATCGACGGGAACGTCACCGAACTGCAGACGCACCGTGTCGTCGGTCATCGCGAAGTCGGAACCGCCCGGCAGCCGCACAAGCTCATTGCCCGGGCGTACAAGGAACGTGCCGTTCGTCGAATTGAGGTCGCGCAGGATTGCGTTGCCGTCCGACTTGACCGAGAACTCCGCGTGGCGTTTCGACATCGAACGCGTGTCGTCGAGGATCTCGATGCGGCGCATGCCATCGTCCGGGACAGGGCGCAGCGGCTTGCGGCCGATTTCCACGGTTTGCCCGGCTTCGATGCTGGTCAGATCCGAACCGTCAACACGTATCATCCATTTCGTTGTCGTCCGTTGATCTCCGCTCACCGTGGGACCTTCCTTTCGCCGTTGTCCGCTCGGCATACCGCGCGCCACGTGCCTGTTCCGCGCGCACAACCGAGAAGTACGCATACGGAACACCATTTTACGCGGCAAGTTCAACAAATCATCCCATATTCGCCTAACTCGGCGCCCAATATCGCACAGAGCTTGTTCCGCGTCGCCCGCGCAAGGCGCGCGCTACGCAGCGTGTAGTGCGCGCGTCCCACTCCGCAGTCCCCACCTACATCCCCGCCCGCAAACACCTACGTTTCCGTCCTGTTCCGCAGTTCCCACCTGCACACCCACCCACTGCGTCCCGCTCCGCAGACCCCACCAACCAAACCACCCGCAACCACGTACGTTTCCGTCCTGTTCCGCAGACCCCACCTACACACGCACCCACTGCGTCCCGCTCCGCAGACCCCACCAACCAAACCACCCGCAACCACGTACGTTTCCGTCCTGTTCCGCAGTTCCCGCCTACACACCCACCCACTGCGTCCCGCTCCGCAGACCCCACCAACCAAACCACCCGCAACCACGTACGTTTCCGTCCTGTTCCGCAGTTCCCACCTACACACGCACCCACTGCGTCCCGCTCCGCAGTCCGCATCTGCCAATCCACCCGCACAACCATACGTTTCCGTCCCACTCCGCAGACCCCACCAACCAAACCACCCACATCCACACCTGCACCCCCGCCTCCATCTACGCCGCCGTCTTCATCATCGGCACTCCCGCTTCCGCAAGGCGACGCGTCAGCTGCGCACGGTCGGCGAGATCGGACATCCTCACACGGATGACCGCGTGCACACCCGCGCGCACAAGTGCTTCGGAACGCTCGCGCTCATCGTCGACGATGCCGTCGACCGTACGCCCGTGCATCATCTCCGGATCGGTGTATTTCACGAGCCCATCGAGTTCAACGACGATGAGTCGGCCATCCGCGGTTCGCCACAGATAATCGACGCGGAACCGCCGCCCCGTGAGTGGATCGACGAATTCCACCTGCTGCTGCGGTGGCATGAATCCACATTCGATGAACGCGGCGCCCATTCTGGACTCCCCACCATTCTCCGCATAAGGATTCGCATATTTGAGTGTTTTACGCAGATTTGCATTCACCATTCCGTTCACGGCTGCGCATTCCATAATCGTTTCCGCCCGCACACCTTTGCGCATGACGCTGTCCGCAATCGGTTTTCCATCCAGAAACGTCATAATCGCGCAGCAATCGGCGGCAGTCTGCGCGAGCGTCGTCACACGTACACCATCAATGACGACATAATTCATATGTATATGATGTTTTCTTTCGATATGCCTACTATTGTGATAGGTGCCCCGCGTTGCACATACGACAAGCATTCGCGCATGCAATGCCTTGCGCGCAGTCGAAAAATCCACCCACAAATCGTGCATACATGCTGCAGCGACACCGCCGAATACCCAATCCGGATGCCAATGCGCAAGGCCGCGCACGACATGTTTCACCTGATCGATCGCGTCGAGCGAACGCCACAATGCGCTCCGGATGAACAATCCAGGTCTTGGCGATACGACGTCGCCCGTCTTGACTCTCCTCAACAGCGCTTTGCGCACCGATTCGCTCGCCGGGTGCAGACATCTGCCTTCGCGCTCCGCTGCGTCGAGCTGCCTGTCCATTTCCGCGTGACCCCGCATATCCGATCCTCCGTTTCGTCAGGTTTGATAGGACGTACAGGCCACGCTACGCGTTCCGACAGCGGCGCACCAGCTGTACCGGCCCCTGTGTACGGACGGCACCGTTATCCACAATTCGCAGCGAGCTGATTCCATGTATGCGCGCAGCTACGCTCCCGCACATTCCGCGCTCCCCTATTGTGCCGGATATGTAGTGCCGTCCCGTTTCGCAGTTCCCACCGACCATCCCACCCGCGAACCCCGCCGTTTCCGTCCCGTTCCGCAGACACCGACTACACATCCACCCGTTCCGTCTCAATCTGCAGACCCCATCGCCCAAACCACCCACAAACGCGCACATTTCCGTCCCACTTCGCAGTCCGCACCAACCGCCACACCAGCAACCGATCACAACAACGGGAAGTCCCCGCAGCCTTGCGACTGCGGGGACTTCCGAAAGCGTTCGTGAATTGCGGCATGAAGCCGCGCACATCACTTGAGCTCGACGGTGGCGCCAGCTTCTTCGAGCTGAGCCTTGGCCTTCTCGGCGTCTTCCTTCTTGGCGTGCTCGAGAACCGGCTTCGGAGCGCCGTCAACGAGGGCCTTCGCCTCAGCAAGGCCGAGGTTGGTGATGCCGCGGACAGCCTTGATGACCTGGATCTTCTTGTCGCCAACGGCGGAGAGGATGACGTCGAACTCATCCTTCTCTTCCTCGGCCGGAGCAGCGCCCGGAGCGGCGGCAGCGGCGACGGCGACCGGAGCGGAGGCTTCGACGTCGAACTTCTCTTCGAAGGCCTTGACGAACTCGGAGAGCTCGACGAGGGTCATTTCACCGAAAGCTTCGAGGAGCTCATCCTGGGTGAACTTAGCCATTATGGCTTCCTTTCAATCGTGGCGTGCGGTGGTGTTCCGTGTTCCGCGCACCTGAAATTTGTGTGGTTTTTCCGTTATATTCCGAACCGATTGCTATGCGGCGAGCCGCAGGGCGATCAGGCGGCCTTCTCCTGCTTTTCGCGCAGGGCGTCGACCGTGCGGACGGCCTTCGTCGGCAGCGCGTTGAACAGGCGGGCGGCCTTGGCCATCGTGCCCTTGAGCGCACCGGCCATTTCGGCAAGCAGTTCCGGACGAGACTTGAGGTCTGCGAGCTGCTTGGCACCCTCGGCGTCGTACACGGTTCCATCTGCGAAACCGCCCTTGACGATGAGGGCCTTGTTGGTCTTGGCGAAGTCACGCAGCGTCTTCGCAGCCTCGATGAAGTCTCCCTGGACGAAGACAACCGCGGAAGGACCCTTGAGCATCTCGTCGAGACCCTCAATGCCCGCTTCCTTGGCGGCGATGCGGAACAGCGTGTTCTTAGCCACAGTGTAGGAAGTATCGCGGCCTAGCTTTTCGCGCAGATCGGAGATCTGCGGAACGGTAAGCCCGCGGTACTCGGTCAGGTAGACCGCGTCAGCGTTACGGAATGCTTCCGTAAGCTCGGCGACCACCACTTCCTTTTCGGGCCTCTTCATGGCGTTCCTTCCTAAGTCGGCCGTTGACTGTGAACCGGAACGCACACCTGAGCAACAAAAAAGCCCTGCGCACAGGCAGAGCGGCAAACGCCCTCGAATAATCGAGGATCCTTGTTTCTCAACCTGCGCTGGCTTGGCGAACCAAACTTCGTGAAGTCGCACGCGACTTCCAACCAACGGTCTGTGGTTTACAAGAGAAATAATGTACCGGCCGCTGACGACACCCCACACATCCGGCGTGTCGCATACGTCCGATTCCGCAGACGCGCACTGCCAACCCACCCGCAAACGCGTACGCTCCCGTCCCGATCAGCAGACACCACCCGCAGATCCACCCGTTCCGCCCGACTTCGCAGACCACATCTACCACCCCGCCCGCAAACGCGTACGCTCCCGTCCCGATCAGCAGACACCGACTACACATTCGCCCGCGCCCGCGCACGCCACACACCACACACCACCTTATTGCGAACGATTCTCATTATGTGCTACAGTGGTCGCATCACAAACCGCACGACATGTGCCCCTTCACAACGCGCGGGCACGCGGATACAACGGGACATAAGGAAACCGAGGGAGAACGAATGAAGAAACTGATGCGCGCCGTCGTCGCGGCGCTCGCAAGCGTCGCGACCGTCGCCGCCGTAAGCGCATGCTCGACATCGAACACCGCACACACGAACGAAGCGAACGCCGACAACGGCAGCAAGGACGCCGTCATCACCGTCATCGCGTCAAGCAACCAGTGGGGGTCGCTCGCGAAGGACCTCGGCGGCGACTACGTCGACGTCACGAGCATCCTCAACAACACCGGCACCGACGCGCACGACTACGAACCGACGACGAACGACATCTCGAAGATCCAGAACGCGCAGGTCGCCGTCGTCAACGGAGCCGGATACGACGACTGGGCGCTCAAGGCGGCGCAGCAGTCGTCAAAGACGCTCGTCGTCGACGCAGCCGACGTGAGCGGCGTCAAGACGGGCGACAATCCGCACATCTGGTTCTCGGCGAACGCCCGCATCAAGACGGCGGACGCGATCACCGCCGACTACATCAAACTGCAGCCCTCGCACAAAGCACAGTTCGAACAGCTGCACAAGACATGGCTCGAAGAGGAACAGGAACTCGACAACGACCTCAAGGAACTCGCGAAAGACAAAGGCAGCAAGAACTACGCCGCCGTCGAATCGGTCGCGCAATACCTCGCCGAGGACATGGGATTGACGGACGTGACGCCGAAGGGCTACAAGCAGGCCGCCGCGAACGAATCGGAACCGACGCCGTCGGACATCAAGGAGTTCACCGACCTCCTCAAGAAAGGCGACATGCGTATGCTCATCACGAATTCGCAGGAGCCGAGCGAGATGAACGACCAACTCACCGCCGCCGCCGACTCCGGGAACATCCCCGTCGTCGACGTGACCGAGCAGATGCCCGAGCAGTACAAGTCGCTCCACGAATGGATGCGCGCGCTCGCGAAGCAGATCAGCGAGACGAACGGCGGTACGAAGAAGTAAACGTAGGCATCGCGCTCCGTACGCCATAAGCAAAGGCCCGTGCCACCGAACACCGGCGGCGCGGGCCTTCGTATATTCACGCACATCTCATACGCGTGGACGCGCTACAGCATCGCCATGCACACGAAATCGAGGATGAAGAGCGCGGAGACGATCCAGACGACCGGATGGACTTCGGACGCCTTCTTCTTGCAGACCTTGACGATGCAGTACGTGATGAAGCCCGCGGCGATGCCGTAGGAGATCGAGTACGCGAACGCCATGAACACGGACGCGAAGAACGCCGGGATCGCTTCCGAGATGTCGTCCCAACGCACTTCCTTGAGCGACGCCGCCATCATGCAGCCGACGATGACGAGGACACCTGCGGTCGCCGCGGACGGCACCGCGGAGATGACGGGGGCGAAGAAGATCGACAGCGCGAAGCAGGCGGCGACGATGACCGACGTGAGACCGGTGCGACCGCCTGCGGCGATGCCAGCCGACGATTCGACGTACGTCGTCGTGTTCGAGGTGCCGAAGATCGAACCGATCGATGTCGCGATCGAGTCGGCGAAGAGCGCCTTGTCCATCTTCGACGAGAACCCGTGGCCGTTTTCGAGCGATTCCTCGTCGGCCTGCGAGAAGATGCCGGTGCGGCGGCCCGTGCCGATGAACGTGCCGAGCGTGTCGAACGTGTCGGACATCGAGAACGCGAAGATCGTGACGAGCACGAGCGGGAGCTTCGCCGGGTCCGCGAAGAGCGTGCCGAAGCCCTCATGGCTGAAGAGCGCGCCGAAGGTCTGCGGGAGCTGGCCGAACGCCTCGCCGATCGAGATGCTGTTGTTCATCGTCGTCTGGCCCATCGGGATGCCGATGACGGCGGTGAGCACGATCGCGAGGAGCATGCCGCCCTTGACTTTGAGGATTGTGAAGACGATGACAAGCAGCAGGCCGATGAGGAAGAGCCACAGCGTCGGGTTGTCGAGCGTCGCCATGCCGGGGACTGCGCTCACGGCGCCGCCCTGCGCGGCCGCCTTCGGGTCGTTCGGCGTGAACGTGACGGCTGCGACGTTGAGCAGGCCGACATATGCGACGAACAGGCCGATGCCGCCGCCGATCGCATGCTGGAGCGATTCCGGGATCGCCTTGATGATCATCTTGCGCACCTTCGTGACGGTGATCAGGATGTTGATCAGACCGCACAGGAAGACCATGCACAATGCCTGCTGCCAGGTGAAGCCGAGACCGAAGCACACCGTGTAGGTGAAGAACGCGTTGAGGCCCATGCCAGGCGCCTGCGCGTACGGCACGTTCGCGAACAGGCCCATGACGAGTGTGCCGATGATCGCCGCGATGATCGTCGCGAGGAACACGCCGCCCCATGGCATACCCGTCTGCTGCAGGATCTGCGGGTTGACGACGATGATGTAGGACATGGCGAAGAACGTCGTCAGACCGGCCATGCATTCCCTGCTGACCGT
The DNA here is from genome assembly GCF_002286935.1 of Bifidobacterium criceti. Classification (GTDB taxonomy): domain Bacteria; phylum Actinomycetota; class Actinomycetes; order Actinomycetales; family Bifidobacteriaceae; genus Bifidobacterium; species Bifidobacterium criceti. The sequence continues at coordinate 412,933 of NZ_MVOH01000006.1, forward strand.
CGTGCCGTTCTCCTTGAGATGGAAGAACTTCTCCATATAACACCCTGTATTCTTCTCGTGAACTCTGTTCTGCCGCCCTGTCGCGAGCGACAGGACAGCAAAAAGCTAGCACGCGCGTGTAAAATACGGCCGTTACATGAAGTTCGCTCAGCGCATAGTCCGACGTGGGCGTGAGGGGTGCCGCCGATCAGCCGAAGCGGCCCGACACGTAGCGTTCGGCTTCCGCGTTCTGCGGGTTGTTGAACATCGTCGACGTGTCCGCGAAGTACTCCAAATGCCCAGGCTGTCCGACGGCCTTGAGGTTGAAGAACGCCGTGTAGTCGGCGACGCGCGCCGCCTGCTGCATGTTGTGCGTCACGATGACGATCGTGTAGTCCTGCTTGAGTTCCTCGATGAGGTCCTCGACCGCGAGCGTCGAGATCGGATCGAGCGCCGAGCACGGTTCGTCCATGAGGAGCACCTGCGGATGCACGGCGACGGCGCGCGCGATGCACAAACGCTGCTGCTGGCCGCCCGACAGGCCGACGCCCGGGTTGTCCAGACGGTCCTTGACCTCGTTCCACAGGTTCGCGCCGCGCAACGCCCACTCGACGAGGTCATCGGCGTCCGATTTCGAGATCTTCCTGTTGTTGAGCGTGACGCCGGCGAGCACGTTCTGCCTGATCGACATCGTCGGGAACGGGTTCGGCCGCTGGAAGACCATGCCGACGTCACGGCGCACGGCGACCGGGTCGACATCCGGCGCGTACAGGTTCTGCCCCTCGAGCAGCACCTCGCCGGTGCAGTGCGCGCCCGGCGTGATCTCGTGCATGCGGTCGAGCGTGCGCAACACGGTCGATTTGCCGCAACCGGACGGCCCGATGAACGCCGTCACCTTGTTCGCCGCGATGTGCAGATTGACGTCTTCGACCGCGAGGAAGCTGCCGTAATAGATGTTGAGATGATTGACGTCGATTTGCTGTCCCATTCGTTCTTTCCTTGCTGTTCGTACGGTGTCCTGTGCCGTGGCCGTTGTAGATGACTTTGTTTTAGCTTGTCGCTAGAGCGAAGTCATCTGCATGGCCTCGTTGCCAAGGCCAGCTCCAAGCCTCACGCGACTCTCGCCGCCGCTTGGTTCGCGTTTCGCCGGATGCCGCATTGTCCCGCCTTTGGGGTGGGCCTGTCTTACGCTTCCTCCACGCGCGTTTAACGTCTCCGGGGCACTCCCGGCGACTTGGATGTTGATGGCCGCGTTCACATCACGGTCGATGACAAGCCTGCACTCCTCGCAATGGTAGACGCGTTCGGACAGGGGCAGCTTGGCTTTCACCGTCCCGCAGTTCGAGCACGTCTTCGAGCTTGGATACCAGCGGTCGATGACGTGAAGCCTCGCGCCGGTGCGTGCGGTCTTGTAGGTCAGTAGGCGTCGGAACTCCGCGAACGCGGCGTCCTGAATCGATTGGGCGAGCCTGTGGTTTCCCACCATGCCCGCCACGTTCAAGTCCTCGATGCTGATGTCCGCGTAGGTGCGGGCGAGCATGGTGGTGGTCTTGTCGAGCGCGTCCGAACGCAGGTTCGCCACCCGTGCGTATAGTCGGGCGACCTGCGCTCTCGCCTTGCGGCGGCGGTTGGAGCCTTTCCGTTTGCGGCTCAGACTCCGTTGGGCTCTCTTCAACCGTCCGAGGTTCGATTTGAGTGCGTGCGGGTTGTGTATCACGGTGCCGTCCGACAATGTGGCGAG
>NZ_MVOH01000007.1 GCF_002286935.1 Bifidobacterium criceti
CTGCCTGGTCCACGTGCAACGCGACACCAGGGCCGATCTGACCTCCAGACCCAGACTGCAGGCCGGGAGGGATCTCAAACGCCTCGCCGACACGCTCACCCGCATCCACGACGCCGACACGGCCGCCAGGTGGGGCCAGGCGCTCAACGCGTGGCACGAACGCTGGAAAGGCATGCTGGCCGAACGCACGTACGCCAAGGACCATCCCGACGATCCCAGGGCCGCCACGAGCACAAGCGGATGGTGGTGGACCCACCTGCCATTGCGCCGCGCCTATTTCAGGCTTGAACGCCTCTTCAAAGACGGCACGCTCTTTTGTTTCCTCGACCCCACACTGACCGCGCAGGGCCCCGTGCCACGCGACAGCAACCGCCTCGAGGGAGGGCTCAACGCCGCGCTCAAGCGCATGCTCGTCAACCACCGCGGCCTGCCCGAGGCGCACATGCGCCGCGCCTGCGAATGGCACTGCTACATGAACAGCGCCAAACCCGACCCCGCCCGCATCCTCAAGCAACACGACCGGCAGAGCAAACCACGTACAGACCAAGACAACGAGCCCGACATGACCCAGCCAACACTCGGAACCGGCATCGACTGGAACGAATTCCACGCCAGCACACGCTACCCAAACGCAACCGAATGAAAGTCTAAATCAATAACTTTAGTTCCTATATGCCCGATTGTGCGGACGCTCGTCGCGGACGTATATGCATCGTGCGCGGATATTGGAAAAGGCTTGGCATCGTGGTGGTTCTACGATGCCAAGCCTTTGCTTGTGCCCCCCCAGGGATTCGAACCCTGAACCCACGACTTAAAAGGACGCTGCTCTAACCGTTGAGCTAGAGGGGCAACAACGTGCAAGTATACATCGTCCCATCGATTTCGCAAAACCAACCTGATCCTTCTGCGTACCATCGTGCGGAATATGACGCAGAACGGTACGCTGAGGAGACTGTAAGCATACCGCGGTGCGGAACGCGCCACGGTACGCTCGCGGCGGCGTTACGCGCGCGGTGTGCGCGCATCGACTAACGTGGTCATCATGTCTTGCACCACACTGTTAGTCGGAAAATCAGCCAGCATCGACGGTTCCACGATCATCGCGCGCAATGACGATTCGGGGAGCGGCACGTACGATCCGAAACGGTTCATCGTCGTGCAACCGCACGAGCAGCCGCGCGCGTACGCGAACGTCGCGGGCACGTTCCGCATCGAACTGCCCGACGACCCGTGCCGCTACAGCATCGTGCCGAACGTGCGCGCGAACCGCGGCATCCTCGCGGAAGCGGGTGTCAACGAACACAACGTCGCGATGAGCGCGACGGAGACGATCAGCGTCAATCCGCGTGTGCTCGCCGCCGACCCCTTCGTCAAAGCGGACACGAAGACAGACAAGAACAACGCGGACGAACAGGTCAGCGGATTCGGCGAAGAGGACATCATCACCCTCGTGCTGCCATATGTGACGACGGCGCGCGAAGGCGTCGAACGCCTCGGCGCGCTCCTCGAGGAGTACGGCACCTACGAATCGAACGGCATCATCATCAGCGATGTGGACGAGATATGGTACGTCGAGACGATCGGCGGCCACCATTGGATCGCGCGCCGTGTGCCCGACGACTGCTACGCCGCCGTGCCGAACCAGCTCGGCATCGACAGCATCGATTTCGACGACGCGTTGAGCGAGCGCCGCAACAACATGTGCAGCGCGGACCTGCGCGATTTCATCGACGACCACCACCTCGACCGCGCGATGTCGTCGGAGAACGGCAGCCCCGCGCATTTCGACACGCGTGGCGCGTTCGGCACGGCGACACCGAAGGACGCGATCTACAACACGCCGCGCGCATGGTATATGCAGCGGTACCTCAACCCGTCCCACGATTGGGACAGTGAGGACGCCGAATACCGTCCCGATTCGCAGGACCTGCCGTGGTGCCGCGAACCTGAGCGCAAAGTGAGCGTCGAGGACGTCGCGTTCCTGATGGGTTCGCATTTCGACGGCACACCATACGACCCCTACGGCACGACGGGCACCGCGGAAAGCCGCCACCGCTACCGTCCGATCGGTGTCAACAGGACCGGGCACATGGTGTGCATGCAGATCCGCCCATACGTGCCCGACGCGCACCGCGCGCTCATGTGGATCTCGTACGGCTGCGGCGCGTTCACATCGCCCGCGCCGTTCTACGCGAACGTCGACGATACGCCCGCGTTCCTACGCGACACCGACGGTGAACACGCGACGACGGACACACTGTACTGGATGAACCGCATCATCGCCGTCATCGCGGACGCCCACTGGTTCGATACGAACGGGGAGATCGAACAGTACATCGAGGACGTGCAGTCGTACGGAATCAACCTCGTCGAACACACCGACGCATCGATCGCGGAGGATGCGGACGCGCTCGCGCAGGACGCGGACGGCGTGCGCGGCGCTGCGGTGCGCACGGCGCTCGCGGACGCGAACGAGACGATGGCGGTGTGGCTGCGCGCGCGTACGCAGACATTGCTCGACCAAGTGTTGTATACGTCGAGCAACCTCATGCACAACGCGTTCAGGATGTCGGATCACTGGATGAAGTGAGCGGCGCGGCGGACGTTGGCGCAAGGTCAGGCGCCGACGTCCGCCGTCGGTTCCTCGCAATCCCCGTCCGCGTCTTCCGCGCCCGCCGCGTTCGTCGATGCCGTGGACTTCGCCGTTTTCGCGGCCTTCGCGCCTTCGAAACGCAACTGTGGTTTCGCTTCCATGCGTGACAGGCCGTTCCATGCGAGGTTGACGATGAGCGCGGCGAGCTGTTCCTTGCTGAGTTTGCGTTGGTCCGCCCAATACTGGCCTGTGTAGACGGTCATGCCGACGAGCATCTGCGCATAGTACGGTGCATGTTTTGCGGGCAGTTTCTGCCGTCGGAACCATTCCTCGAGGATTTCGCCGACTCGTGTCGAGACGTCGCCGAGGAGCGACGAGAACGAGCTCGTCGGATCGGTCGTCGGGGAGTCGCGCACGAGGACCTGGAACCCTTCCGCATTCTCCTCGATATAGGTGAGCAACGTGAGCGTCGTGCGTTCGACGATCTGCCGCGGATGCAGTTTCTCGGTCGAGAGCGCTTCGAACAACGCGTCGGTGAGGGTGCGCATCTCACGGTCGACGACGACCGCGTACAGTCCCTCCTTCCCGCCGAAGTGCTCATAGACGATCGGTTTGCTGACTTTCGCGGTCGCGGCGATCTCCTCGACGCTGACCGCTTCGAATCCTTTGGACGCGAACAGTGAGCGGCCGATGCGGATGAGTTGTTCGCGACGTTGGTACGACGACATTCTCGAAGCGTTTGCCATACCGCGTATTCTTTCACGCCCTCTTGATTGCCGAGCGCCCGCCGCGATCGTCGGCTGTCGCCGGACGGCCGCGCGTGGGGATGCGGCGTGTCCGTTGAGGTTTTTAGGCTGGGGTTATGGATACGAATACCGTGTATGGCATCATCGCCGTCGTGGTCATCGCCCTGCTGTTCATCGTGGGCGGCATATGGGCGGATCGGTCACGCAAGAAGCGATTGGGAAAGTCCGAGGAGGAGGCGAAGGCGAAAGCCGACGCGCGCCTCGCCGCGGAACGTGAGGAGGCGCGGCGCAAAGCCGCCGCCGAAGCCGCGAAGACGGCGCCTTCCGCCGCGCAGACCACTGACGAACGTGAACGGCGGCAGGCGCAGGCACCGAAGAAGGTCCCTGCAACCGAACCCACCGCGGAACCCACAGTCGAACCCACGACCGAAACCGTCGAGGAGACGGTGACGGTCACCGGGGAACCGCAGACCACTGCGGCCATCGAAACCACCGAAACCACCGAAACCACCGAGACCACCGAAACAATCGAGGAACCCGAAGCCCCGGCCGTCGTCGACGAGACGATCGCCGAGGAAGTGCCGGCCCCCGTCGAGGAGAAGACCGAACGTCCCGTCGGCAAGAAGGGACGTCTCCAGCGTTTGCGCGAACGGCTCGCGAAATCGAGCAACCCCTTCGGCAAGGCGCTCTTCAACATCCTCGCGAAGGACCATCTGTCCGAATCGGATTGGGAGGACGTCGAGGACACGCTGCTGCTCGCGGACGTCGGCGCCGAAGCGAGCGAGGAACTCGTCGAAAAACTGCGCACCGACGCACGTGTGACCGGTGAGACGGACGCGACACAGCTGCGTGAGGCGCTGCGCGCCGAACTGCTCAACCTCGTCGGTACCGAGACCGACCGCACGCTCGAAGCGGACAAACCGTATGCGAGCACACCAAGCGTCATCATCATGGTCGGCGTCAACGGCACCGGCAAGACGACGACGACCGGCAAACTCGCACGCCTCTTCGTCTCGGAAGGCAAGCACGTCATGCTCGGCGCGGCGGACACGTTCCGCGCGGCGGCCGCGGACCAGCTCGAGACGTGGGGCGCGAAGGTCGGTGTGCCGGTCGTGCGCTCGGACAAGGACGGCGCCGACCCCGCGTCGGTCGCGTTCGAAGCCTCCGCGAAAGCGAAGGAGACGGGCGCCGACGTCCTCATCATCGATACGGCGGGACGTCTGCAGAACAAGGCGAACCTGATGGACGAGCTCGGCAAGATCCGCCGCGTCACCGAAAAGAACCTGCCGGTCGCCGAAGTGCTCCTCGTGCTCGACGCGACGACGGGACAGAACGGCATGACGCAGGCGAAGGTGTTCGCCGAGGCGATCGGCATCACCGGCGTCGTGCTCACGAAACTCGACGGTTCGGCGAAGGGCGGCATCGTCATCTCGGTGCAGAAGGAACTCGGCGTCCCCGTCAAACTCGTCGGCGTCGGCGAAGGGCCCGACGACCTCGCCCCGTTCGATCCGGAATCGTTCGTCGACGGCATCCTCGGCGAGTGAGGACGGATGGTCGGACACCTATCGGCACAACTGATGTCGGAATAGAGGAAGGCGCGTGTGCGCGGACGATGCCGCGCACACGCGCCTTCCTCTATCTCCACTTTTATTTGTTCGTCATCTTGCTCAGGAATTCCTGGACGCGCCGATGTTTCGGATGGTCGATGACCTGCTTCGGCGTGCCGTCTTCGATGATGCGTCCGCGGTCGACGAAGACGACGCGTGACGCGGCATTGTACGCGAAACGGATTTCGTGGGTGACGATGATCATCGTCACACCCGTCGCCGCGACGTCGCCGATGACGTCGTTGACGTCGCCGACGAGTTCCGGGTCGAGCGCCGACGTCGGCTCGTCGAACAGGATCACGTCCGGTTTGAGCGCCAACGCGCGCGCGCGATCGACACACGCTGCTGCTGGCCGCCCGACAACATGTTCGGATAGCGGTCGTCGAACCCGTCGAGACCGACGCTGTGGAGCGCCGCGCGCGCACGTTCGCGCGCGGCGTGTTTCGCGACGCCGCGCACGACGGTGAGTCCCTCGGTCACGTTCTGCAGCACCGTCTTGTGCGCGAAGAGGTTGTAGTTCTGGAACACCATCGCCGTCTTGCGCCGCAACGCGAGCGTGGTGCGGTACCTCGGTTTGTTCGTGTAATCGATCGCCGTCCCCGCGACGCGCACAGTGCCGGCGTCCGGCTGTTCGAGCGCGTTCACGCAGCGCAACAGCGTCGTCTTGCCCGATCCGCTCGATCCGAGGACCGCGAGCACTTCGCCTTTGCGTACGTCGAGGTCGATCCCGTTGAGTACATCGTTGCCGCCGAAGCGTTTGCGGATGCCGCGCAGCGAGACGACAGTATCGTCGGCGGTGCTCATCGCGCCACCTCGGCGTTGGTTCCGTCGGTCCTGCGGAAGCGCAGTGTGCACACCGGGCGCCCTTCGGCGATCGTGCCCTCAAGTGTGAAGTCGACGTGCCTGAACGCGCCCGCGAACGCGTGGTCGCCCGCCATCGCGATTTCGCACAGGCGTGCGATCTCCTGTTCCGTCTTGCCCTGGCGCACCCATTGGGTGACGTAAGGGCAGTAGTGGAAGTCGATCTGCAGTTCGTCGTCCGTTTTCGTGACCGTTTCCATCTCGTAGATCTCACGGTTGTGGTCGGTGCCGAAATTGTCGATGAATTCACGGAACGAATCGGGATCCTTGAGCGTCTTGCGGAATTCGCGCGCGTTGTCGGCGCCGTAGTCGGCGACCGCGTCGTACGCGAATGCGTCGTCGAGGCCGCGTTTCGCCGCTTCGTCAATCATGCGGCTGATCGTCGCGGCGCGGCGTTCGGATATCTCACGTGCCGCGTTCACGGTCGCGTTGTCAAGTGTGGGGATGTTGTGCTCGAAAGACATGGTTCAGGCTCCAATCGGTTGCGGGGTTGGGGTTTCTGCGCGGTCGTGCGCAAACGTGGCGCCGCGGACCGCACTGATGGGTTCGGTGGATGGGATGGATGGGCCGGAAGACGTATCGTCGGCGTCCGCACCGTGTGCACTGATCGCGGCCGCCTGCCGCACATCCTGCCTGCGGTAGGTGCCCACGCGACGTTCGAGCTTCGTCATCGCGCATTCGAGGCCCGCGCATACGGCCCAGTAGATGAGTGCGGCGTCGATGTACGCTTCGAGGTATTCGTAGCCGTCCGCAGCGCTCAGTTGTGCGGCGATGAGCAGTTCGCTCACGTTGATGAGCGACGCGAGCGCCGTGCCTTTGAGCAGCCAAATGACGTAGTTCGTGAATCCAGGGAGCGCGATCACGGCGCCCTGTGGCACGATGACGCGGCGGATCGTCTGCCAACGTGTCATGCCGAGCGCGTGCGCGCATTCGATCTGGCCGTGGTCGATCGCGCGCACCGACGAGACGACGACGTCGGTGAGATACGCGCCGAAATTGCAAGCGAGCGCGGCGACCGCGGCCCAGAAATACGGGATGTGGCGCGGATCATGATGGTAGACGCCGAGCCCGTCGAGCCACCGGCACAGCAGTGGCATGCCGTAATAGCAGAACAGCAGTTGGACGGCGAGCGGCACGCCTTTGATGAACGTGTTGAGCGCGATGACCACCTGGGTGAGCACGGGGACGCCGGTGAGGATGACGGTGCCGAGCGTGAGCGCGAGCGTGACCGCGAACAGCAGCGACCATGCGGTCAGCAACAGTGTGTTCGGCAGTCCCGCGAACACGGTCGGCAGGTCCGCGATCATGAAGTCGTAGTCGAGTTCCATCAGGCGACGGCCTTCCGCTCATGGCGCGCGAGCCGGTGCGACGCCGCGCCGAACGCCGCTTCGAGCACGGCGCACAGCACGAAATAGCACACGCCGGCGATGCCGAGGATCGCGAGCTGCCCGACACCGTATTGTGCGGAGATGATCGTCTTCGCCGTGCCGAGGATGCACGCCGCGCCGATGACGTACGCGATCGACGTGTCCTTCATGACCGCGATCTCGAGGTTCTTGAGGTTGAGCAACGAGACGCGCAATGTCTGCGGTGCGATGACGTGGACGAAGTTCTGCCATCGGTTGTAGCCGAGGCTCAGGCCTGTCTCGATCTGGCCGCGATCGACGGCGAGGTAGCCGCCGCGCAGCGCCTCGCATACGAAGCATGACAGGTTGAGCGTCGTCGCGATGATGAAGAAGGCGCCGGCCTGCCAGTCCTCGATGTCGGCGCCGATGAGCGCGAAGAGCTTCGGCAGGCCGAAGAACACGAGGTACAGCTGGACGATGCCGGGTGTGCCGCGGAAGAACGAGATGACGACCGTGCACACCCAATAGATGACGCCCTTGCGGCCCACGCGTGCGATGCACAGCAGCGTGCCGAGGATGAGCGCGAGCACGGATGGCACGAACCAGTAGATGAGCGTCGCCGGCAGCGCCTGCAGCAGCCGTGGCAGCACGGTGGGCAGCAATTCGAGCATCGGGTCACTCCTTGAACGCGCCGAGTTCCTTGGCGAGCTCGTAGTTGTCCTGCTTGAACCACTTTTCGCTCAGCTTGGGGAGCGTGCCGTCATCGAGCAGTGCGTCGACCTGTTCGTCGATCGCCTTCTGGAGGTCGCCCTGCTTCTTGTTGTAGAGGATCACGGTGCCGGCCGCGTCGACCGGGTCGGTGACCTTGAGCTCGTAGCCGAGCGTGTCGGCGACGCCTTCGTATTGCGCCTTCGACAGGTAGACGGCGTCATAGGAACCGTCGTGCACGGCGTTGAACATGTCCTGGAACGTCTCCTGGTTCGTCACGGTCGGCACTTCGATCTTCGTGTCCGGATGGCGCTTGAGCCAATCGGTGATCGCGACATAGCGGCCGTCCGACGGGACGATCGGGTCGAGCGTCTTGCCGTCGAGGTCCTCGAGCGTCTTGATCGTCGAATCCTGCGGCACGATGAGGTTCATGAAGAAGTAGTTGTACGGCTTCGACAGCAGGTACTGCTCGGCGCGCGCGGGCGTCTCGAAGAACGCGCCGATCATCGCGTCGTATTTGCCCTGTTTCGTGCCGATGAGCCCCGTCTGGTAATCGAGCACCTCGTATTCGAACGTGTAGTCGTCGAGCCTGTCGTCGATCGCTTTGAGCACGTCGAGGTCGAATCCGGCCGGTTGGCCGTTGTCATCGGCGTAGGCATACGGCGGATCCTGCGATTCGAGGACGAATGTGACGACCTTCGCGCCGTCCGCGTCCGCGGCGTCGGCGGATGGGTCCCCGGTGCCGCACGCCGCGCACATCCCCATGAGCGAGATCGCGATGATTGCGGATAGCGTCGTCGTGGCCGGTTTGTTGATCGACATGGGTCGTCCTCTCTCATTGGTTGGGGTTGTTGTCGGCTTGCCGCCTGACATGGGGCATCGTAACGTGCGTGTGCGCGGCGCGTCGCGGCGTGGCGATAGGCGGAATCTATCGCGTGGTATCACGGTGGCGTATGCGGGGAAACGAAGGGATTCCTACGCGCGATAGGAAAAATCGATGGCCCGTTATCGGGGTGCGCCGCCGTGCGCCGGCGCATGGAATGCGTGGATGGCGAGCCATGCGCTTTTACATATTCGTAATGCGTCGAAACATGCTCAAAACCCGCGGGGCGTTCCATATGGCATGTGAGCCCCGCACGGGGCTGCAAATCCAATGAGAGTCGCCCGCCGGGCCTTCTGGCGGACAAGGCAAGACAAGAACGACATATGAGAGGGAGGTGGCCGTATGGGACAGCTTGATTCCGGTAACGCCGCGTGGATTCTGACGAGCGCGTGCCTGGTGTTCCTTATGACACCCGGTGTTGCATTCTTCTACGGCGGCATGGTCCGTGCCAAGGCCGTGCTGAACATGATGATGATGGAGGCCGCGGCGCTTTCGGTCACGATCATCATCTGGGGCCTGTGGGGCTGGTCGATCGCCTACGCCGGCCATTCGATCGGCGGTGTCTTCGGCGATCCGGCGACCGGGTTCCTGCTGCGTGACACGATGGTCGCACAGGACGGCGTCTTCACGTCGGCAAGCATGAACGCGAACAACTATCCGGCGTCCGTCGACGTCGGCTTCCAGGCCGCGTTCGCGATGATCACCGTCGCGCTCATCTGCGGCGCGATCGCGGAACGCGTCAAGTACAGCACGTGGATGATCTTCGTCGCACTGTGGATCACGCTCGACTACGCGCCGATGGCGCATATGGTCTGGAACGGCGGCCTCCTGTCCGCCGACGGCCCGATCTCGCAGGCGATCGGCGCGGCCGCGCACGACTTCGCCGGCGGCACCGTCGTCCACATCAACGCCGCGGTCGCGGCGCTCATCATCGTCCTCATCATCGGCAAGCGCAAGGGCTTCGGCACCGAGCCGATGCGCCCACACAACGTCCCGTTCGTCATGCTCGGCGCGTTCCTGCTGTGGTTCGGCTGGTTCGGCTTCAACGCCGGCTCCGCGTTCGCCGCGAACGGCACCGCGGGCTATGCGTGGGTCTCCACGTCGCTCGCCGCAGGCGCCGCGATGCTCGCATGGGGCTTCACCGAGAAGATCCGCACGGGCCACTACACGGCGATTGGCGCCGCCTCGGGCATCGTCGCCGGCCTCGTCGCGATCACGCCGGCCGCCGACGTCGTCTCCCCGCTGTGGTCGATCGTGCTCGGCGCGATCGCCGGCATCGTGACATGCTTCGCCTGCTCGCTCAAGTACAAGCTCGGCTATGACGATTCGCTCGACGTCGTCGGCGTCCACGGCGTCGGCGGCCTCATCGGCACCGTCCTGCTCGGCTTCTTCATGCAGGGCACGGGCCTGTTCTGCGGCGGCGACTGGCGTCAGCTCGTCGTGCAGGTCGTCATCGCGGTCGTCGCCATGGCGTTCTCCGCGGTCATCACGACGATCATCGCGTTCGGCCTTGAGAAGACCATCGGCTGGCGCGTGACCCAGGCCCAGGAAGTCGGCGGCATCGACCTTGCCGACCAGGGCGAACGCGCATACGATTTCGCTGGCACCGCCAGCTCCGTCATCAAGGAGATGTGACATGAAGCTCATAACCGCAATCATCCAGCCATTCAAGCTCGACGACGTCAAGGAGGCCCTCGCGGCCGCTGGCGTCCACGGCCTCACCGTCTCCGAGGCGAACGGCTACGGCCGCCAGCGCGGGCACACCGAGATTTACCGCGGCGCCGAATACACGGTCGACCTCATCCCGAAGATCCGCGTCGAAGTCCTGTGCGACGACGCCGACGCCGAAACGCTCGTCGACGTCATCATCAAGTCGGCCGGCTCGGGCACGATCGGCGACGGCAAGGTGTGGGTCGCCCCGCTCGACATGGTCGCCCGTGTGCGCACCGGCGAAACGGGCTCCGCGGCCATCTGACATGGCCCGATGATGTCCGGCCTCGCCGGACCGTCACCTCCATATGACGGCGGCTTCCGATGCGCTGTGCACGGAGGCCGCCGCCGTATACGGCGCGGCCGGCGTACGGCCGTTCGCTTTCCCGCGCTGTGGTACGCTGAGGCGCCTCCCGCCGTACCGCAGCGCAGGAAATTCCATACCCACGAATTATCCGGCAGACGAGAGGGCCCGGCATGGGCCGGCAAGGGGGAACGATGACGGCCGCCGTCGACGATCTCAAAGGACGCATGCTCGCATTGAGCGCACCGGACGAGGATGGCGTATACCGCGACGGCACCGCGAAACGCAAGGCGCGCACGGCGCTCGCGTCCGACGCGCTCGCGGCGTTATGGAATGAGGCATGCGCGGCCGTGCCCTTCGATGTGCCGACGGAAGGCATCGGCCTCGCGGCCGTCGGATCGCTTGCCCGCGGGCAGCTCGGCCCCGTCTCCGACCTCGACCTTGTGCTCATCCACGATGGCAAGGCGCTTGGCCGCACGCAACTCAACGCGTTCGCGAACCGACTATGGTATCCACTGTGGGACAGCGGCCTCGACCTCGATCACTCCGTCCGCACACATGACGAATGCACGTCGGTCACCGACGCCGACCTGCCGGCCGCGATGGGCTGGCTCGACGTGCGACCCGTCGCGGGCGACGCCGACCTCATCACGCGCACATCGGTCACGATCCTCGAACGGTGGCGCAAAGCCGCGCGCAAACGCCTCCCCGAACTGCTCGACTCCGCGAAGCAGCGGCTCGACCGCTTCGGACGCATGCCATACGTCAACCAACCCGACATCAAGGAGTCACGCGGGGGCCTGCGCGACACGGTGCTCACATCGGCACTCTCTGCGTCATGGCTCGCCGACCGTCCGCACGGACGTTACGACGCGGCCGTCGAACGCCTCCTCGACGTGCGCGACTGCATCCATCTCGCCGCGCGCAAGGATACGAACCTGCTGCTCGCGCCGTACCAGGCGCCCGTCGCCGCGATGCTCGGCCTCGCCGACCCGACACTGCCCGAGGACGCGCGCGCGGCGGCGTCGATCGACGATCTGCAGACGCTCCTCGCACGTCTCGGGCGCGCGATCGCGTTCTCGCTCGACGCGACGGCGGCTCGCGCCGAACATACGCTCGTCCACGAACGGCCACGGTTCTCGTTCTTCCAGATCATGCACCCACGCGCGGGCGGCAGGCGCGAGGCGCCGACATTCGAACTGCTCGCGCCGGGCGTCGCCGTCCACGAACAGGAGGTCGTGCTCGCGCCGGGCGTCGACGCGTCCGCGGACGGCGACCTCCCGTTGCGCGTCGCCGTCGCTGCCGCCGAACATGGCCTGTCGATCAACACATCGACGCTCGCGAACCTGGCGACATCCCCAATCAGCTACACGAACTGGGATGACGCGTCGCGCGTGGCCTTCGTCCGCCTGCTCGCGAGCGGCGCGCACCTGCTCGACACATGGGAGGAACTCGATTTCGTCGGCATCCCGAACCGTTGGATGCCCGAATGGGCCGCGATACGCAACCGTCCGAGCGCTTCGGCCGCGCACCGGTACACAATCGACCGCCATATGATCGCCGTGACGTCGCAGCTCGGACGTGAACGCCCGTATTTCGGCGCATCGTTCGCGTCCCGCGGCGACGTCTCCGGTGCGCTCGCGCCACGTACGTCCGGGCGGTACGACGATGAGCACTATGCGGCGCTTGTGCTCGCGGGCATCCTGCACGACATCGGCAAACGGCCGCGCGTCACCGACCATGCGAAGGAAGGCGAACGGCACGCGCGCGCCGTGCTCGAACGGATGGGCTTCGACGCGCGCATCGTCGGTATGGCGACGCTCCTCGTGCGCGAGCATCTGACATTGTCGGCGTTTGCGACGTCGCGCAATCCGAACGACCCCGGTGTCGGCGACGAGCTCGCGTCCCGCGTCGAACGTGACCCGCTGCTGCTCGACATGCTGTTCGACCTGACGAAAGCGGATATGTGCTCGCTTGGCGCGACGTCGGGCGAGCATATCTCGGGGCAGCTCGGATGGAGCGCATGGAGCGCGCAGGTCGTCACGACGATGGCGGCGACGGCGCGTGCGGCGATCGGCTGACGTCCGCGCCGCCGCGATCGGTGATGCGCGGCGCACGTAGCACAGATAGGGGGGCCGTGCAAATCGGCGTGCGCTAATGGGAGCGGTATTCCACTATGTATCCCCATGTTTTCCACAGGGTTATCCACCGAATGTGGATAACTGGAAGCGTAATCCACATGGTTATCCCCAGAATGTGGATAAGTAGGGGTTCTGTGGACAACGTTGTCCACAATGCCGCTCCGCGCGCGTCGCTCCACCGTCCGCTGAACGTCGATAGGAAGCGGTATCGACATGTGACGGATGCAGGATGGATTGCGTTATCCACATCGGATGAGGAATGGTGGAACACGCCGCGGCTTTCCACATATCCACATTCTTTTCGAAAGCGGTGGCACGCGGGCGGCGGATACGGCACAGTGGCAGGAACACCGGTGCACATCCAAGTTTTCCGCCTACAAGGAGGCCAACGCATGTCCACAACCGCAGACCAGACCACGCAAGGCGCGACGCTCGAACTCGATTCCAAGGGGTTCCTCGAACAGCTCGTCGAATTGCGCGCGTTGTTCGACGACCACATCGTCAACGCGGAACGCATTGTCGTCGACGAGAAGGACACGCCACAGGGGAAAATGGTGAGCACGGTCCTGCCACCGGCGCCCGAACGGCTCCAGGACATCGCCGAGGAATTGTTCGGCGCGTCATGCTGGCCGACCGAGATCCACGCGGCGGCCGAACAGGGGGATACTGCCTTCATCAACCATTGCCGGACGTTCCTGACGCATTGCGAATACGTCGTGCGCCGCCGCGGCCTCGGCTACTGGCTGTACGAACGCATGGCGCACGCGCGTGCCGCCTTCGCGACGGACAGGCCCGACGACGAACTGCCGCTGCTCATCCGGGCCTTCGACCGCAAAAGATTCGAAAAGCGCTTCAAAGGCCACGACAAGCGCCGCTTCGGTTCGAAGCACCAACGCTTCTCCGACTTGTTCGAATACTACCGCATGATGCGGTCGATGGCGTCGCGCTGCATCATGCGCTGGGGTGCGCCGGGCATGCAGACGTCGCGCGTCGCCTATGCCGTGCTCAACGACGGCACGATAGGCGGCGAATTGCTCCTCGAGGCGACGACGCCGTGCCACCGGTTCAAATCCGAAGCGGAACGCCGCGAGCACGAGGATGCGATCGAGATCATCCATGCGATCGACGGCCTGCGCGTGCAGGCCGACGCGGAATACGAGCAGGCGCTTGCGCGCGGCGACGTGCATGTCTCGATGCCGAACCGGATCATCGACGACGACGATGACGTGATGCACACCGCATACCAGTACTTCTCCTACCACGTCGGCATCGCCGATGTGCTCGACCGGGCGAAACGCAACGAGCCATGGTGCCAGGAGGACATCGAGCGGTACATGAAGGTGAAGCCGCGCGTCTCCGCATGCGAGCAGCGCATCGACAAACGGTTCCTCTATGACGCGCAGCAATTGCGCAAGGCGGTCGAGGCGCTATGGGGCACGACGGTCCCGATGGTCGACACGATCTACGAGTCGCCGCAATTGCGCGAACAGGAGATGCAGAAGCCACTGTGGGGCAATCTGATGTACATCGCCGACGTCGCCGCCTCGATCCTTGGCGTGATGATGCGCAACCAGTTGCTCGGCGCGCTCGTGACGCACGACCGTGACCTGATCGAATCGTCGTTCAGGAGCCTTGACTCGATGTGCAGGATGGTGCGTGACATCGGCGTGCTCGCGATGCCGATGCTGCTCATCGACGAGCACGAGATCGACTATGAGCAATTGCGTGGCGCATCGAAGCACGAGCAGACGTCGATGCTGCGCCAATACTGCATCTTCCGGGACGCGGCGGTCGGCGTATGGCTTGCGCGCTCGCCTTGGAAGGACAATGCGATGATGCGCGATGCGACGCTCAAACTGTTCGGGCCGTCAACGCTTGGCTTCTCGCGCGTCATGCTGCCGCGCCTCGAACAGGAGCTCGCGATGCCCGGCACACTCGGCGAGGCATGTTGAACACGCCGGACACACCGTCGTTGCCACGGGCCCATCGATGATGGTCCGTGGCGTCGATGGCGCATACGCCGGAGGCTTCATATAATCGACTGCTATGGCTGATGGATTCAATGGATTTTCAGGAAACGACAAGAACGACATGGCGCTCTTCGACCGCGTGCCGCCGCACGACGACGACGCGGAGATGGCGACGCTCGGCGGCATGCTCATGGCGAAGGACGCGATCGGCGAAGTCACCGAGACCCTTGAGGAATCCGACTTCTACCAGCCGAAGCACCAGACGATCTACAAGGCGATCATCGACCTGTTCTCAGCGGGCGAGCCGGCCGACGTCGTGACGGTCGCGAACCAGCTCAACGACGCCGGCGACCTGGAGAAAGTCGGCGGCGTCGCCTACCTGCACGACCTCATCGGCGCCGTGCCGACGGCTGCGAACGCCGTGTACTACGCGACGATCGTGCACCAGCGCGCGATCCTGCGTGCCGTGATCGCCGCCGGCACGAAGATCACGCAGCTTGGTTACAACGCCGAAGGATCGCAGGCGCAGGACGTCGTCAACCTCGCACAGGCCGAGGTGTACGAGATGAGCATGGGCAAGGTGCATCAGGACTATGCGCCAATCTACGACTCCGTCGAAGCGACGCTCAAGCAGCTCGACCTCATCCAGAAAGGCGAGATCGAATCCGGCATCGCGACCGGGTTCCGCGACATCGATTCGGTCACGAAAGGCCTGCAGCCGGGCCAGATGATCGTCGTCGCGGGACGCCCCGCGATGGGCAAGTCGACGCTCGGCGTCGACTTCGCACGCGCGGCCGCGCTCCACCAGAACCTGACGACCGTCATCTTCAGCCTTGAGATGAGCCAGATCGAACTGTCGCAGCGCATCATCTCCGCGGAGACGAACATCCCGCTCTCGGCGATGCGCAACGCCGAGGACATCGACCCGGGACGCTGGAACGTCCTCAACAATTTCTTCGTCAAACTCAAGGACGCGCCGCTCTTCATCGACGATTCGCCGAACATGAGCCTCATGGAGATCCGTGCGAAATGCCGCAGGCTCAAGCAGACGAACGACCTCAAACTCGTCGTCATCGACTATCTGCAGCTCATGAGCGCCGGCAAACAGGTCGAAAGCCGCCAGCAGGAGGTCTCTGAGTTCTCGCGCGCGCTCAAGCTGCTCGCGAAAGAACTCGAAGTGCCCGTCGTCGCGCTCTCGCAGCTCAACCGAAGCTCGGAACTGCGCAACGACAGGAAACCGCAGATGTCCGACCTGCGTGAATCCGGCTCGATCGAACAGGACGCGGATGTCGTGTTCCTCGTGCACCGCCCCGACGCCTATGATAAAGAGGACCGCCCGGGCGAGGCCGACATCATCATGGCGAAGCACCGCAACGGACCGACGGCGACCTTCAACCTGGCGTTCCGCGGGCAGTACTCGAAATTCCAGGACATGCCGCAGGACTATCAGCAAGGGGTCTGACATGACGAAAGCAGCGAAAGGGCCGTGGTACGGGTTCGCGACGCCCGCACTCGGCAAGACGGTGCGGTGGGCGTCGCGCGTCACCCACCATGGCGGAAGCGCGTTCCCGGGCAAAGTCGTCGAAAAGGCCGACCCGACGTTCCTGCGCCGCACGTTGGCGCAACTGCCACTCGGCGTCATCCTTGTCTCCGGCACGAACGGAAAGACGACGACGACGAGGATGGTCGCGATGATGCTCGAATCGCTCGGGTTGCGCGTCTTCACGAACCCGACCGGATCGAACTTCACGCGCGGCGTCGTCTCCGCACTCATCAACGAAGTGACCATCGGCGGCAGGATCGACGCCGATATCGCCGTCCTCGAACTCGACGAAGCCTACGCCGTGCAGTTCGTCGACCAAGTCAAACCGCAATACGCGCTCCTGCTCAACGTCATGCGCGACCAACTCGACCGCTTCGGCGAAATCGACAACACCGCGCGCCTCCTCGGACGCGTCGCCGAAGCAGCGACGCGCGCCGTCGTGCTCAACCGCGAAGACCCGCGCATCGCGGCGCTCGCCCAACTCACGCCTGTCGATACCCATGTATCGTACTTCGGCCTGTCACGCGCATTGCGCCGGTATTTCCCGACCGACGACGACATGGCGACGACCATCGCGCTCGCGGCGGGCGACGATACGGCGGTGGCCGCCGCGGACATGCCGACGAACGCGACACGCGCCGATGTCATGCTCACCGCGGTCGGCGACCACCGTGCGCAGATGGTCATCGACGGGCGCGAATACGAATCCGAAGTCAAACTCGAAGGCGTCTACAACCTCTACAACGCGGCGGCCGCGCTCGCCGTCGTACGCGCTGTGCGGCAGGACGTGCGCGCCGACGGCGCCATCAGGCGCGCGGCCGACACGATTGCCCAACCGCGCCGCGACGGCTTCATCATGCGCGCGCAACGCTTCGCGACGGCGGACACGGCGGAGCTGCTCGACGCGCTCGCACAAGTCACACCGGCGTTCGGACGCGGCGAAGTCATCGACGTGCACGGATCGCCGACGGAACTGCTCCTCGTCAAGAATCCGATGGGCTTCCGCCTCGCGCTCGCATCGTTCCCTCCCGACGACGCGGACACGATGATCTGCATCAACGACGAATACGCGGACGGACGCGACATGAGCTGGCTGTGGGACGTCGACTTCTCAAGCCTCAAGGACAGTGGCGTCGCCGCCGTGTCCGGCGTGCGCGCATGGGACATGGCGCTGCGCCTCGCCTACGACGACGTGCGCGTCGGCACGGTCGACACCGACCTCGAACAGGCGGTCGAATCATTCGTCACAGGCAACCCCGGCAGAAGGAAGCACATCTACTGCACGTACACGGCGATGCTCGCCGTGCGTGCGTACCTGTCGAAGATCGCCGACGTCGCCGACGCCGGCGTCGGCAAATGAAGGAGCGGCGCATGGCACAACCAATCGACATCGTCTCGTTGTACCCGAAGGACATGAACATCTACGGGGACACCGGCAACGTCCTCACGATCGAGCGTAGGCTCACGCTCTACGGATACGCACCGCGCATCCACATGGTCAACCAGCGCGACCCGTGGCCCGGGCGCGTCGACATCATCCTCGGCGGCGGCGGCCAGGACACCGGACAGAAGAAGATCATCGACGACCTCTACGCGCGCGCGGACACATTGCGCGCGCTCGCCGCAGACGGTGTGCCGATGCTCATGATATGCGGACTGTACCAGCTGTTCGGCGAATACTTCGAGACGGTCGACGGCGCGCGCCTCGACGGCATCGGCATCATCGGCGCATACACGGTCGGGCGCGACGCGCGCATGATCGGCAACCTCGTCGAACACAGCGACGAATTCGGCACCATCATCGGATACGAGAACCATTCGGGACAGACGTTCCTGCGCGACGGCGTGCGCCCTTTCGGCACCGTCGACCACGACGGCATGGGCAACAATGGTGAAGACCACACGGAAGGCGCGCGCGTGCACAACGTCATCGGCACCTATATGCACGGTTCGCTCCTGCCGAAGAACCCAGCCGTGAGCGATTTCCTCATCCGCACGGCCGTCGAACGTCGGTACGGCACGTTCGCACCCGGAGGGACGCCCACGCAACGCGACGAACTCACACGGATCGACACGGTCGCGCAACACGCGCGGGACGTCGCACAAGTACGCCCACGCTGAACGCGCGGCACGCGGCGGGACGTGTAGAGTTAGCACTATCCAAACGATGGATGAATGAGCTGGGAGGCATCATGACCGATTCGAACAACAACATCCCCGACTTTGGCGAAGGGCTGCGCAAGATTTTCCTCGCGGGCGTCGGCGCGATCGCCACGACCGCGGAGAAGGGACAGGAACTCGTCAACCGCCTCGTCGAACGCGGCGAACTGACCGTCGAGCAGGGCAAGGAGCTCAACAGCGAACTCGCGCACAAGGCGAGCGACAAGAAGGACTCGTTCAAGGAGAAGGCGGCCGAGGCGTCGCAGACGCTCCAGAACGCCGCCGCGGGGCTGCGCAACCAGGCCGCGCACGTCGTCGACGACCTCACCGAGAAGGTCGACGACGCCGACGCGAAGGTCGATGCCGCGGACGCGGACGTCGACGAGGAAACGGTCAAGGCCGACGTCACGATCGACACCGCCGATCCGGACACCGCCGCTTCGGGCAAGTGAGTCCGCGAACCATCAACGAACGCCGCGCGCATAAGCGCCGCGGCACAACGCGCCGCCTGACGCATGACACCGCGGGCGACGCTTCGGCATGCCTATGGACGACCACGTGAACAATCAGACAGACAGCATCGACGCGATACCGTCGGCCGACGATGGCGTGAGCACCGCGGAACTCAAACGGTTCGCGCGCGAAGAACGGCGCGACGAGCATGACGAGGCGCGCGACGAGCGGCGCGAAGACCGCGCGCGTGCACGTGCGAGGCGTGAGGCGCAACGCGGAGCGCGCATCGACACCTCGAAAATCGTCGACCTCGACGCGCGACTGCAGAATCAGGAAGCGGACAGCGACGCCGGTGCGTCCGCACAACGCGGCGCGCGCCGCGAACGTCTCCTCGATGCGGAGGAGACACAGGAGGCGGCGCACATCATCGCATTGCGCAACCAACTGCCGAAACAGACGAAGGAACCCGAGACGATCGGACTGTTCGGCGCGCACCGCCGCTCGTTCTCCGACGAATACCATCTGACACGGCGCAGCAAAATCAAACGGTTGCACCAAATCGGCAAAATCGCGATGCAATTCGACGCGCTCAAAGGGCTCACACCCGTCAAGATGCGCCTCATGTTCGAAGCGCTCGGCCCCACGTTCGTCAAAGTCGGGCAGATCCTGTCGATGCGCTCGGAGATCCTGCCGCAATCGTTCTGCGACGAACTCTCCAAACTGCGCGCCGACGCCGACCCGATGCCGTACTCGATCGTCCTCGAAACACTCGAATCCGAATACCACCGTCCACTCAGCGAAGTCTTCAGCGCGATCGACCCGACACCGCTCGGCTCCGCATCGCTCGCGCAAGTGCACCGCGCGACGCTGCTGAGCGGCGAGGACGTCGCCGTCAAAGTGCAGCGCCCCGGCGTGCGTGTGACGATGGCCGAAGACGTCTCGATCATGCGGTCGCTCGCACGCGGCGCGACGAAGATCATGCACAACGCGCAGGTCGTCGACTTCCAAGGCGTCGTCGAGGAACTGT
Source organism: Bifidobacterium criceti (assembly GCF_002286935.1). Lineage (GTDB taxonomy): Bacteria > Actinomycetota > Actinomycetes > Actinomycetales > Bifidobacteriaceae > Bifidobacterium > Bifidobacterium criceti. Next base: position 20,053 of record NZ_MVOH01000007.1, read on the forward strand.
GGGACACGTTCGACGAAGAGACGAACTTCCTCAACGAAGCGCGCAACCTGAGCGAATTCAAACGGTTCTGCGACGACTTCGCATACATGGACTGTCCGACGCCCTACATCGACCTGTGCACCGAACATGTGCTCGTCATGGAATACGTCGAAGGCATCCCGATCGCGCACACGCGCGAACTCATCGCGGACGGCTATTCGCTCAACGAAATCGGCACGAAACTCGTCGACAACTACGCGTGCCAGATCCTCGACGCAGGCTTCTTCCACGCCGACCCCCACCCGGGCAACATCGAAATCCGCGGCGGGCAGATCGTGCTCCTCGACCTCGGCATGACCGGGCGCCTCAACGCGTCGACGCGCGCCGCGCTCAAACAGATGCTGTTCGCCGTCGCGAAACAGGATTCGGCGGGACTCGCCGACGCCCTGCTGCGTTTCGCCGGAACCGAAACCGACCATACCGACTACCCGTCGCTCCTCGCCGACCTCGACGGCATCGTCGAGGAATTCGGCACCGTGAACCTCCAGGACCTCGACCTCGCGCAATTCCTCGCGTCACTCACGCAAATGGCGCGACGCCACGGCATCGAGATCCCCAGTTCGATCACGACGGTCGGGCGCGCGCTCGTGACCCTCGAAGGTCTGCTCGACAAATTCATCCCCAACGTCAACATGATCGAAATCATCTCCGAGCACATCGAACACTCGAAGACGAAAACACAGGTCGTCAAGGACGAAGCGAAACAGCTCGCCCTCGAAAGCCACGAAGCGCTCCACGGCGCGCTCAAATCGCTCAGCGAGGCGAACGTCGCGCTCCATATGCTCACGCGCGGCGAACTGCGCGCGAACTTCGAACTCGTCGGCTCGCAGGAACCGCTCCAGCAGCTTTCGGACATGGTCAACCGACTCACGATGGCGCTCATCGTCGTCGGCCTGTTCGTCGGATCGTCAATCGTCTATTTCGCGGGCATGAAACCGATCATCTTCGGCATACCGGTCGTCGGATTCCTCGGCTATCTCGCGGCGTTCGTGCTCTCATGCTGGATCGTCATCGACATCTACCTCAAAGGACGCGAACGCAAACGCAACAGGAAACACAAATAACGCGGGCGCTGCCGTTCGCTCATAGCGCGCGTGGCGGCGCGGCGCGGTGCACTAGGCTCGACAGTGGAACAACGCACCATCAAGGGCAATCATAAGGAGCAACCATGGCAAAGACGTTGAGGAACATCGTCATCGGCGCGGCCGTCACGGCGGGGGCCGCGGTGTGGGCGATGGCGCCGCGCACGTTCAACAACCGCAGGAAGAACTATGTGTCGTCGCTTCCGGAGGTCATGTTCGCACACCGCGGACTGCACGACGCGGGCTCCGGACTGAGCCAGCAGTACGCGGGGGAGAGCGGCGAATACGTCGCGCTCGCACGGCGCATGGCGATGCAGGCGGGATACGGCACGCCGCGCGAAGTCGGACCGATCGCGCCCGAGAATTCGCTCGCGGCGTTCGCGGCGGCGGCGCAGGCAGGATACGGCATCGAACTCGACGTGCAGCTCACGCTCGACAACAAAGTCGTCGTCGCGCACGACCCCGACCTGCTGCGCGTCGCAGGCGACCCGCGGAAAATCGCCGACCTCACCTACGACGAGCTCGTGCGCATCCCACTGTTCCCGACGGCCGCGCCGGGGGCGGAGACGTCGCCGCTCCTGCCGGGCGCGACGGCCGAGGACCCGACGCTCGTCAAGACGCCGGAACAGGTGCCGGAAGGCTACTACCAGCATGTGCCGCTCCTCGCAGACGTACTGCGCGTCGTCGACGGACGTGTCCCGATCATCGTCGAATTCAAATTCGAGAACATGCGCGATTGGGGTTCGCGTGACGACGCGCTCATGCAGCAGGCGGCGGATCTGCTCGACGCGTACCGCGGCGTGTACGCGGTCGAATCGTTCAATCCTGCGGCGATGCACTGGTACAAGGAAAACCATCCGGGCACGTCGCGCGGACAGCTCGCGGAGGATGCACCGTTCGGCGACGCCGATCCGATCGTGTGGGCGGCGGGCAAACTCGCGTTCAACTGGATGAGCCGCCCTGATTTCATCGCGTACGACTACCGCAACGGCAACAGCAAGACACTCGCGTTCGCGCGTCGCATGGGCGCGCAGACGGTCGCGTGGACCGTGCGCAGCGAGCAGGAGCTCAACTCGTGCATGCCGTACTTCGACCGTTTCATCTTCGAAGCGTTCGTCCCGGGCGAGACCGCGGCGAGCGCGGCGCGGCAGCTGTAAGCGGCTGCGTTGGTTGTCGGACGGCTGTGCGTTGCGGCGGTGCCGCGAAGTGCAGCCGTCTACAACGTCGATATAGACGTAGTCGGCGGCGGTGCCGCAGTGTGCAGCCGTGAGTCCGACGTTCGTATCGGACTCACGGGTGGCGCAAACGGGGAAACCATGTACAATGGAACACGCGTCGGGCCGTGCATAGCCCCGGGCTCCATTTTTTGCCGCTGCGAGCGGCCTTTGCGCCGACATGGCGCTTTCGCGGTCCGGCGCACTTCCTTATTTCCCCATCTGCAGCGCGGAAAGCTCGTCAATGCGTCGGCTGCGGCGCGAGATGCAGATCGATGTACTGTGTGTACGGATGCGCGTTCACTTGCTCCATATGTGCGCGGTACCAGTCGTAGGATTCGCGCAACCCATCGTCCATCGGTGTGACCTTCGGCATGAGCTCCTGTTGTGCGTGGACGTCGAGACGGTATTCGTAATCGTGGAACGGGAAGAACTTACGCGCCTCGACGTTGTCGACAGTCGCATACGTCGCCGTCTTCCCGACGGCGGCATAGCACATGCCGACCCATTCGCGCACGCTCACGCTGTCCGGATTGCCGACGTTGAAGACCCGTTGCGCCGGCCTGGCGTCGATGATCAGTTCGAGGAAACGGCACAGGTCGCGCACATGGAAGAACTGCAGACGCATACCGCCATCGTGCGGCAGATAGAAACACCTGTCCTCGCGCGCGCAGTCGAAGACGAACGCTTCGCGGTAGAGGTTGTTCATCGGTCCGTACAGATACGGCGGCCGCACGATGTACGCGTCGTTCACGCATTGCAGCAGCGCACGTTCCGCTTCGATCTTGCCGGTGCCGTAGTCTCCCCAGAATGTGTTCCGCCCGAGGCGGACGCCTTCTGCAAAGGGTTGCAGATTCGTTTCCGGATAGACGGCGCTCGAACTGATCATGATCGTCGTGCCGACTGTTGCATGCTCGAGGCCGCGCACGAGGTCGAGCACATCGCACGCGTTGTATGCGGTCACGTCGATGACTGCGTCGAAATGCTCGCCGTCGAGCATATGGTCAAGGTTGTGACGGTCCGCGATGAGCGTACGCACACCTGCGATCTGCGGATGCGAACCACGGTTGAGCACCGTGACGTCATCCCCTGATTCCACGAAATACGTTGCGATGAAGCGGCTGACGAACACCGTACCGCCCGTGACAAGGATGCTGCGTGTCACGTTTCGACCCCTCTCCTGTTCCTGTTCTGTTTTGTGGGTGCCGCGCCTCCCACGCATAGGCACACACTCTCGTAGTGTACAGATGCGGCACCATAATTGATGACATCGTATCCAATTATTGAGATGTCATATGAGACGGCAGTACTCTGTGAGCGTAATACGCGGTAGGCGTGTGCACGGACGCCGCACAACGCCGCACGTTCCACGTTTCGGCACACGACGGCGACTATGCTGGGAAAGTATGGAACTGCATGTACTCAACCATCCGCTCGTCGAGCACAAACTCACTGTGCTGCGCGACAAGAACACCCCATCCTCCACGTTCCGTGAGCTCGTCTCGGAACTCGTCTCACTTGAGGCGTACGAAGCGACGCGCAACCTCGCCGTCGTCGACAAACCGATCGAGACACCCGTCGCGCCGATGGTCGGCAAGACAATCGCGCAACCGCGGCCGATCATCGTGCCAGTCCTGCGCGCGGGACTCGGCATGCTCGACGGCATGACGCGCATGATCCCCTCCGCCGAAGTCGGCTTCCTCGGCATGAAACGCGACGAGGAACACCCGACGCAGCAGATCACATACGCGAACCGCCTGCCGGACGACCTCTCCGGACGCCAGTGCTTCCTCATCGACCCGATGCTCGCGACAGGCGGCACACTCGTCGCGGCGACGCACTACCTCGCCGAAAAGGGCGCGAAGGATGTGACGGCGATCTGCATCATCGCGGCGCCCGAAGGCATCAAATTCGTCGAGGACAACATCGATCCGAGCATCGATTTCCGTGTCGTCGTGTGCGGCGTCGACAAAGGGCTCAACGACAAGAGCTACATCGTGCCGGGCCTCGGGGACGCGGGCGACCGCCTCTACGGCGTCATCGACTGATCCGGACGCTCGCGGCTCGGCAGGAGCTGCGGTGCGAGCGTACGGTGTGCGGAACGGACGTTCCCCTGCGGGGGCGTCCGTTTTTGTGTGGGTGGGCGGGGGTTGCGGGTGGTGTGGTGTGCGGGTGGAATCGTCGGTGCGGTCTGCTGTTCGGGACGGAAACGGGCGTGTTTGCGGGTGGATGCGCAGGTGGCGGCTGCGGAATGGGACGGAGTGTCCCGGTTGGCAGGTGGTGGCTGCAAAGTGGGACGGAAACGGGCGTGTTTGCGGGTGGGTTGGTTGGCGGGGTCTGCGGAATGGGACGGAAAACACGCGCTGCGGCGGCTGCGCGTGCTACTCGAGGCGGCCCCGGCGCCACAGATGCGCGCCGGTACGCAGATCCTCGGCTGTCGTGTGCAGGTTCGCCGCCGTGTGCAGCAGTTGGGCGGCCTTCGTATGCGCGGCGCGGATGTCGGCGGTCGTGCCGACGGCACCCATGTCCGGATCGGCCATCGCCTTCGCGTGCGCGGTGATGCGCCGCGCCTGCGCGCGCATACCAAGAACGATGACGTTCACGAATGTCGCAGCTCGCTCGAGCGCGACCGCGAAATCGCCGCGGAACGCGCCCGCGAGAATCGAGTCAGCGGTGCGCGCGATGTCTTCCTCGGTCGGCGCCGCATCGACGCCCGCGATCGCCGACGCGGACGTCGCGATCGGCTCACCAAGACGCCACAGCCGCGCGATCGTCCCACGCTGCCTACGCATCCATGTGCGCAGCAGATACAGCCGCCACAGCACCCCGGGGAGCGAATCCGGCTCCGTGTGGCTCCACAGTTCCGCGATGACGTCGACGCCCTCGTGGTCGACAAGCGTGAGCACACGTTCGACGACCTGTGGATCCTCGGTCTTGTGCACATGGCTGAGCAACGCCCACGCCGTCGCGTGACTCACGGCGCTCAGCTGTTCGGGATCGACCCCTCCCGCGATGTTCTCCGCGAGCGCCTGGTCGAGCTGACCTGGGCGTGCGGGGCGCGGCGAACCAGTATGGGTGAACGCGGAACGGCTCGCGATGATCGATCCCGACCCGGAACGTGGGAAGTTGGCGGACGAATTAGTAGACAATGGGTGCCACTTTCTGTATGTCGATGATGCGCAGGCCGTCGCCCGTCGGGACGAGGAACAGTGCGAGTGCGCTGCCGGTCGGCATATACGGCGTTTTCGCGATGAGTTTCTTCGTGAGCGATTTGTTCGCGCATATCAGGCGCAGATGGTCGAACATGCCGCCGATGACGGGGCGGTGCATGCATATCGCCATCGGCTGCGCGCCGTGCACGGTGCGTTCGAGTTGCGCGAGGAACGCCTTCCACGCGGCCGTTTCGTCGCGTGCGAACGCGTCCTCGGTGAGTTCGGGGATGAACTCGACGGGCATGTTCGTCTGCCATGCGAGCATTTCCATGGTCTGTTGGCAGCGCATCCATGGCGACGACGTAAGCCGGGTCGGCGCGTAGCATGCGAGTTCGCGGTCGAGCGCGTACGCCGCGGATGCGCCGAGCGGCGTGATCGGGCGTGCGGCGTCGGTGCCTTTCCACTGTTTGCGTGGTTCCGCCTTCGCGTGGCGCACAAGGAGCACGACGTGCGCTTCGTCCGCGTGTTCCTCGAGCCGGTCGGCGAACAGTGCGAGGATCTCCTTGTCGGTCGAATGGGTGAGTGTCTTGCGCGCTTCGGGAATCGTCAACCATATGACATCGTTGATTTCTCCGACGTCCGCGCGGTGCACGGGGCCGAACGCGGGCGCCATCGTGTGTGCACGTGCGCGGTCGATGACCGTCGCCATCCAATACATCACATGTTTGCGCTGTCCGCTGTCCGTTCCGCTGTGTTTGTTGCGCGATTTGCGCCCTTCCGCGCTCAATGGGTATTCGACATCGCCGAGGTATGCGCCGAGCGCGACGTACTGCCCGGTTTCCTCGCCGATTTCGCGCACGGCCGCATGCCGGTGCGATTCGTTGTTCTCGAGTTTTCCTTTCGGCCAACTCCAGTCGTCGTATTTCGGACGGTGCACGAGGCACACTTCGATTTCGCCGTCGGGTGCTCCGCCGCGGCGGCGGTAGAGGATGCCTCCGGCCGCTTCGACGACATGTTTGCATTTGCTGCTCATGTCTCCCATTGTAGGAGACGCGCGCGTGTTCACATCGTGCGCATATGCGCGCAACAATGTACGGGGTTCCGTGACGCGCGTCGTGCGCGTCACGGAACCCCGTATCGTCTTGTGTTCGCGGACGTCGTCGTCAGTTGTGCGCGTTTGGACGGCGCTGGTGTTTGCGGATCAGGTATTCCTGGCTGTCGACGAGCGGACGTCCGTCCGCGTCCTTCGAGTGTCGCACGTATGTGCCGTCGGGCTGCATATGCCAGCTCGACGTCGAATCCGCCATCTGCAGATCGATGTATTTGATGAGTTCGTCGATCTGTTCCGGCATCGTGATGCGCACGAGCGCTTCGACACGGCGGTCGAGGTTGCGGTGCATGAGGTCGGCGGAACCGATCCACACCTCCGGTCCCGCGATCGGGCCTTCGCCGATCTGCGGACCGTCGGAATTCGCGAACGCGTAGATGCGGCTGTGTTCGAGGAAACGACCGAGGATCGAACGTACGCGGATGTTCTCGGACAGTCCGGGGACGCCCGGTTTGAGCGAGCAGATGCCGCGTTCGACGATGTCGATCTTCACACCCGCTTGGCTTGCGCGGTAGAGTGCGTCGATTGTCTTCTCGTCGACGATTGAGTTCACTTTGATCTTGATCCACGCTTCCTTCCCCGCGCGCGCGGCGTCCTCCTCTCGGCGGATGCGTTGGATGAGTCCCGAACGCACCGTGCGCGGCGCGACAAGGAGACGGTGGAAGCTCGACTTCGGCGCATAACCGCTCAATTGGTTGAACAGGCGCGTCATGTCCTGTCCGACGACGGGGTCGCAGGTGAGCAGACCGAGATCGGTGTACTGACGTGCGGTCTTCGGGTTGTAGTTGCCGGTGCCGACGTGGCAGTAGCGTTTGAGGCCGTCCGCTTCCTGCCGCACGACGAGTGAGAGCTTGCAGTGCGTCTTGAGTCCGACGATGCCGTAGACGACGTGCACGCCCGCACGTTCGAGCTTGCGAGCCCACGCGATGTTCGCGTCCTCGTCGAAGCGCGCCTTGAGCTCGACGAGTGCGAGCACCTGCTTGCCGGCATGTGCGGCGTCGATGAGCGCGTCGATGATCGGGGAGTTGCTCGATGTACGGTAGAGCGTCTGCTTGATCGCGAGGACCTTGGGATCGGCCGCGGCCTGCGCGAGGAACGCCTGCACCGACGTCGAGAACGAATCGTACGGATGGTGCAGCAGGATGTCGCGTTCGCGGATCGCGGCGAAGATGTCCTGTGCGCGGCTCGATTCGACCTGTGCGATCTGGCGGTTCGTCGTCGGCACGAACGGGCGGAACTTGAGGTCCGGGCGGTCGATGCCGCCGAGCTCGAAGAGCACGGTCGCGTCGAGCGGTGCGGGCAGGCGGTACACTTCCTCCGGAGTGACGCCCATCTGGTCGGCGAGCAGCTGCGAGAGGAACGGGGACGTTTCGTCGGAGATCTCGAGACGGATCGGAGGGCCGAAACGACGGCGCAGCAGTTCCTTCTCGATCGCGTTGAGCAGGTTCTCGGCGTCGTCCTCTTCGACTTCGATGTCCTCGTTGCGCGTCACGCGGAACGAACGCGCCTCCTTGATGATCATGCCCGGGAAGAGTGTCTCAAGATGCGCGATGATGAGGTTCTCCATCGTGATGAAGCCGTAGCGCACTTCGTCGGAATCGTCCTCGGTCATGTCGTCGACGGGGACGAGACGGTTGATGTTGTCCGGGATCTTGACTCGCGCGAAATGCGATTTGCCGGACGCCGGGTTCTCGACGATGATCGCGAGGTTGAGCGAGTTGCCCGAGATGTACGGGAACGGATGCGCGGGGTCGACGGCGAGCGGCGTGAGCACCGGGAAGACCTGCTGACGGAAGTAGCGGGACAGGCGCTCCTGCTCGCTTATCGTGAGCTTGTCCCAGCCCAGCAGTTTGATGTTCTCCTTCGCGAGGTCGGGTAGGATGTGGTCGACGACGTAGTGGGCGTGCTCGTCCTGCAATTTGTGCGCCTGCTCGGAGATCGCGCGCATCTGCTGGCGTGGGCTCAGCCCGGACGGGCTCGTCACGGCGATGCCGGTGTCGATGCGGCGCTTGAGGCCGGCGACGCGGACCATGAAGAACTCGTCGAGGTTGTTCGCGAAGATCGACGCGAACGTCGCGCGTTCGATGATCGGGATGTCCTCGTCCTGGGCGAGCTCAAGCACACGCTTGTTGAACTTGAGCCAGCTGAGCTCACGGTCGAAGAAGCGGTCCTTCGGCAACGGCTGTTCGCCGTTGAGCGTCTCGCGTTTGTCGCTTTTGTCCGTCTCTGCGATATGTTCGGCGATCTGGCTGCGCAGAATCGCCTTTGAAGGTGCGTCAAAAATCTGTGCCATGGTCACTACTTTAGGGGGTTGGGCCCGAGAAATCACTGGGAGTGGGGAAAATCACCGTTTTTGTTGCACAAACTTTACCTAAGGGGAATCGGTTGTCATCGGCGTCGTGCGGTGTACCACCCATCGTCGGCGATTGGTGGTGTTCGCGCGCACGGTGAACGACACGCCGACATCCGTGTTCGAATGAACATTGCGGTGTCGATAGCGGACAATACGTACCGTTTGCGTGTTGCATTCATCATCGCCGCGAACAAAATGGAAAAAATGCGAACATTGGTGCATGCGGCTTGCGGAATGCGGAGAAACGAGCATAATTGTCAAGTACAAGAACAACTGAATAGCAGACCCACAAAAGTATATGATCAGAAAGATTATTACGTTGGGCGGGTATTGGAAAGACTTACCGTTGCAACGATGAAGTTGTGCAGAGATTCTGCGCAGTTGGACTTGTCAGGGACCCACTTCGGTGGGTCCCCTTTTTGTGTTCCGTCATATTCCCATATTCCGGTGGACGTGTGCGGCGGTGGTGCCGCAGCGTGCGGCTGTGTGCGGCGTATGGACGGCTGTCAGTGGCGGCGGTGCCGCAGCGTACAGCCGTTTGCGGCGTATGGATGGAAGTGGTTGGCGGCGGTGCCGCAACGAGCGGCTGTATGCGGCGTATAGGCAGCAGTGTTGTGCGGCGGTGCCGCGAAAGACGGCCGTGCCCTGGTGGATGGGTGGGGCGTTTCCCAGACGGCAGTAGGGATGTTCACAGTGAGCTCAAATGTGGATAACCGGACCGTCCGTACACATACCCCCGTTCGGATTGCGCCGCCGAACGCGGACGTCGTTCAATCGACACATGAACACATTGATGATGCCTGCATACGCAGATGGGATAGGGGCGATGATCCGGCCGATGACCGCATTCGGCGCGTCCCGCAGCACGAACGAACCGCAGCGGTACTACACGCCGCCGCGGGGAGGAACCCACGCGCGGTCCAGCCGGCCGCGCCCGCAGGAAGTCATGCGCCGCAACGACGCGCAGCGTGAGGTGATCGACTTGTCCGGCGGCAACGTCGTCACATTGTCATCGGGAAGTGGCGGAGCGGGCACTTCGACGCTCTCGGCGGTGCTCGCGCGTGCGCTCGCCGGCCGCCATGCGCCCACGGCGCTCATCGACGCCGACGTGCGCATGTGCGGCGGTGGTCTCGATGTGCTCCTTGGCATCGAACACGAACACGGCTCGCGTTGGCATGATGTGCATGCGCCGCTCGGACAGCTGAGCGGTCCCGCGCTGTACCGGCAGCTGCCGAAATGGGATGGCGTGGCCGTCCTCTCGTTCGACCCGTGGAACGGCGACGCGCCGAAACCGTGGGAACTGGAGGCAGCCGTGCATGCGCTCGCCGCATGCGATGAGGTGGTCGTCGTCGATGCTGCGCGCGGTGAGTGCATCCCCGAAGCGCCATCGCTCATCGAGGCGTCGCACATCGTCGTCGTCGAACTGTCGGTCCTCGGCCTTGCGCGCGCCCGCGCACATCTCGATTGGCTGGAGCGGCAAGGCCGGGAGAGCGTCGAGCGGCGCACCGCACCGCCAGGTCCGGGGCAGCCGGCGCGTCCCGTCGCCGAGCATCCCGGCGACGTCATCGCGATCGTTGGCATCGAACCACGTGGATCCGCACGTATGCGCGGCGTCATCGATGTGCGTGAGGCGAAGACATATCTCGGCAGGGATGTCATCGGTCCCATCCGCAATGACCCGAAGATGTGCGGCGACGTGCTCGAAGGCCTTGGCGTGCGCACATTGCCGAAACGCAACGCGGCTCCGCTCGACGTGCTCACGCGTGAAGTGGAACGCGTATGCGACCTGAGCGGCGCGCTGCGGTAGGGAGGCGGTCATGGGCGTTTCCGTTCCGTGCAGGACGCTTGAGCTGGGGCCACTCGCCCCGATTGGCGCCGATGCGCGCGTCACCGACATCGTCGTGACATGCGACGGGACCGTATGGTTTGACGGTGGCCACGGCATGCAACTCGCGCATACGGCGATTCCGCTCGACGATCCAGCAGTCGTGCGCGACCTTGCCGTGCGCCTGTGTGCGCAGCTTGGCAAGCGGCTCGACGAAGCACAACCGATCGCCGATGCGGCGGCCGATGACGGCACACGTGTGCACGCCGTCATCGCGCCGATCGTACCGCAAGGCGCATCGATCTCGATCCGGTTCCCCGACCGTGCGCGCGCCGATCTGGACGCGCTCGCCGCAACCGGCATGTTCCCGCCTCAGTGGACGCCGATGCTGCGCATGCTCGTGCGCATGAAGGCGAACATGCTCGTCTCCGGAGCGACGGGAACCGGCAAGACGACGCTCCTCAAGGCCCTGCTCGCGGCATGTGCGCCCAATGAGCGGATCGTGACGGTCGAGGAGGTGCGTGAGCTCGCTTCGGTGCCGCATCCGCATGTCGTGTCGCTTGTCGCGCGCGACGCGAACGTCGAAGGCGCCGGCGACGTCGGTCTGCCCGCGCTCGTCAAGGCGACGCTGCGCATGCGCCCCGACCGCATCGTCGTCGGCGAAGTGCGCGGCGAGGAGGTCGTCGATCTGCTCAGGGCGCTCAACTCCGGACACCGCGGGTCGCTCAGCACAATCCATGCCGACGGCGTGGACCGTGTGCCTGCGCGACTCGTCTCGCTCGGCATGCTCGCCGACGTGGAACCCGCGGCGCTCGAACGGCTCGCCGACGGTGCGTTCGATGTGCTCATCCATCTCGAACGCGCCAATGGGAGACGCCGCATCGCGCAGATCGGCATGCTCGATTGCCGGGACGGTCGTTTGCGCGGACGGCAGGCCGTCGGGCGCGGTGCGACCGAGGAGACGGTCATTGGGCCGGCCTGGTCCGATTTCCTAAGGAGGTGGGGCAATGACGTGGTCGATTGCGGCGGCGCTGGCCGTGCTCCTCGCCGTGTTGCTTCACGACGGCGCTGAGACGCGCCTCGACCGCCTTGATGGGCATGCGGGCGGATCAGTCGAGGCCGCCGGCGGCCGACGTGCCGGCATCGGTGCCGAACTGGCGGGATTGGCCGCTGCGCTGCGCGCCGGGCATGACATGCCATCATCGCTCGAACACCGCTTCGGGACCGATGCGCGATGCATGGAACGGAAGCGCCCGACGTTCATCCCGGACGGCGATGTGACCGATTGCAATGGCGGCATCGACATCGCAAGGCTCGCCGATGTGTTGCGCGTCCGCGCGTTGCCGGACGAGACGGAAGACGAGGTGCGGCATGCGGCCAGCGGTCTGCGCGCCGCATGCGCGCTCGGCATCCGCGTCGGATGCCCGATGGCGCGTTGCGTCGAGGCAGTACGTATGGCGCACGCGCGCATCCATATGCGCGAGGAGCTCAAGCGCAACGCGTTCGCCGTGCCGCAATCGACGGTCAAGATGCTGCTCGGGCTGCCGGCCGTCACCGTCATCCTCGGCGAGGTGCTTGGCGCGGACCCGCTCGGCGTCCTGTTCGGCTCTTGGCAAGGCATGTGTTGCCTCGTGCTGGGCGCGATGTGCCATGCGGCCGGCGCCGTCTGGATGCGTCGGCTCATGGCACGGATGGAGGCGGGTGATGACTGACGGGAGGTGCGCATGGATGCGTTCGGCTGGGCCTGTTGCGCTGCCGTGTGCGTGGCGTTCGCGGCGGGTGCCGCATGCGTCGGCGTCGATGTTGGCGCGAGGTTGTTTGCGCTGCCGGAACGTCTGGACGGCGATTGGGTGCCGAATGCGGCGCTTGTCCTTGAATTGCTCGCGGCGGCCCTCGAAGGCGGCCAGTCGATCCCTGATGCATTGCGTGCCGTCGGTGCGTGCTGCACCGGACCGTGCGCGGGGGCGTTCGCCGCCGTATCCGATGGGCTCATGGAGGGCGCCTCGTGGGATGAGGCATGGGTCTGCGCTCCGGATGAGCCGCGGCTTGCGGCCGTGTGCTCCGCTGTACGCGATGCATTGCGTGAGTCGTGGAACGGGGGCGTCGCCGCCGTCGCGCAGATCGATGCGGCGAGGGAACAGCTCGACACTATGGAGCGCATGGGCATCGAGCGGGCGGCGTCGAAACTGTCCGTACGGCTGCTGTTGCCTATGGGTCTGTGTTTCCTGCCCGCGTTCCTATGCATCGCGGTCATCCCCACGATCATCTCGTTTATACGGTGAGCGCGTGATACGACGATGCGCGACGACGTGCACGTTTCATGTGAAACATCATCGTCGCGCGCAACACGACGACCAGATACACCACACACAACAAAGGAGTTGGATATGCACAACATGATCTCCCTCGATGACGGCATCGGCATCGACACGATGGATACCGGATGGCCGTTGCAGGACCTTGGCCGGCGCATGACGCGCGCGGGCGTCATGCTCGACGCGAGGATGCGCACGCTCAAGGCGCAGCCTGAGGAAGGCGCGGCGACGGCCGAGTACGCGGTCGTGCTCGTCGCCGCGACCGGATTCGCTGCAGTACTCGTCGCATTGCTCAAATCGGATGCGATCAAGACGCTGCTGACGAACATCGTCAAGAAGGCGCTGAGCGTCTGACGGTGCGGCATGCGACGCATATGGGACCGTCTGCGCGCGTGGGCGCGCGGTGGGGACACGGGGGCGGCGACGGCGGAGTTCGCCGTCATCCTCCCCGTCGTCGTCGCCGTCGCTGTGCTGCTGTTGTACGTCGCGCGCGCGGGCGTCACGCAGATCTCCTGTCAGGATGCGGCCGCGGACGCCGCGCGCGCTGTGCTCGTCAACGGCGGTACCGAGTCCGTGTCCGCGCCTGCGGGCGTGCAACTCTCGGTCGCCGACCACGGTGACCGTCTCATCGTCACGACGACGTGCCGTGTGCTCGCCGACCCGCTCGGTGTATTGCCGATGACGGTGCACGGGCAGGCGGCCGTCGCGAAACAGGACGGTTGACATGGATGGATGGTGCGTGGACGCGCATCACCGAGGAGGATGGACGATGACAAAGGTGACGACGATGATGAAACGACGTGCGCGACGTGTGGGTGCATACTTCGCGCGACGCGAAGATGAGGGATCGGCGACGGTCGTCGGTGTCGCGCTCGTCGTTGCGGCGGCGGTGCTCATCGGTGTGCTCGCCGCGGCTGGCAACATCGTGCTGCGGCAGTCGCAGGCGCGCACGGCCGCCGACGTCGCGGCGCTCGGCGCCGCATCCGCGCTATGGCGGGGCGATGGCACGCCGTGTGCGGTCGCCGCATGGCTGACCGATGCAAATGCCGGCAACCTCGAATCGTGCGACGTCGATGGTGACGATGTGGCCGTGCGTGTCCACGTACCGACCGATGTGCCGTTCGTCGGCCATGTGACGGCGTACGCACGGGCGGGGCCGCGCCCATGTGGCGGCGCATGAGGGAATGGGATCCATGGATTCGGCCGCCATGGACGCAACACGCTCAGCCGCGCGCACGGGCCCGCGCTCCCCACGGGGATGCGTGCGTCCGCCCGGGTGAGCAGGCTGTACCGTAGAAGCAGTGAACAGCGAGGCACTCGCGATGGAGAAACGGGAATCGACATGGCATTAGCGCTCTACCGCCGGTATCGTCCGGACACATTCGAAGGCGTCATCGGGCAGGACCAGGTGACGGTGCCGCTCATGCGCGCACTTGACGAACATAGGCTCACGCATGCATACCTGTTCTCAGGTCCGCGCGGCTGTGGCAAGACGAGTTCCGCACGCATCCTCGCGCGTTGCGTGAACTGCGTCGAAGGCCCGACGTCGCATCCATGCGGTGCGTGCGACAGCTGCCGTGACCTCGCGACGGGAGGGCCGGGGTCGATCGATGTCGTCGAGATCGACGCCGCAAGCCACAACGGCGTCGACGACGCGCGCGAGCTGCGCGAACGCGCGGGATTCGCGCCCGCGCGCGACCGCTACAAGATCTTCATCCTCGACGAGGCGCATATGGTGACGCCGCAGGGCTTCAACGCGCTCCTCAAGATCGTCGAGGAGCCACCCGAGCATGTCATGTTCATCTTCGCGACGACGGAACCGGAGAAGGTCATCGGCACGATCCGCTCGCGCACCCACCATTATCCGTTTCGGCTCGTGCCGCCCGAGACGATGGGGCCGTATCTTGAGGAGATATGCGAGCAGGAGCACATCGAGACCGAACCGGGCGTCCTGCGGCTCGCGATGCGCGCCGGCGGCGGTTCGGTGCGTGACACGTTGTCCGTGCTTGACCAGCTCATGGTCGGCGCCGTCGACGGTGACATCACCTATGACGCGGCCGCCGCGCTCCTCGGGTTCACGCCGGACGTGCTCATCGGCGACGCGATCGACGCGATCATCGACCATGATGGCGCGAAGCTCTATGACGTCATCCAGAAGGTCATCGTCGGCGGGTACGACGCGCGCAGGTTCGTCGAGGACCTGCTCTCGCGCATCCGCGACCTGCTCGTGCTCACGCTTGGTGGCGAACACGCCGAACATGTATTGAGCGACGACGCGGCCGCCGAGGACCTCGACGATCTGCACCGTCAGGCGACGGCGCTCGGCTTGGCGACATTGACGGCGATGGCCGAGGAGACCGACGAGGCGCTCACGCATATGGCGGGGGCGACGTCGCCGCGCATGCGCCTCGAACTGCTTGCCGCACGGTTGCTCGCAGGACGTGAGACCGGCTATGCGGCGCTCAATGGCAACACCGCCGATGCGTCACAGCATGCCGATCCGACGAAGCCGGCGACGGGCGGTGGATTTATCGGAACCGACACGCCCGAGGGTGGCGCCGCGCATGGGCATGCCGCGGCACCGGCTCTTGCGGCCGACACCGCCCACGCGCCCGCTGCGGCTGCCGGGCAACCATCGGCGGCGCAAGGCGCTTCCGTGACGCCGCCGGCACAGCATGCACAGCTCCGCCAGTCGAACGAGCAGCATGCGATGGACGCCGCGACGGCGGCGATGCGGGCCGCGGCGGAGGCGCAGCGCATCGCAGAATCCAGGGCTGGCGTGCAACAGGGCCGGCCGGCCGGCGCGCCGTCAGCCAATGGCACCCCCGACGAGATGTGGGACGGCCTCGTGACGTCACTTCCGGCCGACGTGCGCTCGTATGTGGACCGCACGAGGGTGCCGCGCATCAAGCTCGCGCCGGACCAGAGGACCGGCGGACGCAAGCTCATGATCAAATTCGGCACGCCGATGGACAAATACGCGTTCGCGCTCGCCGTGAGCAAGGAAAGCGTCGATGGGCGGACCGAAGTCACCGACATCGTGCGCGCCGCAGTGCACCGCGTGTTCGGCCCCGACGTGCGGCTCGCGCCGACGCCGACGATGGAGGATGGCCAGACCGCGCCGCCGTTCAAGCGGCTCCCGTCCGACCAACAGCAGCGCATCAAGGCGCAGCTCGCGAAGGAGAACCTGCAGGCGACGCTCAAGACACAACTCGGACGCGCGGCATCCGGCGAAGGCGCGGTACCTGTGGCGGCGGCCGACACCCCCGCCGCCGATGACGCCGTACACCGAGGCGGTGGCGCACCGGCCCGAGCCGATTACGATCCATGGGCGGACGCGAAGCCGACCCATACGTCGTTCACGACGCCATCCGACGACCCGTCGTCCCACGAGGAGGTGCCGGCCACGCAGGGCGGCGCCACCGCCACGCCGGCGCAAGCCGCCGGCCCGTCACAGGACGCGGAACCAACGCCGCTCACTGCGCCGTCGCCGAACGGTGCGGCGGCGTCGATGGGCGAAGCAGGCATCGATCCATGGGCATACCACGATGACGAGCCCGCGCATATCGATTTCGCGCGCGTCTCCTCGATCGAGCAGCAGGCGGCGCAGGGCAGGCACAGCGAGCCCACGCCGCCCGCCGACCCGTGGGGTCAGCTCGGCAGCGCCGACGCCGACGCGCAGCCATCCCCGACGCCGCAGCAGGAGGAACCGGCCCCCGCACCCCAAGTCGACCCGGACGAGGACGAATACTCGATCGACGACGAATCATTGGCCACGTCACAGGCGATGAGCCTCGACGAAGTCAAGGAATTATTCGATGTGAAGTCTGTTGAAGCATTCGCGGCGGACGATCCGAAGAACCCGCGCAACCACAACGCGCACTAAGACGGACGCCGGGAAAGGAAACCATGGCATTGGCATATGACGGCGCGATCCAACGCCTCATCGACGCGTTCGCAAGCCTGCCGGGCATCGGCCCGAAAGGCGCGCAACGCATCGCGTTCTACGTGCTCGGCGCACCCGACGACGAAGCGCAGCGCCTCGTCGAATCAATCACCGAAGTCAAACACAAAGTGCGGTTCTGCGAGGTGTGCGGCAACGTGTGCGAGACAAGCCCATGCGCGATATGCGCCGACCCACGACGCGACCACAGCGTGATATGCGTCGTCGAGGAACCGAAGGACGTCATGAGCATCGAACGCACACGCGAATACCGCGGCCTCTACCATGTGCTCGGCGGTGCGATCAACCCGATGGCGAACATCGGACCGAACGACCTCAACATCGCGCAGCTGCTCAACCGGTTGCAGACCGACGAAGTCAAGGAAATCATCGTCGCCCTCAACCCGAACATCGAAGGTGAGGCGACGACGACATACCTCGGCAGGCTCCTGACACCACTCGACGTGAAAGTGACGCGCCTCGCGAGCGGACTGCCCGTCGGAGGCGACCTCGAATACGCCGACGAGATCACGCTGTCGCGCGCGCTCGAAGGACGGCGCGAGGTCTGAGCGCCACGCCGCGCAACCCGGGCGTTTCGTATCGTGGGAACACGTTCCGGCGCGTCACGGAGGCGTCCATATAATAATCGAGCTTCCTGCGTACACTGGGCACAGTCGCGAGTCCCATGCGTACACAAACAAACAACACAGAGAAGATTGGATAGTTGTGGCTCTTATCGTGCAGAAATACGGTGGTTCGTCCGTCGCCGACCCCGACTCGATCAAGCGTGTGGCACGACGCATCATCGAAACGAAGAACGCGGGCAACGATGTGGCGGTCGTCGTCTCGGCGATGGGCGACACGACCGACGACCTCATCGACCAGGCGCTGAGCATCGACTCCGATCCGCCGGCACGTGAAATGGACATGCTCATGACGGCGGGCGAACGCATCTCGATGAGCCTGCTCGCGATGGCGATCCACGCCGCCGGTTCCCACGCATACTCGTTCACCGGTTCACAGGCCGGTTTCATGACCGACGCCCAGTTCGGCGCCGCGCACATCCGCGCCGTCAAGCCGGACCGTGTGCGCCGCGCGCTCGACCTCGGCAGCGTCGCGATCGTCGCCGGATTCCAAGGACGCAACGAACGCGGCGACGCGACGACGCTCGGTCGCGGCGGTTCCGATACGTCGGCCGTCGCGCTCGCGGTCGCGCTCGGTGCGGACATCTGCGAGATCTACACCGACGTCGACGGCATCTTCACCGCCGATCCGCGCATCGTGCCGACCGCGCGCCGCATCCCGTCGATCGGATACGACGAGATCCTCGAAATGTCGTCGTGCGGTTCGAAAGTGCTCGCATTGCGTTGCGTCGAATACGCACAGCGCTTCAATATGCCGTTGCATGTGCGCAGCTCGTTCTCCCACCGTTCAGGAACACTCGTCGTCCCCGATGGTGTCGATCCGAACACGCTGCCGAACGTCTGAACACGTCGTGCACGTCCGGGCACATCCGAGACGCCGGCGCATTTCCACGAACCAATCAATCCACGTACCAACGCCAACCCACGTACAACCCACGGAGAGCAAAAGAACCATGAATGAGAACGAAGACAAGTCGATGGGCGATCTGTTTCCCGACCTCGGCCAGGAGACGCCGATCATCTCCGGTGTCGCGCACGACAGCAGCGAATCGCTCGCGACCGTCCGCGGCGTCGCCGACGAACCGGGCATGGCCGCGCGCGTGTTCGAGCGTCTCGCCGAAATCGGCGTGAACGTCGACATGATCGTGCAGGCGGGCGCCTCGACCGGCACCGCCGACATCTCGTTCACCGTGCCGGGCAAGGACGCGAAGCGCGTGCGCGAAGTGCTCCTTCAGGAACAGGACACGCTCGGATACAACTCGTTCGACGTCAATCCGAACGTCGGCAAGGTCGCCGTCGTCGGCGTCGGCATGAAAACGCACTCCGGGCTCGCGGCGCGCTTCTTCAAGGCGCTCAGCGAGAAAGGCATCAACGTGCTCATGATCTCGACGTCCGAGATCCGCATCGCCGCGCTTGTGCCGCTCGACCAGCTCAACGAGGCCGTCAAGGCGCTCCACACGGCGTACGGACTCGACGCGCAGAAGGTCGAAGCGGTCGTCTACGGCGGCACCGGACGCTGACGAACCGGCGTCGGCATTCAGCGGACAACAATCGTCGATACGACATCCGACGGCAGAACAACAACCCAACGGCAGAACTAAGGAGCCGGCAAATGGTACAAATCAACGAACGTGGCGTCAATGTGGCCGTTCTCGGCGCGACCGGACAGGTCGGCATGGTCATGCGCCGTGTGCTCGACGAACGCGACTTCCCCGTCAAGGACCTGCGTTTCCTCGCGTCCGCGCATTCCGCGGGGCAGGTGCTCAACTGGCGTGGCCACGACATCACCGTCGAGGACGTCGCCACGGCGGACCTCAACGGCATCGACATCGCGATCTTCTCCGCGGGCGGCGGCACGTCGAAGCAGTGGGCTCCGAAGTTCGCCGAAGCCGGCGCGTACGTCATCGACAACTCGTCGCAATGGCGCATGCATGACGATGTGCCGCTCGTCGTCGCGGAAGTCAATCCGGACGACCTTGACGAGATCCCGTCCGGCATCGTCTCGAACCCGAACTGCACGACGATGGCGATCATGCCGGTCCTCAAGCCGCTTTCCGACGCGTTCGGCCTCAAGCGCCTCATCGTGAGCTCGTACCAAGCGGTCTCCGGCGCGGGCCGCGCGGGCGTCGAGCAGCTGATGAACGAAGCGAAGGCGGCCGTCGAACAGGGCGCGGACAAGCTCGTCTTCGGCGGCGACGCGATCGATTTCCCGGAACCGACGAAGGTCGCGCGCACGATCGCGTTCAACGAAGTCCCGTTCATCGGCGACATCGTCGACGACGGCTCGGAGGAGACCGACGAAGAGCAGAAACTGCGCAACGAAAGCCGCAAGATCCTGCATCTGCCGGACCTCAAGGCGTCGTGCACGTGCGTGCGCGTCGGCGTGTTCACGTCGCACGGCATGAGTGTCAACGCCGAGTTCGAACAGGATGTGACGCCTGAGCAGGCACGTGAGGTGCTCGAGAAGGCGGACGCCGTCGAACTCGTCGACATCCCGACCGCGCAGCTCGCGGCAGGCAAGACGCCGAGCTTCGTCGGCCGCATCCGTCAGGACCAGGCCGTCGACGGCAACAAGGGTCTTGCGTTCTTCGTGACGAACGACAACCTGCGCAAGGGTGCGGCGCTCAATGCCGTCGAACTCGCGGAAATCGTCGCGAACAAGCATTTCGCCGACCAGCTGTGATCGTCGCCTGATCGGATCCGGAAGGATCCGACTGGAAGGACAGCGCAAAACGGGGCGCACGTCATACGGCGTGCGCCTTTTGCTAGGTGAGGACGGCGTTAGCGTCGTGCGGTGCCGCAAAGTGTGCGGTCGCGCGACGTTGGGAGGACGTCAGTGTCGCGCGGTGCCGCAATGTGCGCACTCGCGCGTCGCTCGCGCCGTGCGCGAACAGATGGGCGGCTATGCTGGAAGACATGTCACAGGCATCGATCACTGCGCAGCACCAGTTGGACCGCATCGTCGCGCTCGGATATCCGGACGTCGCCGACATGAGCGACGAATCGTTCCGCGCACTCGCGCGTCCGCTCATCGCCGCGCTCGAGCGCAACGATCTCGGCGAGGACATCCTGCTCGTGCCGACGCGCGAGCTCGTCTCCCCGGAATCGCTCATCGCGCGCACGAGCATCAACCGCATGGCCGGGTTCACGACGATGCCGCCGCGCGACATCGCGAGTTTCCTGCCGACGGATGGTTTCGAACCACCCGAAGGTCCGTTCTACCTCGTCCTCGAACCGCATACCGGCACATGCTACGTCAACCGTGAGCCGGATGTCGCGCGCAAACTCATCGAATCGGACGAACGCATCCCACTCACGCTCGAAGAAGGTCTCGCGATCGCGACGCAGCATCCGGAATGGCTCCTTGAGAAAAACGGATTCAATCTCCTCGGCTCACGTAGCGCGGACGGACGCGTACCGAGCATATGGATGAGCCAGAACGCGCCACGTCTCGGCGCGGTGTGGCCGAATTCGCGGCATACATGGCTCGGCAACGCCTATTGCATGGCGCGGCGCGGTGTCAATCTCATCGAAAACCACACCATGTCCGAATGATGTCGATATGAACGACGATGTACGCATCCATATGAACGGATGTGTCTATTGTGCCGTACAATGAGGGGCGGTAGCAGAGAAGACCAATATAAGGGGAAATCATGTTCTGCGTGCATTGTGGGTCCAATAACGATTCGACATCGCGATTCTGCACCCATTGTGGAAAACCGTTGCCGCCATCATCGCCGACTGCGGGCGCGGCGCCGACGCAAGCCGCTCCCACCGCGCAACCTGCATCCACGGCGGCCACAGGCGCGCAAATGCAGGCCGCGGAACGCACACACCAACGACTCGTATGGGCGGTCGCCGCCGCCGCGGTCGTCGTCGTTGCGCTCGTCGTGGGTCTCGTGACGTACAACGCGGAATGGTGGGGCGGGAAGACGCTGCCGCAGGCACAGGCGGCGACCGCGGACACGGCGTCCGATGACGTCGTGAGTGCGGACACCGTGGCCGCGCAATTGCGTGGCAAAGGCCTCAAAGTGAAGAAGACGAAGGAGTTCTCCGGGGCGAAGAAGGGTGCGTTCCTTGGGTACGGTGGCAACGATGCGGGCGCGCGCGTCAAGTCGGGCAGCACGGTCGAGGTGCGTGAATCCGCCGGTGCCGGCGTTCCCGGGGACACGGTCGGCAAAGAGGCGACGGCCGTGACGAAAACCTTCGGCGACATGGGCGTGCCCGTGCATTACAAGCACGTGCTCATCTCCGATGCAAGCCAGACGAAGGAGGGGACCGTCGTGAACACGTCGCCCGAACCCGGTCAGGCGGTGAGCGACGCGCAGGAGGGGATCTACATCGGCGTGGCGGCCAAAGAGGGCGATGGCATCCCGGTCGACATCATGGGGCGTGACGTGGATGACGTCGCATCCGAGCTTGAATCGAAGGGCTACGACGTCACCGTGAAGAAGCGTCTCGCATCCAAGCAGTACATCGGCAAAGTGAGCGGATCACAGCCGGCGCCGGGCAGCACGCTCGGCACGGGCGAGAGCGTCACCGTGTATCAGGGCGTGGATGCGAAAGGCGCGAAAGACACGTTCCTCCAGTCGGCGGATGCCACAGGCAGCAAGGATTCGATGATCCTCGCGGGCCAGAGCGCCGACGATGTGGCCGCGGGCCGCTGGTGCAACAAGGCCGGCGATTGCATCACGCTCGGTGGCATCAATGGCGGACGTACGGATGGGCAACAGGTGTTCGGCGTTGTGGACGGCGCGCAACCCGATAAGTATGCGATGTCCGATTCGATGCTCGTGTCGTGTGATGCGATCCAGCAGGCGTTCTGTGGCACGCTGTCGAAGGACTATCTCCTGCAGGGCGACACCGGCGCGTTCGAGCTCATACCACACAAGGCGTTCATGAGTTTCTGGTGCGGCGACACGCGTGTCAGCAGGAACGGCGCAGGCTTCACACAGTACTGCAACGCCGGCAAAGTCGTGGACGTCTCCGGGGCGGTCGATTTCAGCACAGTCAAGGATACCGGCGGCAAGTACCGGATGAGCAATTTCTTCGTCGTCGCGCCCGTCGGCACCAAACTGGACAAGCTCGAGAGCAGTGGATACTTCGACCGTTCCGCACTCGACGCGGCGCACAAGCAGCACAACGTGGACACTGACCGCCCGTTCCTGCTCTACCGTGATGTGAAGCAGTACGATGACAACGAGCGTGAAGCCGACTACAACATCAGGACCGCCAATCCGTTCCTGCCGTTCAATGCCGCAGCGGGCAATGAGCTCGGCAAGGACCGCACCGTGAAGATGCGTCCCGCGCCGAGTGACGACACCGTGTATTACCTCGACGAAACCCCCGAATTGGATTGGGACACGCTTGAGGACGCCGACGTGGACGGTGCCGCAGCTGACGCATCCGACGACAAGACACAAAAGAAGTCGGATACGGATACGGACAATGATGACGACATCGACAACGATGACGACGCAGATACGGACGACGGCGACAACACAGATACCGACGCGCACAAGAAGGACCTCACTCCCGAGCAGATCCGCACACGTGTCTACAGCGGTGACATGAGCCCGATCGCAGGCAGATACTGCCTCAAGGATGGCAGCGATTGCCTCGAGTTGGACGATGACGGCAAGGTGACGACTGCTGAGTCGTCAAGCACGCACGAGACCATGATCCCGGTCGCGAAAGGCGCGAAGCTGTCCTGGGACATCCCCGAATCCGTGGGCATCGAGTTCCGTGGCCCCGAGAGCGACTACCATTGCGGTTCCGAACGCGGATACCAAGCCTGCTATGAAGGCAGCACGTTCTATTCCGAAGCCGAGATCATGAAACCATTCAATTTCGTCTATATCTTCAAAGGCGCGGATAGTGAAGAGGTCAAATCAATCGCGTTGTCCGCGCCCCAATCGGATTATGTGCCGCCGGATTCGACGAAACCGTTCATCAAAACACTTGGCTATCATATGAACGCGTCACCGAGTGACACGAACGTGTACTATCCCGCCGACTGATCCACCGCTGACGCGCCGCTTATACCGGAAGAATGTAAACATGCTGCGGAACATGGCCGGAATATGGACGTTTCTCCATCGCTTCTTCGGTAGGCTTTATAGGGTAGGACGTTATGCACACCCATGCATAACCACTATGTGAACACATTTGTGGACACATCGGTGGAACGACTGAACTCACCAATACCAAACCACTACAGAAGGAGGAGAGATGGGTCAGGATCAATCGTCCGTGTTTGATCTCGCCGCAGTCGCCGCGGCATCCAACGGAGGGAACAACGACCCGCTGCTGCCTCCGGCACGTTTTATCGGCGCTCCGCAGAAGCCAAGCTCGATGCCGTACACGAAGTACGTCGCATACGACAAGCAGGTGCCGTTTGACTACCCGGAGCGTACGTGGCCGGGCAAACGACTTACGCGCGCGCCGCGCTGGTGCTCCGTCGACCTTCGCGACGGCAACCAGGCGCTCGTCAATCCGATGGATTCCGACCGCAAACTGCGGTTCTGGAACATGCTCGTCGAGATGGGCTACAAGGAGATCGAAGTCGGCTTCCCGAGCGCGTCCGAGACCGACTACGACTTCATCCGTATGCTCATCGAACGTGAACTCATCCCGGACGATGTGACGATCGTCGTGCTCACACAGGCGCGCGAACACCTCATCCGCAAGACCTACGAGTGTCTCAAAGGCGTCAGGCGCGCGATCGTGCACTTCTACAATTCCGTCTCCGTACTGCAGCGTGAGGTCGTCTTCCGCAAGGACAAGGACGCGATCAAGAAACTCGCGACGGACGCGGCAGAACTGTGCAAGGAACTCGAGGGCGACGCGGAAGGCATCGACCTGTACTACGAATACTCTCCGGAATCGTTCACCGGAACGGAACCGGAGTACGCGGTCGACGTGTGCAACGCCGTCATCGATGTCATCAAACCGACCCCCGAACATCCGATGATCATCAATCTGCCCGCGACCGTCGAGATGACGACGCCGAACGTCTTCGCGGACGAAGTGGAGTACGTCTCGAACAATCTGCAGGACCGCGACGCGATCGTGCTGTCGCTCCATCCGCACAATGACGAAGGCATGGGCGTCGCCGCCGCCGAACTCGGCATCCTCGCGGGCGCGGACCGCATCGAAGGCTGCCTGCTCGGCAATGGCGAACGCACCGGCAACGTCGACCTCGTCACGCTCGGGCTCAACCTGCTCACGCAGGGCATCGACCCGCAGATCGACCTGTCCGACATCCCGCAGATCCGCCGCACGGTCGAGTACTGCAACCAGATCAAGATCTCGGAGCGCCACCCGTACGCCGGCAATTTCGTGTTCACGGCGTTCTCCGGTTCGCACCAGGACGCGATCAAGAAGGGTCTCGAGGCGCGCGAGGTCGCCGCGGACATGGCGGGCGCGGAACTTGGGAACTTCGTGTGGCTCGTGCCGTATCTGCCGATCGATCCGAAGGACATCGGCCGTTCGTACGAGGCGATCATCCGCGTCAACTCGCAGTCCGGCAAGGGCGGCATGGCGTATCTGCTCAAGGCGAACCACAACCTCGACCTGCCGAAGAAACTGCAGGTCGAGTTCGAGCGCGTCGTGCAGCAGCATGCGGACACGACGAAGAAGGAAGTCAAGGACGAGGACATCTGGCATCTGTTCAAGGATGAGTACCTGCCCGTCGAGGAAGCCGGCACGACCGAGGCCGGCGCGGTTGTCGGCGACCAGCAGGACGCTTCGCTCGAGCAGTGGGGCCGTCTCAAGCTGCTCAAGGTGAGCCTGTCGTCGGGTGAGGATGGTTCGGACACGACGCTCAACGCGACCGTGCTCGACCGTGGGCTCAACGTCGGAACCGACCCCGAGGAGGTCCGTGAGATCTCCGGCACCGGGAACGGTCCAATCGACGCGTTCCTCGACGCCGTCAAGGTGCTCGGCGTCGACGCGAGCGTCCTCGATTACGCCGAACATACGATGTCCGTCGGCACCGATGCGCGCGCCGCGTCCTATGTCGAATGCGAGATCGCGCTCGAGGATGGTGAGACAAGCGTCGTGTGGGGTGTCGGCATCGATTCGTCGATTGTGACGAGCTCGCTCAAGGCGATCATCTCCGCCGTCAACCGCTCCGCGCGCTGAGCACGGCCTATACGGGAAAGGGAGGGGCGCCGTCCGGAATCGATTCCGGACGGCGCCCCTCCCTTTCCCGTATAGGCCGTGTGCGCTACCTGTTTGATCGTTGCGCCGGTGGCTGTTGCTGCGGTTGGTCCGTCTGTTCCGGCGATGGGGGATTCGGCTCCGTCGTCTCCGGTTGCGTCGGCTGTGGCTGTTCCGGTGACGGTGAGGATGACGACGACGGTGCCGGAGTCGATGGTTTCGTCTCCGGTTGCGTCGTCGACGGCTCGCTTGACGGCTGTTCGCTCTGCGATGGCGATTCGCTCGGCGTCGCATTCGGCGAGGTCGTGTCCTGGCCTTGGCCATTTGACTGGTTCCGCGAGCCGCCGAGGCCCCAGTCGCCGTCTGGGCCTCCGATCTTGCCGTCGTCGACGGCCTGCGGGAACTGCTCGACCGGCATGTCCGCGAGCGCCGTCGACATGAACTCGGAGAACAGGTGCGCCGGGTAGCCGGTCGAGGAGACGCCGTAGCCGGCGAATGACGGCACGACGAGGTTCTCGCCGTTCGCTCCCGGATTCCAGATCGCCCACACGTTCATCAGCTGTGGTGTGTAGCCTACGAAGCTTGCCGCCGTCTCGTCGTTCGCGGTGCCGGATTTGCCCGCGATCGGCCTGCCGAGCTGGGAGGATACGCCCGCGGCGGTGCCGTAGGTCGTCGTGCCGAGCATCGCATGCTGTGCGAGCGCGCAGTCGTTCTCGTCGAACACCTTTTTCGACTCCGGGTTCGCCTTGTACATGTCCTTGTCGTCCTTCGTGACGCGGTCGACGATGTGCAAGGTGTTCTTCGTGCCGTTGTTCGCGATCGTCGAGTGGCCTTGTGCGAGGTCCCACACGGTGAGTGAGTTGATGCCGAGGATGTTGTAGAGCGTGTCCTCCTGGATGTCGCCGGTGATGCCCGCGTCGTGCGCGATCTGCGCGTACCGCTTCGGTGTGAGGTGTTCGTTGACGTTCATGAACACGGTGTTGACGGAGTTCGCGGTCGCTTGGTTGAGGTTGATGTTGCCCCAGCTGATGTCAAGCGCGTTCGGCACTTCCGCGAACGTTCCGGGTGTCGTTTCGAAACGTTCGGGGGAGTTGCCGTTGAACAGTGTCGAGAAGCTCACGTCGTCCTGTGCCGCGCCGATGAGTCCGAATGGTTTCATCGTCGATCCGGGTTGGAATTTCGATTGGGTCGCGTTGTTGAGCTGTTGCTTGAGATAGTCCTGCCCCGCGTACATCGCGCGCACCGAGCCGGTTGTCTCATCGACGGCGATGCCGCCGACCTGCAGCGTGTCCGGCATGCCTTCGGGCCGTTCGTCGCCGACGGCCTGGATGCGGTCCTGCATCGTCTTGTCGAGCGTCGTGATGACCTTGTATCCGCCGGTTTCAAGCTCGTCCTTCGCGAACGCCTTGTTGTCGGTCAGTTCCGCCTCGACGGTCGACAGGATGTATCCTGCCGGTCCCGCATAGTCGTTGCTCGGCACGTATTCCTTGACATCCGGGAACTTCGCGTCGGCCGCCTGCTCGGTGGTGAGGTAGCCGTCCTCCTTCATGATGCGGATGACGCGGTCGAAGCGTTTCTCGGCCTGCTCGGGGTTCACGGCCGGGTCCCATGTGCTCGGCGCGGGGATGATGCCGGCGATCATCGCGGCCTCGGATGGTGTGAGGTCCTTCGCGTCCTTGCCGAAATACGCCTGTGCGGCCGCCTGGATGCCGTATGCGCCGCGTCCGAGGTAGATCGTGTTCATATAGTTGCACAGCACTTCGGATTTGTCCTGCGAATTCGCGATCTTCATCGCGAGGATCGCCTCGCGGATCTTGCCGGCGTAGGACGTCGTTTCGCCGAGGTAATAGCGTTCCGCGTACTGTTGGGTGATCGTCGATCCGCCTTGGCGTGTGCCTTTCGTCAGGTTGTTGTAGAGCGCGCGCGCCATGCCGGTGATGTCGATGCCGCCGTTCGTCCAGAACGAACGGTCCTCGGACGCGACGATCGCGTTGCCGACGTAGTCGGGCAATGCCGAACAGTTGATGATCTCACGGTTCTGTTCCGAGAACGATCCGATCGGTGTCGTGCCGTCGTCGTAGTAGACGGTCGTCTTTTCGGCGAGCGCGACCTTCTCCGGCTGGGGGATGTCGGTCGTCGCATACAGGTACGCGAAGAGCGCGATGCCGATGGCGAGGATGCCGCCGATCACGCCGAGCGGAATCTTCCACCAGAGGCCTTTGTGTTGCTTCTTCGGGCTTTTGTTGTTCTTCGGGGCGCGGTGGTTCGTGCGCTTCCCGCCTGGATTCGCCGATGTCTTTCTCGTGTCCGTCCGTCCCGACGACGCCCTGCGTGCGCCGCCCGACGTTCCCGAACTTACGGTACGTGTCTGTGAAGCCATGCTGTCCACGGTAATCGCCGTACCTGAAAAACAACCGTCGATTCGCCGAGGGGTGCATCGATGCGCTCTTTATCCTGGCCGCGCGCGTGCGCGTATGCATGTGTGGATTACGGCCGCGTAGGTTTTTCCTGCACACACGGTAACGTTAGTGTCTTGAAGTTCCTTTGGCAGGCCGTCACGGGCAGTGCGCGGTATGCTGGAAGGCGGACAACGCACGCAACTAGAGGAGTCATTTTTCATGAGCATTCGCGTGGCTATCGCCGGTGTGGGCAATTGCGCTTCGTCACTGGTGCAGGGTGTCGAGTACTACAAGGACACCAAGGATGAGGACAAGATCCCGGGACTGATGCATAACAACTTCGGTGGCTACCGTGTCCGTGACATCGAGTTCGTCGCCGCGTTCGATGTCGATGCGGACAAGGTCGGCAAGGACCTGTCCGAAGCGGTCTTCTCGTCCCAGAACAACACGATCAAGTTCTCCGACGTGCCGAATCTGGGCGTCGAGGTGCTGCGTGGACCGACGCTCGACGGTCTTGGCGAGTACTACCGTGAGATGATCGAGGAGTCGGACAAGGAGCCGGTCGACGTCGCCCAGGTGCTGCGCGACAACAATGTCGACGTCCTCGTCTCCTATCTGCCGGTCGGTTCCGAGGAGGCCGACAAGGCGTATGCGCAGGCCGCGATGGATGCCGGCTGTGCGTTCGTCAACTGCCTGCCGGTGTTCATCGCGTCCGATCCGGAATGGGCGCAGAAGTTCCGTGACGCCGGCGTCCCGATCATCGGTGACGACATCAAGTCGCAGGTCGGCGCGACGATCACGCACCGTGTGCTCGCACGTCTGTTCGAGGACCGCGGTGTGCATCTCGACCGTACGTACCAGCTCAACGTCGGCGGCAACATGGACTTCATGAACATGCTGCAGCGTTCGCGTCTGGAGTCGAAGAAGATCTCGAAGACGCGCGCCGTCACGTCGATCGTCCCCCACGAGATGGATCCGTACGATGTGCACATCGGACCGTCCGATTACGTCGCGTGGCTCGACGACCGCAAGTTCGCGTTCGTCCGCCTCGAGGGCACGACGTTCGGCGATGTGCCGCTCAACCTCGAATACAAGCTTGAGGTGTGGGATTCCCCGAACTCCGCCGGCATCGTCATCGACGCCGTGCGCGCCGCGAAGATCGCGCTCGACCGTGGCCTCGCCGGCCCGATCCTCGCACCGTCGTCGTACTTCATGAAGTCCCCGGCCGTGCAGCATGAGGACAATGAGGCGCGCCAGCTCGTCGAGGAGTTCATCGCGGGCAACGTCGAGGCGAACGAGGCCGAGCTCGACGCCGACGTCGCGAAGGCGAAGGCCGACGGCAAGGACGTCTGGAAGGCCTGACCTTCCGTTCTCTCAACTCCGCGCCCCGGTACGCTGACACTCCGTCCAGCGTGCCGGGGCGCGGTGTTGTACGCACGACGGTACGCTGACGCGCCCGTGAGCGTACCGCGCTGCGGTTTTTCACGCACGACGGTATGGTGAGATGCTTGTGAGCGTACCGGACTGCGGAATACTACGCACGACGGTACGGTGGGGCGACTGTGAGCGTACCGCGCTGCGGTGTTTTCACGCACGACGGTACGCTGACGCGCCTGTGAGCGTACCACTCTGCGGAATTGGGGGCTGGGTGATTCAAGGCTGGGGGGTGGTTCAGAGCTGGGTGGTCCGGGGATGGTGTACACTGATGAATGCCTCCGCGTGGCACTATGTCACCCAATCCCCCCAGGGCAGGAATGCAGCAAGGGTAAGTGGCCTCTGGTGGGTGCGCGGAGGTTTTCCATACCTTCCCCCTTTGTTTCCCCGCGTGCGCTACAGTCGGTAGCATGAGCGAGCACACACATGAACCTTCTTCGACACACGCCGACGACGGTGCGCGGCAGCCTTCCGCTGATACGACACAATGGTCGACGTTCGAGAAGAGCGAACCTCCGAAACCGACACCGCTGATCGATGATGGGGACACGTCGACGAAACCGAACGACGAGGATGTCCTCGCGCACGATATGCAATCGTCGCTTGCGCAGCTCGATCCGCTCATGTTGCGCCCGCGTACGTCGAGCATCGTGTTGTGCGTCGTGTTCGCGGCCGCGTTCGTCGCGATCGCCGCCGCGTTGTATTGGCTTGGCGTACGTACTGCGGACGGACAGACCTTCGAGGACCTCGCGATCATCAATTATTCGTCGATCATGCCGTCATGGTTGAGCTTCGGCCATCTGCAATCGCCGATCATCATCGGCGTCGCGCTCGCGTTCGGTGTGGCCGCGTTCGTCATCGCCGCGCTGCGCAAGCGGTGGTGGCTCATCGGTCAGCTCGCCGTCTACAGCGCCGTCTGCTTCGCCGCGGCGAAACTCCTCAAACCGTATCTGCCACGTCCACTGCTCGTCTATGTCGAATCGTCAACGAACAATTCGGCGCCTTCGGGGCATACGATGCTCGCCGCGGCCGCGGGGCTCGTGTTGTTGTGCGCGGTGCCGCATGCGTGGCGCGCCGCATGCGCCGTCGTATCGACGTTGTGCACGATCGCCGTCGGCGTATCGGTCGTCTACGACCAATGGCACCGGCCGAGCGATGTGCTCATGGCGATATTCATCACCGGCGGACTCATGATGCTCACGTTGGCGTGCACGCGCACGTCCGGCATGGACCGCCCCGGCGACCGCGTGTCGTCACCGTCGATCCAACTCATCGCGACCGCGCTCATCACACTCGGCCTGTGCGCGGTCGCGTATGGCGCCTACGTCATCTGGCAGGTCGAGCCAGGTCTCGACGCGGCGGCCGGATGGGCCGCATCGGGCGCGTGTTCGGCGACGACGGCGCTCATCTTCGGATGCGCCGCGTTCGTCAACGGCATGGTGCTCATGATGCGCCAGCTGACCGCCGCGCCGCTCACGAAGCTCGGCCTCATCGGTGCGCCGCCCGCTCCACCAAAAGCGAAATAGCGGCTGTGCGACCGTCCGTTGTTCGCCACACAGCGCAACGGATTGCACAGGCCATGAGTAATATGGCGTGCGAATGACCATTGGTAAGGAGAAATCATGACTGCAGGCAGCAAGCTCGTGATCGTCGAGTCCCCGGCGAAGGCCAAGAAGATCGGCGGCTACCTCGGAAAGGGGTACACCGTGCTCGCCTCGGTGGGCCACATCCGCGACCTTGCCCAGCCGAGTCAGGTCCCCGCCGCGCAGAAGGCACAGTTCGGCAAGTTCGGCGTCGACGTCGACGACGGGTTCAAGCCGTACTACATCGTCGGCGCGGACAAGAAGAAGACGGTCGCAGAACTGCGCGCCGCGCTCAAGGACGCCGACGAACTCTACCTCGCGACCGATGAGGACCGCGAAGGCGAGGCGATCGCGTGGCACCTCGTGCAGACGCTCAAGCCGAAGGTCCCCGTCAAGCGCATGGTGTTCCACGAGATCACGCCCGAGGCGATCCGTTCGTCGCTTGAGCACACGCGCGAAGTGGACAGCCATATGGTCGACGCGCAGGAGACGCGCCGCGTCCTCGACCGCCTCTACGGCTACGAACTGTCGCCGGTCCTGTGGCGCAAGGTCGGCCCGGGACTGTCCGCGGGACGTGTGCAGTCCGTCGCGACACGACTCATCGTCGAGCGCGAGCGCGAACGTATGGCGTTCGTGCGTGCCCCGTATTGGGATGTCATCGCACGCTTGCAGGCGCCTGACGCGCTCGGTGCCGAGGTGGCGTTCGATGCGCGCCTCGTCGCCGTCGATGGTCACCGTGTCGCCGTTTCGAAGGATTTCACGTCGCGCGGTGAGCTCACTGATGCCGCACGTCGCGATGATGTGCGCCAGCTCGCGCAGGCGGACGCGGACGCGATCGCCGCCGCGCTCGCGTCGGCCGCGTTCCGCGTCGCCGACGTCGAGAAGAAACCGTACCGTCGCCGTCCGCAGCCGCCGTTCACGACGTCGACGATGCAGCAGGCCGCAGGCAACCGCCTCGGCATGTCGTCGAGGCAGACGATGCGCGCCGCGCAAAGCCTGTATGAGAACGGATACATCACGTATATGCGTACCGATTCGGTCACGTTGAGCCATGAGGCGATCGCCGCCGCGCGCGAATCGGTCGCGCGTGAGTTCGGCGAACAGTATCTGTCGGACGGCCCCAAGCAGTATGCGACGAAGACGGCGGGCGCACAGGAGGCGCACGAATGCATCCGTCCCGCGGGTTCGCATTTCCGTGACCCCGCGCAGCTCGCGTCGACGCTCCCTCCGGACCAGCTCAAGCTCTATACACTGATCTGGCAGCGTACGCTCGCGTCGCAGATGGCGGACGCGACCGGTTCGACGGCGACGGCGCGCTTCACCGCCGACGCCGGCGCGCGCGGTGAGACGACGTTCCAGGCTTCGGGCACCGTCATCGAGTTCCCTGGATTCCTGCGTGTGCTTGGCGAGACGAAGAAGACGAAGGACGATGCGGACGCGTCGCTGCCGCCGCTGCGGACGGGGGACACGCTCGACGCGCAGGATGTGCGCGCGGACGGCCATGAGACGCAGCCTCCGGCGCGATACACCGAGGCGTCGCTTGTCAAGACGCTCGAAGCGAAGGAGATTGGACGTCCGTCGACGTACGCGAGCATCATTTCGACGATCATCGACAGGAAATACGTCTATGAGCGCGGACGTGCGCTCATCCCATCGTGGCTCGCGTTCGCGGTGACGAAGCTGTTGGAGACGAAGTTCCCGAAGTACGTCGACTACCAGTTCACCGCGGACATGGAGAATGGGCTCGACGAGATCGCGCACGGCAGGGACACCGGCCGCGATTGGCTCACGGCGTTCTATTTCGGCACCGGGAAGGACGCGGCGAAGGATGCGCAGGATGTGCGCGAGGGATTGCAGCAGCAGGTCGCGCAGCTCGGCGAGATCGACGCGCGCGCGATCAACACGATCGAGATCGGCGATGGCATCAATGTGCGCGTCGGCCGCTACGGGCCGTATCTTGAGGATACGAAGCACCTCGACGACAAAGGCAACCCGAAGCACGCGTCGATTCCCGAGACGCTCGCGCCCGACGAACTGACCGTCGCGGAGGCGCACAAGCTCATCGACGAGAACGCGGGCGGCCCGCGCGTGCTCGGCACCGACCCGGCGACGGGCGGCACCGTTGAAGTGCGCAACGGCCGTTTCGGACCGTACGTCGCGCTCGTCGAGGAAGGTTCGGATGCACGCCCGAAGATGGCGTCGCTGTTCAAATCGATGACGCCCGAGACGGTCACGCTCGACGACGCGCTCAAGCTGCTGTCCCTGCCGCGCCTCGTCGCGTCCTATGACGAGACGGATGAGAAGACCGGCGAGACGGGCACGACGAAGATCCTCGCGAACAACGGCCGCTATGGCCCGTATCTGACGCGCGAACGCGCCGATGGCACAAGCGAGACGCGTTCGCTTGAAAGCGAGGATGCGATCTTCACCGTGACCGAACAGCAGGCGCGCGACCTGTTCGCGCAGCCGAAGTACGGGCGTGGGCGCCGTGCCGCGAAACCGCCGCTGCGTGAACTCGGCAACGATCCGACGACGAACAAGCCGGTGACGATCAAGGAAGGCTTCTACGGGGCCTACATCACCGACGGCGAAACGAACCGTTCGCTGCCGAAGCAATACGATCCGAAGACGATCTCGGCCGAGGACGCGTTCCGTCTGCTCGCCGAGAAACGCGCGGCCGGACCGGCCAAGCGCCGTGGGCGCAAGGCGTCCGCGAAATCGACGAAGGCGGCGAAGGGCACGAAGTCGGCGAAGGGCGCGGCGCACAGCGCACGCGACGAACGCCGCAAGAAGGTGCGCGAACTCGCCGACGAAGGATGGGCGAACTCGCGCATCGCGAAGGAGATCGGCTCGACGGCGGCGACCGTCAAGGCGGACATCGACTACATGACCGAGCATGACGGCTACACGCGGCCGCCGGTCGTGCCCAAGCGCTGAACGGGAAGGCCGTCATGGAGGGAATGTTCGTGTCCTTCGAAGGCGTCGACGGCGCCGGCAAGACGACGCAGGTCGAACGCCTCGCCACCTTCTGGCGCGCGCGGGGCAGGGAAGTCGTCGTGACGCGCGAACCCGGCGGCACGCCGCTCGGCGCCGAGATCCGCCATATGCTGCTGCACGGTGACGAACCGGTCGCGGCGCGCACGGAAGCGCTCCTGTTCGCCGCGGACCGCGCGCAGCACGTC
Source organism: Bifidobacterium criceti (assembly GCF_002286935.1). GTDB lineage: Bacteria > Actinomycetota > Actinomycetes > Actinomycetales > Bifidobacteriaceae > Bifidobacterium > Bifidobacterium criceti. The sequence goes on from NZ_MVOH01000007.1 coordinate 54,492, forward strand.
GCCGAGACGATCCGTCCGGCGCTCGACCGCGGCGCGATCGTCATAACCGACCGCTACCTCGACTCGTCGCTCGCCTATCAGGCGGGCGGCCGCGAACTGACGGCCGGCGAGATCCGCGAGTTGAGCATGTGGGCGACGGGTGGCCTGCTGCCGGAACGGACGTATCTGCTCGACATCGACCCCGCGGCGGCACATGCGCGGCTCACGCACGCCGAGGACCGCATCGAATCGGCGGGGGATGCGTTCCAACGCCGTACAAGGCGCGCGTTCCTCGACCTCGCCGAGCGCGAACCGGAACGGTTCCTCGTCGTCGACGCGGCGCTGCCGGCCGATGACATCGCCCGGACGATTTGCGAAGACAGCGTGCATCTGGTTGGCTGATTCGGTATGAGTGTGTGGGACAAGTTGGTGGGGCAGGACCGCGTCGTCGAACAACTGCGCGCGGTCAGTTGCGGCGACCCGAAGGCGTTGGCGCAATCGTGGCTCATATGCGGCCCTCCCGGATCGGGACGGTCGAACATGGCGCGTGCGTTCGCGGCCGCATTGGAAAGCCCCGACCACGGCCTTGACGACGAACCGACGAAGGCGACGCGCGAGGTGCTCGCGGGCACGCATCCGGACGTGACGACACTCACGACCGACAAGGTCACGATCGGCATCGACGATGTGCGCGGGCTCGTCGCGACCGCGGAGCAGATGCCACGCAGCGGACCATGGCGGATCATCATCATCGAAGACGTCGACCGCATGCTCGAACGAACAACGAACGTGCTGCTCAAGGAAATCGAAGAACCCAGCCCGCATACGATATGGTTGCTGTGCGCGCCGAGCGCACAGGACGTGCTGCCGACGATCCGTTCGCGTACACGCATCGTGAACCTCGGCGTACCCTCCGACGCGCAAGTCGCGCGCTATCTCGAAGAGGCACACGGCGTCGAACACAACCTCGCGATGCGCGCGGCGCGGCTCGCGGAAGGGCACATCGGCGTCGCATCGCTCTACGCGACCGATTCGCAAGTGCTCGCCGACCGCGACGAACTCGTCGTCGGCATCCTCGGCATGCGCAAGGCGTCACAGGCGATCCTCCTCGCGGGCGACCTCCTCGACAGCGCGAAGGCGCAAGCCACCGACGATGTGAAGCAACAGGCGGCGAAGGCACAACGCGAATTCCTACGGCTCAACGGACTCGCCGAAGGCGACCGTGTGCCGCCGTCATTGCGCCCCGCATACAACGCGCTGATGAAAGCGGACGACATCAAACGGCAGACGACACGGCGCACACGTGACGTGCTCGACCGCGCGCTCAACTCGGTCGCAAGCGTCTACCGCGACGTCGCCGTACTGCAGAACGACGCCGAGGAATCGGTCGGACTCGTCAACGTCGAAAACAGACGCGCGATCGCCGACATGAGCGCACGTATGCGCCGCGAACAGACGATCCGCTGCCTCGACGACATCAACACCGCGCGCAGGCGGCTCCTCGGCAACGGCAACGCGTTGCTCGTGTTCGAAGCGCTCTTCTGCGCGCTCGCGGAAGCGTAGGCGCGCACCAACACATCCAGATAATGCATCGGGCGTCGCGCTGGAAGCACCCAGTGCGACGCCCGATATGCGTATGGTTCGCAGACGAAGCGGGAATCAGACGGCGAGCAGCGTATTGACGAGCTCGTCCGCGACCTGCTCGGCGTTGTCGCCTTCGACCGTGATCGTGACCGTATCGCCCTGCTTGACGCCAAGACCCATGACGGACAGGATCGAATCGGCCTGGACCGGGTCGGAACCTTCCTTCGCGATCGTGACGGTGCAGCCGCTCGCCCCCGCGGCCTGTGCGAACTGCGCGGCCGGGCGCGCGTGGATGCCGACGGGATCATTGATGACGGTGCTGCGTGTGGCGGTTGCCATGATGTGCTCCTTCAGTTGAACAGTTGAACAATCAATCGCACAACCAACTGCACAATCGATTGCATCGTTGGCGCGGCTCACGCCGCGACTCATACACACGATACCATGCGTTGCACAGTATTCGACGGTACACGGGCAAGACTCAGCTGAGACCGGAAAACAGTTGGGAAAACGGCCATTCCAGTAGAATTGCTCACGAATCGGGAACCGGTCATAGGCATGGCATACGCGCGACGCACATCGTGCCGGACGCGCGTGTCCACCGTTGGGAATCCCGGAACCGATCGACAGGAATGGATAGGACAAGGAACGCACACCCGGGACGCAACGCCCCAAAGGAAGTGCGATGAAGGAGGTAGCGATGATGCTCGATGGAGTGGGTATCGGACGTGGTGTGGCGGTCGGCCCCGTGCTGCGCATGGCGGAGCCGATCCCGGAACCGAAGGACGAACCACGTGCGGCGTCGATCCCGGCCGAGGACGAGAAGGCACGCGTCAAGAAGGCGCTCGGATCCGTCAACGCCGACCTCAACCGCCGTGCCGAGGAAGCCGCGAACGGCGACGAAGGCACGAAGCAGGCCGCCGAGATCCTGCAGGCCGTCGCGATGTTCGCATCCGATCCGGCGCTCGCGAAGAACATCGACGCGATGATCGACGATGGCAAGACCGGCGAACGCGCCGTGCTCGACGGCTTCGGCCAGGTCGAGGACATGTTCCGCGCGATCGGCGGCTACCAGGGCGAACGCGCGGCCGACCTGCACGACGTCGGGCAACGCGTCATCGCCGAGCTCATGGGGCTCCCCGCGCCGGGCGTGCCGGCAAGCGACACCCCGTTCGTGCTCGTCGCGAAGGACCTTTCGCCGGCGGACACGGCGAGCCTCGACCTGACGAAGACGCTCGCGATCGTCACGTCGGAAGGCGGCCCGACGTCGCATACGGCAATCCTGTGCCGTGCGCGCGGCATCGTCGCCGTCGTCTCCGCGGCCGACGCGGTCAACCTGAAGGATGGCGAGGAAGTCATCGTCAACGCCGCGAAGGGGGAAGTTATCACCGACCCGACGAAGGAACAGATCGAGGAGGCGCACGCGGCGAAGGCGCGCGCCGACGCGGCGAAGGAACTGCGTGGTGAACCCGGACAGCTCAAGGACGGCACGAAGATCCCGCTCCTCGCGAACGTCGGCAAGCCGGGCGACGCGAAGACGGCGCTCGAATACGGCGCGGAAGGCGTCGGCCTGTTCCGTACCGAATTCCTGTTCATCGGCAACGAGGAGCCGCCGAGCGTCGAAGAGCAGACGAAGGCATACGCGGAGCTGCTCGCGCAGTTCCCCGGCAAGAAGGTCGTCATCCGCCTGCTCGACGCGGGCGCCGACAAGCCGCTGCCATTCCTGACGCAGGAGGATGAACCGAACCCGGCGCTCGGCCTGCGTGGCCTGCGCACGCTCGCGCAACACAAAGAGGTCCTCGAAGGCCAGCTCAAGGCGCTCGCGGACGCCGATGCGCAGACGGACGCCGACCTGTGGGTCATGGCGCCGATGGTCGCCGACGAATGGGAAGCCGAGTACTTCACGAAGCTCGGCAAGAGCTTCGGATTGAAGTTCGTCGGGTGCATGGCCGAAGTGCCGTCGATCGCCGTCATGGCGGACAAGGTCTCCCAGGTGACCGATTTCGTTTCGATCGGCACAAACGACCTCACGCAGTACACGCTCGCCGCGGACCGTACGCTCGGTACGGTCTCGAACTACCAGACCGCATGGCATCCCGCGGTCCTGCGCGTCATCAAGATGATCTGTGAAGCAGGCAACAGGAACGGCATGCCGGTAGGCGTGTGCGGCGAGGCGGCGGCCGACCCGGACCTCGCCGTCGTGCTCGCGGGCCTCGGTGTCAACTCGCTTTCGATGACGCCTGTCGCGCTCGACGACGTCCGCGCGGAGCTCGCGCGCCACACGATTGACGAAGCGCGCGAGATCGCGGCGAAGGCACTCAACGGCGACTACTACAAGGCGCCATGCTGGTGCGAACTTCCGCAGGACAAATGATCAATCGACAATCGCATAGATGATCGCGATAGATGATCGCGATAGACGATGCGAAGTGCGCGTGTCCGTTGCATCCATCAACGAACACGCGCACTTCGCGTCTTGCGGTGCGCGATACTGGAACCATGTTAGTTTCCGCAGATTTCACCACAATACCGGAGCGGTACGCAAAGCAGGCGCCTGATGACGCGCGCGTCGACGGCGTACCGTGCGTATCGTTCCCGTTCTATATCGACCATCTCAGCCCGTCCGCGAAATACCTGCACTGGGAGTTCAGCGACCCTGATTCGATCCCCGTGTGCGGGTTCGAATGGATCCATTGGACGATGGCGAACCTTCCCGTCGACGCGATCATGTTCGATCCGTCCGACGCGCACGCGCTGCAGATTCCGGCCGATTTCTCGCGCAACGTCAACACGATGATCCCGGAGGCCGCGCAGGGCCGCAATTCGCAGGCGTCGCCGCTCTACGGGCAGGACCAGCAGAACCTGCAGCTCGTCGCGCACTACACCGGTCCGCAGCCGCCTGACAAGGACCACGAGTACATGCTGCAGGTGTGGGGCACGGCCGATCCGATCCCGGACCTCGAGCAGGGCTTCTGGCTCAACGACATGTTGCACGGCCTTGATGACGCGCATGTCATCGACGTCGGCGGCATCACGCTCACCGGCAAGTGCTGAGCGTGCTATATATTCTCACGGAATAATTCGGCGGGATTGTGGCCACGGATGCCGCGTGACGCGGTAGAACGTCACTAGTGGGACCAAGAGCAGGAGAAGACGCGCGCGCACCGTGCGCGCGGGACGGCACCATCTTGTTCCATCGAAAAGAGGCATTTATGGCATGCACAACCATTCTCGTCGGCAGGGGCGCGAGCTACGACGGGTCGACGATCATCGCGCGCAACGAGGACGACGAACCGGGATCGTTCAACAACAAGAAACTGATCATCGTCCGTCCCGAAGACCAACCGTGCACGTACACGAGCGTCAACGGACATCTGACGATCGACCTTCCCGACGATCCGCTCCAGTATTCGCAGACGCCGAACGCGTTCACGAGCGACGGCGTCTGGGGAGAGGCGGGCATCAACGAGGCGAACGTCGCGATGACGGCGACCGAGACGATCACGTCGAACGCACGCGTCCTCGGAGCCGATCCGCTCGTCCCGTACACGCCCGCGGTCGGCAAGCCGGGCGACGCCGATTACGTGCCGGAAGCGGCCGGTGGCATAGGCGAGGAGGACCTCGTCACGATTGTGCTGCCGTACATCCGCACCGCGCGCGAAGGCGTCAAGCGCCTCGGTGCGCTGCTGGAAAAGTACGGCACATACGAAAGCAACGGCATCGGGTTCTCGGACGCGCACGAGGTGTGGTGGATCGAGACGGTCGGCGGCCACCATTGGATCGCGCGCCGTGTGCCCGACGACTGCTACGTCGTCAACCCGAACCGTCTCGGCATCGACGAGTTCGATTTCGAGGACGCGTACGGTGAACAGCGCGATTACATGTGCTCCGCGGACCTGCGTGAGTTCATGGACGTCCACCATCTCAACGTCGATTTCGCGCTCGAAGGGCGGTTCGATCCGCGTGACGCGTTCGGTTCGCATTCGGACATGGACCACGTCTACAACACGCCGCGCGCGTGGATGATCGAGAAATACTTCAATCCGCTCGACGAGACATGGGACGGACCGGACGCGGACGTGCGCCCGGATGACGACGACATCCCATGGTGCCGCCAGCCGGACAAGAAGATCACGATCGAGGACGTCGACTACGCGCTCTCGCTGCACTACCAGGGCACGCAGTACGATCCGTACGGCAAGCGCGGCGACGCCACGACGCGCCACATGTACCGCCCCGCGGGCATCAACCGCACATGCGAACGCTCGATCATGCAGATCCGCCCGTACGCGCCGCAAGCCGACCGCGCGATCCATTGGATCACGTTCGCGTCGACGCCGTTCAACGCGACCGTCCCGTTCTTCGCGAACGTCGACGCGATGCCGGCATACGTGAGCAATACGACGCCCGAAGTCACGCTCGACAGCTACTACTGGGCGAGCCGTCTGCTCGCGGTCCTCGGTGATTCCGATTATGCGGGCACCGCGGAGCAGATCGCGCACTACAAGCAGACGGTCGCCGCACTTGGCCATCAGATGGTCTTCGCGACCGACGAACAGCTCGCGCGCCTCGGCGGCGACGCGACGTACGACGCCGCCGCGCGCGGCACGAAGGACGAGGAACTCGGCATCCCCGCGGACGTCGAACCGGTCGAACCGAAGGACATCACCGACGTGACGCGCAATGCGCAGGCGCGCGAGGTGCTCGCGGCCGCGAACGACGCGACCGCGAAGCAGCTCAAGGCGCAGACACAGACGATCATCGCGCAGTGCCTGCAGGCGACGAGCGTCAACATGAAGAACGCGTTCAGCATGGCCGACTTCTAAACGCGCGCGTTCCGTTGGAGCGGACGTCCGCCGAGTGCGGACGTCGCGCCGTCAATGCGGCCTCCGCCGGTGGCGGACGCACTCATGCGTCCGCCACCGGCGTATTTCGTATTATGGGTGGACGAATGCGGACGAACCGCCTAATCTCCTACAATATCCGCAGACGACATCCACGCACACATGGGAGAGATATGAGTTGTACGACACTGCTCGTCGGCAAGGACGCGAGCTTCGACGGATCGACGATCATCGCGCGCAACGAGGATTCCTGCTTCGGTGAGTTCGACCCGAAGCGTTTCGTCATCGTCACACCCGAAGCGCAACCGCGCACGTACACGACCGTGCAGAGCCATCTGACGATTGCACTGCCCGACGATCCGCTCCAGTATTCGTCGGTGCCGAACGCGGATCCACACATCGGATTGTGGGCGGAAGCGGGCGTCAACGAAGCGAACGTCGCGATGAGCGCGACCGAGACGATCACGACGAATGAGCGTGTCCTCGGTGCCGATCCGCTCGTCGCATACGCTCCCGCGCGCGGTGTGGAAGGTGAGGACGGGTACGAACCCGCGGTCGCGGGCGGCCTTGGCGAAGAGGACTTCGTGACCGTCGTGCTCCCGTATATCAAGACCGCGCGCGAAGGCGTCGAACGCCTCGGCGCGCTCCTCGAGGAGTACGGCACCTACGAATCCAACGGTGTCGCGTTCTCGGACGCGGACGAGATATGGTGGTTCGAATCGGTCGGCGGACACCATTGGATCGCGAAACGTGTCCCCGACGATTCGTATGTGACGATGCCGAACCAGCTCGGCATCGACGAATTCGACATCGACGACGCGTACGGTGAGCAAATCGACTGCATGTGCAGCGCCGACCTCCGTTCGTTCATCGCGCGCAACCATCTCGACCTGTCCGTCGAAGGACTGTCCGCGTTCGATCCGCGCGCGGCATTCGGTTCGCATTCGGACTCCGACCACGTCTACAACACGCCGCGCGCATGGTATATGCAGCGGTACTTCAACCCCTACGACGAAGTCTGGGACGGACCGGACGCCGACCACAAGCCGACGGGGGACGACATCCCGTGGGCGCGGCAGCCTGAGCGCAAGATCACGATCGAGGATGTCAAATATGTGCTCAGCTCGCACTACCAGGGGACCGAATTCGACCCCTACGGCACACTCGGTGACGATGTGACACGCCACCTCTACCGTCCGATCGGCATCAATCGGCAGAACCATCTCGCGGTCATGCAGATCCGTCCGTACCGTCCTCAGGTGAACCGCGCGATCCAGTGGCTCACGTACGCGTCGAACCCGTTCAACGCGCTCGTGCCGTTCTTCCCGAACGTCAACGACACGCCCGCGTATGTGCGCGACACGACGACGCGTGTGACGACCGAGAACATGTACTGGGAGAACCGCATCATCGCGGCGTTGTGCGACGCGCAGTTCGCGCAGACGAGCGCAGCCGTCGAACGCTTCCAGCAGAAGATGGGCGCGCTTGGCAACCGCATCATCATCGCAGCCGACGAACAGGTCGACCGTCTCGGTGGCGCCGACGTGCTCGCGGCGGCGGAACGTGAGGACGCATACGACGCGCAGTACGAGACGGAAGGCGTCGCCGAAGACGTCGAACCGATGGAACCGGACGACATCATCGCCGCCGTGCGCGACGCGGAAGTGCGCGACGTGCTCGCGGCCGCGAACGAGACGATCGCGCAGCAGCTCAAGGACAACACCGACGACCTGCTCGACAGTGTGCTGTACACGGTGAGCATGGGTATGAAGAACGGATTCAATAGATCCGACAACTGACAGGTTGTGCGGCGCGCGCGGTGGGTGCGCTGTTGGCGGCTGTGTTGTGCGGCGGTGCCGCAGAACACAGCCGTTTTTCTGTTGTAGGTGGCTGCTGTGTGCGCTGCTGCCGCCGTGTGCGGCCGTTTGTGGACGTTGGGTGGCTGTGTTGCGCGGCATCGCCGCCGCAGACAGCTGCATTCGCACACCGCACCCCCCACTGTTTCGCACAGTGACACGTCCGCGTCCACGGCCGCGGTGTGCTGATATGTTGGGAAGGCACCAACATCCGGACACTACATCCAATATCCGTGGAAAGGAACGTGACCGTGACGCTCATCGAGGAATTCACCAAACCTTACGGACTGGTAGACAAGATCGACGCATTCGGTTATCTCGACTCGCTCAACAACAACCCCGACGCCCCGCGCAAGCATGGCAAAGTCGTCCTCGTCACTGCGGATACGCCGCTCAAGGCGTCGCGTGGCGAAGGTAAGACGACGACGACGATCGCGCTCATCGACGCGCTCAACGCGCGCGGCATCGACGCAGCCGCCGTGCTGCGCCAGCCGAGCATGGGCATCACGGCGGCCGGTTCGAAGGGCGGTGCGTCCGGCGGCGGCAAGGCGTCGCTCACGCATCCGGAGCTCATCGACTGGGGTCTGTGTGGGGAGATGGGCGCGATCGAGGCCGCGCAGAACCTGCTCGCGTCGTTCGCGGAGAAGGCCGTCGACGATGGGCTGCTCGACACGGTGATTGTTCCACGCGTCTCCGAAGTGCCGTCGCGCTCGCTGCGCAGCGTCGTCGTCGACGCCGGCAAGAACGACGTGCATGAGAAGACCGTGCTCACGCCGACGTGCGAACTGATGCAGATCGTCGTCCTGTCGCGTTCGATGGACGAGATCGCGGAACGCGTCGCGAAGATGATCGCCGGTACGAAGGACGGCAAAGCCGTGACGTTCGGTGAGTTCATCGACCTGTGGCGCATCACGAACATCCTCGCCGACGCCGTCAAGCCTGCGAAGACGGAGACGAAGAACGGTTCCCCCGTGTACGTGCACGGCGGTCCGTTCGCGAACGTGTCGATCGGCATTCCGTCGCTCGTGTCCGTCGAGATGGCGTGCGCGTTGCACGATGTCGTCATCGTCGAAGCCGGCTACGGCGCCGACGCGGGCGCGCAGAAATGGCTTGACATCGCGTGCCGCGAATACGGCGCACAGTGGCCGAGCGCGGCCGTCGTCGTGACGCGCGCGTCGACGTGGCGCGACGATCCCGCGCTCCAGTGGCGCTATCCGTTCCACGTGGAACGTCTTGAGGGACTCGGTATTCCGACGTTCCCCCTCATCAACCTGTGGGACGGCGAGGACGACCAGGTTCCCGCACTGCGCGAGACCGCCGCCGAATTGAAGTTCCGAGATCCAATCGTCGGCAACCTCTACCGCGACGGTGGCGACGCGCTCGCGCCGCAGCTCGATGCGTTCGCCGACGCCGTGAGCGCCGACGGGGCGCCTGAGACGCCCGAAAGCCACAAGGGCATGCCGCTCGTCGAGAACGTCAAATGGGTGTGCGAGCACGCGTACGGTGTTCCCGCCGATCGCGTCGTGATGAAGCCGGGCTTCGAGGAGTCGCTTGAGGTGGCGCGTGCGCTCGCCGAGGACGCTGGAGTCGCGTTCGACGACCTCGCGCTCGTCGCCGTGAAGTCGCCCGCGACGATGACCGACAACGATGCCGCACCCGCCGACGAGCGCACGGTGACGCTCAAGAAGGTCGACGTCCACTCCGGCGCGGGCCTCGTCCACGTCAATCTGACGACGTCGCTCACAACGCCGATGCCGAAGATCGTCTGAGATTTCGTTCGGTTTCGCCTTTCAGGGCCGTCCGCACACCATGTGCGGACGGCCCCATCGTATGTGGGGATGGGAGTGGGCGGGTTGGTGGTTGGCGTCTGCGTAGTGGGTCGGAAACGGTGGGGTTTGCGGGTGGGTTGGTAGTTGGGAGCTGCGGTGCGGAACGGAGTGGGTGGGTGTGTAGATGGCATCTGCGGATTGGGGCGGAAAAGGGTTGGTTTGCGGGTGGGCTGGAAGATTGGAGCTGCGGTGTGGGTCGGAACGGGCGCATTGGTGGGGGCGTCTGCGTGTTGCGGGAGTGGGGAACGTGTCATGCAGTGCCGGAGATGTCTGGAAAAGGTGGGCAGTGTGTGTGGCGTGGGCGTCGTCGATATGCGACAGATGATATGAGAACGTTGTAGAGCGGCGGAACACGGATGGCGTGTTGTTGAGGTGTCCAAGATGGTGTGCGCATGCCGTCGATAGACGTAGATGAAACACTTAAGTTGTTAAGTGCGATATTTTCCGCGCATTCATGTTTGGTTGCCCAATGAAGAAAGTAGTGCAGGCCTTCGCGTCATTGATGTTTGACAACGTGTGCGCAACAGGGTGCACACCAATGACAAAGCGTGAAAACGCGCCCCGGTTCGTTTAATGTTCATTAAACGCTTAATAGTCTCTTAGCGTAGTGATAACGACGTTCTACGCGAGCCGGGGCGATGTATGCAGCGAACAAGAAACAGTCAAACCGTCAGTAAGTCAAGGAGAAGGACGATGGGTGGCAGAAGAGGCGCTTTCGCGCATAATCATGTTGCGGCGTATAGGCGCGCCTTGACGTCGGTCGAAGGCGCAGTGCTCGCAATCATACTGGTGTTGATTATGGGAGTTATCACGCCGCTTGCCGCATCGGCGGTCACGGATGGCTATATGGACGCGACCGGCAATACGTCGAAAGTGACCGTGGAGCTGAAAGCCACAGTGCGTGACGGCAATGGTGCTGAGACGCAGCAAACCTTCAAGGGCGATGACCTCAATAACATCGGAAACGTTGTGCCGGACAAGGACATGTCGTTCTATGTCGATGTGCATCTGGGGGATGACGCCGTCGTGAAAGGTGACGGTACGAAAAACCTGAAATGGGAGTACCCGTTCGGCATTCCTGCCGCGATGGTCAAGGATCAGAGTGAAATCAACGAAGTGCACACGGTCCGTGAAGGCGGTCGTACCGTCGCGACGGTGACGCTCAGGAAAGACGCGCAGGGCAAGCTGTACCTGCAGGTCGAATTCGATGAGGAGTATGCAAAGGACAAGAACTCGGACTTCTTCTTCAGCTACAATCTGCGGGCGATCTTCCGAGATGAGCTCATTCCGGATGGTGGGACGATGTCTTGGGAGTTCCCTGGTGTCGGAACAACAATCACCGTGCAGCGCGAAGCGGCGTCGATGTCGGGTAGCAAGTCCTGCAATTGGAAGGGGTCGTCGCAGACCGACCTTACATGCACGGTGCGCCTCAATGCGAGCGGTGATGTGAAGAATTTCAAGTTTGAAGATACGCATGGTGCGAATCTGCGAATTACTTCGAATATGACTGCACGATATGAGTCCGGGGCAAAAGACGACACGGAAGCGCGCGCCGCTGCCGACAAGATGAATGAGCAGTTCCAAAATGGTGGGACGACTCTTGATTTCGGCAATGACAAACTGCCGAAGGGCACGTACGTCATCACTTACGATACGAGGATTGATGTGCCTCAAGGCACGAATCTGGAGCAATTCGAGTACAGAAACGCCTCCAATACCGCGAAGTGGAATTGGGGTGGCAATAAGGGAGGCGAGTCCACTTACACGCCGTCGTTCCATAAGCTCAACATCAACTGGATCAACAAGAATGGTGAACTGCAGTCGGAGACAGTTGAAGATGGGAAGAAAGTCAAGGTCAAGCAGATCAAATGGACTGTCAAGTTCAATGACGGTGGTGACAAAGGCAATCTACGTGGCCGTACCTTCGAGGACATTCTCGATGATACACAGACGTTTACTGGAACAGCCTCTATCAGGGTCGACGATGGTCAGGAAATGAGTGCCGCTGATTTTGTGGCGCAGCATCCTGAGATGGAAGGTTTGTTCCCTGTACAAGGTGCGAAAGGAACGCATGGTTTTACGTTCCCGGACAACGATGACTACAACAAGTATGAAGTCATCTATTGCACGACGGTGGCCGATGATGGTATCAATGACCCATCCGATACCAAATATGAGAATACGATCACCTTCGATTGCGCGCCGCTGGGCTGTGAGGAGTGGCAGCAGGAGAAGGACGCCAGTGTGACGAAGCCTGCCCCAGGAGGGAATACGCCGGTGGAACCGGATAACCCGGACGATCCCCAATACGAGGAACCGCGATTCAGCAAGACTGTAGGCGAGCCCCGGCAGATCGGCGGACGCAGCACGTATATCGTTCCGTGGACGCTCGAATACACGCCGCCTGCAAGTGATCAGGATCCCGACAACAATCCGCAAGGCAGTGTCCGTAAGCTGCACCTGTACGAGGATTGGGTAAGGGCTTCCCTGAGGAATACTACTCCATTAATACTCAGTGGCAGGATGCTTCGTCTGATGCACGCGAGCTGCCGGATGGGGCGCGGTATCCGGAAGGTTTCTTCAAAAAGAACATGTCCAAGTACAACGGTCAGGATACCTATGACATGCATGACGGCGCCCCAGCGTTCACGCTCGCTTATGATCAGAACGATGTGATGAGCAACTACGATGCCGGCAAATGGAAGATGCGTATCACATATAACACATTATGTGATGGTGAACCGGACACCTACATCAACTATGCCAAATTCCGGTATGAGCAGGGACATCCGGGCAGACAATTGTACTCAAGGATTCGTTGGGATCGCCGAACTCGTATTATATGGATGGGTCATTTGTGCTCGCGACCGATCAAGGACGTGAAGCAGCGGTGAGCCCACAGCCGACAGTGGTGATTGCGAAGGGCGCGGTGACCCATCGACAGACTGCCACCATCAGCTTCAATCCCGCCGAACTGTACAACGGCGAGTATCCACTGAACGGAGACAAGGGCCCGCTTTACAAGGGCAAGAAGTTCAAGCTCTTCTACGATGTGGCTGTGAAGGGCATTCCAGGTCAGCAGATCGATGTGAGCAATTCGGTCAAATTCGGCGGCAGCATGGAAGGTTCCGCTTCTGCGCAACGCCCGGTGACGATTCAAATCCCAACGGCGGATGCGGGTGCCACTGGTTCGATAACCGCCACGAAGGTATCCGCGGACGACAACACGACACCGCTCAAGGGGGCTGAGTTCAAGATGTGCCAAGTCGATACGGGAAAGCCTGTGAAGGACAACGGCGTGTATGGCGGAAGTGGGGCGAGCGGGAAAGCGTGGCCGTGCACTGGAACCATCTATGACATGAAGACGGGTGCCAATGGGCAGCTGACGTTCTCGAATGGTAGCGGTGCCAACAACGAGACGTCTGTCTTCAATCTTCCTCAGAACACACTCTTCGTGGCATGGGAGACGAAAGCACCTGAGGGATATGTCGTCAATACGATGCCGCAGTACTTCTATCTGAAGTATCTGCGTGCGGACGATGCCGATACCGCCCTGACAGCGATCAGCAGTTATGCGGATAAGAACGATATCTACGTGCTCGATGCCGCATTCAGCATCGTCGACCCCCGTGCAGGATTCGCATGGGTGAAAGTGGATGAGAAGAACATCGAAACCGTTGAATCTTCGGGTAAGCCTTCGGTCTCACTCAAGAAAGCGCAGTACCTTGCAGGAACGGAATGGACACTGAAGTCCAACGACAACAGGTGCACGGGAGACCAGAAGTTCATCCCGAACTCCAATGTCGCATGCGAGGTGACCATTGTCGACAATGGTGCGCAGCAAACGGCAACGACTGCAGGCGGGCAACCGGTCACCTACATCACGCGACTCGCGGATGCGGATGGCGACGATGGCAGATTCAAGGTTTCCGGATTGCCGACCGGCAGCTATACGCTCACGGAGACGAAGGCCCCGAGCGGATACGAATCACCTGATGGCATCTCCTATACGGTGACGGTGAAGCGCGACGGCACTTTCGAGATGACCGATGCCACAACGACTGGTTCGCAGCTGCACGCACTGACTGATGATGACGGCAATCCCACTGGCGAATATGCTGTTGGCAACGATCGGAAGACGGCAGGGCTTGAATGGGGCAAAGTCGACGAAAGCGATGTCGAGACAAACGGCTCGTCGGTTGCGCTGAAAGAAGGTGCCGCATACCTTGGTGGCTCCGCGTGGTCGCTGACCTCCAACGCGTGCGGCCAAAGTGACCGGACTGCCGACCGGAACGTACATCCTGAAGGAAACGGAAGCTCCGGACGGCTATGAGGTGCCAGACGAAAGCCAGAATATGTTCCGGGTCACGTTGAACAATGCTGGCACGATGACATGGGTAAATGTCAACGTGACTGGCTCGCTCATCCATGGTCTGATGGGCGGTGATTGGAAGGTGACGGAGTTCGTCATCGGTAACGAACCCGGCGTCGAGCTACCGTCGGCCGGTGGCATCGGGACGCACTTCGCGGCGTTTGGCCTCGCATGCGTCGCGGCGGGTATGGTGCTCGCGGTCATCGCGCAGAAGAACCGCAAGCCCGGTGCGCACGCTGCGCCACGCATCGGCTGAGTAATCGGACCAACGGTACGCTGAGGGGTTGGGTTCGGATTCATCGATCCGAACCCAACCCCATTACCATATGCCTATCGGCGTCGCTATCAGAAGTTGGAGCCGTTCCAACCCCAATCAGGCGTCGCAGTGTAGCGGATGTAGGTGCGGTCGCCCGGAATCTCAAGTGTGTTCTGCAGTGCATCCATGATCTGCGGTGTGAGCTTGCTCCATGCGCTCGTCGGCACGTTCGAACCGAAGACGTTCACTTCGACGTACGCGACGGGGGCGGTATCGTCGCCACCGAAGTACATCGGCACATTGTCTTCGAACATGCACATGAGCCAACCTTCGGATTTGCCGGGAACGGCCGTGATCGCCTGGCCGAACAGGCTCTTGAGCGTGTCGCGCTGCTCTTTCGTTGTCGGAACGGAAACGTGGGTGTGAATGACTGGCATAGGTCCTCCTTGATTGGACGAAATCGTCACTGCCCACACTACTCGGCGCGCCGATGGCGTGCGCGGCGGCTACCTGCACCGTGTAGGCGACCGTGTGTGGCGGCACTGCCGTGTACGGTGTCCATCTGTGAGCTGTAGATGGCTGTTGTTGGCGGCACTGCCGACGGTGACGTCTACTTATCGTCCGTAGGCGGCTGTTGTTGGCGGCACTGCCGCGTACAACGTCTACCTATCGTCCGTATACGGCTGTACGTTGCGGCACTGCCACCGCACGCAGCTACTTCCAACCCTTCGGCGTGTGCTCGATCGACCACATGCCCAGACGGTGCGAGAAACTCTGCTCCCATTTCGCCTCAAGCTCTTCCTCGGACAGGATGTGGTCGCCGCGGCGCAGGCGGTTCATCGCGTTCGTATGCGTATCGTCGAGGAGCCATTTGCGGATGATGAAGTTCCAGATTGCGACGACGACGGTCGAAATGAGTTTGCCGATGTTCGTGCGCAGCAGATACATCGCGTGTTGGCTGATGTAGGCGTCTTTGTTCATGCCGTACGTCGACAGCCAAATGATGAACATGTTGATGAACAGACCGACGACCGCCGAGAACAGGAAGATCGCCATCTCCATCCACCGCGCCATGTCGGGGCGGTGTTTGAAGACGTATTTCATGCTCGCGAGATAGTTGAACACGAGCGCGATGAGGAACGAGATCGTGCCCGCGATGACGTTGTGCATATGGAACACGCCGACGAGGAGGTTGAGGATGCCCCAGTCGATGAGGAACGCGATGATGCCGACAACGCCGAATTTGAGGATTTGTTCGATGAGTTTTCGCACAGCAATAGTGTACAAGGTGGCCGTCCGAAGTCGCCGCGAGCGTAGCGCGGGGGTCCAGTGGTGCACAACGGTACGCTTGGGGCCGCGTCGGCGTACCGCAGCGCGAACAAGGTGTGCGCCCCCGCAGCCGCTTACAGTTCCACTTCGGGTTTCGTGGGGTCGTCTTTGACGTGGGCGAATTTCGCGGCGAGCGCTTCCTTGTTCTTGCGTTCGTCCTCTTCGCGGGCGCGCGCCTTCGCTTCCTTCGGGTCCCACAGGACGTCCTCGCGGTGCTTGCGCCACTCGGCGCCCGCGATCGGCGCGAGCGCCTGTGCGAGCACGACGGCGGCGTCGTCGGCGCTGTCGTCGCCGTTCGGTGTGACGTAGGCGGCGACGACACCGTGGTACTGTTCCGCCGTCAGGCAGATCTGCGGCACTTCGAGCGTCGCCGCGAACGCGTTGATGAATGGTATGAACGGCAGTGCGAGCGTCGCGACACCGCGCACGCGCGCTTCGGGTGCGCCGCCGGCCGTCGGCAGTTCGGCGCCGTTGTCCGCGGTGAACTGTGCGGTGACGGCGCGCAGCAGTTCGTCGAGCAGCACGACGGTGGCCGCGTACCGCCACGTGATCGGCTCGACGGTTGTCTCGGTGCGTTCGCTGACGAATTGTTCGACGTTCGCGACCGCGTCGCCGATCGCCGTCGTCGTCGCACCAGACCATGTGACGCCGAGCGCCGCTGCGGCGTCGAACAGGTCGTGCACGTCGTGCGATGACGTAAATTCGTCGAGTGTCTCGATCGCGTCGTTCGCCGCGTTGAGCGCGTCGACTTCCTCTTGTGGTCGCCCTGGGATCATGTCGGCGCCTTCGTAGACGAATTCGGCGTCCGCCATCGACACGTCCGCATCGGTCAATACGCACGCGGCGAGGCGGCTGAGGCGCACCTGCAGGTTCTCGCAGTAGCGCGCGTCGTTGTCCATGTGCATCGCGGATGTGAGCGGCCACAGTTCCGTCAGGTCCGCGGCCGTCTGCGCGGCCTGGCGGACCGCGGGAAGCGCGGCGATGCGCTCGACGACTTGTCCGGTGTCAACGTTCATTTTCGTCTCCTTATATATATAAAAAGTATGTGTATAGGTCACTCAATGCCGCGTGCGGGGTCGGCATAGGTGACCGACAATACGTCGTGCGTCGCATCGTCGTAGGTGATCGACGTGACCGATGCGAGCGCCGTCTTGCGCAACAGCATGTTGTGCTCGGGGTGCCCGGTTTCGAGCATGTGACGGTACGACCAGATCGGCGATTCGTGCGTGACGACGACGATCTGCTCGCCGGGGTGCTCGTCGATTTTTTCGAGGGCGAAATTGCGCACACGGTTTGCGATCGAACGGTAGCTTTCACCCCATGTCGGTCGCCACAGATTGCGGATGAGCTTGATGTTCTCGGGGCGCCACAGCGCGCCTTCCCCGTAACCGATGCGTTTGCCGCGGAATTCGTTGCGCGCTTCGATGAGACGGGGGTCGGTGATCAGTTCGAGGGGTTGTTCGCCGCGTTCGTCGCGCACTTCGTTGAGTTCGTGGAGGATGACTTCGGCGGTCTCGCGCGTGCGTTCCAAAGGGGACGAGTAGACGGCGCACGCCGTGTTCGTCTGTGGGTTCTCGGCGAGGTAGCGCGCCGTCGCGAACGCCATGCGGCGTCCGGCGTCGGACAGATGGAATCCGGGTAGCCGTTCGTACAGCACATGGTTGGGGTTGTAGACCTTGCCGTGGCGTACGAAGTTGATTGTGGTGGCCGTCATGCGCGCTCCTTGGATGCGTGGGGTTCTCCGGGCGCTTCGCGCTTTGCGTGTGCCCGGAAAAGTGCTGCCTCCTACCGTACTGTGCAGACGGTAAATATGGGGATTGCGGCGTTCCATCTGTCTGGTTGTCTGGCATGGCGACGACACGCCGTGACAACGTTGCCAGTCTGTTATGGACCGTGGTGAATATATCGGCATGAGTAAGTGAAATGACTATTGTCCCGATCCTTTCATGTTGCATGGAATGTGCATCGTGAGCGTGGGGAAAACACCGCTATTTTGGCGGTTTATGTCACATAGTGAGGTTTTCGTGCGAGACGCGCAAAGCATTTTCTGAAAGCGTATTCAAGAAGAGACAGAATGAGTAAATTCGTTTGACTAATATACTCTCTGAGCGTATATTCAGGGTGCAATACGGCATGTTCGAGCAGCAGGCACCAACGGCGAAGAGAGCGTGATGGGAGTGGAGCGATGGCGATTGTGCACAGGAGCAATGCCAAGGCCGGCATATCCGAGACACGCGTTTGCGCCTGGAAACGTGCTGTAGTCGCGCTCGCCGTCGCTGTCTCGTTGGTCTTCCTGCCCGTGGTGGGCACGACCGCAGTGGCGCAGGACGACGCGCCTGCGGTCTCGCAATCCGATGCCGCCGGTGACACTACATCCACGTACCGGCCATTGATAACAGATAATACAAATAATATTGCCGAGTCGAAATCGAAGGTGACGTTGCATTACAACGGCGACGATATCACGCATGGTGATCAGCCGCCCGTGCTGCCGCCTCACGCGAACCTGAAATTCGACCTCGACATCACCATCACCGACAGCGCCATCCATAATGACAATCCAAATGACCCTTCGCAGTACCAGTTGGATTGGGAATACCAGTTGCCGATCGATTACGCGTCGATCAACGACACGATGGGCAACAATGGCCAGCCCAAGGATCATGTGGTGTACGAAAACGGCGTGAGGGTCGCCACATTGAGAGTGGTGCCGGGCGAAGGCAACAACGCCAAGCTGCAGATCTCCTATGACCGGGACTATGTCGTCAGCAACGGCAAGAACACCAATTTCTATTTCAGGTATGGCCTCGATGTGAACTGGATCCCCAACGTGGACGAAGAAACGCTCCAGCAAACATGGGTGTTCCCCGGCACGGGCAGCTCTATTACCGTGCAGCGTGAACCGTGGGGCGTCACCGGGCAGAAAAGCTGCACACAGCCCGATATTGACACTCTGAAATCCACCTGTACCGTGACGCTCAACGCCGAAGGCGATATCGACAATTTCGAGTTCTCCGATACGCCGAAGGACGCGTTGACGATTGCAAGCGATTTTTCGATGACGATGGACAATGTGCAGGAATCATGGACGCCATCCTTCGTCTATAGAGAAGATGGTTCTAAGCGTGTGACGGAGGTGGAATTGGAGTCATCGTCGCTGCCCAAGCATGGGAATCCCAAGACGCCATACCTGCCCAAAGGCACATACACGATAACCTATACAACACGGATAGATGCAAAGCTTGCCACGACGAAACCCAATGACTCCCACCATTACGCGAATGCCGGCAACACCGCGACATGGAAGTGGAAAGACCATGATGAAGTGAACAGCACGGTCGAACCGGAAGTGCCCTCCGCCCATTACAACTGGGTGGGGCATAAAGAAGGCAATTGGGCCGACAATGAGCATACGACCATCAACTGGACGGTGCAGATCAACACGGCCAATGACAAATTCAATCTGGGCGACTACGAGTTCGTCGACACCTTGCAACCGGGGCATCACTATACAGGGGACGGCGCGAGCGTCGACTGCTTCGATGACTGGTCGAATCAGGGTAATCCACTGCGCCAACCATGGTCAGCTCTGGGTGTTAGCAATACGGAGACTGATACGAGTTTCACGTATGAATTCCCTGGGAATGCAGGCAAGCAGATATGTGTCATAAAGTATTCCACGCGAGTGGATACAAACACAGAGGTTTCCGAGTGGAAGAACACCGGCGAAATCCAGTGCAAGGATGACGACTGCACTCCGACCCCCGGGCCGGGCAAAGAAGCGAGCGTGCAGAAGGATCAGCCCGTTGACCCGGGATTCAATGAGACACTGTTGACGAAGAGCTCCCCCGCACAACAGGACGGGTATGTGTTTGAGGAGGCCGCACTCGGCTCCGGTGTCTACAAGGTGCCATGGCAGATCGATTTTCACCCCGCCCGAAGGTGGGCAGAAGATCACCGATTTGTTCCTGTACGAGGACTGGGTTCACGGCAATTCAGATGGCAATACGCTGCACATGTGGTACAGCCAGGATTACCTCGATCTGAAACTGGAGGAGGAGACAGAGCCGGGGAAGTGGACGCCGATCACGGATAAATACACCGTGGTCGAAGCGGATAGGAACGACTCCCGTGACGAGTGCAAGAAGGAGACGGACCCCAATCGTGCGGATACCTGCTATGCGGGCCTCACCGCCGAAAACGGCAAGCCGGCCGCTCGCCCGCTGCCCATGGGAACGGAGTACCCCAAGGGCTGGTACCATGAAAGCGACCGCAATTCCGCGGATTCATACGGCAACCACGACGGAGCGCCGGCTTTCCGCATCGTATTCGAGCACTCTGAAAGAGCGTTCAATAAGCCGTTGCGCATCACCTACAACACGTTATGCGACGGTGCTCCTGACCGGTACCACAACTACGCCAAATTCAGGTACATGGTGAATGGGAATCCGAGATACGAAGTCCCCCAAACGGATATCATGTTCGACCAAGGTAATGCGGCGGGCAAAATGGTGCATGCCAACCGTGATGGTGAGGCCAGTTGGCATGATAAGGCCGAATCGGGTAAGGTGCCGGATCCCAGCGATCCCAACAATAAAGTTGATGGTTGGACAGCGCATTGGCGTGTCTGGTCCAACGGTGTGAAATCATGGTGGATTTGTGATTGGTTGACGGACGCCAACGGAAACCAGGTTTGGAATGAAAACGGCCCCTACAAGGTCGAAGTGCCGGGCATGAGCGGCATTCAGGATCTATCGGGAGTCGATACCATCACCGTCACGGATACGTTGCCTTCAGACAAATGGCATTTGAATACGAGCAAGCCTGTATTCGGCTGGTTCGTGTCGATGCCTCCGAAGGAGTCGGTGACCGTGGATGGCAGCACGGTTGAAGCGTGGCCGACCACGAAGAACCTCTACACCAACAACTACGAGGCGGGCGAACAATGGCATGCGTTCAAAATTGCGCAGGAGTCGGGCTGCACAACTGATTCAGGCGATTCCGCAACATGCGCCACATACGATACGTCGAACAGCGGTACGATCGGATTCTCCATCCCCAATAATGGAACATTATCCAATTGGGAATACGAAGGCGACCCCAAGAACGAGAACATGGACCTGCCGGGAATCAACACTGAGAAACCGGAAATCCCCGTGCAGAGGAACTCGATCATCGTGCTCGAATTCGACACTTATATCACGCAAACGGATGCCAATCTCCCGGACAACAGCGCGGAACAAGTGACCAACCGCATCAAATTTGATTTCGCCGGTCTGGGCAGCCAATCGGCTTCCGGCACCACCACCCTCGCAAAGGGCGATGTCGTGAAACCGAGCAAGCGCGGGTATGACGCAGGCAACAACCTGATGAAGTACACCGTCGAGGTCGATACCAAGACGATGAAGGAGAAGCGTCTGCGCCCATTCACCGCAAGCGAGTCCCTGACCCTTGAAGACCAGTTGGGTTCCCCTAATGCGGAATATGTGCGCGATTCGTTCTCGCTGACCATGAATCATTCGCAGACGGTAGACCAGCGGTATTGGACCTTGCAATTCGGCAGGAACGACAATGGCAACGCAACGGTGACGGTCGCTCTACAGGGAGACGCTCAAGGCAACAATCCGTATTGGCCGGATGATCCGAATCATCTGACACTCAACGATGCCACACTGCAATTGCATTACAACGTGCAGGTGACTGGCGTTCCCGGAGTCCAGCGTACGATCAGCAACACGGTCAGACTGAAGGGCAGCACCGAAAGTGCGTTCACCCATACGGGTTACGTTCAGATCGTCAAACCGAATGCCGATGCCGGCACTACAGGCGCCACGGTACTGACCAAACGCGATAGTACCGATGTGACGGCAGTGCTGCCAGGCGCGGAGTTCAGCGTCTGCGAGGTGCCTACAGGGGACACCAATGTCCGGCCGCCAGATAAACCTTGTGAAACACCTATCACGTATACCACGGAT
Organism: Bifidobacterium criceti; assembly: GCF_002286935.1. Taxonomy (GTDB): domain Bacteria; phylum Actinomycetota; class Actinomycetes; order Actinomycetales; family Bifidobacteriaceae; genus Bifidobacterium; species Bifidobacterium criceti. Next base: position 76,516 of record NZ_MVOH01000007.1, read on the forward strand.
TCCAATGGCAAGATTGCGTTCAGGCCCGGAGATGGTGACACGTCAGGCGCGGGTCTGAATGTCAACACGCTGTACGTGGCGTGGGAATCGAAGGCCCCGGCTGGGTATCTTCTGGATGCCACGCCACATTATTTCTATATCGCCAGCGCCTCGAACACCGACGAGGACAAGAGCGCGCTGCAGTCCCTGCAGGACTATGTGTCGAAGTACGAACTGGCCGCTACTTATTCCGGTTTCGATGTGTACGACATGCCCATCCAGGTTTCCTGGGGCAAGGTGGACGCCGCAAAGGTGACAGTTCAAGAGAATGGATCCGTTGCAGTGCAGGGAGGCGCATTCCTGCCGGGATCCGAATGGAAGATCCGTCAATGCCCCAGCGATCTTGTTCCGCAATCCGGCGAGGATCAGTGCACGAAGCAGGTGTGGACGGTGAAGGATGACGACACCACTGAAGGGCAAAGCCAGAAGGCCGATCGCGATCCCGCCTCGGGACACATCACGGTGGCGGGTCTTCCGGCTGGAACCTATATGCTGACGGAAACGAAAGCGCCTCAGGACTATCGCCAGGGGACTGGCTCGTATACCTTCACCATCAACCCCGACGGCACGGTGCAGTGGACAAACGCCGACGACCCCGATTTCCATACGACACCGTCAGGATTGCATGTCGTTGGGAACCACAAGGCGACGGTCACACTGCCCTCCGCAGGTGGGCGCGGCATGCATCTCATGGCCTTCGGCTTCGCAGTTCTGGCTGCCGGCATGTGCCTCGCCGTGGTCACATCCGGCCGAGGGGCGAAAGGCCGTCACGCCGCATAGTGCATAGGCGCCGTTCCTGTGGGCGGTTCAGTCATTCGAGATATTTTTCGAAAATCATGCAGCAGTCCGTTTTCACCGCGTGTCGCGCCGGTGGGTGCGACTAATGTGGCCGTGTCCGGCATACACATCGGCATAGGCGAACAGGCGCATAGGCGCACGCCGAACCGGCCATGTGCACGGGCACGGCTTCGCAGTGGTGGCGGCGCGCGGCACGTATGGCAGCGTCCGCGCGCGCAACGGACCGTGAAGACGGCGAGGGGGGCCAGCGGCGGCATAGGCCGGCGCGGCGACCCCGACCACAACAAGTCAATCGACGAACATCCCACCCCAACCCGGCCGCGGGCGGAAGGAATCAAGCCGTGACGCAAAACGGCGCGACGACCGCACGCGGGACACGCCGTGAGCAGAAAGGAGCGGCACACCATGGCCTCCAATCACCTCAGCGGCGTCCGCGACGTCGCACAGCGCATCTTCGGCGGGTACGCCGAACTATTGCGCATCCCACACACCGCACGTTTTGCCGTCGGGTCGGTCATCGCGTGCATGCCGTTCCCGATGGTCGGCATGACGATGACGATCATGACGCAGCAGTACTACGGCAATTACGCGCTCGCCGGCGCACTGACCGCCGTGCAGGCGATCGCGGGCGCCGTGCTGAGCCCCGTGCTGGGCACGCTCGTCGACCGCTTCGGCCAGCGCGCCGTCTCCGTGCCGACGATCGTCGTGTGGATGGTCGCCGCCACATCGTTCGTCTCGTGCGTGCTCGCGCATGCCAACCCGGCGGTGCTGTACTGCATCGTGCCGTTCCTGGCCGCCGTGCCACCGTGGGGCGCGATGAGCCGCGCGCGCTGGACGTACCTGATGGGCAACGACAGGCAGGGCGTCAACCGCGCGCTGTCGCTTTCGGGCGTGTTCGACGAGGCGATGTGGGTCGTGGGCAATCCGCTCGCCTCCACGCTCGCCGTCATCTCGGGTGTCCTCTCGTTTTCGGTGACGGGCCTGTGCGTGCTCGTCGGCGCGCTCATGTTCCTTACCGAGTTCACCACATGCCCGCCGAGCCAGACGCAGCTTGCGCGCGAAGCCGGTCTGACGCGCAAGGAATTCCGCGCGCGCGAAGACGAGAAGGCGCGACTGATGCGCGCGCAGAGCGCCGCGGATGACGCGCGCGTGCACGCCACATCCGAAGGGCTCGATGATGCGGCTGTGCAGCAGGCGGCGCGCGAGGCGTACGACCGCGCGATGAGCGGCAAGAAAGACTCGATCTGGGGCCCGGGCCTCATTGCCGTGTGCGTCACATGGTTCGGCCTGGGCGCGTTCCAGTCGGCCGCCGGCATCTCGATCGTCGCGTTCGCCACTGAAGCGAACATGAAACAGTACACCGGCTTCGTGTTCGCGTGCTTCTCGGTCAGCTCGCTCGCCGGCGCGCTGCTGTACGGCGCGAAGAACTGGGCGATCCCGCTGTGGAAGCGCTTCTACGTGTGCCTGGCCGTGGTGAATCTGGGCATCGGGTCGTTCCTGTTCGCCAAACACCTGTGGGTGATCATGGTGATCTACCTGATCATCGGCGTGTGCCAGTCGCCCACGTGGATCAACGGCAACCAGCTCATGCTGCATCTGGTGCCGCAGACGCGCTTCACCGAAGGCATGGCGTGGATGGGCGCGATGAACGCGATCGGCGGATCCGCGGGTTCCGCGATCGCCGGCGTGTTCATCGACCGCAACGGCTCGCACGGCGGGTTCATGGTCGTCACCGCGCTCGCGCTCGTTTCGCTCGCGATCGCACTGCTCGGCTTCAAGCAGATCAAGACGAGCACCGAGACGCCCGTGCTCACCGAGATCAGCGCGTGATCGCGCGCGTGCGTGCACGTCCGGTTCGCGCGCCACAATGGACAGCATGACTGACACCGATGCTGCAAAGATCATCCAACCCGAAGATTCCGTGGAAGACATGAAGGAGCGCGAGCATGTGAAGCCGGAGCTGCCGGCCGACGTGCGCGTGCGGTTCTGCCCCTCGCCCACGGGCATCCCGCACGTCGGCATGGTGCGCACGGCCCTGTTCAACTGGGCCGAGGCGCGCCACACCGGCGGTACGTTCGTGTTCCGCATCGAGGACACCGATGCGCAGCGCGATTCCGAAGAGAGCTTCAACCAGATCATCGAGGCGCTCGACTGGCTCGGCATCGACTGGGACGAAGGCATCCGCGTCGGCGGACCGAACGGACCGTACCGTCAGAGCGAACGCGGACCGATCTACTTCGACGTTGCGCAGAAGCTGCTCGAAGCCGGCTACGCGTACGAATCATTCTCGACACCCGAGGAAATCGAAGCGCGCAACATCGCAGCCGGACGACCGAAGGAATTCGGATACGACGGCTACGACCGCAACCTCACCGAGGAACAGAAGGAAGCGTTCCGTGCGGAAGGGCGTAAGCCGGCGCTGCGTATCAAAATGCCGGACGAGGACATCACGTTCGACGACCTCATCCGTGGTGAGATCACGTTCAAAGCGGGCTCCGTACCGGACTATGTGATCGTGCGTCCGAACGGCGACCCCCTGTACACACTGACGAACCCGGTCGACGATGCGCTGATGGACATCAACGTCGTGCTGCGCGGCGAAGACCTGCTCAGCTCGACACCGCGTCAGATCGTGCTCTACCGGTACCTCATCGAACTCGGCGTCGCCAAGCAGATGCCGCTCTTCGGCCACATGCCCTACGTCATGGGACAGGGGAACAAGAAACTCTCGAAGCGCGACCCGGAATCGAACCTGTTCCTGCACCGCGACCATGGCTTCATCAAGGAAGGTCTCCTCAACTACCTCGCGCTCCTCGGATGGTCGATCGGACCCGACCGCGACATCTTCACGATGGACGAAATGATCGAGCAATTCGATGTGCGCGACGTCAAAGCGAACCCGGCGCGCTTCGACATCGACAAGGCGACGGCGATCAACGCGGAACATATCCGCATGCTCGAACCGCAGGACTTCCTCGACCGCTCGGTGCCGTACCTGTTCCGCGACGGCGTCGTCTCCGCCGAACACTGGGACGAGCTCACCGACCGCGAGCGCAGCGTGCTCACCGCCGCCGCGCCGCTCGTGCAGCCGCGCGTGCGCCTGCTCGGCGAGGTGGCCGGCATGGCCGGTTCGCTGCTGTCGACGAGCGAGTACATCGCGCCGGAGGACGACGCGAAGAAGCAGCTCAAGGCGACGGCCGGCGAAGTGCTCGACGCGGCGATCGCGGCGCTCGACGCGGTACCGGAAGCGGAGTGGAAGACCGACCATCTGCATGAGACGCTCAACAAGGCGCTCATCGAGGACGGCGGCTACAAGCCGCGCGTCGCGTTCGGCCCGGTACGCGTCGCGATGAGCGGACGGCGCGTCTCGCCGCCGCTCTTCGAATCGATGGAAATCGTCGGCAAGCCGCTCACGATGCAGCGTCTCGAAGGGCTGCGCGCGCATCTTGGGGAGATCCAGGGCGCGTAAGGCGGGGGTGCGCGAGAGCGCTGACGTGCGTGCGGTGTGCGCAACGTGTGCTGACGTGCATGTGCTGACGTGCACGGGGCATGTGCACGGTGTGCACGTGTTGGTGTGCGGCAACCGCTGCGCGTGTGGGGGAACGTTTGCTGACGTTCCCCTTCGCGTATGCGGGCGCGAAAACGGCGGAATAGAGCGCGACACGCCGTGATTTGCGCTCGCGCGGATTCTTCAGTATATTTTCTTTCTGTTGCTTCTACGGAGCAACGAGATGATGCCCCCATCGTCTAGCGGTCTAGGACTACGCCCTCTCACGGCGCCAACACCGGTTCAAATCCGGTTGGGGGTACGAAGTTCACCACCACGGTGATGAACATGCCAATTGGGATGTGGTGTAATTGGCAACACAGCTGATTCTGGTTCAGCCATTCTTGGTTCGAGTCCAGGCATCCCAGCCAATACGAAACCCTCGCTTCGGCGAGGGTTTCGTCATTTTCGTACGCATGGCGTTTGCGGGTGGTTGTGTAGGCCGCGTCTACAATCCGGGACGGAAACAGCCGTGTTTGCAGGTGGTTGTGCAGGTGGCGCCTGCGGTTTGGGACGTGTCGCACGGTGGCACCAGCTGCGTACATAGTGGCGCACAGCCGCGCACAATGGCATCGGCGTATGCATACGCCGGGAGGAAAGCGCGGGGAGAATCTGCGCGAGTACGCGTTGCGCCCAACGCGATGTGCATTACTGTTGGAAGTATGAGTGAGCGAGAGGTAATACAGCAGGTTTCGGAAGCGGACGCACCGTTGTCCATTTCGCAGCGGCTTGGACGTCTGCAATTTCATCGTTCGGGGAAATTCCGCATACTGCAGCTCGCGGATATCCAGGACGGGCCGAAGGTCTCCGCCGACACGATCCACCTCATCGAAGCCGCGCTCGCAAGCGCGCGCCCGGACCTCGTCGTCTTCTCGGGCAACCAGATCGCAGGATACGATCCCGCATACGCGGCCACGTTCTGCAAACGCCACTGGAAGAAGCCGATGTCCACACCGCGGCGCGAGGCGGAACTCGAACAGACACGCGCACGTGTGCGCGAATCGATACGCCAATTCGTGACGCCGATGGTGAACGTGGGCGTTCCGTGGGCGGTCACATATGGGAACCACGATTTTCAGTGTGGGCTGAGCAACGCGCAGCTTGACGCGGTCTACCACGAATTCAAAGGGTGCCTCAATCCCGTGGTGACGCCGCTTATCGAACGTTCGATGCACATCGGCGACGGTGCCGATCGTACACAGGAGATGGGCGACGTGTGCGTACGTACGACGGCGCCTGCGCTCGCGGACGAAATCGCATACGTGTGCGAACCGGGGACGTTTGCGCTGCCGGTTGCGAACGATCGTGGGGAAACGGTCGTCGGGATCGTTCTCGTTGATTCCGGCGACTACGCGCCGACGGGAGGATACGGTGCGCCCGATGCGCGCGCGTTGGCGTTCCTGCGGCAGCTGCCGGACGCGCTCGGTGCGGACGCGAAGTCGATTGTGTTCCAGCATACGGCGCTGCCGCAGTACTATCAGCTGCTCAAGCCGGCGATGGCGACGTCCGCGCACGCCGTCGAAGGGTACCGGATGTTCTCCGGACAATACTACACGCTCGACGACGCGAAGACGGCGCCTGGCGGCTATCTTGGGGAGGGTATCAGCTGCCCTGACGACGACAGCGGCGAATTCGCGATCCTACGCGATACGCACGCGTACTTCGCGATCGCGACGGGGCACGACCACCGTAATGCATTCGATGGCATCGTCGATGGCGTGCGCATGATTGCATCGCCGACGTGCGGCTTCGGATCCTACGGTCCGGTCCCTGAGCGGCGTGCGGCGCGGCTGTTCGAGTTCGACATCCGGCATCCGTACGAGCCGCGCACGCAACTGCTCGAATTCGGCGAGCTCGTCGGCAGGCCGAATTCGAAGAAGGCGTACGTGTACGGGATGACGGCGGAATCCAAGCCGAAAAGCGAAGGGGTGAACCTGCTGCACAAGCCGAATATGTTCAGCCGCGTGTTCCACTCGATCGCGAAGAACCTGTTCGGCAAGTAGCGGATCACGCCGCTGTTGCAGGCGTGGGCGTCGTGGGCGCAGGTGCAGGTCGGAGCTGCGAAGCGGGACGGAAATCGGCTGGTTTGCGTCCCGTGTGGTCGGAGGGAACTGCGGATTGGGCCGCTGCGGGTGGATGTGCGGGTGGTGTCTGCGTAGTGGGACGGAAACTGGCTGGTTTGCGGGTGGGCCGGTTGGTGGCGTCTGCGGGGTGGGACGCTGCTGACGGCCATAGGCATAGGCGGCCGTACGGGTGCGTACGTATGGACAAGGGGAACGGCCAGTGGTGGCCATTCCCCTTGGGTATGCCGGGTGCGGGCGCCGCACGTCAGCGGCTGATGCTCGCCTTGATGAGCGCGTCGGTCAGGTACTTGCCGGCGCCCATGACGAGTGGGGCGTAGCGGTGGCCCGGGTTCGAACCCATGCGGCCGCTCGGGCCGGAGATCGAGATCGCCGCGATCACCTGGCCGGACGCGTTGCGGATCGGTGCCGAGATCGAGCACACGCCCTCGTCGCGTTCGTTGATCGACTCCGCCCAGCCGCGCTTGCGGACGGCGGCGAGCTTCGCCGCCGAGAAGCGCGCATGGCGCAGGCCCTGGTGCAGGCGGTCGGAATCCTCCCATGCGAGCAGGATCTGCGCGGCCGAACCGGCTTCCATCGACAGCATCGCGCCGACGGGAATCGAATCCCGCAGGCCGCTCGCGCGTTCGACGGCCGCGATGCACACGCGCTGTTCGCCTTGACGGCGGTAGATCTGCGCGCTTTCGCCCGTACGGTCAAGCAGCGTCTGCAGGATTGGGCCAGCGGCCGCAAGCAGACGGTCCTCGCCCGCCGCCGCGGCGAGTTCCGCGAAACGCGAGCCGAGCACGAAACGGCCGTGCTGGTCACGCAGGACGAAACGGTGGCGTTCAAGCGCGATCGCGAGACGGTGCGCGGTCGGTCGCGCGAGTTTCGTCGCGCTCACGAGCTGGCCGAGCGTCGCCGGGCCGGATTCGAGCGCGTCGAGGATCTTGACGGTCTTGTCGAGCACGCCGACGCCGGAGTGGATTTCGTTGTCACGGGCGATCTGCTCTTTGACACGTTCGTCCACACGGTTGTCCACTTGTTCCTCACGTTCCTCCATATGGGCGTCGATGGGTTCGTCCACGGCGGGCGCGGGGGCGGTGGATTCTGTCACAGGCGCGTCGATGGGACGCGCGGATTTTGCGGATAGCGTATTTGAAGTCATGTCTCGATTATGCCATCTCACATACTGAAACACCAAATCGAATAATCCGCAATCATTCCACAGTGTGGGAAGCGAATGGCGAAATACCTTGACAATGCTGGGAAATCAACGATTCTCGACGTCTCACGGAGGTTACGAAACCTCCATATCTCATATAGTGACGCACGTGGGATGTCTTGAAACGTGAACTCATAAGCTAGTCGGACGTGTGAAACGCGCCCTTGACATGCGCGACCTGTTTTTGTAGGAGGAGAACCGACGATGGGAATGACACTGGCCGAGAAGGTCTGGGCTGATCATTTGGTGCGCAAAGGCGATGACGGCGCTCCCGACCTGCTGTACATCGACCTGATGCTCATGCACGAAGTGACGAGTCCGCAGGCGTTCGAAGGGCTGCGCCTCGCGGGGCGCACGCCGCGCCACGTCGACCAGCTCATCGCGACCGAGGACCACAACACGCCGACGGTCGACATCGACCGTCCGAACCCGGACGAGACGAGCGCGACGCAGCTGACGACGCTCGAAAAGAACTGCAAGGAATTCGGCGTACGTCTGCACCCGCTCGGTGACGCCGACCAGGGCATCGTGCACGCGTTCGCGCCGATGCTCGGCCTGACGCAGCCGGGCATGACGATCGTGTGCGGCGATTCGCACACGTCGACGCACGGCGCGTTCGGCGCGCTCGCGTTCGGCATCGGCACGTCCGAAGTCGAACACGTCATGGCGACGCAGACCTTGAGCCTCAAGCCGTTCAAGACGATGGCGATCAACATCGAAGGCGACCTGCCCGCGGATGTGAGCGCGAAGGACATCATCCTCGCGATCATCGCGAAGATCGGCACCGGCGGCGGCCAGGGCTACGTCCTCGAATACCGCGGCGAGGCGATCGAGAACCTGTCGATGGACGCACGCATGACGATCTGCAACATGAGCATCGAAGCGGGTGCGCGCGCAGGCATGATCGCGCCGGACGAGACGACGTTCGCATACCTCAAGGGCCGTCCGCACGCGCCGCAGGGCGAACTGTGGGATCAGGCGGTCGAGTATTGGAAGACATTGAAGACCGATGACGACGCACAATTCGACGCCGAAGTGACATTGCGCGCCGAGGACCTCGAACCGTTCGTCACATGGGGCACGAATCCCGGTCAGGGTGTGCCGATTTCCGCGGAAGTCCCCGCACCCGAGGATTTCGCCGACGCGACCGAACGCGCCGCCGCCGAACGTGCGCTCGCATACATGGGGCTCGAACCGGGTACGCCGATCCGTGACATTCCCGTCGACACGGTGTTCATCGGATCGTGCACGAACGGCCGCATCGAGGACCTGCGCATCGCCGCCGAAATCATGAAGGGCCACAAGAAGGCGGATTCGATCCACCGTGTGCTCGTCGTGCCCGCATCGTCGCGCATCCGTCTGCAGGCGGAAGCCGAGGGGCTCGACGAGATCTTCAAGGAGTTCGGCGCGGAATGGCGCAACGCCGGCTGCTCGATGTGCCTCGGCATGAACCCGGACAAACTCGTCGTCGGCGAACGTTCGATCTCCACGTCCAACCGCAATTTCGAAGGCCGCCAGGGCAAGGGGTCGCGCACGCATCTCGCGTCGCCCGCCGTCGCCGCCGCGACCGCGATCCGCGGCACGATCTCGACCCCCGCCGATCTGTGACGCGCGACCGCGCACAGCCGAACACAGCAGATCCGCACCATCCACGACATAAGGACGTACACCAATGGAAAAACTCACGACACTGACCGGAACGGGCGTCCCGCTGCGCCGTTCGAACGTCGACACCGACCAGATCATCCCGGCCGTCTTCCTCAAGCGCGTGACGCGCGCGGGCTTCGACGACGCACTGTTCTACGCGTGGCGCCGCGACCCCGATTTCGTACTCAACAAACCGGAGTATGCGGACGGCAAGATCCTCGTCGCCGGCCCTGATTTCGGCATCGGCTCGTCGCGCGAACACGCGGTGTGGGCGCTCCACGATTATGGGTTCCGCGTCGTCATCGCGCCGCGTTTCGCCGACATCTTCTATGGCAACACCGCGAAGAACGGTGTGCTCGCGGCGATCATGCCACAGGAGAGCGTCGAATTGCTGTGGAAACTGCTCGAAGAGGAACCTGGCCGCCAGATGACGGTCGACCTCGACACGCGCACCGTGACGTGCGGTGATGTCGTGCTGCCGTTCGAAGTCAACGATTACGTGCGTTGGCGTCTGATGAACGGATACGACGACATCGACCTGACGCTGCAGCACGAGGACGACATCGCCGCGTATGAGAAGATGCGCGCGGAACGCTTCCCGTTCAAGCCGAAGACGATCCCCGCGCTCCACGAGGAGGAATATGTCATCGAATCCGCACGCGAACCGCACGACGACGGTTGGGCGGGGCCGATAGGCGCACGTTGACGACCGTATAATGGCAGCATTGGTTCGCCCGAACGAGTAAAGGAGACGTCATGGCGGATGCGATCGTGTTGATCACGACGGAAAGCGATATGGTTGGCGAGGCGGCGAAGCGCATCGTCGAACTCGATGGCGTGCGCGATGTCTATTCGGTCGCGGGTGACGTCGACCTCGTAGCCGTCGTCTCGTCCGAACAGTTCGACGACCTCGCGCAGATTATTCCCGAGGGGATCGCGAAAGTCGACGGTGTCGTCGGCACGCAGACGCTCATGGCGTTCCGCACGTATTCCCGTGAGGACGACGAGGCCGCGTTCGACCTCGGTGGCGACTGAGCGCACATGTGCGCATAGGTGAGCGCTGCAGGCATATATGCATACGAACGTGCCGCGGTGCGCGGCCGCCGTGATCGATCACGGCGGCCGCGCACCGCGGCACTTGCATACGTCGATATGGATTGTCCGTCAACGGTCCTGTTCGGCGACGGCTTTCGCGGCGACCGCGCCGGCATAGTAGACCGGTTGGTCGAAGTTCGGTTGGAACAGGAAATCGACGTTCGCGAGCATATCGATCGTGAATTTCGATTGGATCGCCATCGAGACGACGTTCGCGGCACCGGAGACGTCGACGGTCGAGCAGAACTGCGCGCCTTTGACGAGACGTGTGTTCGGATCCCACGTGAGGATCGACGTGACGGGTGCCGTCGTCTGCATGAACGCGGGACGGTAGTCCTCGACGAGCTCGGTCGAACGGATGTCCATGCCGCGCCGGTTCGCTCCGCCCTGGGTGAGGCCCGACGCCGCGAGCGACAGGTCGTAGAGCTGCACGGCGCTCGTCGCCTGTGTGCCCATGTACTTGCGCGTCGGCTGCTCGATGTTCGCGCCGACGAGCATGCCTTGGCGCACGGCGTTCGTCGCGAGCGGCATGTAATCGTATTGGCCGGTCGGATTGTAGAAGACGGCCGCGCTGTCGCCCGCCGCGTACACGTACGGCACCGACGTCTGCATGAACTCGTTCGTGATGATCGCGCCGTTGTCCATCATATCGACCTGGCCGCGCACAAGGTCCGTGTTCGGCAGGAAGCCGATCGCGAGGACGGCGAACTGCGCCGTGTATTCGCCGCCGTCGGTCACGACGGTCACCGTGTCGTCCTCGTCGTTGTCACGGAACGCGACGACCTTTTCGCCGAGCGCGAGCGTCACGTTGTGCTCACGGTAGCGGTCTTCGACGATATCGGTTATCGGTTGGTCGAAATTGTTCGCGAGGACGCGGTCGGCGGCGTCGACGAGCGTCACGTGGACGCCGATGTCGCTGAACTGCTCCGCGAGTTCCGCTCCGATGTACCCGGCGCCGACGACGACGACCGATTTCGCGTCCTTCGAACGTTCCTTCAATTCGACCGCGTGGTTCCAGCTCTTGCACAGCTGCACACGACGCGAATCGATGCCCGGGATCGACGGCACGACGGGGCGGGAACCGGTCGTCACGACGAGTTTGTCGAACGGCAACGTCTGCGTGTCGCCTGTCTCAAGGTCGCGGAACTCCAACGTCTGCTCGGCGACGTGGATATCGGTGACGTCGGTGCGCATATGCATCGTCGCACCCGCCGCCTCGAGCTCGGCGGGGGACGAGTAGAACATCTTCCTCGGATCGGACACGTGGTCGCCGACCCACAGCGCGATGCCGCACGAGAGGAATGACAGCGTCGCGTTGCGTTCGAAGACGTGCACATCCCAATCGGGGTGCGCGTTGAGGATCGACGTCGCGGCGAACGTGCCCGCGTGTGTGCAGCCGACGATGGCGACAGTGGTCATCGGAATCTCCTTCGATCGAATCATCTCACATCGGGAACGGCGTACGACACGTGGTGCATTCGCGCGCATGTCTTTCGCCGCACCCATCATCAGCCTCGATGATATGCGCGCGCGACGTGCATGCCAACGCTTTTGCGCGCAACGCCAACAGCGCGCGGTGTGCGGCGCGCGGTCGAAGGTACTTACATGCCTTATGGCACAATGGATGGGCGGATGAGAGGCGTCGCGCGCGAGGAAATAAAAGCGGCGACGCGCATGTAGATATACAACAGACAGACTTCGATGGACGGCGCATGATGGCCGCCCGCGCACAGCGACAACAAGATACGAAAGAGGTAGACGTGGCCGAACAAACGGAAGACGTGCTGCACGTTGTTGGCGGCAAGCCCCTCAACGGAACGATCAAAGTCCGCGGAGCCAAGAATTTCGTAAGCAAGGCGATGGTCGCCGCACTGCTCGCGCCAGGCACGAGCGTGCTCAGGAACGTCCCCGAGATCCGCGACGTGCACGTCGTATCCGACCTGCTGCGCCTGCACGGCGTGAACGTCGACGTCAACGGCGCCGAGGGCGTCGTGACAATCGACGCGACGAACGTGCAGCTCGCGGACGTCGCCGACGTGGATACGCTCTCGGGATCGTCGAGAATCCCGATCCTGTTCTCCGGACCGCTCCTGCACCGCCTCGGTGAGGCGTTCATCCCCGCGCTCGGCGGATGCAACATCGGCGGGCGCCCGATCGACTTCCATCTCGAAACGCTGCGCAAACTCGGCGCGGACGTCGACAAGGAACACAAGGACGGCATCCACATCACCGCGCCGAACGGGCTGCACGGCGCGAAAATCCATCTGCCGTACCCGTCCGTCGGCGCGACCGAGCAGACGCTCCTCGCCGCCGTGCTCGCCGAAGGCAAAACCGAACTGTCGGGAGCGGCGACCGAACCCGAAATCATGGACCTCGTCGCCGTGCTGCAGAAGATGGGCGCGATCATCTCCGTCGACGTCGACCGCACGTTCCGCATCGAAGGCGTCAAGGAACTCAAAGGCTACACGCACACCGCGCTCACCGACCGCATCGAAGCGGCGAGCTGGGCGTCGGCGGCGCTCGCGACGCACGGCGACATCTTCGTGAAAGGCGCGACGCAGCCGGAAATGATGACGTTCCTCAACGTCTTCCGTAAGATCGGCGGCGAATTCGACATCACCGACCGCGGCATCCGCTTCTGGCACCCGGGCGGCGACCTCAAGCCCGTCGCGATCGAAACGGACGTGCACCCCGGATTCATGACCGATTGGCAGCAGCCGCTCGTCGTCGCGCTCACACAGGCGAATGGCCTGAGCATCGTGCATGAGACCGTGTACGAGAATCGTTTCGGGTTCACGAAACCACTCGTGCAGATGGGTGCGACGATCCAGCTGTACCGCGAATGCCTCGGTTCGCTGCCGTGCCGCTTCCAGCAGCGCAATTACAAGCATTCGGCGGTCATATTCGGGCCGACGCCGCTCGAAGGACGCGACATCGACGTGCCTGATCTGCGTGGCGGCTTCAGCCACCTCATTGCGGCGCTCACGGCGAACGGACCGTCCGATGTGCGCGGCATAAGCCTCATCGACCGCGGGTATGCGGACTTCCGCGGCAAACTCGCGGCACTCGGCGCGCAGATCGACTGATCCTGATTTGCGGCTGCTGCGTGCAGCTGAGCGCGGCTGAACGCGCAACATATACGCACGACGGTACGCTTACGCACGTGTAAGCGTACCGTCGTGCGTGTGTGGGGATGCACGACGGTACGCGGTGCACATCGTACTGTGTACTACGTCGAGCACCGCACTGTGTACCGCTCTCGGGGCACAATGGGGGCATGGTATCCAAAGGAAAGCCGTCACCGCGCTCGGCGGTGGATCCGCTCAGCAACAAGCAGGTCGCGCGCCTCGCGTCCGAATACGACCTCGTCGATCCGACACGTCCGTTCCCGACGGGACGCGTACGTCCGAACCAGAAGGAAATCGACGAACTCAATCCGAAGATCACGCGCCGTCTTGTCGAAGGCGCCGCGAAAGTGCTGCGTATGAGCTGCAAACTGCGCGCGTGGGGACTCGACAATGTGCCGACGGAGGGCGCGTACATCACCGCCGCGACGCACGTGACGCAGTTCGACGTGTTCGTGCCGATGGTCGCGATGTTCCAGATGGGACGCCGCCCGCGCTATATGGCGAAAGCGGAGATGGGCAAATGGCCGATCATCGGCAAATGGTTCCGCGCGGTCGGCATGCAGCCTGTACCAAGGCATTCGGGGAAGGCCCGGCAGATCGAGGAGGAGTCGATCAACATCCTCACGTCGGATCATGCGCTCACGATATGGCCCGAAGGCACCGTCACCCGCGATCCGGACAAGTGGCCGATGAGCATGAAGAACGGCGTCGGGTTCATCGCGCTTGAGGCGTCGCGCCGTCTAGGACACCAGATTCCGCTGTATTGCGCGGTCACGTGGGGTGCCGCGAGCATCAACCATTGGTGGCCGTGGCCACGCAAAAACGTCGTCATGTGCTACGACACGCGCCTCGATTACGCCGATCTGCTCGCGCACGCCGACGCGTGGGGTGACGAACCGCCCGCGGAACTCGCGAACGAACTCGCGCGCCGCGTACGCGTACGCATGAAGGAAGTCATGGCGAACATCCGCGGTGTCGCCGCACCGAATGGGTTCTACGACTACCGCATCATGAAGGAAGTGCCCGAAGTCGCGCCGTTCACCGACCCCCACCTCATCGACGCACGCGCGCTCGGCGAAACCGACATCATCGATACGTCAGCGTCGGCATCGACGACGAAGACATCGGCATCGACGAAGACACCACCCGCGCACCAATAGCGCCCACATTCCGCAGTGCGGTACGCTTGCGCGCGTCCGAACGTACCGGAGTGCGGTAGGAATGGGGCGCGCAGCACACGGCAGGGCATATCGCGACACACCGCGACACGCGGCCGATGACAGGTGCCAAGAGCGAAATCGCACACAGCGCGCGCAGGACGGCAACAATAGATACCAGACGAACCGTCGACACGTCCGCGCGCGCCGACGGCACAACCACATATGCCGTGCGCTCGCGCGGCAGAAGGAGCAGACAATGGCGAACATCACGGTTCTGGGCGCAGGCGCCTGGGGTACGGCATTCGGACAGGTACTCGCGGACGCGGGCAACGATGTGACGATGTGGGCGATCGAACCGGGGATCGTCGAGGCGATCCAGGCCGAACACCGCAATCCCGTACGTCTGCCGAGCGTCGACAAGCTGCCCGACAACATGCACGCGACAGGCGACCGCGCCGAGGCGGTCGCGCACGCCGACGTCGTCGTCGTCGCGATCGCCGCGCAATACGCGCGCGGCGCACTCGAACAGTTCAACGGTCTGCTGCCGGACGAAGCACTCGTCGTGTCGCTGATGAAGGGCATCGAGAAGAACACCGGCAAACGCATGGACGAAGTCGTCGAGGAGGCACTCGACCTGCCGACGAACCGTTTCCTCGCCGTGTCCGGACCGAACCTGAGCAAGCAGATCGCCGCACGTGAACCTGCCGCGACCGTCGTCGGCTGCACCGACATCGACAACGCGCGCGCATTCGCGAAGATGTGCACGACCGACTATTTCAAGGCGTTTATCACCGCCGACATCATCGGCCTCGAACTGTGCGGATCGCTCAAGAACGTCGTCGCGCTCGCGGTCGGCATGTCACATGGCGCGGGATACGGCGAAAACACGGCCGCGATGATCGAGACACGAGGACTGACCGAAATCAAGGAAGTCGGCACGGCCGCGGGCGCGCTGCCGGAGACGTTCTACGGACTCGCGGGTGTCGGCGACCTCATCGCGACGTGCGGATCGCCACTGTCGCGCAACTACACATTCGGATACAACCTCGGCAAGGGCATGAGCGTCGACGAGGCGACGAAGGCGAGCAACGGCGTCGCGGAAGGCGTCGCGACGGCGGGCGCGGTCGTCGCGCTCGGCGAACAGTACCACGTCGATACGCCGCTCGCGAAGGCCGTGACACGTGTCCTCAATGACGGCATCTCGTTCGACCAGATGATCGCGGAGATGTTCCCGAAGAACATCACCGTCGAATGACGCGCGCATAGTGCGAACGCGCGCATCCTGCGACATACGCATATATACATGTGCACGTATGCACGAAAGGCCGCGCACAGCATATCGATATGCTGTGCGCGGCCTTTCGTGCATACGTGCACACGTTTCCTACTCGCTGAGCGCGCCTTCGATGAGCAACGTCACCATGTCCGGGAACGGGATACCGGTCGCCTCCCACGCTTTCGGGAACAGCGAAATCGATGTGCAGCCCGGCAGCGTATTGATTTCGTTGACGAGGACGTCGCCATCCGCGGTCACGAACGTGTCGACGCGGCTCAACCCCATACCATCGACCGCATGGAACGCGTGCACCGCCGTGTCGCGCACACGTTCGATGAGGTCGTCGGACAGCTTCGGTGGAATCTCGGTGTGGCTCGCCTGGGCGTCCATGTATTTGCTGTCGAAATCGTAGAACTGGTCGTCGCCGCTTTCGCGTTTGTCGAGGACGACTTCACCGGGAAGGCTCGCTCGTGGCGAATCGGTCGGCTTGGGGCGAATGACACCGCATTCGATTTCGCGCGCGTCGATGCCTTGTTCGATGAGCACGCGCCAATCGTGCAGGCTCGCTTCGTAGACGGCGGCCGCGAGCGCTTCCGGATCGTTGATCCGTTCGACTTTCGTGACGCCGAAGCTCGACCCTGCACGCGACGGCTTGACGAAGAGCGGATAGGCGAGTCCGGCTTCGTCGACGAGTGCGAGGAAGCGTTCGCCGTCGGCCGCGAAATGGTCGGCCGCGTCGAAACGGCGGGTGTCGATCGTGATACCGGGGGAGACGGGGATTCCGGCGGCCGCGAGCAGCACTTTCGTGTAATGCTTGTCCATGCATGCGGCGGAAGCGAGCACGCCGCAGCCGACGTACGGGACGCCCATCATCTCGAAGAGTCCTTGGATCGTGCCGTCCTCACCGTATGGGCCGTGCAACGCCGGCAGCACGATGTCGATATGGCCGAGCGACGTGAGCGAACCGTCCGCGTTGCGCGCGAGGAAACCGTCCGCGCCTGCACCGATGTTGAGGACGACGTCGCGCGCGTCGGCGGTGCGTTCGACGTGCGGCAGACCGTGTGCGAGGTCCCACATGAGCGGATCGTCACCGTCGGTGATCCATGCGCCGTCCTTCGTGATGCCGATGAGGACGGGTTCGAATTTCGATGCGTCCATCGCGCGCAGGAACGTCGCCGCGGTGATGCACGAAATCGAATGTTCATCCGCTTTGCCGCCGTAGATGACGGCGACGCGCGTGCGCGGCGTCGCGTCTGCGGTGGTTTCGGTGGTTTCAGGGGTTTCGGTGGTGGAGGTCGTGGTGGGTGTGGACATGGTCACCTCTGTGTGGGAGAAGTCAACGGCTACAACGATTCACAGCGTACTCGTACGCCGGTAACTGACAGACGTCGCCGGCGGCGGTGCCGCAGTGTACAGCCGTGTGCAGCGTGCGGATGGACGTTGTTGGCGGCGGTGCCGCAATGTGCAGCCGTGTGCAGCGTGCGGATGGACGTTGTTGGCGGCGGTGCCGCAGTGTGCAGCCGTGTGCGGCGTACGGTTCGACGATTGTCGATTGTCTGGCTGATATCTCACGAGTCAGACCTGAGAACGATCGCAGAAGGGTGTTCGATACACTGTTGCTATTCGTGTGCGTTACGGGAACGTGCATGGTGCGGCCATCGCCGACGCCCACGACGTCGCGGAGCGGACGGTGCATGGCGCATCGTCGTCCGATGATGTCCGAGCGAACACGCGGGCGAAGTTCGTCCGAACCAATGATGAAAGAGAAGACAGCAACATGAGCAATCCGAACTCGCCGTATGGTTCCGCTGGCGAACCGCAAAGCAATCCGCAGTATCCGAACTATCCGGGATACGAGGACACGCGGTCGACGGAACAAGGGCAGACGCAGGCGTACGGCAATCCCGATTACTCCGCCTACGACGAAACGCAGGCGTATCCGGGTACGCCGCAACCGATGAACGAGACGCAGCCGATGCCGACGTACGGTGACGCCTACAACGCGCAACCGATGCAGCCGTCGCAGCCGATGGGCGAAACGCAGCCGATGCCGCCGACGAACGCAACGCAGCCGATGCCGACGTATGGCGAACCGTATGGTGGTGCACCGCAGTACAACGCACAGCCGCGCACGACTGAATACGACGGCGCCGCACAGGCGCAGCCGACGCAGGCGTTCGACTTCGGACAGATGCAGGGCAACGCCGCACCGCAGGCCGCCCCGGCTCCACAGGGCAACGGCGGCGGTTATGGCTTCGAGCAGAACAACTACGGTGGCAACGGGTACGACCCGAACGCCACGAACGGCAACGGGTATGCGCCAGCGAACACCTACGGCGGCAACGGGCAGATGCCCCCGCAGATCCCGCCGGACGGCAACGCGCCGTTCAACGGCCAGCAGCCGCCGAAGAACAACAAGACGCCGATCATCATCGTGAGCGTCGTCGCCGCGCTGCTGCTCATCGCATGCATCGTGTTCGCGGTCATCGCGCTCAACAAGAACGATGACAACAAGGGCGGCAACGAATCGCCGAGCGCGACGCACAGCCAGACGTCGTCGCCGAAGTCGACGGACGATCCGACCGACGACCCCTTCGGTGACCTGGACGATCCGGACGACGACCCGACCGATGATCCGACGGACGATCCGTTCGGCACCGGCGGCGGCCTCGACAACGCCGACATCGACCAGGCGCTGCGCGACGGCAAGACGCTCGAGCAGGCCTTCAGCAATCCGGAAGTCAAGAAGGCAATCGAACAGGCAATCGAGGGCTCATCGGGCGATACCGAGGGCATGACGATGGACGTGAGCGCGAAAGGCAACACACTCATCTACAAGGTCCGGTTCACCGATTCCGAATACGACGCCTACGAAAGCCTCTATTCGTCGATGATGGACGGCATCCTGTGCTCCCCGATGAGCGAATTCGTGAAGCAACTCGAGGACGAATACAGCCTCAAGGACGCGAAAGTCGAGTTCATCCTCGAAACCTCGAAGGGGAAGACGATTATGGACAAGACCTACGATTCTCAGTCGCAGTGCGACGTGTCGATGGACGATTACGATTCGCTCCTCAACGACTGATCGTATCGAGGACTGGTCGTACCGACGATTGATTGTTCCGATGAACGCCGCGTGCGGAGCGTGGCGTTCTCGTCTACTGTAGAGGAAGCGACGTCCCGCGCGACCGCGCGGGACCAGGAAGGACCAGGAAGGACGCGCAGGCGCGCGGGAAACGAGGAACCATGAGCCAATACAATCCGTATGCGAACGGCGGACAGCCGATGCAGCAGCCGCAGTACCCGGACCAACAGTATCCGAACTACGCGCAGCCGCAGTACTACAACGCGCAGTCGTCGAAGTGGAACGCGATGGCGATCGCGGGATTCGTCTGCTCGTTCTTCTTCTCCCTCATCGGACTCATCTTGAGCATCATCGGCTATACGCAGACGAAGAAATCCGGTGAACGCGGCGGCGATTTCGCGCTCGCGGGCATCATCATTTCCGCCGTGAGCATCGCGTTGACGATCCTCGTCTGCATCCTCGTGTTCGTGTTGTTCGGTTCGGTCATGACCGCGCTGCTGCGTATGTGAGGTCGAGCGCGAACGATGACGAACATGACGCCGAACAACCACGTGCCGCAACAGCCGCCGGTGCCGCCGCAGACGCCGCCGATGCCGGTGTCCACGCCGCCGCCCGCGCAACCGCGGATGTACTATGCGATGTCGCCGACGCCGATGCCGCAGCCGCAGATCGACGAACGTGTCGCGAAGGCGAAGCGCGCGGCGTCGTCGATCGGTGCGGGGTTCTCGTTCATCGTCGTGCTGTGGGTCGCGATCACGTTGCTGCTGCAGTCGGCGTTCATGTGGATGAAAAGCAGCATGGCCGGGTGGATGGCGATCACGATATCCGATTTCGCGTTGTGCGTATGCGCGATTCCGATCGGATACCAACTGTTCCGCAACACACCGCTGTTGCGGACGCGGCGTTTCCGTCTGCGCTTCTCGCAGTGGTTCGTGTTCCTGCTCATGTGCCTGCCGATCATGTGGGGCGGCAACATCCTCGGCATCGTATTGTCGGCGTTGTTGTCGAACGGGACCGCGGACAACAGGATCGCGACGATGATGACCGGGTCGAACTGGTTCGTCATCGTCATCGCGACCGTCATCGTCGCACCCCTCGTCGAGGAATGGTTGTTCCGCAAACAAATCATCGGACGGCTGCGCAGGTACGGGGAGCGACCGGCGATTGTGCTTTCGGCGCTTTTCTTCGGACTCTTCCACCTCAACCTCTACCAGTTCTTCTACGCGTTCGGCCTCGGTCTGCTGTTCGGCTACGTCTATACGCGCACAAGCCAATTGCGGTACACGGTCGCGCTGCATATGGCGATCAACGGCGGCAGTGCGGTCATCGCGACGCCACTGCTCGCGAAATACGAACGCATCATCACGAAACCCGATATCCTCACGCATCCGCAGACCGCGGACGTCGTCGTCATCGTATGTCTCGCGTGCTATCTTGTGCTCATGCTCGCGGGACTCATCGCGGGCTTCGTATTGCTCATCCGCAGACGCCAACGGTTCCGTTGCTACACCGCGCCCGACGAACTGCCGCGCCAGGCGGTCATGCCGACGTTCTACGGCAACGCCGGCGTCATCGTGTTCCTGTGCCTTGGCGTCCTCGGGACGTTGTTCATGACCTTCGTCAATTAAGCGCGCAATACTCCGCATTCCGGTACGCTCACGTGTGCGTAAGCGTACCGCAGTGCGGAATGGGACTTATGCGCGGGGGTGCGCGGAGTTCGCGGCGTCTTTCGCGGCGACCGAACCGGACGCGGCGAGGTCGGTGAACATCGACGACGAGCTCACGTCGCGCGCGATCGCGTCCGTGACCGTCGACAATGCGACGCCGGGCTTCGCGTAGACGATGATGTTGCCCGTCGTACCAGCGGGGGAGAAGCCGGTGAAGCGGATGACGGGTTTCGGGTCGTCGGATATGAGGTCGTGTGCCGATTCGTTGATTTTGCCGAGCAGTTCCTTCGTCAACGCGTCCATATCGACGCCGGGTTTCGCTGTGAACGGGATCGTCACTTGCGCTTCGTTCGATGGGAGGTACTTTTCGAGCGCCGTCGTGTTGAGCACCGAATTCGGAATCATCAATGTGTTGCCGTTGCGCTCGCGTACGATCGTCTGTCGCCATGTGACGTCGGTGACCGTCCCCGTCACACCCGATATCGATACGACGTCGCCCGGTTGGAGCACGTGCGAGAACATGAGTTGGAATCCGCCGATCGTGTTCGCGATCGAGTCCTTGAGACCAAGCGAGACGGCGAAACCGCCTATGCCGAGCGCTGTGAACACGGTCACCGGGTTGATGCCGAAAACAGGGCGCAGGATGAGCGTGACCGCGAGTGTCCAGATGAGGATGCGCGCGAGGTTGACGAAGATCGACGCGTTCGGGATCTGCGCGCGGCGCAGCACTTTGTTGAGCAGCCGCGAGGTGACGCGCGTCGCGATGACGGCGACGACGGTCACGACGACGACGAGGATGATTTTGCCGGAGTTCGCTTTGAGCCAGTCCAACACGATGTCCATGATGCTCCCGGAAGTGAGGTTGTGCGCCGCCGGCCGACGGCACCGCTATGATACCGGCACGAGGGGAACCGCACCAGTACCGCCTGATGACATGACGGGCGGGGCCGGTGGATTCCCCACCGGCCCCGCCCGGGAAAGCCGAACCGCCGTTCAGCGGTACCGTTCGTTCGTCACGGCTGCGTAGGCTGGCACATGGTTGCCGATGCGGTTGTAGCCGAGCACCATGCGGCGCCAGTATGGCATCGGGTCCTCGCCGGACATCGTCAGGAACAGGCCCATCGACAGGATCGCGATGTCGCTGTCGAGCAGGTCGTCGACGGTGATGCGGTTGCGCATATGGGGCCAGTTGTAGAGCGCCGCGAGCACACCGCCGATGCAGAAGTCGACGAGCATCTCCGATTTCGGATCAAGCGTCGCCGTGTCACGGTCGATGATCGTCAGCAACGTCATGCGCAGGAAGTCACGCAATGATTCGGTGAGCTCATGTGTGCTGTGGAATCCGACGAGGAGCGACAGGCGGTTGAGGTGCTGGATCTGGTCGGGGTCGTTGAGCAGGCGGACGCAGAAGTGCCGCCATTCGACGTTCGGGTCGCCTTCCGCGCGCGAATAGATCGGCATCGGCAGCTTCTCCACTTCGTGGAGGACCGCGGAATCCGCGAGCTCTGGGAGCCCGGAGAAGTGATAATAGAAGGAATTACGGTTCACCTCAGCCACGCGAACGATATCGGTCACCGTGATCTTGTCGTAATCACCTTCCTCGAGCAGCGTCCAGAATGCATTCTCGAGACGGTCTTTCGCCGGGAGAATCTCTGAATCACGACGAGGCCTTGGCATGCGTTCCGCTCCTTCGAGATCTTGTCGATCATTGGTCGTCCCGCGCATATGCGCACCGTTCGGACGATATGGACACCATCCGGACGTATGCCGTGTGCGTGGGCGGTTGCGCGGGTGTGGCCCACGCGTTTTGTTGTGCTGGTTCCCAAGTCTATAGGCACAAGGCGGACGCGTAGTGAAACAATGGCTGCTGGCGAAACGCCGGATGGTCCGACTGTCCGTCCGCATGTGTAGCCAAGGCGTCCGCGTTGTGCACCGACAGCCATATCGTATATCGATATGCGCGGTGGAACCGATCGAACAAGCCAACGTGCGGTTCGTGCGCACGGGTGCGTCGATCAATGACGGAACGTCGCCGTCGCGAGCATCCACAGCGCCTGGTTGATGTATTTGCGTTCCTCACCTGTCAGCCCGACGTATTGCCCGAGCATGCCGGGGATGACGCGCGGACCCGCGTTCATGAGCTCGGTCGTGCTCTTGTATCCGCTCGATGTGAGCACGCGGAACAGCGCGTCGACGCCGTGTTCGCGCTGGCGTTGCGTCATGCCGGAAAGCCATGTGTTGAGCGCGTCGTTGAATGCCTTTGAACTTGCGGACAACCCATCCTCGGCGATCTCGAAACCGTCGCCGTGCATGAGCCAGCTGAAGCACGAATGCTGCGCGAGGCCGTCCGCGTCGGATTTGACGACGACAAGCCGCTCGCGTGGCGATTCGTTGAGCAGCATCCCGATGATCGACGAATCGGGAACGATTTTCGTGACGCGGTCGACGACCGTGCCGTATTCATAACTGCGTACGACGTCGGGAGGGAATCCGGGGCCGTCGAACGAGTAGATGTGGCTTATGCGGTCCTTCACGTCGTCGCGCGCGTTCATCGCCGCATAGACGCCGATGTTGCCGCCTTTCGAATGCCCGGTGAGGATGATGTCCCCGTCCCACAGCGCGGCGACGCGCTCAAGGTAGTCGGCGGCCTGCTTTTGCGCCGGCACCGGGTATTGGTAGGCCATGTTGAAATCCTCCTTCCAACCGACGAGCGAATCGTCGGTGCCACGGAAGGCGATGACGAGGGCACCGGTCGGCAGGCGGAATGTGAGCGCCGCGAACTGCGTCTGCGCGCGTTCGTCGAAGCGTTCCTCGGCGGCCGAGACGTGCACGATCGAGAAACGCGGATTGACGGCCGTCGACCGGTAGAACTCGTGTGATTCGTGCGGGTCGCCGAAGCCCGCGTGCCGTGCGATGTACGGATGCGTCGTCTCATAGGCGCCAAGCTCATGCTCGATCTGCCGCAGCGCAGGGCCTTCGAACGGCGGCTTGACGAGCGCGCGCACCGAATGGGAGAGCCGCCGCCAGTCGAACGCGCGCAACCGTTTCGTGAAACTGCCGTAGCGCTGCCGCAACCCCGCGAGCGTCGGTACGTCGGACGGGATCTTGTCATAGCTGAGCAGCGCGAACACGAGCGCGTCGGCGACGTGGAACGGGAACTCGGAGAAATCCCTCGTTTCCGTGCGCGCGTAGTCGAGAATGTTTCCCATGCCGGCCTCCCAGAACGTCCGTGGCGCAACGGGCGCCGCCGTGTTCCCATTGTAGGGACGCACGCGTCGCCGCCATGTGCGGATACGCCATGTGCAGATACACCATGCGCAGACAGCGGCGGGCGGAAGACGGCGCGCGTCAGCCGCCGTAGACCTCGGTCACGAACTCACGCAGCCGCTCGACGCCACGGCGCACCTGGTCGGTCTCGAGACAATACGAGATGCGCAGATAGCCGGGCATGCCGAACGAATCGGACGGCACCATGTACAGGTCGTAGTCCATCGCCTTGCGCGCGAACGCGTTCGCGTCCTCCTCAAGCGCCTTCGGGAAGATGTAGAACGTGCCGCCCGGGCGTTCCACAGTGAACCCGAGGTCGACGAGCGCGTCGTAGATGATGTTCATGTTCGTCTCGTAGATCGACAGGTCGCTTGTGTCGTCAAGGACGCGCGCGACCGCGAGCTGGATCGTCGACGACGGGCAGTTGTGTCCTATCGTGCGGCTTATCTGCGCGAACATCGGCACGAGCAGGTCGGCGTCCGTCGCGCGCGGGTTGACGGCGACGTAGCCGATGCGCTCACCGGGGAGCGAAAGCGACTTCGAGAATGAATAGCATGTGAGCGTGTTGTCGTAGAACTTCGCTGGATACGGCTGCGTCGCGCCATCGAAGACGATTTCACGGTACGGTTCGTCGGAGATGAGGAAGATGTCGTGGCCGTATTCGCGTTGCTTCGCGCGCAGCATATCGGCGAGCGCCGTGAGCGTCTCCTCCGAATACACCGTTCCCGACGGATTGTTCGGCGTATTGATGAGGACGGCGGCCGTGTTCGCGTCGAGCGTGCGTTCGAGCGCGTCGAAATCGATCTGGAAATGTGCGGTGTCCGGCGGCACGATCTTCAGATGCGCGCCCGTGCCTTCGACATACGGTTGGTATTCGGGGAAGTACGGCGCGAATGTGACAATGTCGTCGCCCGGCTTCGTCACCGCGCGGAACGCGTGCGCGAGCGCCGCCGTCGCACCGGCCGTCGGGAAGAGGTGCGCGGCCTTGTAGTCCATGCCGAAGCGGCGGTTGAGCGAGTCCGCCATCGCCTGGCGCACCGAGAGGATGCCCATCGACGGGCTGTAGCCGTGCAGCACGTGCGGCGGCTCGGTCGAGTACAGGTCGAGCACCGCGTCGGTGAACTGCGATGGGCAGGGGACGTTCGGATTGCCGATCGAGAAGTCGAAGACGTTGTCGGCGCCGATTTCGCGTTTGCGTGCGCTTGCGCGTTCGCTTATCGAACGGATGACGGATTTCTCATTGAGCATGTCCTTGAAACGGTCGTTGATCATGGGTTCCTCCGGAGTCGAACGTCAGGGTTGTGCCCCAAGCGTACGCCGCGCGTATGTCGCGCGCGTTGCGCTTGGCTCAGTCGTTGTTCGTGCGGCGCGCATGGTATTTCGCGAACTGTGCGCGGATCTCGTGGAGCACATGCGGGTCGTGCGCGGTGCGCATGTGCGGGTATGCGTCGATGAGGCGGCGCTGCTGGAGGTTGAAGGTGTCGTGCACGTGCTTCGAGAATGCTTCGTTGAGATGCGTTTCGGCTGCTTCGATATGCGCGTCGGCTGCCGTGATGTCGACGTCGAGGCGCGCGATGCCGCGCTGTTTGAGGTGTTTGATGTCCGCTTCGACGTGGCCGAGGCGGCTTGACATGCTGATGAGGCCCGCGAGGGTCACGGCGACGTCGGCGAGGAGGATGACGAGGAGGACCGCGGAGACGACCGTGATGACGAGTGGGGGCACGGCGTCGAGCATCGCGATGACGTGCGGTTGCACCCACAGTTTGACGACGGTGCAGCCGAGGCCGAAGAAGATGAACCCGTTGAGGTAGACGCGGCCGTTGATGTTGAATGGCTTGTTCGAATAGTCCCACAGCCGCATATGGAACAGTTGTTCGATGCCCCACGAGGTGAAGTATTCGAGCGTGCATGAGAGCACGCCGCTGCTGAGGAACACGGCGAGGAACGTGTGCTCGCCCGGCAGCGCGTAGATCGCGAGCATCGCGCCGAAACCGTAGATCGGGCACAATGGGCCGTTGAGGATGCCGCGGTCGACGAAGCGTTTCTTCATGACGATGTTGAGGCAGGTCTCCCACAGCCAGCCGACGAAGCTGTACAGCAGGAACCACAGGAATGTCTTTTCGATGGCGAGGAGCGTAGGCGTCATGCGTACCACGGTACCCTACGCACGCTTTGCGCGGCGAGCGGACGGCGTCGGTGTGCGTAGGTGTGCAGGTTGTGCGGCATATGCGCATCGTGCGATGTGCACCGTGCTCGGTACACAGTGTGATGCAAACGTGCTCACGTGCTGGGATGGGGGTGAACGCGGCGGCGAAGTCCGCTAGACTGTCGAAACCATGGAAAGGCGGCCACTACGGTGGCGTGGACTGAGAGCCGCGATTGCGGCCGGTCGATCATGCGCGGGCGATGATGTCCGGTGATAGGGAAGGAGCACACGAACAGTGTTCGGATTATTCGGCAGGAAGAACGACAAAGCGAAACGGGACGACGCGGACGCCGTCCCACAGGTACCCCCGCCGCCGGCGGGAGGCGTGGCGCCGCCCGCGCCGACACCGGTGCACACGGATAGCCGCGTCAGGCTCCTCGCACCGATTCCCGGGCAACCGGAGGGCATGCGTGTCGGCATCGTCGACGCGCTTGAACAGCCCGAGGGCGGTCAGGGGTACATCGTTGAATTGACGGCGGCCGGACAGATGGAGATCCTCGCATGGATCGCCGGTGACGACGCCGTGCACCCGACCGGGACGGTCCTGAGCGAGGAGCCCTCACCCCAGGACGTCGTCCTCAAACTCGACCCGTGGAACGACGGCAATCCGCGCATCGGCGCCATCTTCCTGTGGGACACGGTATACGGCGGCTTCAAGGGCGGTGATCCCGACATCCCGATCTGCATCGGCGAATACACGGTCGACGCGGACGGCAGCGTATACATCGCGTTGTGCTCGTTCGACGTCGGCGTCTACGGGTCCTCGTCACACCGGCGCGCCGACGCGATCGCCGCATGCTGGCTCGCCGCGTGCCGCCTGCCCGCATTGCGCGGCGAACGCATCACGACGAGCTCGGGACGCTTCTCCGACTTCTTCGAGGAGATCGAGAAGATGCCGCTGCCGGATGCGATCGACATGGTCATCCACCGTGGGACGTCGACGGCCGGGAGGGTCACGCCCGTCGAACGCGCGCTCGCGCGCCAACTCGTCGAGATCGGCGCGCCGCAGATCAGGCAGATCGCGGCGAACACCGAATTGGGCATGCACCGCCTCGACACGACCGGGCAGTTCTGGATCACGTTCGACGCGAATGACGTCCAGGGATTGCAGCGCGACCTCGTCATCGCCGTCGAAGGTGCGTTCAACCGCGCCGTCGAGGCGCGCGCCGTCGCCTGCACCCTTGACAACGACCTTGGGCTGCTCTCGACGCTCGACGAGCTGCAGGCGGGATCCGCGTTCCGCCGCGCATTTGTGCGCTGGGGTGAGCACACGCGCTTCGTGCGCGGTCGCATCGATGGGCGCAATCCGTACATGGAGCTCTACGACGCGCATGCGCGGCGCGGCGGCGCATGGGAGTCGCTCACGCGCTTCGGCAACGTCGCGGAGGCGTTGCGCCTGCCGCTGCGCCTTGAATACGGCGTCGACGTCGACAACGCGTCCGGTGTGATGGCGATCGGGTTCAACGCGCCGACGGCGATGAGCTTCCCGGCGTCGCGCATCGGCGACGACGGCACGTGGATCGACATACGCGACATGCGCGGCGCGCAGGCCGCGTCCTATGCGCTGCGCCTCGCAGGATTGCTCGCCTACGTCGGGTTCACGTCGAGCATCGCGACGACGTCGGTCACGATCACCGCGCGCGGGCATGCTCACCGGGACCCCCGTGCTTTCGCTCAGGTTCGACCGCATGGCGTTCTTCGGCGATGTGCTGCCGCATTACCTCAACGACGACATCAACGACGAGCGTTATGACGGCGATCCGGCCGCGCTCCTCGCGATGTTCAGGCCCGCCGCATCGGTCGTCGAATTCGGCGAGGACCGTGGTCTCAAAGGCATCACACCGCTGCCGTTGCCGCCGGCGATCGCCGCGCACCGCGTGCCGCTGTGGAAGGACACGCGCGCGCTGCCCGACGAACTCAAGGTGCGGCTGCGCGCCGACCGCGCGTGCGACCTCGATGTGCTCCACGACACGTCACCGATCTCGATCGCCGACGTCGACAAGATCATCGAAAGCAACGAGGAATCGCCGATGTCCGCCGTGATCGAACTCGAATCGGTCATCATGGAACTGTCGAAACCGCTCCCCGAGGAGACACCGACGCTCAAGCCGCTCTACTGCAACAACCAAGCCGAACGCGAACTCGTCGCGCTCACCGACGATGACGACCCGGCGGCACATGCCGACGGCGTGCCGGGCACCGACCCGGCGGCCATCCGCTACTTCCCGGTGCCGGACGCGATGTTCCGCGCTTTGACCGCCCTGTTGCGCATCAATGTCGAGAACGGGCATGTCAAGGAGGCCGAGGAGCTCGCCGCACGCATCCACCATTACAGCAAGCTCTTCATCCCCGCGTATGTGACCGAATCGGCGCTCTATGTGGACACGGAGACGCCGGACTGGCAGCAGGACGCGGATGTGCTCATCAAGGCGCTGCCGTACGCGGTCGACGTGAACGACATCGCGATGCTCTACTACCGCCTCGCCTATGCGATGCGCAACCTCGGCAAGGCCGACGTGTCCGCCGCATGCTATGCGATGACGCTCACGATGCCGGTGCGCTGGCTGCGCGAGCCCGCGATCGAGGAACTCGGCGAAGTGCTCGAAGGCGACATGAGCCGTGCACCCGCGATCGAGGATACGAAGCGGTTGCTGCGCGCGAACGGCATCCCCGTCGTGCCGTCGCATGCGCTCATGCATACACTCGCGCAGAACACGATCGACCTCGTCGACGCCGGGTTCCCGCTCGCCGCGGGCGCCGGCACACGGCTGTGCGCGAGCGTCGACCATGACGACACACTCAACTGGCTTGGCAGCACGCTCCTCTACGGCACGTACAGCGAAGACGAGATCTCGGAGTGACGAAGGAACATCAAACGGCAACATTGAGTGACGAAGGAACACCACAAGCCGATCGATGACGATGAACGATGACAAGGAAGATGCAATGACACAGATGAACGGCATGCCGCCCGCGAGCGGCTTCACCGTCCCCCCGATCCCTGCGGTGCCGCCACCAGCCGGGGCGACGCCGATCGCCACACCACCGGCGCCCGTCGCGCCTCCCGCCGTGGCGCCCGCGGCGCCGGTGACGGGACCGGTCTACGAACTCCCGGGCCGCGGCGGCATGATCACGCTCGAAGCGCTGCCCGGACAGCCGGCCGGCGAGACGTACGCGGTGACGGCCGCGTTGCCGCAGCCCGACCATGGCCTCGGCTACGTCGTCGCGCCGGCCGCGGGTGGCGTGCACGTGCTCGCGTGGATCCGCGACGACATGAAGGTGTTCGCGACGGACCACGTCCTTGACGACGATGCGGCGCGCGACCTCGACGGCCGCGCCGACGTCTTCTTCAACGCATGGGATGAGGACAGCGACGATGAGACCGGCTCGATGCGCGTGCGCAGCGTCTTCGCGCCCGAACGCGGCGTGAGCTTCGGCGAATACGAACGGCACGGTGACAACGTGCAGGTTCTTGCGGGCGCGCTCGACTTCGGCCCCTATACGCGCGGGTCGCATGCGCTGCCGGTCCTGCTCGCGGCGAGCTGGCTGCTCACATGCCGTTTCCCGCGCCTCGCGGGACGTACGCCCGGGGCGGGGCTCGGACGCATATTCGACGAGTTCCGGACCGTGACGGACGCGCCGGTCGCCGACGCGATCGACGCGATCGTATGGAAAGGCGCCGTGCATGCGGACGAGGCCGCGCCGATCGACCGTTTCGCCGCGCGTGAGCTCATCGAGGCGGGCGCGGCCGCGCTGCGCCCCGTGAGCGCTCGCGAACCGTTGCACTACATCATCGTCGGCGGCACGAACCTGTTCTGGGCCGTGTTCAACGGTGCGATGGCGACCGAGGACCGCCACGTCGTGCTCGCCGTCGAATCGGCCCTGAACCGTTTCGCCGCGGTGCAGCGCGCCGCGGACGCGAAGGACAACGACAACGGTTTCGTCACGTCGCTGAGCGAAGCCGAATGCTACGAAGCGGTGCGCAGGCGCGACCATATCTGGTCACAGCACATGGCGCACATCCTCGACTACACGGACGTCAACAACCGCTTCGCGCGCATCAACGACGCACAGGCGGCGGCCGGCGGCATCTGGGACACGTTGACGCGCTTCATCACGATCGGCGAATCGCTCGTCCTGCCGCACCGCCTCGAATACCGCGCGGACGTCAACACCGCGACCGGAGAGATGGCGGTCATCTTCTCCGCCCCCGACGAAACACAGTTCCAGTCGAGCGATTGGCGCGACGGGCACCTCGTCGACGTGCGCGCGATGCGCGCCGCACACGCGGCGGCGTATGCGCTCGAACTCGCGGGACTCTTCGCGCAGATGGCGTTCACGGCGGGGCCGCACGTCACCTCGGTGACCGTGACCGGCTACCGTGGATCGCTCTACAAAACCGAGGATCCGGTCCTTTCACTCGCGTTCGACCGCGCGACGTTCACCGCGCAAGTGCTGCCGCTCTACACCAACGGCGCATTCGACGACCCCACACTCGACGACGACCCCGCGCGCGTCATGCCGATGCTGCGTCCCACATCGTTCGCGCTCAGCTTCAACGCGCGCCGCGGCCTCGACGTCATCACACCACTGCCGGTGCCGCAATCGCTCCTCGCGAACCGTACGCCGCTGTGGGCGGACAAGCGTCCGCTGCCGCCGGAACTCGGCGCGCTGCTGCGCGCCGACACGGCGAGCGACCTCGACATCCTGCACGATACGGGATCAATCAAGGGATCGGAGATCCTCGACCTGCGGCGTGACAGCGAAACGGACACGCCCGTCGGCACCTCGATCGAACTCGAATCCATCATCATGCAGATCGAGATGAACGAACAGGCACCCGCGAACGAAAAGCCGCTCTATTGCGAGAACCCGACGCAGCGGCTCCTCGTCTCACTCGTTGACGACGGACCGCACAACCGCTATTGGAAGGCACCCGACGCGCTCTACAACGCGCGCGTCGGCCTCACCCACATCTACCGCGACGACGGCGACTATGCGGCCGCGACCGCGCAGGCGCAGGCGATGGAGCGGATGGCGCCGACGTGTGCGTCCGCGTATTGCGAGGAAGCGGTCGTGCACGCGGACAACGACGATTACGCGGCGGCCGCGCGCGTGCTCAAGTTCGCGTTGACGATCGCCGTCGTGCGCGACGACGTCGATTTCCTCTATTACAGGCTCGCGTATGCACTGTGGCAGACGGGCGACCGCGAATCGGCGGCCGCATGCTATGCGCTGCGCACGGTGAAGAGCGCATCGTACGAACCGTCCGCGCGGCGTGAGGTGGCGGAACTGTGCGCCGAACTCGGATGGGACGGACTGCCCGACCGTGAGAAGGCCGAAGCGCGGCTGCGCGAGATCGGTGTGCCGATCGCGCCGCAGGCACGTGCGATCGACGTGCTCGCGACGTCCGCGATGCAACTCGTCGACATGGGCTTCCCGTGCGCGGCGGACGCGGCCGTCGACATCCTCGCGAACTCAATCGAAGGCGACGTGCTGCGGTTCCTGCGGCAGTGCCTGCGCTACGGCGTGCTCAACGCGGACGACGTGCTCAAAGCCGAACGCGGCGAGGACGCGGCGTAAACGACGCCGCTTGTCTCGCAGTGCGGTACGCTTGGGCGCCTCCCACCGTACCGTGATGCGGCAAATTCCGCACCACGGTACGGTGGGAGGCGCCCAAGCGTACCGCACTGCGGAACTTGTGCATATATGCGATAAAGGGAGGCCGGGACCGTTAGGTCCCGGCCTTTCTGCATGGGTGTACTCACGGTAAGTCTTGTCGGGCGCACGGCGACGGCCGTACAGGCCGCATCCGCCGCGCACCACCATCATCAATCGGCGAGCTTCTCCTTGATGAACGCGGTCGCCTCGTCATACCCCGGACATACCGGGACACCATTGACGTTGTGCGCGATCGCGAGCGCCGCGGCCGCATTCGCGATCTGCACACTCGCCTCAAGATCCCACCCCTCGGCGAGGAGCGCACACAGCGCACCCGTATGCACCGGTCCGGCGGAACGAATGTGCGTCGCCTTCGTCGGGAATCCATCGATATGCATGACACCTTCGCCATGCTGACGTATCCACGCGCCGCGCGAACCCGCACGCAGCACAACAGGCGCGCGCAGCACATCACTCAGCGACGTGCACAACGCGAGCATCGATTCGTCGAATCCACCCGACACGCGCATCGTCGGCGTCTCATCGATGTCGATCGCGAGACAATCGGCGAGCGAACGCGCCTGCTGGCGGTTCATCGACCATATCGGGCGCGCGAGGATGAGCGTTTCGAGCAGCTGAGTGTTCACGAGACGCAACGCGCTCGTCGGATTGAGCACGATGCGGAACGTACGTGCGTCAGGTTGGCATTCGGCGCGTGTGAGGAACTTCTGGACGGCGACGGCACCATCGTTCATCAACGCGTTGCTGCTGATATGGACGACGTCGCCCTTCTGCGGATGGATGTCCTTGTACGCGTCGGCGTCACCGCGCGACTCGGCGCCATGGTGCGCGACATATGCCTTGTGTTCGCCATCGGAGAGGATGATGCGCAGACCATTGTCCTGGTTCGGCAACGTGCGCCCTGTATGCGCGATATGCGCGCGGCGGAGCGCGCTTGCGATGCAGTCGGCCCACGGTCCCGTGCCGAGCATGCTCGCAAGTTCGGTGTGCGCGCCCATGCGCGTCGCCGCGTCGAGCACTTGGAAACTGCCTCCTACGCACCGTGTCACGTTGCTCGCTTCGATGAAACGGCCCGCCTCGGGCATCTGTGGGACGTGCATGAGCATATCGACCCACGTCTGCCCAAGAGAGAACACGGTGGGCTCATGGTCACGCTGTGCGCGGATCTTGTTGACGATGTCACTGAGCATCGTTGCTTCCTTTCCCTGCGTGGAACCCTTCCCAAGGACTCCAGCTCCATTATCTCTTCCAGTACCCTGCGGCGGCCCCCAATGAAGACGCTCTGGTACTGATTGTAGACGTCGGTGCGGCGAATCGTGGACGGACACACGGGAATCGGGAGTGTAGCGGGTGTGGATGTCGTGTGTATGTGGGGGAAGGGTGGCATTGTCCGGCAGCAGGTTGTATCATTGGGAAGTTGTGTGTGGAAGCGTGCGCGTTTTGAACGTGCGCTGCTGCGCGCAGACTTGCAAGTCAACAGTAATTTATAGGGAGTCCATTATGGCAGCTCGTTGTGCAGTGTGTGGCAAGGGCCCGCGTACCGGTTATACCGTGTCGCACTCGCATATTCGTAACAAGCGCCGCTTCCTGCCGAACCTCCAGCCGGTTCGCACCACCGTGGACGGCCAGAACGTCCGCCTTCGCGTGTGCGCGAAATGCCTCAAGGCAGGCAAGGTTCAGCGTGTGAGCGCCAACTGATATGCGAATCTGAATGCATTGCGCCATGCGGAACGCATGGTGAAGCCCCGCCGGGTGAGCGTTGCTCGTCCGGCGGGGCTTTTTGCCATGCGCGGGCGGGTGTGAGGGTGCGTG
Source organism: Bifidobacterium criceti (assembly GCF_002286935.1). Classification (GTDB taxonomy): domain Bacteria; phylum Actinomycetota; class Actinomycetes; order Actinomycetales; family Bifidobacteriaceae; genus Bifidobacterium; species Bifidobacterium criceti. The sequence goes on from NZ_MVOH01000007.1 coordinate 110,210, forward strand.
CGCGGGTGTGCGGGTGCGTGGAGTGTCCGGATGTGCAGACCCCACCTACCAATCGGGACGGAAACAGGCGCGTTTGCGGGTGGGTTGGCAGGTGGGGGCTGCGGAGTGGGACGCGGAGCACACCCGCACACCGCCTGCGCACGCCCGCGTTTCGCGTTCGCGCGCGGGGCACGTCCGCGCGCGTGAGACAATGGGGAGGATGAGCACCGTGACCTTGGAATCGACGCTGGCAACGTTGTTGGCGAACAAGCGACGCGTGAGCGCGCTCAAAGCGCTCGGCGTCGTGACGGTCATCGATGCGCTCACGTACTATCCGTTCCGCGTGACCGATCCGGTGCCGGTGCGCGCGCTCGGCGATGTGCGCTTCGGCGAGAAGATGGCGTGCGCCGTCACGATACGCGGCGTGCGCGTGTCGCCGATGAGCGCGCGTGGGTCGTACCGTCTCGAAGTGCTCGTCGATGATGCCGACTCCGCACGCGAACATGGCCTTCGTCCCGCCGCCGCGAACCTCGTCTTTTTCTCGCACCGCAAATCGTACGTCGATTGGATGGCGTCGCGCCTGTACACGGGATTGCGCGTCGTCATCGCCGGCGAACCAAGTGTGTTCAACGACCGTCTGCAGTTCACACACCCGGAGATCCTGACGATCGCGCCGCAGGAGCCGGTGCCCGCTCCCGCGCAGCTCGCGTTCGACGACGCGGGCGCGCGCGACGCGACGCGCACCGCGTCACCCGCCCGCGCCACGACGCCGGCGCGCACGCTCAAATACGACGTCGACACGCCCGCGCAAGGCCTTGCGCGCGTATGCCGCCCACGCCCCGTCTACCATGCGAACTCGCGCATTTCGAGCGAGCACATCCATGAGACGATCCTGCAGCTGTTGCGCATGCTCGCAGGGGAGGAGGCCACCACCGCGTCCGCGAACGCCGGCGCCGGCGACGAGGCCGCCACGCGTTCGCTGTGGGATTCTGGCGATCATGTGCGCGAGGCGCTCGCGTCGGCGATTCCCAACATCCTTCCGGAAGCCGTGCGCGAGGCACGCGCGTTGATGCACCGCGCGCATGCGTTCTGCGCGATCCACGATCCTGACACGGTCGCCGATTTCCGTTCCGCGATCACGACGATGCGCTACGAGGAGGCCTTCGTGTGCCAATGCGCGCTGCTGATGGCGCGCGACGCCGCGAGCGCGAGCGCGGCGTTCGCGTGCGACGACACCGCATTGCGCGACGATTACATCGCGGCGTTGCCGTTTCCGCTCACCGCTGGGCAGCGCGACGTCATCGACGCGATCGGTGAGGACATGCGCGCGCACCATCCGATGCAACGTCTGCTGCAGGGTGAAGTCGGTTCCGGTAAGACGGTCGTCGCCGTCGCCGCGATGCTGCAGGCGGTCGGTTCAGGGCACCAGGCCGTGCTTGTCGCGCCGACACAGGTCCTCGCCGAGCAGCACCATGCATCAATCAAGCGGTCCGTCGGCGCGCTCGGTGACGATGTGCCGGTGCTGCTGCTGACCGGTGGCATGCGCCTCGCGGCGCGCCGCCGTGTGCTCGCGAAGGCGGCGAGCGGCGAACCGTGCATCGTCATCGCGACGCACGCCGCGTTTTCGAAGTCGTTCCAGGCGCCGAACCTCGCGCTCGCCGTCATCGACGAACAGCACCGTTTTGGCGTCGAGCAGCGTGAGACGTTGCGCGGCAAGTCGGAACGCGACCCCCATCTGCTCGTCATGACGGCGACGCCGATTCCGCGCACCGCCGCGATGACGTGGTTCGGCGACCTCGACATCTCATGGCTCACCGAGTTGCCGGGAGGGCGCCGCCCAATCCGCACGTTCGTCGTGCCCGAGGATGACGGCAAACTGATGTCGGACATGTTCTGGCATGTGCGCGCGCGCATCGACGCGGGCGAACGCGCGTACATCGTCTGTCCGCGCATCGACGTACCCGAGGATGGCGGCGCGCGCGGCGGTGACGTCGACGACGATATGCAGATCGTCGACCTCGGTGACGACGAGGGGCAGCCGCGGCCGCCGCTGCATGCGGTCATGGAGATACGCGAACGGTTGCGCTCGCTGCCGCAGTTCCGCGGTGTCGATATCTGCACGCTCACGGGGCGCGACGATGACGGGACGAAGCAGCGTGTCATGGACGAGTTCACGAGTGGGAGGGCGCCCGTCATGGTCGCGACGACGGTCATCGAGGTCGGCGTCGATGTGCCGCTCGCGAGTTGCATCGTCATTTTCGACGCCGACCGCTATGGGCTTTCGCAGCTGCACCAGTTGCGTGGACGTGTCGGCCGTGGCGGCACCGACGCGTGGGCGTTCCTTGTCTCGCGCGCCGAGGCCGGTTCGGTCGCCGAGGAACGCCTCAACGTCATCAAGGATTCGCTTGACGGCACCGAGATCGCGCAGAAGGACCTTGAATTGCGCGGCGCGGGCGATGTGCTCGGGGACGCGCAGTCGGGCGGCAAATCGAGCCTCAAACTGCTGCGCGTCGTCAAGGACGCGACGATGATCGCCGACGCGCGCGAACGCGCGGCGGCGCTCCTCGCCGATGATCCGCAACTTGCGCGGCACGTGCAGCTCGCGGGCGCCGTACTCGATTTCACACGCGGCAACGAACGGTTCCTGACGAGCAACTGACGGCTGATGGCCACGACACGCCGAAGGACATGAAAATCTGGGACGAATCCGCTCAATACTACGCACAAAAGATGTGCTTTTCCTCACATGTTGCCTAGGTGTTCCGTTGCAATGACGCTGCGAATATGAAAAACCGCACTGCAAACGATACATATGCGCTTGATTTGACGCACGACAATTCGGCTTTGAGCGTGTATGCTGGGGCGTCAAGACCTTGGGAACCGACGGTGAAGTAGGGATTGCACGTGTCCGGTTCCCCGGACCGGCGGATTCTAATGGTTGTTGCGCGGGGTGGGGGTACGCTCGGACGTATGCATGTCATTACCGGTCGATTCAAAGGGACGCCGCTCACGACGCCGCTTTCGGTGACGCGTCCGACGACGGACCGCACGAAGGAGGCGCTCTTCTCACGTCTTGAGGCGCGCGGCCTGCTTGAGGACGCGCGTGTGCTCGACCTCTTCGGTGGTACGGGCGCGCTCGGCATCGAGGCGCTGAGCCGCGGTGCGCGCGACCTCGTCGTCGTCGAAGTGAACGCGCAGGCCGCGAAGCTCATCGCGGCGACGCTCACGTCGCTCAAACGGCATTCGGGATGGCAGACGGGCATGTCCGCGCATGTCGTGCGCGCGAAGGCGGAGCGGTACGCGGCGAAAGCGTCCGTCGATACCCCGTTCGACGTCGTCCTCATCGACCCACCGTACGTGTTCGCGACGGACGATTGCGAACGGTTGCTCGACGACCTCGTCACCCGTGGATTGGTCGGGGAGGACGGCGTGATCGTCCTCGAACGTTCGAAACGAACGAAGGCCCCCACCGCGCCGCGTGGATGGTATGAGGACGACCACCGCGACTACGGCGAGACGACCGTGTACACATACCGTTCCGATGCATACGCGCGCACGGTCGCGCAACAGGACGACGACTGATAGACGCACGCGGTACACGCAACGCGGCACCGCAACATTGCAGTCGCCGCGCGCGCCGCTCCCGCTCAGCCGAGCCTGCGCGGATGCGCCCCTGAGACCTCCCAGCCGAGCGCGATGAGCGTCTTGCGGTCGGCTTTGCTGAGCGTCGCGCAATCGAGGCGCTCGATCAGATCCGGGCGGATCCTGGACGTTTTCTCGAGTGCTTCGTCGCGCCGGAAGCGGTCGACCTTGCCGTGGTCGCCGGATATGAGGACCGGGGGTACGCCGATGCCGCGCCATGTGGCCGGTTTCGTGTACTGGTTGTGTTCGAGGAGCGCGTTCGCGCCCGTGTACGATTCCTCGACGATCGACGCAGCGTTGCCCATGAACCCCGGCAGCAGGCGCGTGATCGCCTCAAGCATGACGGAGACGGCGACCTCGCCGCCGTTGAGCACATAGTCGCCTATCGAATATTCGCGCACGTCGACGCCGCGTTCGCGGTAGTAGACGGGGATGCGCGCATCGTAGCCCTCGTAGCGCCCGCAGCCGAACACGAGGTGCCGCGCGCGTGAGAGTTCGGTCGCGTCCTGCTGCGTGAACACCGGTGCCGATGGGTTCGGGAAGATGAGGACCGGCGCGTCCGCAGTGCCGTTCGCGTCCGCAGTGCCGTTCGCGTCCGCAGTGCCGTTCGCGTCCGCGGTATCCGCATCCGGCGCACTGCCGTCCACGGCGCCGCCGAAGCCGAGCAGCTCGTCGATGCATTCCGCCCACACTTCCGGTTTCATGACCATGCCCGCGCCGCCGCCGACGGGCGTATCGTCGACCGATTGGTGCACATCGTGCGTCCACTGCCGCAGGTTGTGCGTATGGACCGTCACGAGTCCACGGTCGATCGCCTTGCCGAAGAGGCTCAGGTTGAGCACGTCGAAATATTCGGGGAAGACGGAGACGATGTCGATGTCCATACGCGGTTCCTTACATGATCGGTATTCGTGATCGTTGGTATATGCAATCGAACGCCCCGTCCGCGTGGGACGCGTCGGGGCGTTCGATTGGGCTGACCGGTTGCGGCCGCCGCCGTTCAGATGCCGGGGATGAGACCGCCGGGAGGGTCGATCGTCAGATACCCCTCCTCGATGTCGACGTCGGGCACGAGGTCGATGACGAACGGCACGAGCGCCGTCTTCTCATCGCCGACCGGGTGCGCGAGACGGATCTTGAGGAGCCATTGGGCGCCTTCGATCATGTCGACGACGGTGCCGATGACGGTGCCGTCCGCGTCGAGGCGCGCTTCGAGTCCGACGAGGTCCTTCGGATAGAATTCGTCGTCATCGAGTTCCCACGGTTCCCCGTACAGGAACGTGCCGTTGAGCGCCTCGGCGGCGTTGCGGTCATCGGTGCCTTCGAGTTTGAGGTACCAGCGGTTCTTGAACGTGCGTGCACGTTCGATGGTGTAGGTGGTCGCGCCGTCCTTGCTGTAGAGTTCGGCGCCGGGGGCGAACCGTTCCTCCGGTTCGTCCGTGAAGAGCTGCACGCTCACTTCGCCTTTGAGTCCCTGCGCGCGTCCGATACGACAGACCCTCAGCAGCTCGGGCTGTTGAGGGTCCATCTGTGCAGATTCACCGTTCACTTACGCACATCCATGATGTCCACGCGGACCTTGTGGTCCGCCATCGCCTGCACGACGGTGCGGATCGCGTTCGCGGTGCGGCCGTTGCGGCCGATGACGCGTCCGATGTCCTCAGGATTGACGCGTACGCGAATGAGCTCACCACGCGCGTTCTCATGGGACTTGACCGAAACATCGTCAGGGAAATCGACGATGTTCTTAATCAGATGTTCCACGACTTGAGCAAGCATGATCAGACAGCTTCCGGAGCGGATTCTTCGGCGTCGGCGAACTCGACCTTCTCGTCGGCCTTCTGCTCGGCGTCGGCGTCAGCATCGGTCGCGGCCTCGTTGGCCTTGAGCTCGGCCTCGGCCTTCGCGGCCTTGAGCTTCTGCGCCTTCGTGTCGGCTTCCTCGATGAGGGTGGCCGCATCCGGCTTCGCGGCGACGGTCTTGAGCGTGCCTTCGGCGCCCTTGAGGCCCTTGAACTTCTGCCAGTCACCGGTGATCTTGAGCAGGTTGCGCACCTGGTCGGTCGGCTGGGCGCCGACGCCGAGCCAGTACTGCGCGCGCTCGGAATCGATCTCGATCGTCGACGGCTGGGTGTTCGGGTTGTACAGGCCGATCTCCTCGATGGCCTTGCCGTCGCGCTTGTTGCGCGAATCCATGATGACGACGCGGTACACGGCATAGAACTTCTTGCCCATGCGCTTGAGACGAATCTTGGTTGCCAAAATGGCTCTCCTTGTAAACTAGGGTTGCGCACTGCGCGTCGCCGTGTGGGGCACGGTTCCGCCAGGGCGCGTGTTCCTTGACGCCTGCGGGTGAAGAGAGGGTCCCGCATCGCCAAATAACCCAGTCAGGATACAACCACCCATGGTCATTGCGTCGCGCGCGTCATACGCTGCGCCGTGCCGCGTGACGGATGGCGGCCGGATTATAGTGTGACGTGATGCCGCATCGGCGCCGGCCGGTGCGTTCATGGCGCAATCGACCAAAGGAGGCGTGCGATGTTCGTGCCGCGCTATTACGAGGATCTGACGACGCTGCATGTGGGATGCGAGCCGGACCGCGCGTATTTCGTCCCTGCGAGCGCGCCGATCGACACGACGTTCGACCGCCGCACGGATTCCGACCGTTTCCAGTTGCTCAACGGTGATTGGTCGTTCCGCTATTACGAGAGCATCCACGACCTTGACGCCGAGGTGTCCGCCGCGCTTGACGCGTACGATCCGGTCTTCACCGATGTCGCGTTCGACATGGGCGCCGAGTACACGACGGTTCCGGTGCCGTCGGTATGGCAGATGCATGGCTTCGACAGGAACCAGTACACGAACGTACGCTATCCGTTCCCGTTCGATCCGCCGTTCGTGCCGGCTGACGACCCGTGCGCCGTCTACCGCACCGTGTTCGACTATGCGCCCGACGCGCGTGCGCCGCGCGCGTACCTCAATTTCGAAGGCGTCGACAGCTGCTTCTATGTGTGGCTCAATGGCGCGTTCGTCGGCTATTCGCAGGTGTCGCACGCGACGAGCGAATTCGACGTGACCGACGAGCTCGAACCGGGGGAGAACACGCTCGTCGTCCTTGTGCTCAAATGGTGCGATGGCAGCTATCTTGAGGATCAGGACAAGCTGCGCATGAGCGGCATCTTCCGCGACGTCTATCTGCTCACACGCCCTGAGCGTATGATCCGTGACTATTTCGTCCATACCGACATCGATTTCGACGATGATGGCGCTGCGGCGCGCGCGCAGGTGACCGTCGACCTCGACGGCGGTGTGCGCGGACTTCCCGACGACGTGACCGTCGCGGTCCTCGACGCCGACGGTGCGACGGTCGCGGCGGTCGCAGCGGCGGCGGTCGACGTCGATGATGTGGACGGTACCGATGACAGCACATTCCACGCCGACGCACGCGCGGTGTTGATGATCGACGATGTCCATCTGTGGAACCCCGAGGAACCGTACTGCTACCGTCTTGCGATCGTGAGCGACGACGAAGCGGTCACGTCGTTGCTGAGCGTCTGCGAAGTGCGGCGCGCGCTTACGGGCGACGGTGTGCACGAACGCGTCGAACTCAACCGCCGTCCGATCACGATCCACGGCATGAACCGGCACGATGCGGATCCGAAAACCGGATACGCGGTCACACCACAGCAGTTCAGGGACGATCTGCTGTTGATGAAACAGCACAACGTCAACGGCGTGCGCACAAGCCACTACCCGAACGCGCCGCACTACTACGACCTGTTCGAAACGCTCGGGTTCCTCGTCGTCGACGAAGCGGACATCGAAGCGCACGGCGCGAACGACCTCTACCGTGCGCATACGGGCATCCCCGAAACGGACGCGCGCATCGACCAATACGGGTGGAACGCGCCAATCGCCGACAACGAGGACTTCGCGCCCGCGATTCTCGACCGCGTGCGCCGCTGCGTCGAACGCGACAAGAACCACGGATGCGTGCTCTTCTGGTCGCTCGGCAACGAATCCGCATACGGCGTCGGCTTCGAACGCGCGGCGCGGTGGATCCAACGGTACGACACGTCACGCCTCACGCACTACGAAAGCGCACGCTACGTCGAGGCAGACGGCCACGAACGGCATGACTACGATGTCATCGACGTGCACAGCCGCATGTACCCAAGTATTGCGGAAATCGACGCGTATTTCAGCGAGGACGGCCCACAGGGCGACGGCGCGAACGGCGACGACGGCACGATCGCGCATCCGCGCGCGGACGGCGGCCATGTCAAACCGTATCTGATGTGCGAGTTCTGCCACGCGATGGGCAACGGACCCGGCGATTTGGAGGACTACTTCGCCGCGATCGAACGGCACGAAGGACTCGTCGGCGGCTACGTGTGGGAATGGTGCGACCATGCCGTCGACGCGGGCCGCACACCGCAAGGCAGACGCGAATACCTGTACGGCGGCGACTTCGGCGACCGCCCAAACGACGGCAACTTCTGCGTCGACGGCATGGTCGCACCCGACCGCACGCCACACAGCGGACTCGACGAATTCAAGAACGTGTTCCGCCCCGCGCGCGTCACCGGACACACGATCGACGACGACGGCAGCGTCCACGTCACACTGAAGAACCACCTCGACTTCCTCCAACTGCGCGACCGCGCGACACTCATGTGGGAGCTCTATGTGGACGGCGTCATGCACGCGTACCGCCTGTGCGACGACGAGGCGACCGACGCGTCGCTCGCGATCGCACCGGGCGAAACCGGCACCGTCACACTCGACGGGATGCCCGACCTCAGCACGGTCGACGGACGTGTCACGATCGTGCTGCGGTACCTGACGAAGACGGCGATGTGGGACATGGACCCCCTGTTCGAACTCGGATTCGACGAAATCGCAATCGACATACCCGGACGTGACAACACGAACCAATGGGTGCGCCGACAGCATGAGGAAATGCTCGCGGGCGACGAACGCGGATCGGCGATCCATGTGAGCCGCACCGGCACGGCGATCGTCCTCGACGGCGACGGATGGCGGTACGTCCTCGACATGCGCACCGGACTCTTCTCCCAACTGGGCTACCACAACCGCCAACTGCTTGTGCGACCGATGGAGATCGGCATATGGCGCGCGCCAACCGACAACGACATGTACATCAAACACGAATGGCGGCGCGCGATGTACGACTGTGCGACCGCGCGCGCATACGATGTGCACGTGCGCGCCGTCGCCGCGAGCGGCATCGCGCAACCCGAAGACGGCGCGGCGCTCGCGATGGAGGTCGCGCAGGACGACGCGCGCCTGACGACGAACGCCGTCGAACTGCGCGTATCGATCGGTGTCGTCGCGCCCTCGGTGCAGCCGATCGCGCACGTCGACACGATATGGACCGTGCACGCGGACGGTTCGATCGTCTGCACGATGGACGTCGCGCGCGACACCGCGTTCCCGTTCCTGCCGCGCTTCGGCATCCGCATGATGCTGCCCGCCTCGATGAAGAACGTCGTCTACTGCGGATACGGGCCGAACGAAAGCTACATCGACAAGCACCGCGCAAGCTGGCACGGCATGTTCGAAGGCACACCGTCGACGCTCTACGAAGACGAGATCAAGCCGCAGGAGAACGGCAGCCACCACGACTGCGACTGGGCGAGCGTCGGCGGCGACGGCGTCGCGCTCCTCGTGTTGCGCGGTGACGGCACCGGCGATGCGCGCGCATTCGACTTCCAGGCGCTCGCATACACGGCCGAGGAGATGACGCGCGCGACACACGACTTCGAACTGCGCGCGGCGGACGCGACCGTCGTATCGGTCGACTACATGCAGTCGGGCATCGGATCGAACAGTTGCGGACCGCAACTGCTGCCGCAGTACCGTCTCGACGACGCGCGCTTCCGCTTCGTCGTCACGTTGCGGCCCGTCACCGCATAAGTCGTGGGCGTCGTCAGTCGACGTCCGCGTCCCGTCGCGCGCGGATGCGGTCGCGCGCGCGTTCGCGCGCGAGCGGCGGCAATGAATCCGGCCACGTTTCGCCGGCGCCCGCGTTGAGCGGCGTCGGATGGTCGACGATCGTCAACGTCGCGGCGAGCGCGAGATGGTCGGTGGCGTCGACCTTGATCGAACGGACGTCGGACGCGGTCAGATAATCGGTGAACAACACATGGTCGAGCACGATGCGCGGCCAACGGAGCCACGATGGATACGTCGGATGCACACCGCGCGCGTCGGTGAGCGCCGCGTCATGGAAACCGGCGGCGAGGAGCTTGCGGAAGCTCGGATGCGGGATGCTCGCGTTGAGGTCGCCCATGACGACGCAGATCGTCTCGCGGTCGTCGTCGAGTGTCGGTGTGGTTGTCGTGGTGGTTGTGTTCGTGTGGGGTGCGGTCGTGCGCTCGTGATGGGTATCGCGGTCCGCGGTCGCCGAATGCGCGGAAATACCGGCTTGGATGAACGTGTCATGCGCGGCCGCGTCCGCCGACGCCTCGGCCTCGGCGGCGGCGTTCGCGGCGTCGATCGCGGCGAGCGTCGGATACTGTTCGCGCGGCTCGTCCTTCGGATGGCGGATGAGCGCGCGCAAGCCGATGATGCCGGCCGACCAGTCGCGGCAGCCGCGCATCGGCGATTTCGGATGCGCGGACGCGAACGTGATGTTGCGCGTCGACGACAACGGAATCGTCATCGTAGGGACATCGGCGGCGGGAATCGGCACTCCGGTCGGCGTGCTCTCGGACGGTTCGACGCGCATCCAGACACCATTGAACCCACCATTGTCGGTCGTGAGCGGTTCGCCAAGTTCGCGGTACGGCAGCAGTTCGCGCAGACCGGCGGCATCGAGACGGTCGACGATGTCCTCGCTCAATTCCTGGAGCGCGAGGACGGCGACGTCCTCGGCGCGCACGAGGCGCACGATCTGTTCGGCGTCGGCGTGGCCATAGCGGCAGTTGAGCGTGAGGACGCGAAAACGGCCGCGGTCGGCGGATGGCGCGGAAGTCGTGTGCGCCGTGCGTGTGCCGCGCGTGTTCGCGGCGTGTGGGGTGCCTGCGTCTGCGTCGTTCGCGTCCGCGTCGTTCGCGTCCGCGCCGTTTGTGTTGTTCGTCGTGCCCGCGTTGCGTGCGGCGAGATATCGCGCGAGTGCGGCCGCGGTGTTCGGAGCTTTGATGTCGTTGAGCCAATACGCCGACTGCCGCATAAGCGACGCGATGAGCGCGACGACGCTGCAGACCGTGAACGGCCAGTCGCGCATGCATATGCCGATGACGCACAACGCGACGAACGCGATCCACAGGAACGGCGTGAGCGCGATGAGATACGGCAGTGGTTTGTGACCGTCCCAACCTGCAGGCAGCTCCGTGAGCGAGAGCCACGCAAGCAGCACAATCAGGATGACCCACATCGCGATGAGCATAGGAACCTTTCTGTCGCGCAGTAGTACATGTGATGCGACGCGCATCGATATCGCACCCCGACTATCGCACAACGGTACGCGGGCAGGCGCCTCGGCGTACCGTTGTGCGTGGTTTTCCGCACTGCGGAAAACATTGCGGATCAGTTGCCGCCGAGGAGGCCGCCGAGACCACCGCCGAGGTTCGGTGGGATGTCGGCGCCGCCGAGCATGCCCTGCAGTTCGTCGGGGATCTGCGGTGTCTTCGGCTTCTTCGCGAACGCCGAACCGGACGTGTTTGCGTTGCCGGACAGGCGTGCGCGCAACGCCTTCTCTTCGGCTTCGCGCTTCATCGGATTGCCGGACTTCGACGCGCCTTTCTTGCCTTTCTTGCCCTTCTTGTTCTTCTTGCCGCCGCCGGCGCCGCCCATGCCGCCCATTGCGCCGAAACCGGCCTTGTTGCTCATGCGCTTCATCATCTTCGATGCCTGTTCGAAACGCTGCAGCAACGCGTTGACGGCGGACACGGTGACACCCGAACCGTATGCGATGCGCGCGCGTCGCGAACCGTCGATGATCTTCGGATTACGACGTTCTTCAGGGGTCATCGAACGGATGATCGCTTCGGTACGGTCGATTTCACGTTCGTCGAACTGTTCAAGTTCCTTACGATGCTGTGCCATGCCCGGAATCATGCCGAGGAGCGACTTCATCGAACCAAGTTTGCGCACCTGTTGCAGCTGCGCGAGGAAGTCGTCGAGACCGAAGTCGCCTTCCGCCATTTTTTCGGCCGCTTTGCGCGTCTGCTCCTCGTCGAACTCACGTTGTGCCTGTTCGATGAGGGTGAGGATGTCACCCATATCGAGGATGCGCGACGCCATACGGTCCGGGTGGAAGACCTCGAAATCCTTGAGTCCTTCGCCGTTCGACGCGAACAGGATCGGTTTTCCGGTCACCGACGCGACCGACAACGCCGCACCACCGCGCGCGTCGCCGTCGAGTTTCGAAAGGACGACGCCCGTGAAATCGACGCCTTCGTCGAACGCCTGCGCGGTGCGCACCGCGTCCTGGCCGATCATCGCGTCGATGACGAACAGGATCTCGTTCGGCTGCACGGCGTCGCGGATGTCGCGAGCCTGCTTCATCAATGTCTCGTCGACGCCGAGGCGGCCCGCGGTATCGATGATGACGGTGTCGTAGAGCTTCTGGCGCGCGTATTCGATCGAATCGCGCGCGACCTTGACCGGATCGCCATGTGTCTCGCCCGGGGCGGAAACCGCTTCGCCGCCGGCGGACTGCACGCCCTTCTCCGGCGCATACACCGGTACGCCCGCGCGTTCGCCGACCACTTCGAGCTGCGTGACGGCGTTCGGACGCTGCAGATCGGCCGCGACGAGCAGAGGCGTATGGCCGGACTCCTTGAGCCAATAGCCGAGCTTGCCGGCGAGCGTCGTCTTGCCGGCGCCCTGCAGACCCGCGAGCATGATGATCGTCGGCGGGGTCTTCGCGAAATTGAGCGGACGATCGACGCCCTGGCCGAGGATGTCGGTGAGTTCGTCGTTGACGATCTTGACGACCTGCTGCGCCGGGTTGAGTGCTTCGCTCACTTCGGCGCCGAGCGCGCGCTCGCGTACGCGCGCCGTGAACGAACGCACGACGTCAAGCGAGACGTCCGCGTCGAGCAGCGCACGGCGGATCTCGCGGATCGTTCCGTCGATGTCGGCCTCGGAAAGCTTGCCTTTGCTCTTGAGATGCTTGAACGCGTTCGAGAGCCTGTCTGTAAGAGAACTAAATGCTGCCATAATGGCTACGATTCTACCGTGTTGAGGGGAAATCGTGCAGCCTGCGCACCGGAACTCCACAGCCATGCGCGCGTTCACTACACTGGTTGGGGTGTGATAGGCGACGGCGGCCGCGCGCGACGACGATGCGGCGCCATATGGAACAACGAGGAGGCGGCATGCATCAGAAGCACATCGAACAGCAGGCCTTGAAGGTCGGCATCATCGTCAATGTCGTCATGGTGTTCGCAGGGTTCTTCGTGTTCTTCCTCACGGGGCTCAAGGCGATGTTCCTCGACGCGTCGTTCACGGTCATCTCGGTCATCTCGGGCGGTGTCGCCGCGTATCTGTCGAAGAAGACGGTGCGCGTGAGCGAACGGTTCCCGAACGGCATGTTCGCGCTCGAACCGATCTACGCGATCTGCAAATCGATGTTCACGATATGCCTGCTGCTGTTCTCGTTCATCGATGTGCTGCGCGTCGCGATCGACTACTTCGCGTACGGCGAAGGTGAGCGACTGAGTTTCGGTCCCGTCATCATCTACCAGATCGCCGCGGTCGCCGTATGCCTTGTGCTCGTCGCATACTATCGTGCGCGCAACCGCTCGATCGGCGATGCAAGCCTCATGCTCAAAGCGGAAGCGAACGGTACATGGATCGACGGGATGATCTCGCTCGGCATCGGCGTCGTCGCCGTGCTGCTGTACTTCCTCCCCGACGGCACCCCGTTTGATTTCCTGCACTACACAGGCGATTTCTTCATCACGACGATCATTGTGCTGCTGACGATCAAAGAACCGGTCATTGTGCTGCGTGACGCGTTCGTCGAACTCGTCGGCGGCACACACGACGACGAGGAGATCTCCGCATTCGTGACGCGCGAAGTCGAAACACATATGCCCGCGGGCATCGATATGGAGAAGATCCACGTCTTCAAAACCGGTATGAACTTCGATGTCGACATCTTCATCGGCAGCACGAAAGGCACCGTGCAGATCGAGGAACTCGTGCGCGCGCGGCAGGCGATGGAGAAGGCGCTCGAACCGAAGCTGCACATCGTCAACGTCGATTTCGTATTCGAGTGAGTCGTCAGCGGTTGTGGACGGCTGTTGTGGACGGCTGTAGTTGGCGGCGGTGCCGCACTGTGCAGCCGTTTGCGACGTACATATGGCTGTAGTTGGCGGCACTGCCGCTTAGTGCAGCCGTTTGCAACGTACGAATGGACGTAGTTAGCGGCGGTGCCGCAATGTGCAGCCGTCTACAGCGTTCATGTGGCTGTCGTTGGCGGCGGTGCCGCGGTGCGCGGCCGTGTGTGGCGTGTAGGTAGCTGTAGCCGGCGGCGGTGACGCTTAGTGCAGCCGTCTGCAGCGTACATATGGCTGTAGTTGGCGGCGGTGCCGCAGAGCGCGGCTGTGTGCAGTGCGCAACCATGGAAAACACATGGTGGTGTCATCGGCGAACAGAATCACAAATGATTTGTACAAATATTTTGTATACTTGGAATGTGTGAAAGGAGACCTGATGACGGAACGACGATTGCAAGCGGCTGAAAGGTCGACGATAACCAATCAGGAGGAGGCTTCCGCGGCGTCCGAGGAGGCGCTCAAGTGCATGGCGCATCCGGCACGGATGCGGCTGCTCGGTGCGCTGCGCGTCGGCGATGTGCAAACGGTCGGTGAGCTCAGCGCGGCGACCGGCGAGGCCCCAGGTGCGGTGAGCTACCATCTCGCGCAGCTCGCGAAAGCAGGACTCGTCGAAAAAGCCGTGACGCCAGACGGAGACAGGCGCAAAAGCCATTGGCGCGCATGCCATCATGCGACGAACGTGCGGCCCGACAGCGCGGATGCGGACGTCATCGACGCGTTCAGCCGTACGGCTGCGCTCAGTTACCAAATGGCGTACGAACGGTTCCTCGATGTGCTTCCCACATTGCCACAGCAATGGGTGGACACGTGCGGTGCCAACGATCGCGTCCTGCGGCTCACTCCAGATGAGACGCGCGCGATGGTGGAACAGCTCAATGAAGTCATGCGCACGTGGGAACACGTGAGTGAACGACGCAGGATGCTCATCGAAGAACGTGATCGTGCACATATCAACGCAGACGATTCCGCAGATATCGACGATATCGAGGATGCGGATGTCGAACCGGTCGCCATCGTGCAGCAGGTGTTCCGATGGGTGCCGTGATCGAAAGCGCGAATGTGCGCCGTTCGTTCTGGCGCGCGCCGAATTACGCCGCATGGTTCACCGCGGACACGGCGTCCGCCGCTGGCGGATCGCTGCGCGCGCTCGCGGTGAGCCTTGCGGGATACGCGGTCTCCGGATCGACAGCCGCCGCGGGTTGGCTTGGTACGTCCGCGCTCATCGCACAGCAAGTCGCGAGTGTGTTCGGCGGCACATTCGTCGACCGCCATGAGCGGCGTACGCTCATCGTCGCGAACGCGGCGTTCGGTGTGTGCACATGGGGGAGTGTGGCGGCATTGCTCGCGGCGCATACGCTCACCTATCCGATGCTGCTCGTGATTGCGACGGTTGGCTCCGCCGTAAGTGGATTCCTTGGAAGCGCAACCGATGCGATGCTCCGCTCGATCATCGGCGTGCGCGACTATCCGAAAGCGCTCAGCCTCAACCGGGGACGCGACGCGACGATCAACATCGCCGGCAACCCCATCGGCGGCTTCCTCTACGGCATCGCACCATGGCTGCCGTTCCTTGTGACGGCGTGCCTGTACGCGATCTCCGGCGCCGCCGCACGGTGCATCGATGCACGGCGTTTGGTGCGTGCGGATGGTGCAGCGGACAGTGCCGACGCGCGCGCCGCGCACGGCAAACAACGAACGTCGTTCTTCGGTGATTTCGTGAGCGGATGGTCGTGGTCGCTGCACAAACCTATGCTCGTGACGATCATGATTGCGGCCGCGATACTCAATTTCGGCGTCAACGGCGTCGAATACACGATTCAGCTGCATCTGATGTCGCTCAACACGAACGCGACACTTATCGGCACAATCGGCAGCGGCATCGCCGCGATGATGCTCGTCGGTGCGTTCGTCGCCGCGCGCTTGAGCGACCATATGCCGGTAGGCGTCTGCATTTGCGTCAGTTTTGTGTTTCTGTGCGCATGCATTGCGCCGATGTTGTTCGCATATGGTGATGGTATGTCCGATGGCGCATCGTATGTGCTCGTGCTCATCGCGAATTCGGTCATGGGCTTGCCGTTTCCGATCATTGACGCGCTGCTGCTTGGTTTTGTGTTCGCAAAGGCGCCGACGTCGATGCAGGGGAGGATCTACGTTTCGCTTACCGTGCCTGCGCAAGCGCTCTCCGCATTCTCAAGCGCGAGCGCAGGCATGCTGCTGCCGGTACTCGGATTCCGCGGAGCCGTCATCGTGTTCCTTGCAGCGCTCGCGCTTTCCACGGTGATTGTGTTGTGCAGTGCGCGCATCCGCCGCATTCCGCGCGCCGATGGTTGGGATACGGCGGAGCTGTAGCTAGGTCAGTTGAGGGTCCACGTCGAGCCGGTTGGGGTGTCCTCGATCGTGATGCCGAGCGTGGCGAGGTCGTCACGGATTTTGTCCGCGGTCGCGAAGTCCTTCGCGTTGCGTGCGGCGGCGCGCGCGTTGAGCTGCGCGTCGATGAGCGCACCGAGGGTATCGCGCACGGTGCCTTCGCCGCCGGTGTCGCTGCCGCCGTCGATCCATGGTTCGGCGAGCGGGTCTAGACCGAGGACGTCGAGCATCGCGCGGACGTTGACAAGTGCCGTGCGCAGCGCGTCGTGCTTGCTGCCGTCGCCGTCATCGAGGATTTCGGTGAGTAGTGTGTTGCCTGCGCGCACTTGGGTGAAGATCGCGGCTGTTGCACGTGAAACGTTGATGTCGTCGTTCATTGCGGCGACGAAATCGACGGGAAGGTCGTCGGCGGAGACGCCCGTGATCTCGTCGCGCGACGGCTGTTCGCCGAGCGCGTCGCCGGCGTGGTCGATGAAGTTGATGACGCGGTCGTATGCGGCCTGCGCCTCGGCGAGCGTCTGGTCGGACCATTCGAGCATCGAACGGTACTGGACGGAACCGAGCGCGTACCGCACGACCCATGCGGAATGTTCGCTGAGCACGACGGGCACGGAAAGGCCGTTGCCCAGGGACTTGCTCATCTTCTCGCCCTTCGCGGTGACCCACGCGGAATGCATCCAGCGGTTCGCCGTGCGGTAGCCGGCCGCGCGCGTCTGTGCCATCTCGTTCTCGTGGTGCGGGAAGCGCAGGTCGAGGCCGCCGCCGTGGATGTCGAACATGCCGTCGAGGTAGCGGTAGCTCATCGCCGAGCATTCGATGTGCCAACCCGGGCGGCCCGTGCCGAACGGCGTCTTCCAGCGCGCGTCGGCCGGATCGGTGGCCTTCGGACGCTTCCACAACGCGAAATCACGCGGGTCGCGCTTGTCTTCGGACAGGTCGGCCGGATCGACCGGATTGTATTTGTCGTCGCCCGCGGCGTCCACGGACGGCCCCATGCGGTCGGCGACGGCGGCCGCCTCATCGACCTCGCCCGTCTGCTTCTGGTGCGTGAGTTCGCCGTAGTGCGGCCACGACGCGACGTCGAAGTAGACGTCGCCGGTGAGGTCGCCGTTCTCGTCGCGGATGACGTACGCGTGGCCGTTGTCGATGATGCGTTCGATCAAGTGGACCATGTCCATGATGTGCCCGGTCGCGCGCGGCTCGTACGTCGGCGGCAGTACGCCGAGCGCATCGTACGCGTCCGTGAACTCCTGTTCGTAGTGGTACGCGCGCGCCCACCAGCGCTGTCCGGCGGCGGCCGCCTTGTCGAGGATCTTGTCGTCGATGTCGGTCACATTGCGGATGAACGTGACGCGGTAGCCGAGCTTGAGGAACCAGCGGCGGATGATATCGAACGCGACGCCCGCGCGGATGTGCCCGATATGCGGCGAGCTCTGCACGGTCGCGCCGCACACATAGATGCCCACGTTGCCCGGCTGGATCGGCTCGAAGCGCGAGATCTCGTGCGTCGCCGTGTCATACAGCCTCAGGTCGACGGCCGCGTTCGCGACGCCGCCGTCGCCGGCCATGCGCATCTCATCGAACTGCGTGTCGTTGGGGGTGCTGGAAGTGTTGGCATTGCTTGCCTCGTGGGAATGCTCGGTCATGGTTCGAGCGTACGTAGACAACTAGACGAGCGCGTCGTTCACACCACCCGTGGATGGTGTGAACGATACGGAAGGATGTACCTCACTGGCCCATCTGTTCGGACAGGTCGAGCCATTCGGCTTCGAGTCCGTCCGATTCCGCCGTGAGCGCCTGCAATTGGCTGTTGAGTTCGTTGAGGCCGGCGTAGTCGCTCGGGTCATGCGCCGCCATCTGCGCTTCGAGTTCGTCCTTCTGCGCTTCGATTTTCTCGAGTTTGCGTTCGATCGCCGAGACGCGCCGAGACGCGTCCGCATACGCTTTGCCGCTGAGTTTCGGCCGCGTCTGTGCGCCCGCGTCGGGGGAGTCCGCGCCAGCGTCCGCGTCCTCTTCCTTGACGGTATCCGCGTCGAGCGTCGGATCGGCCGCGCCTTCCGCCGTGTTCATGCCGAGCGGATCCTCGCCGCGGCGCAGCGCGTCGACGATGTCGAGGTAATCCTGCACGCCGCCGGGCAGATGCCGCACTTTGCCGCCGATGAGCGCGAACTGTTCGTCGGTCACGCGTTCGAGCAGGTACCGGTCGTGGCTCACGACGATCAGTGTGCCCGGCCATGTGTCGAGCAGGTCCTCCATGACGGCGAGCATGTCCGTGTCGAGGTCGTTGCCCGGTTCGTCCATGATCAGTACGTTCGGTTCGTCGAGCAGGATGAGCAGCAGCTGCATGCGGCGTTTCTGGCCGCCCGACAGGTCGCGGATCGGCGTCATCAGTTGCGCCGCTTCGAAGCCGAGCCGTTCCATGAGCTGCCCGGGCGTCACTTCCTTGCCGTCGACGATGTAGCTTGGTTTGTAGCGGCTGAGCACTTCCTTGACTTTGTAGTTGCCGAGTTGTTCGAGTTCGTCGAGCCGCTGCGAGAGCACCGCGAATTTGACCGTTTTGCCGATGTTCACATGTCCCGCCGTCGGCGTGAGCGTGCCGTCGAGGATTTTGAGGAGCGTTGATTTGCCCGCGCCGTTCGCGCCGACGATGCCGAAGCGGTCGCCGGGTCCGATGAGCCACGTCACATCGTCGAGGATTTCACGTCCGCTCACGGTGAGTTCGACGGCCGCGCTCGTCGCGTCGGACGTTGTTTCATCGTTCGCCGCGTCGCCGTCACGTGTGCCGCGCAACGCGTTGATCTCGCCTGTCGGTTCGCGGTGCGTGAGCCCATGCGCGGCGGCGATCTCGTCCGCGCGCGATCCGAACGCGGACTTCAACCGCGGATCGTCGGCGTCGTCGACGGCGATCGTGACACTGCCGAACATCTGCGGCTCCTGGAACATCGGTTCGATGACATCGACCGTCGACGCGGATGTCGTATGTTCCGCGAGCGCGGCGGCGTCGGGGTCGATGTCCGCGTATGCGCCTTGTTCGCGGTCGAATATCTGCGTGACGTCGATGAGGTCGATGACTTGTTTGCCGAGTCTTGAGGTCGCCATCTGCCGCAGTTCGAGTGTGTTGCGCATCGGCGGCACGTCGGCGATGAGTTCGCGCGCGGCCTTCACGTGGAACTTCTGTTTCGTCGAACGCGCGCGTGCGCCACGCGACAGCCATGCGAGCTCTTTGCGCGCGAGGTTGCGGCGTTTCGTCTCGCGTACGTCGGCTTGGCGGTCACGTTCGACGCGTTGCAGCATGTACGCGCTGTAGCCGCCTTCGAATGGTTCGATCTGCCCGTCGTGCACTTCCCACATCGATTCGCACACTTCGTCGAGGAACCATCGGTCGTGGGTGACGAGGAGGAGTGCGCCGGTGCCTTTCGGCCAGCGGTTCTTGAGGTGTTCGGCGAGCCAGTGGATCGTCACGACGTCCAGATGGTTCGTCGGTTCGTCGAGTGCGAGGATGTCCCAGTCCTTGAGCAGCAGGCGCGCGAGGTCGGCGCGCCTGCGCTGCCCGCCTGAGAGTGTGCCGATCGTCGCGTCGAGGTTGAGGCCGCCGAGGAGTGCTTCGACGATGTCGCGCGATTGTGTCTGCGCCGCCCATTCGTAGTCCTCGCGCCCTTCGAGCGCGGCTTCGCGCAGCGTCGCGTCGTCGTCGAGTTCGTCGCGCTGCCCGAGGACTCCGAGCGTGAGTCCGTTGCGGCGGCTCACGCGTCCGGAATCGGGTGTCTGTGCGCCGTCGAGCAGATGGAGGAGTGTTGATTTGCCGTCGCCGTTGCGTCCGACGATGCCGATGCGGTCGCCTTCGAAGACGCCTTGGGTGACGTCGGTGAAAATCGTTTTCGTCGCGAACGCGAGCGAGACATGTTCCAATCCCAGATCAAAAGTCGGCATACCGACCACTGTAACGAAGGCGCGGTACGGTATGCCGGAGCGCGCGTGCACGTGCACGTATGCGCTCAGCGCATGAGCGAACGCGCGTACGTGTTGCAGCGTGCGGCGAATCCGGAGAAGACCTGTGCCGCGAGCGGCTGCAGTTGCGGATTGCATATGGCGAATTGTTCGCGCAATTGCGATTTCGAACCGCCTGCGGCTTTGAGCTGTTTGACCATGAGCGGTTCGTCGAGCCATTCCTCGAGCATCTGTGGTGTCACTTCGAGGTGGAACTGCATGCCGAGTGCGGAACCGAAGCGGAACGCCTGCACTTTCGCGGCGCCGGAGCGCGCGAGGAGCGTCGCGTGGTCGGGGAGTGTGACGCAGTCGTTGTGCCATTGGAGGACGTCGAGTTCCTTGTTCCACATCGAGAAATAGTCGTGGCGTTCGACGCGTTTGATCGGCAGCACGCCGATCTCGGGGTCGTTGTTCGTTTTGAGTTTCGCTCCGAGCGCGGTCGCGATGATCTGGTGTCCGAGGCATACGCCGAGCACTGGTTTGCCGACGCTTATCGAGGCGCGCACGAGTTTCGCCTCCGCTTTGAGCCCCGGGTATCCGTCGTAGTCGACCGCGGACATCGGGCCGCCCATGACGACGACGCCGGCGACCTCATCGAAATCGGGCATGTCCGGCTTTTTCTTCTTCGCGATGTTGAGCGTCTGGGTCGGCAGGTTGATTTCCTCAAGTTCGGCCTGGATGCGGCCTGGCCTTTCCCACTCGGCATGCTGCAGAATAAGGACTTCCGGTTGTGTCATGCCTCCCATTGTGCCATCGGCGCTGACTTTCTGCGCCGATAGCCGCGCCGCGGTACGCTTGGGGCCCGCCCACCGTACCGCGGCGCGGAAAAGTCAGCGTCCGGTGATCTCCGAGCCGATGACCTTTTCGCTCATCGCGCGCGGTCCGCGGCTCATCGCGACCGCGCCCGAGCGCACGAGTTCGATGATGCCGTAGTGGTCGAGCAGTCCGAGCAACGCGTCGATCTTGCCGCCCGCGCCTGTCGCTTCGATCGTGAGCGATTCCGGATTGACGTCGACGACGCGCACACGGAAGAGGCGCACGATTTCGAGCACGTCCGAACGGTTCGATTCGTTCGCCGCGACCTTGATGAGCACGAGTTCACGTTCGACCGTCGTCTCCGGGTCGAGGTCGACGATCTTGAGTACATGGAGCAGTTTGTTGAGCTGTTTGATGATCTGCTCGAGCGGTACTTCGTCGACTTCCGCGGTCACGGTGACACGTGAGATGTCGGGGCGTTCCGTCGGGGAGACGGACAACGAGTTGATGTTGAACGCGCGGCGCGCGAACAGGCCTGCGATGCGCGCGAGCACGCCCGGACGGTTCTCCACGAGCACGGAAAGCGTGTGGCGCTTGGCTCCCGGCTGGGATGCTGGATACGATGCCATGTCGGTGCTCCTCTCAGTTCTCTTCGTTCTCGTCGGCTGCCTGTGCGGACGCCGCGCCATTCGCGCCTTCGGGTGCTGCGTCGTCGGCGACGGCGTCCGTGTCGACGTCGCCGTCATCGAGGCTCACGTCGCCCATCGGGTTGAGGAGCGGCTTGACGCCGGGCATGTAGGTGACGTTGTTGTTCGAGTCGCCTGCCGCGACCATCGGCCACACCATCGCGTCCTTCCACACATGGAAGTCGATGAGGACCGGACGGTCGTTGATCTCGTTGGCTTTGCGGATGCATGCGAGGGCCTCTTCCTTCGTGCGCGCGCGCATGCCGACGCATCCGTAGGCTTCCGCGAGCTTGACGAAGTCGGGGCATCCGACGAGGCCGGTCTCCTCCTCCTTGTGCAGGATCGTCGCCGAATAGTGCTTGTCGTAGAACAGTGTCTGCCATTGGCGGACCATGCCGTACACGGAGTTGTTGAGGAGCGCGATCTTGACGGGCATGCCTTCGAGGAACGCGGTCGCGAGTTCCTCGCTCGTCATCTGGAACGAGCCGTCGCCGTCGATGAGCCACACGGGCTTCTTGCCGTCGAAGTACCGCTGCGAGCCGACCGACGCGCCGATCGCCGCCGGCAGTCCGAAGCCCATCGTGCCGAGGCCGCCCGAGGAGATCCACTGGTGCGGTTTGCGGAACTTGATGAGCTGTGTCGCCCACATCTGGTGCTGTCCGACGCCGGAGACCCAGATCGTGTCCGGGTCGGCCGCGTCCGAGAGCTGTTCGACGACCCATTGCGGCGCGAGCGTGCCATCCGTCGGCTCCTCGTAGCGAATCGGATACCGTTCGACCCACTTGTTGAGGAGCGTCCACCATGTGCTCAGGTCGGGCTTGCCGTATTCCGCGTGGAGCTGTTCGATCTGCGGGATGAGCGCGTCGAGCACGGTCTTGACGTCGCCGACGATCGGCACGTCGGCTGCGCGGTTCTTGCCGATCTCCGCCGGGTCGATGTCGATGTGGATGACGCGCGCGCCGGGCGCGAACGCGTCGAGTTTGCCGGTCACCCGGTCGTCGAAGCGCGCGCCGATCGCGACGAGCAGGTCGCAGCGCTGCACGGCGCCCGTCGCGGCGATCGTGCCGTGCATGCCGAGCATGCCGAGCACGGCCGGGTCGTCGTCGGAGACGATGCCGCGCGCGGGGAGCGTCGTGACGATCGGCGCGCCTGTCAGGTCGGCGAGCGCCTTGATCTCATCGCCCGCGCCGGAGCGCACCGCGCCGCCGCCCACATAGAGCACGGGGCGGAACGAACGCTGGAACATCTTCGCGGCCGTTTCGAGCACGCGCCCGTGCGCCTCGGTCGTCGGATTGTAGCCGGGCAGGATCATGCGCTGCGGCCACGTGTAGTACATCTCCTCGTTCTGCGCGGTCTTCGTCAGATCGACGACGACGGGGCCGGGGCGTCCCGAACGCGCGATGTAATGCGCTTCCGCGAGCACACGCGGCACGTCCTGCGCGCTTGTGACGAGGTACGAATGCTTCGCGACGGGGTAGGTCGCGCCGACGATGTCCGCTTCCTGGAACGCGTCGGTGCCGATCGAGTTGACGCCGACCTGTCCGGTGATGACGACCATCGGGATCGAATCCATGTTCGCATCGGCGATCGCCGTGATGACGTTCGTCGCGCCGGGGCCCGACGTGACGATGCACACGCCGACCTCACCGGTCGCGACGGCGTAGCCTTCCGCCGCGTGTCCCGCCGCCTGCTCATGGCGTGCGAGGATGAAGCGGAACGCCGTCTCCTCGCTTATCGCGTCGTAGACGGGCAGAATCGCGCCACCGGGGACGCCGAAGACGTCCTTGACACCCAGATCCTCAAGCGCGCGGACGAGCGCCTGCGCGCCTGTCATTTTCTCGCCTTCGATGACCTCATGCCTTGTATGGCCGGCGGCGTTCTTCGTCACGCCGCTGAACGCCTGCAGGGGTGTAGGTGACACGGTTGATCCCTCCCTTGATGTGTTGATGTGCTGTGCCTGTCCACGACATCCTACTGGAAACGACGGGGAGGTCGTCATAGGTGACCGAATGATGAATGCTTTTATGGACAGCTTCCGCACATCGCGCCGTCGTGTATGGCGCGCGCCGCATATCGCGCCGTCGTGTCCAACGCCGCGCGTCCGCGCTCAGTCCGCGTGCGTCGCGGCGTCGAGGTTCTTCCACGCCGCTTCGGCGGCCGCGAGCTGCGCTTTGCGTTTGCTTGTGCCGTGTCCGATGCCGATGACGTCGTCGCGTTCGCCGAGCATCGCGCGCGCCGTGAACTGCTGTGAGTATTCGGGGCCGCTTACTGACATCTGGTATCGCGGTTCGCCAAGGCCGAGCGTATGCGCCTTCACGGTGAGCGACGTCTTCCAGTCGAGCGCGGGGCCTTCGCTCGCGACTTCGGCGAGTGCGTCGTCGACGAGACGGTGGACGACGTCGCGCGCGGTGTCGATGCCGTATTCGACGAACGTCGCGCCGATGAGCGATTCGACGATGTCGCACAGGATCGAGCTTTTCTCGGCGCCCCCCTGTTCCATTTCGCCGTGGCCGAGGAGGATGTAGCGGCTCGCGTCGAGCTTGCCGCGTGCGATTGCGGCCAACGTCTCCTCGGAGACGGCTTTCGCACGGATCTTCGCGAGCTGTCCTTCCGTCATGTCCGGATGGTCGTTGAACAGTGTCTCGGTCACGACGAGTTCGAGGACGGCGTCACCGAGGAATTCGAGCCGCTCGTAGTTCTTCGTGTCCGGATGCTCGTGGGAGAACGAGCGGTGCGTGAGCGCCTCGATGAGCAGGTCGGGTTGGATCGTCACACCGAGCGCCTCAAGCAGGGGGTGTGCGGGGTTCGTGTCGTCGATTGTCACGGTCACATGGTTCGTCATGGTTGCCATAGTAGTCGGCGGCCGAACCGCCGGAACATCGAAAGGCGGCGGCGTCCCATCACCCGTCGATGGTGGGACGCCGCCGCCTTGATGAAATGAACGATCCGCGACTCAGCGAGAGTAGGTCTTGCGGATGGCCTCGCGATAGACGCGGCCACGGTAGGAGCCGCACGTCGGGCAGGCCACATGGGCCATCGTCGGGGCGCCGCAGTTCGGGCAGCTGATCGTCGGGACGGCCTTCGTCTTCCAGTTAGCGCGGCGCGAACGCGTGTTGGCGCGCGACATCTTGTACTTTGGCAGTGCCATAGTCTGTTTCCTCTATTCGATCGAACAATTGAGCTTAAGCGTTCAGAAGTCTACCGCACCGGTCGTACAAACACACGACGACGGTGCGCGGACGTTGGAACGCTCAGTGCTCGTCGGAGCTTCCGTCGGTGTCCTCGCCGCCCTGTTGCGCTTCGAGCTGCGTCTTGAGCGCCTCAAGCCCGGCGAAGCGGATGTCGGTCGTCTCATGATGGTGGTCGGGCTCCTCGTTGAGGTCGGCGCCGCATTGCGGGCACAGGCCCTTGCAGTCGGGGCGGCACAACGGCTGGAGCGGCAGCGCGTCGACGAACGTGTCGCGGATGAGCGTCTCAAGGTCGGCGAACGACCCGTTGTCGATCAACGGATAGACGTCTTCCGCCTCGTCCTCGCCCGCGATGACCTCGACGTCGTCGTCCTGCTTGCCGCCGCGTTTCGCATCCGGCTGTTCCTCCGCGTATGGGAAGAACGCCGTCACCTGCTCGCTCCAGTCGCCGTCGAGCGGCGTGTCGCAGCGTGAGCACACGGCGTGCACCGGAGCCGTGAACGTGCCTGTGAAGATGAGGCCGTCGACGATCGAATCGAAGCGGCCATCGACATGGATGTCCGCGCCTTCGTCGACGCCGACGATGCTGTCGCCGATGCCCGGGGGCGCCGGGAACGTGCGGTCGAGCTCCATCCGCTGTCCCGCGCGGGAACCGACCTGTGAGACCGGGACCGTCCAATCCGTGTACTGCACACGTGCCATACCACAATCCTGCCTTCCGCGGCATGCGCCGCCTGACCGCGCGATCGGCGCGGTTGAATGTATTGATACGCCTGTTGTTTCGCCGTTCCGTTCAATCATATGCGCGCGCCGGTTATTCCAGCCGCGCGCCGCGCACACGTGCGGCGCCGGTCACGAGCGCGGATAGTCGTCGTCGCTGACGTGCGGCACATCCTGCGCGGCCTTCTGCTGGCGGTCCTCAAGGACCTCCAGCCCCGCGCCGACGTCGCGTTTGAGTTTGTCAAGCTGCTCCTGCAGGTCGTTCATGACGCCGATGCAATAGCGGTCGGCGCCCTGGGTGAGACGGTCGGATGTGTGCTGCGCCTTGTTGAGGATCTGCGTCGCCTTGTCGCGCGCGAGCTGCGTGATGTTCTCCTGGTCGGTCAGGAACCGCACCTGGTCGTTCGCGTCGCGGATCATATCGGCGGCCCTGCTCTGCGCGGACGTGATGATGACGTTCGCCTGCGACTGCGCCGCCTCAAGCCTGCGCTCCGCCTCGCGCATAAGCGCCGACGCGCGCTCGAGCTGCACCGGCAGCATCGCCTTGAGCGCCTGCAGCTGGTCGAGGAAATCGACGCGGTCGATCTTGACGAGCGTCGGCGAGAACATCGCGCCCTTCGCCTCGTTGAGCGCGCGTTCCATCGCATCGATCGTGTCGTACACGGTCGTGAACTCCTCCTGGTTGCGCGACGGCTGCCGCGCGTCGTCGGCGCCGGCTGCCGGATTGTCTCGCAGGTCAGGCAGGTCGTCCATATTGAAGGACGTGCGCGCGCGTGCGTTCGCGGGGATGTGCTCGTCGGTGTCGTCCATCGGTGTCTCGTCCGTCATCATTCATCCTTCCGTTGTGCCCACGCGTTCGTATATCGTCAGTCGTGGTTCGCCCTGAGCGCGACGTTCAGCTTTTCGACGACATAATCGGAGACCATGCCGCGCACATCGCCGCCGTGACGTGCGACATCCTTGACGACCGAACTCGAAATATGTTCGAGGACAGGGTCGGCGGGAAGGAACATCGTCTCGATGCCGGCGAGTTTGCGGTTGACGAGCGCCATGCCAAGCTCGGCCTCGTAATCCCCGTTCTGCCGCAGGCCCTTGACGATGACGGTCGCGCCCACCTGCTCGCAATAATCGGTGATGAGTCCATCGGTCGAACTGACGACGATGTTCGTGCAACCGGAACCTTCAAGGGTGTGGCGGATGATGTCGACGCGTTCCTCCTCGGTGAACAACGGCGTCTTCGCGGCGTTCACGGCGACGACGACGTGCACTTCGTCAAACAGGCGCGCGCAACGTTCGATGACGTCAATGTGGCCGTCGGTGATCGGATCGTATGAGCCGGGACATACAGCAATAGTCATACCTATAAGAGTAGCGACACGTGGGCCTTTCGCGCCGCGTGTCATGAAATCGGAGGAACATCGCGCGCGGGAATGCGGATGCGCGGTGCGCTGTTGGCCGCAGTGACGGCGTGCGGACGGTCCGCACATGCCGTGTGCGCTATCATGGACGCACCGCACACGGCGGCGCAGGCGGGCGCCGGTGCGGACCGGCGGATACGGGACGCGCGGTGGAAACGGAGAACACAATATGGAAGCATCAATCGGACAGCAGGCGCATATGCGCGGCGTCGACGCATACGTCGACGACCTCGAACCACAGACACAGACGGAACCGGACACGAACACCGGAACGGCCGTGCTCGAACGGCCGGCGGAGGAGGAACAGGCGCAGCGCAGCGACAACGGCGACGCCGACCGCTTCTCCCATTACGTCTCACGCGAACGCATCGAGGAATCGAAGCTCACCGGGCGTCCGGTCGTCGCGTTGTGCGGGAAGGTGTGGGTGCCGAAACGCAACCCGGCGGATTACCCGATCTGCCCGGAATGCAAACGCATCTACTCCGAATACGGCGGCGCGCAGTTCTGAGCGTGTACGGCGATACTTCGCATCATCGCGAACATTGCTCCCCCTCAGCGCGGATGCATCGGCGTGTCGCCGAGATATCCGCGCTGAGGGGGAGCAATGTGTCAGTCGCGTGCGGATATCGCGTCGATGCGCGCGAGCTCGTCATCGGTGAAATCGGTGTTGTCGAGCGCGGCGATGTCGTCAAGCAGTTGGGACGGACGTGACGCGCCGACGAGCACCGTCGTCACGGCCGCGTCATGCAGCAGCCACGCGAGCGCCATCTCGGCGAGCGACTGGCCGCGCGCGCCCGCGATCTCGTTGAGGTCGCGGATCTGCGCGAGACGCGCATCGGTGAGCGCGTCCTTGTGCAGGAAGCGTCCGTCGCGCGCGATGCGGCTGTCGGAGGGGACACCGTTGAGGTAGCGGTCGGTGAGCAGGCCCTGGTCGAGCGGCGAGAACGTGACGAGGCCCCTGCCGAGGCGCGCGCCCATCTCCTTGAGCCCGTTGCGCTCGATCGTGCGGTCGAAGATGTTGTACCGGTTCTGGTTGACGATGAACGGCACACGGAGGTCGGCGAGGATGCCCATCGCGCGTTCCATCGTCTCGCCATCGTAATTCGAAAGACCCACATAGAGCGCCTTGCCGCTCTGCACGGCGCTCGCGAGCGCACCCATCGACTCCTCGAGCGGCGTATCGGGGTCCATGCAGTGGTGGTAGAAGATGTCGACGTACTCGAGACCGAGACGTGCGAGCGAATCGTCGAGGCTGTTCAGCAGGTATTTGCGGCTGCCTCCGCGTCCGTAGGGGCCGTCCCACATCTCGAAGCCGGCTTTCGTCGCGACGACGACCTCGTCGCGGTGCGCGCTCAGCTCGGAGTGGAAGATGCGGCCGAAGTTGCGTTCCGCGGCCCCCGGTTCAGGGCCGTAGTTGTTCGCGAGGTCGAAATAGGTGATGCCGTTGTCGAACGCGGTGCAGATCGTCGCGCGCATGTTCGCGAGCGGCGTATCGTCGCCGAAGTTGTGCCATAGGCCGAGCGCGACGCGAGGCAGTTTGAGGCTGCTGACGCCGCAGCGGCGGTACTCCATCGAATCGTAGCGCGTCGGATCGGGTGTGTAGGTATGGGTGGGCTCAAGCATCGTTGACCTCGCTGTCATCTATCGGTTGTCGGTTGCTGTGTGCTGCTGTGAGCCCATTGTAGACGGCGGTGGTGCCGCACTGTGCAGCCGTCTACAGCCGACGTGCAGCTGTTGTTGGCGGCACCGCCGCAGTGTGCGGCCGTCTACAGCCGACGTGCAGCTGTTGTTGGCGGCACCGCCGCAGTGTGCGGCCGTCTACAGCCGACGTGCAGCTGTTGTTGGCGGCACCGCCGCAATGTGCAGCCGTCTACAATCGCTGCCAGCCGCACCGCTCACTGGGGGAGGAGAACCGTCTGCGTCGGAATTACCGGATCGCCGCGCATCAGTGACTGCGCCGTGATCGGCAATGCGTTGAGCGCTTCCTCATGGTGCGCGCGCGCGTTGATGATCGCGTCGTGGCCGCGCCATTGGTCATCGATCTGCCCGTGGTCGACGAGGTCGACGAGCAGGTCCTGCCAACCTTCGTCCGGGGTGAACGCGTCGAGCGCCGCTTTGCTGCCGGAGATGACATGTTCGCAGTCGGCGAGTGAGTATTCGTATGAGCGGAACGCGAGTTTGCGTCCCGGGACGGTCGCCTTGTTCGTCGATTTCTTCGCGACGGGCACCATCGTGCCGTCGCCGCCTTCGCGTTCGGTGAGTTTGTACACCATCGCGCACGTCGGCGCGCCCGAACCCGTCACGAGCTGCGTGCCGACGCCGTACGAGTCGACGGGTGCCGTCTGCAGCGACGCGATCGCGTATTCGTCGAGGTCGTTCGTCACCGTGATCTTTGTATTGACGGCGCCGAGCGCGTCGAGTTGGTTGCGTACGCGCTGCGCGAGCGACGCGAGGTCACCGGAATCGATGCGTACGCCGCCGAGTTCCGGTCCCGCGACTTCGACGGCCGTTTTCACGGCTTCCTCGATGTTGTAGGTGTCGACGAGAAGCGTCGTGTTCCTGCCGAGCGCATTGATCTGCGATTCGAACGCGGCGCGCTCGCTGTCGTGCACGAGTGTGAAGCAGTGCGCGGCGGTGCCGATCGCCGTCAGATCATAGAGTTTCGCGGCGAGCAGATTCGCGGTCCCCTGGAAACCGCCGACGATCGACGCGCGCGCGGCGGCGACGGCCGCCCATTCGTTCGTGCGTCGGCCGCCCATGTCCATGCACGGCCGGTTCTTCGCGGCCGACGTCATACGTGACGCGGCCGCCGCGACCGCGGAATCGTAATTGAAGATCGACAGGATGAGCGTTTCGAGCAACGTGCACTCGCCGAACGAACCTTCGACCTGCAGGATCGGCGAATTCGGGAAGTACATCTCACCTTCGCGGTAGCCGCGCATCGAACCGTGGAATTCGAAATGCTCAAGCCAATCGATCGTCTCTTTGTTGACGATGCGGCGGTCACGGAGGAACCTCAAGTCGTCTTCGGCGAAATGGAAGTCGGCGAGCGCGTCGAGGAGCCGTCCGGTGCCCGCGACGACGCCATAACGGCGGCCCTCGGGAAGATGGCGTGTGAAGACCTCGAACACGCAGTCGCGCGACGCGGTGCCGTCCTGCAGCGTGGCGTCGAGCATCGTGTACTCGTACATGTCGGTCATCAGGACCGGGTTGTAGTCGACCATGGAAACTCCTTGGGTGATGCGGCGGCGCACGCGGCGCGCGGTATCCGCGCGGCCGCCGGCGCGGTTGATTACACAGTAGTAGGTCGGTGCGGCAGACGCGTATGTTGTGTCGCACAACGGTACGCTCAGGTGCGCCTCAGCGTACCGTCGTGCGGAACATACTGCAGCGCGAATGCCGCGCGGATGTTACGCCGCACGCAGCGCGCGCCACGGTATGCTTGAGCCATGCGTTTCATTGTCGGAATATGGCGGCTCGCGATCGTCGCATTGTGCGTCATGGGCACGTCGGAGGCATGGACAGTGCCGAACCGTTGGGTGTACTTCACGTTCCAAACGGGCGCGCTCGTCGCGTTCGTCATGCTGTGGGCGGGCGCCGCGTCGCTCGTGCACGGCGAACAGCCGCCGGCGTGGCTCAAGGGGATGGCGGTGACGTACGCGGTCGTCGTCGCGCTCGTCGCGTTCTTCATGATGCCGCCCGACGATCCGCGCCACGTGCCGCAGATCCTCGGAATCATGACGAACACGATGCTGCACCGCATCGTGCCGATCATGGTCGTCATCGACTTCATCGTCTTCGACGTGCACAAACGGTTCAAACCGACCTATCCGCTCCTGTGGCTCATCTACCCGCCGATCTACCTCACGTTCGTGCTCGTGCGCGCATGGTGGTGGCCGCACGGGGTCGGCCCCGGCACGAACGGCAGCCCGTACCCGTACGCGTTCCTCGACCTGCCGGTGATCGGCTGGCCGCAGTTCGGCGTGTCGTGTCTGAAGATCGTCGCCGCGTTCCTCGTCGTCGGCGCCGTCGTCTGCATCATCGACCGCGCGATGCCGGCGCGTGCGCTCGCGGGCGGCCGCGCATCGTAGCGGTGCGCGCGAGGGACATGTGCGGCTATCATCGGTACCGTTGCCCGTCGGCGCCTCGTGCGCCGCGGACGCAGCGACAGCGTACGTAATTCGTGACAGGTAGTCGGAAGTGGGGAGCACACCGTGGAAATCAAAGACATGATCAGTTCGTCGACCGTGATCCGTCCTGATGGACGTCAGAGCGACGAGTTGCGTCCGGTGAAGATCACCCGTTCCTTCACTGATGTACCTGAGGGTTCCGTCCTCATCGAATGCGGCAACACGCGCGTCATGTGCACGGCGACGTTCACGCAGGGCGTGCCGCGTTGGCGCAAGGACAGCGGTCTGGGTTGGGTGACCGCCGAATATTCGATGCTGCCGCGCGCGACGACGGAACGCACCGACCGCGAATCCGTCCGTGGCAAGGTCGGCGGCCGCACCCATGAGATCAGCCGTCTCATCGGACGCTGCCTGCGTGGTGTCGTCGATATGAAGGCGCTCGGCGAGAACCAGATCCAACTCGACTGCGATGTGTTGCAGGCCGATGGCGGCACGCGCACCGCGTCGATCACGGGCGCGTACGTCGCGATGGTCGACGCGCTCAACTGGGCGCAGCACAACCACCGCATCCGCAGTGCGCAACGCGTCCTCAAGGACTGTGTCTCCGCCGTGTCCGTCGGCATCATCGACGGCCGTCCGATGCTCGACCTGCCGTATCTCGAGGACAGCCGCGCGATGACGGATATGAACGTCGCGATGACGGGTTCCGGTGCGTTCATCGAGATTCAGGGGACCGCCGAACACCGCCCGTTCTCCCGTGACGAACTCGACGTCCTGCTCGACCTCGCGACGAAAGGCAACCGCGAACTGCAGGCCGCGCAGCGCGCCGCGCTCGGCGCGTTCGGCGACGAGTGAACACACGTCCGATTCGATACTGATCCACACATACCAGCAACGTACAAGGAGCACCGATGAAGATCGTCGTCGCAACGCATAACGAAGGCAAACTCGTCGAGATCCGCGACATCCTCGCGGAAGGTCTTGGCGAACGGGCGCGGGACATCGAGCTCGTCTCCGCGGGCAGCCTCCATCTGCCCGACCCCGTCGAAACGGGCACCACCTTCGAGGCGAACGCATTGCTCAAAGCGCGTTTCGTCGCGTTGCGCACGGGGCTCCCGTCGATCGCCGACGATTCGGGGCTCATCGTCGACGTCATGGGCAATGCGCCGGGCATCCTGTCCGCGCGTTGGGCGGGCGAACACGGCAATGATGAGGCGAACAACCGTCTGCTGCTCGCGCAGATCGAGGACATCCAGGACGACGACCGCACCGCGCGCTTCCGCTGCGCCGCCGCGCTCGTCGTGCCGCTGCGCGATGAGGAGGACACGTCCGATTTCGACGCCGACAGCGGCATGGACGATGGCGACGGCCTTGAGGACGCCGATGAGACCGTCGTGCTCGGCGAGATGCCGGGGACGATCGTGCGCGCCCCGCATGGCGAGCATGGCTTCGGCTACGATCCGATCTTCCTTCCCGACGACCAGCCCGAGGAGGCGATCGCGAGCGGCGAGCTGCTCACGAGCGCGCAGATGACGCCCGGGCAGAAGAACGCGATCTCGCACCGCGGCAAGGCGTTGCGCGCGCTCGTCCCCGCGATCGAGGCGATCCTCTAAGGATCACAGGATTCCGGCGGCGATGAGCGCGTGGGCGCCCGTCATCAGCGCGATGCTGATGACGGCGGTCACGGCGAGTGAGAAGCCGGCGAGGCGCGCGTTGCCGAGCACCTCGTCGGTGAACAACGTCGAGAACACGGCGATCGGCGCGAGACAGCACATCATCGTCGCCTCGCGGGTCATCGGGTCGAACGGCAGCAGATACCATGCGGCGAGCGCGAATGCGATCCCGAACGGCAGACGCCACAGGATGACGCGCAGGACGGCGAGGACGTCGCTGCTGTCCGCGGGTACATCCATCAGCATGCCGACCATGAGCATCGCGACGAACGCGTTCGCGTTCGCGATCGGCGCGAACAGGTCGGCGAACCATACGGGAAGCGATATGCCGCATGCCGTCACGATGATCATCACGACATACACGTCGAACGGCACCGAACCGAAGAACCCATGCAGCACCGAGCGGCGCAGCGAACGGCGTGCGAGGCGCTTCGCGTCGCGGTCGGTCGGCTGCTCATACGGCAATGTCGGCGCATCGCCCGCGCCCTGCTCGGCGAGTGTGGCGCCGGGGCGGATATGCAGCAGCGTCTGCGTCATGACATTCGTGCCCGCGGCGACCATGATGCAATTGCCGATGTCGAACATCGCGGCCGGCACGACGGCCGACGACCCAAGGAACGCCTGCACGACGGGGAAGCAGAAACAGCCGATGTTGAGTCCCGACGCGTTGAGCATGAGGAACGCGCGGGACGCGATCGGGCGGCGCGACGTCGCGCAGTAGATGATGACGACCGGGATGAGCGCGACGATGAAACCGTACGCGGACAGCCACAGCAACGACAGGTCATGCGGGTTCTTCGCGAACGAATACACGATCGCCCCGGGGAGCACAAGATCGAACAGGATGACCTGGATGATGCGGTAGTCCCGTGGGCCGAGCAGGCCCCCACGTTTGAACAGGTAGCCGACGACGATGATGCACAACAGGGATATCGGCTGGAGGAGCGTGAGCATGGGGCCTCGGTGTGTCGAACGGTTCCGGACAACGTCTTACGTCGTCAGTGCGCGAGATGGGACTCGAACCCACACGACCGAAGTCACAGGAACCTAAATCCTGCGCGGCTACCAATTACGCCACTCGCGCGCGTTGTGTGCTTCGTTGTGCGCCGCGCAACGCCGCACACAACGAAAAACAAAAACCCTAGGCGGTGGGCCTAGGGCAGTGGAGCCACTTGACAGAATCGAACTGTCGACCTGCTCATTACGAGTGAGCCGCTCTACCGACTGAGCTAAAGTGGCGTGCGTAGTGCACAAGATGGTGAGTGTAGTCGATTGCGTACGATTGCGCAATTCGGCGTGTCGTATCGTGTGCGCGCCGAGCGCGGCCGCACATGTGCGCATCGTCGCCGACAGTGCCGCTTGTGTAAGATGAACGGCATGAGTAACGGATTCGACGATTTCTACGCCATCATCCCCGCAGGCGGCACCGGTACGCGCCTGTGGCCGCTGAGCCGCGAAGGCAAACCGAAATTCCTCTTCGACCTGCTCGGCCAAGGGCGTACGCTCATCCAGACGACATTCGACCGTCTCGCCGCGATATGCGGCATCGACCACGTCTGCATCAGCACAGGGGAACGCCACGTCGCCGCCATACGCGAACAGCTGCCGGAAGTGAGCGCCGAACACATCTTCGCCGAACCGACACCACGTGATTCGACCGCGGCGATCGCGCTCGCGACGGCCGTGCTGATGCGTCGTCACGGCGACGACATCATCGTCGGATCGTTCGCGGCTGACCATGTCATCCGCGGCAAACTCGCGTTCATCGAAGCGGTGCGCCAAGCCGTGCAGACGGCGCGCGCGGGCTATGTGACGACGATCGGCATCGCCGCGTCGCGCCCGTCGACGGCGTTCGGCTACATCCACGAAGGCGAATCGCTCGCCGCGCAGATCGAGGACGCGCCCGATGCGACACTCGTCGAACGGTTCGTCGAAAAACCGAACGCCGTGACGGCGCAGGCGTATCTGTCGACGGGGGAATACCGTTGGAACGCGGGCATGTTCGTCATGCGCGCAAGCGTCCTCATGGACCATCTGCACAAGGAGAAGCCGCGTCTCGCGCGCGCGATCGACGCGATCGCCGACGCGATCGTCGACGACGACCGCGCGTACGCGGCGGCCGTCGACGCCGCACGCGCACGCGGCGAGAACGCGCGCGAAACGGTGCACCGTGAGGACTTCGACGAGCACCGCGACGCGGCGATGGCGAAACACTGGCCGTCGATGGAGAAGATCGCGTTCGACTATGCGGTCGCCGAACCACTCTCCGTCGAAGGCGGCGTCGCGATGATCCCCGGAGATTTCGGATGGGACGACATCGGCGACTTCAATTCGGTCGCCGCGCTGCTGCCAAGCGTCGACGAACGCAACAACAAAGTGCTCGGATCGGTCGACGATGTATCGATGCTCGATTCGGCGGGCGACGTGATCGTGCCCGAAGGAGGGCGCACGATCGCGCTCCTCGGCGTCAACGACATGGTCGTCGTCGACACCGACGACGCGCTGCTCATCGCGCCACGCGCGCGCAGCCAGGAAGTCAAATCGATCGTCAAACATCTTGCGGAATCGGGATACGAGGAACTGCTGTAGTATCCACGTGCACGAATGCGGCGGCGGTGTGCCGCGGTTCCCGGGAACCGCGGCACACCGCCGTTTTCATGGTTAACGTCGTTAAACAATGGGACGTCGCACAATGTTCGTGCGGACGTCTTCGCGGGAAGGCGGCGAAGTCCGCCCGACTGTCTTCTTTCGTGAGTAGTGTGAAAGAGCTGTGAAGCGTGCAAACGTATGCCGAAACGACGGCGGCGTGACGCGGCGCCCTCGCTGCATGCGCTTCGCACACGATGATGATGAAAGGACCAACAATGGCAATCAATCCTCCAGTTGACGCCACCCAGACCGAGGCATGGGCCAAGCTGCAGCGTCACTACGACGAGATGCAGGCCGAAGGCGCCGACCTCAAGAAGTGGTTCGCCGAGGACGAGAACCGCGTGGATGCGCTGTCCTTCGACGCGGGCACGCTGCACTTCGATCTTTCCAAGAACCTGATCAAGCCGGAAACGCTCAAGCTGTTCGCCGAACTCGCCGACGAAGTCAAGCTCGCCGAGCGCACCGAGCAGATGTACACGGGTGTGCACATCAACAACACCGAGGACCGCGCCGTGCTGCACACCGCGCTGCGCCGCCCGGTCGAAGACGAAGGCAAGTACATCGTCGACGGCCAGGACACCGTCAAGGACGTGCGTGAGACGCTCGACCGCATGTACGCGTTCGCCGAGCAGGTCCGCAAGGGCGAGTGGAAGGGCGTCACCGGCAAGGAGATCGAGACCGTCGTCAACATCGGCATTGGCGGCTCCGACCTCGGCCCCGTCATGGCGTACGAAGCGCTCAAGCCGTACGCGGACGCCGGCATCAAGGCGCGCTACGTCTCCAACATCGACCCGAACGACATCGCCGAGAAAACAAAGGACCTCGACCCGGAGACGACGCTCTTCGTCGTCGTCTCGAAGACCTTCGGCACGCTCGAGACGCTGACGAACGCGCGTGAGGCGCGCGCATGGCTCCTCGAGGAACTCCAGGCGTCCGGCGCAATCGACGGCACCGCGGAAAAGAACGCGGAAGCAGTCGAAAAGCACTTCGTCGCCGTCTCGACGAACCTCGAACGCGTCAAGGAATTCGGCATCGACCCGCAGAACGCGTTCGGCTTCTGGGATTGGGTCGGCGGCCGCTACTCCGTCGACTCCGCGGTCGGCCTCACCCTCGCGATCGTCTTCGGACCCGCCCGTTTCGAGGAGTTCCTCAACGGCTTCCACCAGATCGACGAATACTTCAAGAACACGCCGTTCGAGAAGAACGTCGTCGTGCTCATGGGCATGCTCAACGTCTGGTACCGCAACTTCTACAAGGTCGCGTCCCACGCGGTGCTCCCGTACGACCAGTACCTGCACCGCTTCCCGGCGTACCTCCAGCAGCTCACGATGGAATCGAACGGCAAGTCCGTGCGCTGGGACGGCACCCCGGTGACGACCGAGACCGGCGAGATCTTCTGGGGCGAACCGGGCACGAACGGACAGCACGCGTTCTTCCAGCTCATCCACCAGGGCACGCAGCTGATCCCGGCCGACTTCATCGCGTTCGCGAACACGCCGAACCCGCTCAAGGACGGCGACCAGGACATGCACGAACTGCTCCTCGGCAACTACTTCGCGCAGACGAAGGCGCTCGCGTTCGGCAAGACCGCGGACGAAGTGCGCGCGGAAGGCACGCCTGAGGACATCGTCCCGGCGCGCGTGTTCACCGGCAACCGTCCGACGACGTCGATCATGGGCGTGCGCCTCGACCCGTTCGCGCTCGGCGAGCTCATCGCGCTCTACGAGCACATCACGTTCGTCGAAGGCACCGTGTGGGGCCTCGATTCCTACGACCAGTGGGGCGTCGAACTCGGCAAGCAGCTCGCGAAGGAAATCACCCCCGCGATCTCGCAGAATGACGAAGCCCTCGCCGCGCAGGATGCGTCGACGCGCAGCCTCATCAACTTCTACCGCAAGGTGCGCGAGTTCTGATCGTACGGTGACTGCCGCGCGCAGAGCGCCGTGGTGATTGCTGCGCGCTGGCCATTGTGATTACGGGGTGCATGGTCCGATGGGACCGTGCACCCCTTTTTGTGTGGCTGTTGTCGGCGGCGGTGCCGCAGTGTGCGGCCGTTTGCGGTGGTTGCGTGGCTGTTGTCGGCGGCGGTGCCGCGAAGTGCAGCCGTAGATGACGCACACAAATCTTGTTCCACGGTTGTATGTACAATTTTGGACGTTGTGCCGATGGGTGGGGTGCCGCATAACCCCGCGCATCATCAGGTCCAGCCGAACGTGACTTTCGGCGGATCGGCAGACCGCGGAACAGGTCGTTCCGCGAAACCAGGCGTCCGCGAGCGCGCGACGCCCCAACCACTGCGCTGATATGCGGCAGCGAGCGAGGAACAATCATGGTTAACGCTATCGAAGCATTCGACGCCAAGCACATGAAGCCGGCCGACGAGATCCCGGCGTTCCGTCCGGGCGACACCGTCGACGTGAACGTGAAGATCAAGGAAGGCAACAACTCCCGTATCCAGACCTTCACCGGTGTGGTGATCGCGCGTCAGGGCGCGGGCGTTCGCGAGACCTTCGTCGTGCGCAAGATCAGCTTCGGCACCGGCGTTGAGCGCCGCTTCCCGCTGCACTCCCCGGCGATCGATTCGATCAAGCTCGTCCGCCGTGGCCGCGTGCGCCGCGCGAAGCTGTACTACCTGCGCAACCTGCGCGGTAAGGCCGCCCGCATCGTCGAGCGCCGCGACAACTCCGCGAAGTGAGTGCGGTGACGACCGCGTCACGCCTATAGCGTACGCGGGTGTGCACAGTCGTCGAGGATCCGTGGATTACCACGGGTCCTTTTGTTTTTCGACACACACGATGGAACATCCGATATCGACGATGATTGGTTTGTGATGAGCTGGTGAGGGCGGCGTACGCTTATGCAAGCGGTGTCATACAATGACGTACAGCGTATCCGCGGCAACCGTTTGCGGATACGGGAGCACGGCAGCCAACAGTCAGGAGCGTCATTCATGCGCGCGTACAACGATTCTTCCGTCGGCGATACGCAGTCCCCGGACACGCATACGCAGGCGAAGGGCGGCGTCGGCCACGATGATGTCCGGAACGCACGCCATTCCGACCAACCCAAACCGGACGCGAAGTTCACGTTGAAGGATTTCCTGTTGTGGTGCGCGCTGCCGATTGCGATCGTTGTCGTATTACGTGTGTTCCTGTTCGGTATGTACGTCATTCCGTCGAGGTCGATGGAGGACACGATCCTTCCCGGCGACCGCGTCGTGACGACGAAACTCACGCCGCGCATCACGAAACTCAAACGTGGTGACATCGTTGTATTCAAGGATCCCGCGCATTGGCTCGCGGACGAACAGACGACGTTCTCAAGCGACTATCTCATCAAACGGCTCATCGGTTTGCCCGGCGACATCGTCGAATGTGACGGCAACGGTGCGCCCGTCGTCATCAACGGTGTCTCGATTGACGAAACGTCCTACATCAAACCCGGAACCGAACCGAGTGCGTTCCCGTTCAAAGTGACCGTGACACCGGGACACGTGTTCGTAATGGGTGACAATCGTTCGAATTCCGCGGATTCCCGATACCATCAGAACGATGGTGACAACGGGCTTGTGCCGATGAGCGACATCGTCGGCGTCGCGTTCGCGCGCTACTGGCCGCTCAACCGGATCGGTTGGCTGAGCGCGCACCATGACGTGTTCGCGGACGTGCCGTCGCGCGCGACGAAGGAATAGGCAAGTCGTCGGCGTGCGAAGCGTCGGTTGTGGCCATGCCGCGCACGACGAAGGAAGAGGTTGGAAAGAGGACGACCCATGAGCATTTCCACAGTGCCCACGTTTGCGCTCGAAGAGCGGCTCGCGGCGGATGGATACGATGTCATCGTCGGCTTCGACGAAGTGGGACGCGGCGCGCTCGCGGGACCCGTCATGGTCGGCGCGGCCGCGTTTCGCGTGGAACACCTCGCGCACGCGCAACAGACGATACCGCACTATCTCGCGGATTCGAAAATGCTCACCGAACGCCGCCGCGAAGCGTTGTATGAACCGCTCAAGGCATGGGTCGACGCGTACGCGGTCGGCGCGGCGACGAATGAGGAGATTGACGCGTGGGGCATCGCGCACGCGCTCGGTGTGGCGGCGCTGCGCGCGCTCGACGCCGTCGAACGCGAACTCGGCGTTGGTGCGGCGGAAGATGCGCACGTGCGCGTCGGCGCGATCCTCGACGGACCGCACGACTACATCACGAAAACACTCGGCACATTCGAAGCGCCGCCCGTACCGGTGCCCGCACACGTCATCACACAAGTCAAAGGCGATCAGCGGTGCTGCTCGGTAGCCGCAGCCGCCGTGCTCGCGAAAGTGACCCGTGACCGGCTCATGGTCGCGCTCGCGGACGAACATCCGCAGTATGCGCGCTACGGGTGGGCGAACAACAAAGGGTACGGTTCGCAGGCGCACCGCGCGGCGATCGCCGAATACGGCCCGAGCGACCTGCACCGCGTCACCTGGAAGCTGACGTGAGCGTGTGGACGTAATCAGCGGCAGTGCCGCAAGGTGCAGCTGTCTGTGGTGTGTTCGCGGACGTAGTTGGCGGCGATGCCGCGGAGCGGTACGGTGAGACACGTGTGAGCGTACCGGAGTGCGGAAATATCGCGTATGTGATGGCGGGGGATTGCGCGTATCATCCGTAAGGCTGAGTCGGCGGTGCGCGGCGCGCGTAATTCATCCTGATGCATGATGTCGCGCGCACGACGACGCTCATATCTTGGCAACCATGAACGATACGAACACACCACGATATTTCGGCCAGGGCATGCGTGCGGCGGCCAACGGCGGCACCGTGCAGCAGACGACGGATTCCGCGCGGAGCGCACACGCTGAGCGCACCGCGCGGACGTCGCAAGGTGCGCCGACGCCAGTGCTTCACGGCATCGACCTCGTCATGGACTACAACGCGACGTCCCACAGCACCATCCAGCCGGGGCAGCCGCCGGCGCTCAACCATGCGAATTTCCTCGTAGGCGAAGGCGAGCGTGTCGCGATCATGGGACCGTCCGGTTCGGGCAAATCGACGCTTCTGCACGTGCTCGCGGGCATCACGAAACCGACGACGGGGCGTGTGATGTTCCGTGGTGCTGACATCGATCGCATATCCGAGGCCGACCGCACACGGTTGCGTCGCCACGCGTTCGGTTTCGTCTTCCAATCCGGCCAGCTGCTGCCGGAACTGCCGGCCGTCGAGAACGTCGCGCTCCCGCTCATGCTTTCCGGCATGCCGTACAGCGAGGCGACGAACCACGCGGTCATGTGGCTCGAACGCATCGGGCTGCGCCAGCTGATCTTCAGCCGTCCGGGCGAGATGAGCGGCGGCCAGATGCAACGCGTCGCGATCGCGCGCGCGTTGTGTGTGAACCCGGCGATCATCTTCGCCGACGAACCGACGGGCGCGCTCGACCAGAACACCGGACACGAGGTCATGAACCTGCTCATGGACGCCGCCGGCGCGAACAACGCGGCCGTCGTGCTCGTGACGCACGATCCGAACATCGCGCGCTATTGCGACCGCGTCGTCCATATGCGCGACGGCATCATCCTCGACGCATCGAACCGTCCGATGACGACCGCCGCAACCGTCGCACCCGCCACTGCCGCTTCCGCACTGCGCAATCCTTCGCAAGGAGTCGCACGATGAACACGTTTGCGCTTTGGAGACTGTTCCACCGCAGTCCATTCGATCGTTCCGTGGGCAAACACGTCGACGTGAACGTCGCGGACGTCGCGAACGCCGTGGACGTGAACGTCGCGGATACGAATACTGCGAACGTTGCAGACGCGGCCGCCGCGAACGAGCATACGAATATTGCGAACGGCGCGAATTCCGCCGCGATACGCGTCCCCGCACACCGCGGCGGCGACGGCAACTTCGCCGGTTTGCTCGCGGTCATCGCGTTCGCCGCGGCGACCGCGATCTTCCTCACCGTCCTCGGCGGTCTCCACGGTTTCATCTGGCGCGCGTCGCCCGACCATACGATCGCGTGCTTCGCCGATGCCGCGAAGTGCACGTCACACGCCCACGTGAGCGACAACGCCGAGTTCTATGTGACGCTCGCGATGTTCGCGTGTGTGCTGCTCATCGTGCCGTTCACGACACTCGCGGGATCGGCCGCAAGACTCGCCGCGACACGTCGCGACGAGCGTCTCGCGACGCTGCGCCTCGTCGGTGCGACGACCGCGCAGGTCACACGGCTCACCGCATTCGAAGCGGTCAGCCAGGCCGTGCTCGGCGCGCTCATCGGCATCGTCGGCTATTTCGCGATCATGCCGCTCATCATGCTGCTCACGTTCGAAAACCGCCGATTCACATTCGAACAGCTGTGGGTCGGACCGCTCGCGTTGGTCGCGGCAGTCGTCGGCGTCGCGCTTCTCGCGCTCGTCTCCGCACTCCTGACGTTGCGGCGCGTCGCGATTACGCCGCTCGGCGTGAGCGCGCGCCAAGGTTCGTCGATGCCGAGCGGATGGCGCGCCGTCATCTTCGTCGTCGTATTGATCGGCGGTTTCATGATGCTCAACAGTCTGCAAATGTTCGCGAACGCGGATGTGATCGTCGTCTATGCAATCGTATTCGGCATCATCGGCGGCTGTTTCATGCTGCTCAACCTCATCGGATCGTGGGTCGTTTCGACTGTCGCGAAAACGCGCGTTCGTCATCCGAAGAACGCTGCGGTCATGGTGGGAATGCGCCGAATCCTCGACAATCCGAAGCGCGCATGGCGCAACGTCTCCGGCATCGCGCTCGCCGTGTTCATCGCAGGTGTCACGTCGGTGTGCGGTATGCTCGCGAGCGGTGAGAACGCGGACGCCGAATCGGTCATGATGATGCACGACATCTCCCTCGGCGGAACGCTCACGCTCGTGTTCGCCGCCGTCCTCGCCGCGGTCAGCTCAGGCATCATGCAGTCGGCGAGCGTATACGACCAGGCGAGCGAATACCACATGCTCATCCTTGAGGGCACCGACGCGCGCACATTGCGCAGCGCGCGCTTCAGCGAAGTGCTCACGCCGCTCAACACCGTCATCATCGTCGCCGCCGGATGTTCGATGTTCCTCATGCTGCCGCTCATCGGTTCCGCACTCACAGCGCCCGCGGTGCTGCTGAGGTTCGTGTTCGGCATCGCGTTGTGCTATGCGCTCGTGAGCGTCGGCGCCGTGTGCGCGAACCGCACCGCCGCGCA
The DNA here is from genome assembly GCF_002286935.1 of Bifidobacterium criceti. Classification (GTDB taxonomy): domain Bacteria; phylum Actinomycetota; class Actinomycetes; order Actinomycetales; family Bifidobacteriaceae; genus Bifidobacterium; species Bifidobacterium criceti. The sequence continues at coordinate 152,908 of NZ_MVOH01000007.1, forward strand.
TCTCGACACCGTCAGCCGTCGTCGTGACGACTGAGCGCGGGCGCGCATAGTGCAGGCGCGCTGCGTGGGCGGATGTCCACTTATGGGCGTGTCGTGCAAACGCACCCACGCGTGGCAATTTTTGCGCGTGTCGTACAAACATACGACACGCGCAAAAAGTTTTCGTCTATGTACGCGTGTGCGCGGATGTTCGGAATCATGAGTTCATGGTCGTGCGCGGATGTGCTGCGCGGCGCAATGGTGCAGAGTGCAGATGTCAACTCTCGCGTGTGTCGCGCATATCTACACACGCCCGCCAATTTGTGCGCGTGTCTACTACGAATGCGACACGCGCACAAATTGCGTGTCTCGTATCCGCATGGGGTACGTCCACGCGCCAGGTATATTGCGTCTGTTGCTGCCAATGTCTATCGCACGCGTATGCGCACGCATGCGAGACGTGCATGCACGCTCAGCTGAGGATCGCCGCGATGATCGCGATGAAAATCGGACTCGTCACCGTCGATACGAGGATGCCGTCGCGCGCGAACGTGAGGCCCACATTGTAGCGTGCGGCGTAATTGTAGACGTTCTGTCCCGTCGGCAGCGCCGCGAGCACGACGCACGCGTACAGCACAGGGCCGCGGAAGCCCATGACGAAGTACGCGAGCAGGAACGCGATGATCGGCATGACCACGTTCTTGAGGACGGCGACCGTGACGATTGCGGGGCGGTTGCTCTTGTTCTGCATCGGTTTCGTGCCGTGGAGCGACATGCCGAACGCCATCAGGATCATCGGGACCGCCGACGCGCCAATCATACTGATTGGATTGCGGATGAAATCAGGCACGATTGCAAATCCGAATTTCGTATTGAGAATCGATACGACAATGCCAAGCAGCGAACCAATAAGCAGCGGCTGATGCAGCGGTTGTTTGAGAATTGATTTCGCGGAAACCTGACCTTTTGTCGTCACGTCGAGCACCGTGAGTCCGATTGGTGTGAACACCGCCTGCTGCATGACGAGGATCGGTGCGACGAGTGCAGGGTTGCCGAGAATGTATGTCGCGATTGGCAGTCCGATGTTATTCGAATTGAGATAGAGGGAGTTGAGGACACCAATCGTGGCGTCCGGCGCCTTCAAATGGAAGAAGAACGCGTTCAGGATAAGGAAGACGACACCCACAGCGAGTGCGGAGAAAAATGCGACGAAAATCGACGGATGGAAGATTTCATTCATCTTCTCATCGGCGAGAATATCGAACATCAGGCACGGGCTCGCGACGAAGAAACTGAGACGGTTGAGCACATATTGCGCCTGGGGGCCGCCGATCTGCATGCGCGCGGCGACGTAGCCGACCGCGATCACGATGCCGATGACGCAGAATCCTTCCATCGCGCTGATCAAGCCCGTCATGACGCTCCTTCTTGTGCTGTAGTGTGCGGTTGTGTTGCGCGGCGTGCGCGCGGCATGTGCGGCGTGTGTATGCCCAACTCAGTGTGTCACCTGCCGCGCACATTGGAGGCCGACCGTCCCAAAACCGGCGGTAGTGCAGCGGGAGGGTGGCAGGTGCATGGGCGTGGGGCTGGATGTGGGCGCAGGCACGTGCTGCGTGTGCGCCGTCCGTTTCCGTAGTTGGCGTCTGTGGTTCGGGACGTAAACCCGCCTGTTTCCGTCCGGTTTTGCAGTCCGCGCCTGTGGTTCGGGTCGCGCCGTCCGTTTCCGTAGTTGGCGTCTGTGGTTCGGGACGCAACCGCGCCTGTTTCCGTCCCGTTTTGTAGTCCGCGCCTGCGTTCTGGGATGTTGGTTGTCAGCTGGCGTCGCGCGGTGCCGCAGAGCGTGGCGGTTCGCGACGCTGAGGTGCCAGTTGACGTCGTGCGATGCCGCGGTGTGCGCTATGGCGAGGTGCTGGGACGCAAACCCGCCCGTTCCCGTCCCATTCGGTCAACCGCACCTACCGATTGTGCCGCCCGCAGCAAAGCCCGCGCACCCGCACATCGCAGTATGGCATCTGCGCTCGCGGATGTCGCTGAGCTGTTACGATGTGTGCGAACGAACTGATTCTCGAGCAACCAGACTTTGGAGATTTCGATGACTTCCGAATCCGCCCCCGCAGCTACGCCGACCCCTACATCCGTCAACACGCCAGCTACCACAACAACCACCTCCGCCGATTCCGCCGCCCCGTCGCTTACGGCGACGCCGATTCCCGCCGCGCCGGCGATTGCACTCGACCCGAGCGCGGACGACCAGCGGAATCTCCACGATCTGATGGCGCAGTTGATGAGTGTGTACTCCGTGAGCGATGACGAGGGTCCGCTCACCGATATGGTCGAGGAGTTCCTGCGCGCGCTGCCGCACCTGACCGTCCGCCGTCACGGCGATACGCTCGTGGCGTCCACGGATTTCGGCCGAGGGCATCGTGTCGTGCTCGCCGGGCATCTCGATACGGTGCCGGTCATCAACAATTTCCCCCCGCTGTGGCTTGAGCCCGGCGATCCGCTCATCCGTGGGGACGTCGCCGCCGCGCATCCGCACGACCGTGTGCTGTGGGGGCGTGGCGCGACCGATATGAAGGGGTCCGACGCGGTCCTGCTGTTCCTTGCGGCGACGCTGACCGATCCGAAATACGATCTGACGTTCGTGTTCTACGACCATGAGGAGGTCGCCGCCGAGAAGAACGGCCTGAGGAAAGTCGTCGAAGCGCACCCGGATTGGATCACCGGTGATTTCGCGATCATCGGCGAGCCGACGGACTGCGGCATCGAGGGCGGCTGCAACGGCACGATGCGGTTCGACGTCGTCGCGCATGGCGTCGCCGCGCATTCGGCGCGCGCGTGGATGGGTGACAACGCGATCCACAAGGCCGCCGAGATCCTCAACCGTCTCAACGCGTATGAGAACAACGCCGTCGACGTCGACGGACTGACCTACCGGGAGGGCCTCAACGCGACGCTCATCTCGGGCGGCAACGGCACGAACGTCATCCCCGACGAATGCCGTGTCCACGTGAACTACCGTTTCGCCCCGGACAAAACGTTGCCGCAGGCGAAGGCGTTGATGATGGGCGCCGATTGCGGCGCCGAGCTTGGCAATGGCGAGCATGTCGCGACCGGTGGGGTGTTCGAGGGATTCGGCGTCGAGATGAAGGACGAGTCGCCGTCCGCGCGCCCGGGCATGGACGATCCGCTCGTGCAGTCGCTCGTCGACCTTGTGCGTGAGCGCACGGGCCGCGAACCGCTCGCGAAGCTCGGGTGGACGGATGTCGCACGTTTCGCGCAGCTCGGTATTCCCGCGGTGAACTTGGGTGCCGGCAGTCCGCTCTTGGCGCACAAGCACGACGAGCAGCTGCCCGAAACCGACCTCACGCTCATGGCCGGCATCCTCGCCGACTGGCTGAGCTGACTTTTCCGCCGGTTCTGTTTTGCGGTCCGACCTGCAGTCGGCATTGGTGAATTGGGACGCAAACGGTCCTGTTTCCGTCTGGTTCGGCGGTCAGCGCCTGCGGGTTGGGACATAGCGTCCGGTTTGGCAGTCAGCACCTGCGGATTAGGCCGCAAACAGCTCGGTTTCCGTCCGGTTTGGCAGTCAGCGCCTGCGGACTGGGACGTTGCGTCCGGTTCCGCAGTCAGCGCCTGCGGACTGGGACGCAAGCAGGTCTATTCCCGTCCGTTTCTGTAGTTGGCGCCTGCGGGTTGGGACAAAGCGTCCGGTTCCGCGGCCGTCGTCTGCGGATTGGGACGCAAACGGGACTGTTTCCGTCCGGTTCCGCAGTCAGCGCCTGCGGACTGGGACAAAGCGTCCGGTTCCGCAGTCAGCGCCTACGGACTGGGACGCGAACAGCCCGGTTTTCGTCCAATTTGGTTGGTAGAGGCTGTGGATTGGGATGCTTCATCCGGTTTTGCAGCTAACGCCTGCGGAATGGGACGCGAATGGGGCTGTTTCCGTCTGGTTCTGCAGTTAGAGCCTGCGGACTGGGGCATAGCATCTGACTTCGCAGTCAGCGCCTGCGGATTGGGGTACAAACGGGACTGTTTCCGTCCGGTTTGGCAGTCAGCGCCTACGGACTGGGCCGTTGCGTCCGGTTCCGCAGTCAGCGCCTGCGGATTAGGCCGCGAACAGCTCGGTTTCCGTCCGGTTCTGCAGTTGGTGCCTGCGGACTGGGCCGTTGCGTCCGGTTCCGCAGTCAGCGTCTGCGGACTGGGACGCAAGCAGGTCTATTCCCGTCCGTTTCTGTAGTTGGCGCCTGCGGGTTGGGACAAAGCGTCCGGTTTGGCAGTCAGCACCTGCGGATTAGGTCGCAAACAGGGCGGTTTCCGTCCCGATCTGCAGCCGACGCCTGTGGGCTGGGACGCCGCGCCGCTCGCACGCCGCACGCGTTACACGTTCGACCATGAGTTGTGCCATACTGAGATACGGTGATTTTCTGCAAAAATCACCCAACAACCGTTGGCGTTGATCCCCTCGCGTTGACCTCGGAAGAACGGGGCGCAAACCGCGAGCGACGGTGTCCGCCATCGCTTGCATTGACTTTTGGATTGCCACCTGCGTGCGCGACACGCGCGGCCATAGTGAGAGTATGGCGTGAGAGCGTATGGGGCCAGGACGTTTGCGCCGCGATTGCAGCACGGCGCGCCGCTAGGAGCATTGTGCCCGATTTGACTGATGATTTCGTCTTGAACGAAACCCCCGCATCCGCAGACAATACCAATGAAAACGCTGTCAAGCAGCCCGCGCCGCGACGCCGCGGACGCCGTGTCGTGCGCGGGGTGGGCGCCGCGAACGCGTCCGTTGAGCTGAAGGTGGAGGAGCACGCGCCGCTCTTCCGCGAACCAAGTGTTCCCGCGCTGCCCGCATCGAAGCCGACCGCCGCGATCACCGCTTCAGCCGCCGATAAGACCGAGGATTTCGCTGATAGCGAACCGAAGCGCGCACCGCGCCGCCGCACGCGCAGCCGTTCCACGGCAGACACGACGAGCGAGCCCAATACGACTGATGCGCGCGAGGAATCCAAGGAATCCGCGGAAACCGAAGAACCCGCGACACCGCGACGCCGTTCGGCGCGTCCGATGACGTCGCTGCTGTTCCAGGAACCCGTCCTCCCGCAGCAGAGCGCAGACGGGGATGACGAAGGCCGCCCGTCGCGTTCGCGTCGTTCCGCTGACGACGATGAGGAGACGCCGCGCCGCGGTCGTTCGCGCATACGCCGCGCGGTCGCCGACGAAACCGATGACGAACCGACAACGTCTCGCCGCCGCACGCGCAAAGCGAACGCGCACGACGATGAGGAGACGCCGCGCCGCGGCCGCCGCGGTGCACGTCGCAACGCAGACGACATCGAGGAATACGACGAGACGACGATCGACCGTGACTATCCCGATGGCGAGGAGGAGACGACGACGCGCCGACGCTCGCGTAAATCGAACCGTCGCCTCAACGCGCAGGAACGTCGCGCCGCCGCCGAAGTCGAACAGATCGAGGAAGACCTCGTCCTCGACGACATCACGTACGCGCCGATCGACGACGCGATCGCGCGCAACGCGAAGAAACGCGCGAACGAGGACGCTGACGACGAAACCAATGAGAACAGCGCCGACGAGAAGGACGAGGAGGCGCCGCTGCGCACACGTCGTCGCCGCCGTTCGCGCCGCGCCGCCGACGAATCGAACGAGAACGCAAACGATCGCAAACCGAACGAATCGGAATCCGACGAAGACGACGAGGAGGAGACGACGGTCACACGTCGTCGCCGCCGTCGCCGCGGCGGCAAGAACGCCGAAGAGGAGACGACGACCCATCGTTCGCGCAAGCAGCAGTACATCGACGAAATCACCGACGTCGAAGGGTCCACTCGTCTCGAAGCGAAAAAGCAGCGCCGCCGCGACAACCGCCGCGAGCGCAGCCGCCAGAACCAGCTCCTCGAACAGGACTTCCTCGCGCGCCGCGAAAACGTCGACCGTCTGATGGTCGTGCGCCAACGCGACCGCCACACGCAGATCTCGGTCCTCGAGGACAACGTGCTCGTCGAACACTACGTTTCCGACATCCAAGAGGTTGCAACCGTTGGCAACATCTATATCGGACGTGTGCAGAACGTGCTGCCGAGCATGGAAGCGGCGTTCGTCGACATCGGCCAGGCGCGAAACGGCGTCCTCTACGCGGGCGAAGTCAACTGGGACACGACGCGCCTCGAAGGGCAGCCGCGCCGCATCGAACTCGCGTTCCGCTCGGGCGACCCCGTCCTCGTACAGGTCACGAAGGACCCGATCGGCCACAAGGGCGCGCGTCTGACGAGTCAGGTCACGCTCGCGGGGCGTTTCCTCGTGCTCGTCCCGTCGGGTGGCATGACCGGCGTCAGCCGCAAGCTGAGCAGCCGTGAGCGTAGCCGCCTCAAGTCGATCGTATCGAAGGTCGCGCCGAAGGACATGGGCGTCATCATCCGCACGGCTGCGGAAGGCGCGCCCGAGGAGGCGATCGTCAAGGACCTTGAGCAGCTCGTGCGCCAGTGGGAGCAGATCCAGTCGAAATTCGAGGAGTTCCGCCACGGCAAGCGCCCGAAGCTGCTCCAGGGCGAGCCGGACATGGCGATCCGCGTCGTGCGCGACATCTTCAACGACGACTTCCGTAAGATGATCGTCGAAGGCGAAAACGTCTATGAGCGGATCGAACAGTATCTCGACACGATGGCGCCCGATCTGCGCGACAAGCTCGAAAAGTGGGATCCGGAGGACCACGAAGGCAAGGACGTGTTCGACAAATGGCAGATCGACTCCCAACTGCGCAAAGGCATGGAACGTCAGGTGTACCTGCCGTCCGGCGGCTCGATCGTCATCGACCGCACCGAGGCGATGACAACGATTGACGTCAACACCGGCCGTTTCATCGGCCGTGGCAAGTCGCTTGAGGAGACGGTCACCCGTTGCAATCTCGAAGCGAGCGAGGAGATCGCGCGTCAGCTGCGACTCCGCGACATCGGCGGCATGGTCATGATCGATTATGTGGACATGGTCATGCCCGCGAACCGCGACCTCGTGCTGCGCCGCCTCGTCGAATGCCTCGCGCGCGACCGCACGAAGCACCAGGTCGCCGAAGTCACGTCGCTCGGCCTTGTGCAGATGACGCGCAAACGCATCGGTCAGGGTCTCGTCGAAGCGTTCTCCGAAGAGTGCCCGACGTGCAAAGGACGCGGCTTCATCGTGCACGACGAACCGACGATTTCAGGTGATTTCGACGATCCGTACGCGCTCAAGGGCGGCGATCCGTTCGTCAAAACGAACAAGCATGGACAGGGCAGCGAATCGCGCACTGCGCACAATGGCGCACATGGCGCGCGCGGTGGTGCGCAGCACGGCGCGCACGGCGGCGCCGCGGTACCGCAGGGTTCGTCGGAAGCAGTCAAGCAGAAGCTCGCGCAGATAGCGGCGGCGGCCGTCGCGGCGACGAACGCGGAGGAGGAGATCCACGACGCGCTCGAGACGGCCGACCATCTCGAAGTGCAGATCGAACACATCGAAGAAAACGAGGAGTGAACGAACTGCGATATTGACGGCATACGTGCCGAATATGCGAGCCATGGGTGGGCGGAGGATTTCCTCCGCCCACCAGCGTTTTCGAGTGCGGCGATTGGGGTGCGTGTGTGGGGCGCGTGTCTGGGGTGCGGTTGAGCTGCTCAGCAGCGGTTCGGCGCACCATCTGACGCTTCCGGATGGGGCGGTTGCAACCTTCCAAGGCTGCGACCGCTCTTTTTTGTGCGCGTGGGTGTGAGCGGGTGCCAGATACGTGGCTCCAGCGTCGCGCGGTGCCGCAGTTTGGTTGCCGCGCGTCGCCTGTGCGCCGCCAGCGTCGTGCGGTGCCGCAGTTTGGTTGCCGCGCGTCGCCTGTGCGCCGCCAGCGTCGTGCGGTGCCGCAGTTTGGTTGCCGCGCGTCGCCTGTGCGCCCCCAGCGTCGCGCGTTGCCACAGTTGGGGTGCCGCGCGTCAGATGGGAGCTGTCAGCGTCGTGCGGTGCCGCAGTTTGCGCGATCGCGCGTCGCCTGCGCGCCGCCTGTGTCGTGCGCCACCGCAACGGCCCGCGACACGCGACGCTGCAGCGTCGGACCGCGGACGGAGCATCGAGGCGCCGCTGGAAATATGCGGATGTTTGCTCCCGACGAATTGTGGATAACGGTACCGTCCGTACACATGGTTCGGAACGGTGGCATGCCGCGGCGCGGACAATCTACCGTAGATGCGCATCGGATATTTCGAAAGGAGTAGACATGCGCACGCACAAGGAACTGGAGCGGCAGCTGCGCGCGGCGGCGGACGAAAAACGGTGTCTGCATCCGACGGATGACGCGGTGCATCGGGCATTGCTGCGGCACAAGCAGGAGGGTGGCGTGGTGTCTCCGCTTCCTGGATTGTTCATCAGCGCCGACGTGTGGCAATCACTCGATCCAATCATGCGCTTGGCATATACGGTGCACGGCCTCGCCGAATGGCATCCCGACCGCATATTCGCAGGGCTCGCCGCCGCGTGCATACTTGAGCTGTGGATGGATTACCGCACCGCTGAACGAAAGTTGAAAAAGCGTACCGTTGATATTGTGTGCGACGTACGCCGCAACCACGCCGACAGCAGACATGTGCACAGATTGCCCGCGACCGGTGCCGAATCCGTCACCGTGGACGGTGTACATGTGACAACGGTTGCACAGACGGCTGCGTACTGTGCGTGTACGTTGCCGTTCGTCGAAGGAATGCAGATCGTATGCTGTGCGTTGCGTAATGGTGCGGATATCGTATCGATCATCGCCTATGCGACCAATATGGGAATCATCAACGACTGCGCGAGGAATGTGTTCCTTTTTGCGACGCCACGTGTGGAGAACGGCGGTGAAGCGAAAACGTTCGCAGTGTTCATCGTCTGTGGATTCGTGCCGCCGGATCTGCAGGTGGAATTCGTCGACCCGCAGACGGGAAGAGTGTACCGCGTCGATTTCCGCTGGGTGACGAGGGATGGTCGCCAGATTGTCGTCGAACTAGACGGGCTCGTCAAATACCGCGATCCGCAAATGATGAACGGCCGCACGTTGAGTGGCGTCATCGACGACGAGCGCGAGCGCACCGAAGCGCTCAAGCGCGCGGGAGTGGACATGGTCATCCGCATCCGTATGGAGGATCTTGCGGATTTGGAGCGTCTGAAGTGGCGACTGGTGGACGCGGGTGTGCCGCTGCGGCAGTCGTCTGCACACTCCTAGTGTCGTGCGATGCCGCAGTTTGTGCCGCCGCGCGTCGCCTATTCGCCGCCGGCGTCGTGCGTTGCCGCAGTCTGTGGTACCGCTGGTCGGGTGGAGGTCGCCCGCGTCGTGCGTTGCCGCAGTTTGTGCCGCCGCGCGTCGCCTATGTGCCGCCTGCGTCGTGCGATGCCGCAGTCTGTGGTACCGCTGGTCGGGTGGAGGCTGCCCGCGTCGTGCGATGCCGCAGTCTGCGGTGCCGCCGGTCGGGTGGAGGCTACTAGCGTCGCGCGATGCCGCAGAGTGGATGCCGCGCGTCGCTTACGCGCTGCCGGTGTTGTGCGTTGCCGCAGTTTGTGCCGCCGCGCGTCGCCTACGCGCCGCCCGCGTCGCGCGATGCCGCAGTCTGCGGTGCCGCTGGTCGGGTGGAGGCTACTAGCGTCGCGCGATGCCGCACACTATGGTGCCGCGCGCCGCCCACACCGCCGCCCACACCGTCGCCCACACCACCGCCGCCTTCTGAATCCCGCTCAACCACCCAACCAACCTCCGCAACCCCCTACCCCCGTATCCCCTCTACGCTACATTGTGGATATGAGTACGTGTGCCATTGATTTGCTTCAGGTTTCGCGTTTCGGTCCTTTCGGCGATGCGTGTGAGCTGTCGTTTGCGCCGGGCGTCAATGTGATTGTAGGCGACAATGGTACGGGGAAATCGCAGCTGCTGAAACTGCTGTACAGCTGCACGCAAGTGCTCCAAGATGACAGTTTCGAACACACGAAGACCGCGTTGCAGCATCGGCTTGCGCAGAAGTTGGTGGGTGTGTTCCGACCGGATTCGTTGGGACGTCTTGTCACGAGGCAGCAGGGGCGTTCGAAGACGGAAGTCGGCATTGCATACGAGGGGTCCGCGTCGCCATTGCGTTTCTCTTTCGCGACCAATTCGAAGACGGAGGTCCGCATGGAAAGCACACCGGCGAAGCTGCAGAAGGCGACGCCTGTGTTTCTGCCTTCACGTGAGCTGATGTCGATCTATCCTGGCTTCGTCTCCTTGTACGACACGCATCAACTTGAGTTCGACGAGACGATGCGTGACACGTGTTCGTTGCTCGGACTTCCGCCGATGCGTCGCAATGCGCGCGGTGTAGCGCTCGCGTTGCGCCCCATTGAGGACATTCTGGAAGGTCATGTGGCGCAGGTCAACGGCCGGTTCTATCTCAATGGCCGTCCCGAGGGCAATTTTGAAATGCCGCTGCTCGCGGAGGGGTTGCGCAAACTGTCCACAATCGCCCAACTCGTGCAATGTGGTGTCCTCGTGGACGAAGGGTATCTGTTCTGGGACGAGCCGGAGGCGAATCTCAATCCTGCGAGTCAAGTGGCTGTCGTGCAGTCGATCATCGCACTCGCGCGCAATGGCATTCAGGTGTTCTTGGGTACGCATAGTGCATTCCTGCTCAGGCAGCTTTCGCTTGATATGCGTCAGGAGAAGAGCATGCCGTCCATTCGGTTCACTGCGCTACGTCGCGATGGTGAACGCCATACACGCGTCCGCATCATGCAAGGCGATGGGCTTGACGATATCGATTTGGATTATCTGACGTCGATCCGCAGTGAATATGAGCAGGCCGACGCCATCCTGTCCGAATGAGGAACGATCATGACGCGATTCGAACAGGACGACACGGTATACGAGTTTCCCGATGAGTATCCTGTGCTGCCTGGTTTCGACGAGCAGGCGTTCTATAGGAAACTGAGCGGGTCCGATGTGTTCCATGCGAAGGGTTGCGACATTGTCGCGATATATCGTGGCACGAGTCTGTATCTTATCGAGGCTAAGGATTATGCGCATGCGCATCCGGGAAAGCCGAGGAAGAAATCGGGAGATTTGGCGTTCGAAGTTGCGCGCAAGTCCTTCGATACGTTGGCGTGCATCGTGGTGGGCGCACATCAAGCGACCGATGAGGATGTTCGACGTTTCTGCAGTGATGCGCTGGATTGTGAGGATCTGTACATTGTCGTCACGGTGGAGTTGTCGCGTAATCCGCATGCGAGGATGGGCTTTGACGATGATGTGCTCTATAGACGCAATCTTCAGGAGCAGCTGAAACGCAATGTGAAGTGTCTTGGTGCGCGGCACATCATCGTGACATGGAATGGCGATGATGAGAACGCGCATAAGTTCTGGACATCCCGATGGAGTGCGACACACGATTAGCATCCCGTAGTTTGTGCCGCCGTGTGTCACCTGCATGCCGCTAGTGTCGTGCGATGCCGCAGTTTGTGGTGCCGCTGGTCGGGTGGAGGCCGCCCGCGTCGTGCGGTTCCGCAGTTTGTGGTGCCGCGCGTCGCCTACACGCCGCCCGCGTCGTGCGTTGCCGCAGTTTGTGGTGCCGCTGGTCGGGTGGAGGCCGCCAGCGTCGTGCGATGCCGCAGAGTGGATGCCGCGCGTCGCCTACGCGCTCCTAGCGTCGTGCGGTGCCGCAGTTTGTGCCGCCGTGCGTCGCCTACGCGCTGCCAGCGTCGCGCGGCATCGCACGACGCGCGGGGAAGGCGCCGCACACAGCTAGTGGCGAGCCAGGGGTTTTCCTTATATATGGTGACGCGACACGACTGATACACGATACAGGGATCGTGACGCAGTGTAAATATGGCCAATACGGGGGAAGCGTACGGGATGCATGCGCCGCGATGCGCAGATGGGTTTGCGCTATGGGTGTATACGGTCGGCGGCCACGCGCACGATTGCAGTGCGCACATCGGAGGAATGTGCGCTTACATAGCTGACTGCGCAACCGGATAGGGCCGTATTGATTACGTTGTCAGAGGGTGGAGAAGGGATTGTGGAGGGGTTGTGGGCATTTGGGAAAATGGACGCTTGAGTCTTGGATTGTGGGATTGATTATGGTATGCAACGACGTCGGAACGACGGTATGCGGCGCTTGGTATTGCACGCCACATCAAAATGTGCATGAATTGTGAGGAAATCGATTGAGACCGTGCGAAGCGTTGCCGCATCTTGTATAAATAGACGCTTACGACACTGGATTGCTTGGCTGACTGTCTAACGCCTCAGGCGAAACGCCGATGCAAACGTTTGAACAGGCCATCTTAAGCGATTCAGCGCGTTCGTTGTGTGTGCATTTTATTCCGCTTCAGGTAAAATGCAGTACATATGCATAACGAAGGCGTTGCCACCGGTAGAGGAGGGATGCGACTGCGAAGGATTGCGGCCAGAATCGCCGCGGCATCCAGCTGAGGGCGACGCCACAGGAAACGTGACTAACGTCCCGATCCAGCATGGACCGGGAGGAAAGAGCAAAAGGGGAAGAACCTATGAGGATGAAACACGGGAGCGACCGCGGGCCGACCACATCGGCAAAGCCCCGCCTGCTCGCCGCCTTCACGGCGGTGGCGATGATGTTCGCCACCGCCGTTCCCGCGTTGATGCCGAAGACGGCGGTGGCGGCTGACTATGATCCCGATCTCGCTACCAACGGTGGCACCTGCTCGCCGATGAACATCGAGCTCGGCGATACGAATGTCACGGCCAAGGTAGACAACGGTGTGGCTACATGGGTTGGACGCGATATGTACGTCGGGTCGCGCCCGAGCAATACCGCACTACTGCAAGGTTGGAGCACGGACGGTGGCACTGAGCCCGGTGGTACTTATGCGGCTGAGGCCGAAGGCCTTACGTTGGTCAACGGCCGACTCGCGATGAACCCGTACAAGAAGTCGTGGTCGAACTACGGCTTCCGCTTCGGCGTCGTCGGTTTTGGCGCGCAGTTCCGTCCTGCACCGGGATCGTTCACACTTGCCGTATCGGGACGGAACACCGCTATCGGCAACATGAAGATGCCGGCAAATCTGGAAGCAAGCTCGAATACGGAAACGAATGTCGGCGCATGGGCCCGTCCGGCCTTCGTCGGTGGAACAAAACCGAATGATACCAACTGGTATAAGGCAAAGCTCGCGGGGAATCAATCTTATACTCTTGCCAGTGATTTACCCTATGGGGACAAACAGACAGGACGTCGTGCTGCTATCGTCGGATTCTGGACCGAGCAAGATAGCAATACCAGCATCACTTGGGATACGAATACGAATGCCGGGGCCACGCTGTTCGACGATGTGAATGGTGTTAACTACAACAATTACAATAATTCCAAGGCTAATTTCACGAAGAATATCCAAGATCAGTCTCAGTGGATGTACAATATGACGTCAACCGGTACTGTGACTGTACGTGATACTGAGAATGGCAGCTATCATTGGCGCAATAAGTATAATAATGGCGATATTCAGTATAAGTTTGAGTACAACGATACTCACAAAGAGAAGGTGCTGGTTTTCACTGGTAACGGCACTTCTCATATGCAGGTCTTCAATTTGAATGCTTCCTTGCTTAACAGTACAGGCTATTCGGGTATCTCATACGATTTCCGCAATTTGCCGTCAGACGCTTCAATCGTAATCAATATCGTAGATGACGAAGGTAAGCCCTATGAAGGTGACATCACCTATCACAATGGCTGGCAGTTCTGGTGGACGCCAAGCGCGAAGGCCGATACTCCAGTAAGCAACTTGACCGAGATTGGTAATGGCTATTTTGATAACGCTCCCGATACGTCCAAGAAGGCTTATTCGGTTGCCTCTCAGGCCATCATGTGGAATTTTGGCAAGACCGAAAATCTTACAATTTACGGTGGCATGTACAACGGCCAGACCGATAACGGCGAATATTCAGTGGCTGACATTGGTGATGGTACTAGCAAACAAGGTGATGATCCGGCTGCCGCTATGCTCGGTTCCATCATGGTGCCTCATGGTTCCTTCGACGATCATGTGACGACCAATGGTCGCGTGTGGGTCGGTGATGATTTCATGATGAATAACCCAGTGGCTCCGTTCTCCAGCAATAATGGCGTACAATTCACCGACGGTAATTCCGCGTCCATCATCGATATGGATCAGGAGCGTCATAACTTCTCTTGGTATGGCTCGCTGAGCACGTCGTGCTCGGCGATTGACTGGACGAAGGTCGGTGAGGACAAGAATCCGGAAACTGGTGATAACGTGCCGCTTGGGGGCACCACATGGGCGGTGTACAACAACCTGGCTGCCGCGAAGGCCAATAGCGCCACGACGGCAACCAATACAGGTAACGACACTAACCCGAACTTCACGGCGGGTCGTCTGTTCACGGTGACGGATAACATCTCCTCGTCCGGAGATCTCAATCCGATTGCAGGCGCATTCCAGCTGCAGAAGCTGCTGCCGAACGCGAATTATTACATCCGTGAAACGGCAACGAATAATACCGCCTACACGGAGAATCCGAACATCTACCACTTCCAGACGAAGAACAGCGGCACGACGACGAATACGTTCGTCCGTGTTCTGGATGCGGAGGGCATCCCAATCGCTGAGAATGAGGATAAGCTCATCACTTCGAACGGCTCCATCATCAATCCGCTCAACGGTTCGTCGATTGAATGGGGCAAGACGGAGCAAGGTAAGTTTGCGGGCCTTGATGGTTCGGAATGGGTGCTGACCAAGACGGGTACGCCACAGCAGCAGTGGCTCATCGAGGATGATGGCAAGCCGATTGAGTCGCTGACAATCTATGACGGAGAGCAGGAGGCCGGTGATTATAAAGTTGTGACACAGGGCCAGCCGTTTAACCTTTCCGCTGTGGTGTCACCGGCAGATGCCAACCAACATGTCGAATGGACGGCTGATCCGAGAGAAGGTGTCTCCATCTCATCGAGTGATAACGGGCGTTCTGTTGAAATCGTTGCGCAGAAGATTCCTCCAGCAGGAGGTAATTTCCTGCTCACGGCTATTGCGGCGGATGGCACGAATCAGGATTCGATAACCATTCATGTGAATCCAGTCAAAGTCAAAAGCATCACTGTCACCCCTCAGAACCCAACGGTCATGAAGGACGGCACACTGCAGCTCACGGCAAAGGTTATTGGCGAGGACGACAAGGAGCTTTCCCTGACGCCTGAATGGGTGTCCGATAACAAGGACATCGCGACTGTGGACGCCACAGGTAAAGTCACTGGTGTGTCCACGGGTTCGGTCACCATCACCGCCACTGCGGGCGACAGTGCAGCAACGACAACGGTCACTGTGCTCGACGGTACTCGGATCTACGTTGATGCTTCAGCCGCAAATTGGGGCGACACGACTTATCTCTACTATTGGGGAGACGGCCTTACCGGGTCCAAGTGGCCCGGCGAAGAAATGGAAAAGCTGTCCAATGGATTGTATTACAAGCTTGTTCCTACAAAGGCAGCATTCAAAGTGATTGTCAATTGCGGGAATGATGGATGCCAGACTGGTGACACCGATATCTCCGCTTCGTCAACAAAGAATACCTTCAAGCTTACTGTTGACAAGGACAAGAAGGTAACCATTGACGATACGTATGTTCCAGATCCTCAGGCAACACCTGTGAGCACGCAGAGCAATGCTCGACGCAAAGCCAAGGCAGCTCGCGCGGGTGATACCACACCTACGTGGTCGCACATTGATACGACTGGATGGGTTGATGACAAGCAGCTTGCGGACAAGAATCCTGCCATCGGCAAGTTCAAGCTCGACGGATTGTCTGCCGGTACCTATTACCTGCAGGAGAATAAGGCGCCTGATGGTTACTTCATCAATCCGACGGTGTATACCATCACGATTGGTGAAAACGGCAGCGTCACTTGGTCGCCTGAGCCCGACACGGACTCCAATGGTCTTCATTGGATTTCCGATGTCCCGACTGAGTTCAGCTGGGACAAGGTTGACGCCGGGTACGTTGAGGGTGTCGATGGTACCGTCCCGAAGAATCCGATCGCAGGCTCGAAGTGGAAGCTTGAGAAGTTCAAGGCTCCTGCCACGGCAGGGGCTGAGGGAAACTATGAGACCAACATTGCCGAAATCAAGGACTGCACCTCAGATGATAAGTCTGGCTGCGCAATAGATGAAGATGAAGTGGCAGGTAGTTTCAAGCTGACCGGCCTCGCGCTCGGCAAGTACCGTCTGACGGAGACCGCTGCTCCGGCAGGCTACCAGAAGCCGAATAACGTCTACTACTACTTCGAGCTCAGCACGAAGAAGCCTAGCGACACCACGCCGGTGAAGTGGACCAAGGGTACTGAAGAGATCAACAGCACTACAGGTGCGCCGAAAAACGCAACAAAAACCGCTTCGGATACGAATAGTGGACGTTCTGTGCAGAACCCCGAAGCTCCCAACTATCGCTTGCCTGGCGACGTATACTGGGGTAAGGTGAGCTCGGAGACGGGCTCCGACGGAAAGCACGTTTATCTTGGAGGTTCTGCTTGGCGAGTTACCTACATACCGGCGACTGGCGAGGGAGAAAGAGTTACCGTCGATATCACCGACTGCGTGAGCTCCGGTGGGAGTAAGACCGGAACCTGTGACGAGGCCGAAACGGGCAAGCCTGCATGGGCGTTTGACAGCTACCCCGCAGCAGGACGCATCGGTTTCCGCAACCTGCCTTGGGGCACGTACGAGTTGGTAGAGACCAAGGCACCGGACGGCTACAACGTCGATTCGGAGACTGTCTACACCTTCACCGTGGATGCAACGCACCGCGAAAATGTGCGAATCTACGTGAAGAACAGTGAAGGGAAACCGGGCGATCCGATTATCACGCCGTCGAACCCTACGGACCAAGAAGGCAAGCCTCTGCCCGATTATCCGAACCAGGTTATCAGCAATACTCCCGGCTTTGAGCTGCCGTCGACCGGTGGCGAAGGCAACACGCTGATTATGTTGTTCGGGGTTGCGCTGATAGCGATATCGATGCTAGGCTGTGCGATAGCGATGAGGAAACGCATCTAAACAATCACAGTCAACGATGAACAATTAAAAATTTGGTGCCGTCTGCATCGGTTATCGCGAGACGGCACCTCCCTTGCACGAATCATTCGATTCTTTGCCGGGGGGAAGTAAAAAGGTTTTATGAATCGCAAGGTTTATAAAATTTGACAATCAATCGAAGGAGATAACATGAAGAAGGTTTGGAAGGGCTTCGCCGCCGCGGTCTCCGCCGCTGCGATCGCCGCCACCGGTTTCATCGGTGCCACCTCTGCGTATGCGGATGATCCGGTAACGGATGAAGATGGCAATGTCACCGTCACAGTGAACGGTGCTACCAGTGCTCAGGATAAGTTCAACGCCTATCGCATTCTGGACGTCACCAACAGCGGTTCCAACTACACCTATACAATTGCCGTTGACAATACAGGTAGCGGCAAGTACCTCCAGGTGCTTCGTGACGCAACAGGTCTTCCTCTGAACGGAACTCAGGCTCAGAACAATACGGCTATTAACAACTACATCCGTTATGGCACGGCAACTCCCGAGACGGATGCTAGCGGGAATATCACAGCAACGGAAATCCAGAGTGACAGCACAGCGATGAAGCAATTCGCCGACGCTCTTTGGGTTGCCATCAACAGCCAGAAGAACGCGGAAGGTAAAACAGAAGCTGTTGCACCGGATAAGCAGTTCGTCGGCGGCCAGTTGATTACACCAGCTGAAGGCGAAACCCCTGCAGTGCTGGGCGCGCAGTTCACTGGACCTCAGGGCTACTACCTGATTCGTCAGACTGATGCTGCAAATACGAACGACACCCTCTCTGGACTCATCCTGAACACTGCCGGCCAGAACGGTGTGCAGGTCAGCATGAAGAAGGATGTCCCGACCGTTGAGAAGCAGATCAAGGACGTCAACGATACCTCTGGTGCCACCAATTGGGGTGACGCTGCAGATCACGATGTCAACGATCCCATCGAGTACAAGCTCACCGGCACTACCGCAAATAATGTGAACGATTACCACAAGTATCAGTTCAAGTTCACTGATACGATGTCTGCGGGTCTCACCTTCGTCAAGGCTGATCAGACAATTGCGAAGTCTGATGTTGTCGTCAAGGTGGACGGTGTCCAGCTTGCGGAAAATGCTTATACTGTTTCTCTTACGGATGTTGCGACTAACACAGCTGCCCCGTATACTGGCGGCACTGTGCTGACCGTTGATATTGCTGACCTCAAGACGGCAAACTATCTTGACGCGGACGGTAATCTTGTTACCGATGACAAGGGCAACGCTAAGGTGATTGCGCTCAATGGCGGCGACAAAGTCACCGTTGAGTATCGTGCTACTCTTAACGAGGATGCCAAGATTGGTGTGCAGGGCAACCCGAACAAGGTTCAGCTTTCCTTCGCCAAGGATCCGCACTTCAACGGAACCGGCGAACAGCCGACGGGTGAAACTCCTGAGGACACGGTCATCGCTTTTACCTACGAAGTGAACGCCAACAAGGTCCAGGGCGATGGCACGACTCCTCTCGCTGGTGCGAGCTTCGCCCTCCTGAAGAAGTTCAAGACGGGAGACAGCTTCGTGTGGAAGGCTTATCAGCCTGCAGCCGCAGCTACTGACGACAGCCCCAAGGTCTACGCTGGATGGGTTTCCATCAACCTTCCGCAAGGTGTTACGCTCCCGGACGATATCGCTACGCTCCAGCAGAATGTTGCGCAGCACATCACGCCGAGCATCGCGACTGTCCTTGAGGACGGCAAGTATGTGGCTAAATTCCCGCGCATCGACGATGGCGATTACGCACTCGTCGAGACCGTGGTTCCGGCTGGCTACAACTATGTTGCACCGAAGACCTTCACCGTCACGCAGGGGATTACTCGCAATCCTGCGACTGCAGTCCCGGATGGCACTACAAACACGGGTATTTGGACGGATCCGACCGTCACTGGTATGACTGTTAACGGTGGTACGATTTCCACGAACATCGTCAACAAGTCCGGTTCCCAGCTCCCCTCGACCGGTGGCATGGGCACCACGGTGCTCTACGTCGCTGGCGCTGCGATCGTCCTGATCGCTGGCATCGGCCTCGCGGTTGCGCTCCGTCGCCGTCAGGCCTGAGTGAATCACTCCACTAAGGAAAGGTGACATGAGGAATCGTAACTCAGCCAATCTGCCTCCTCAGACTGACCGTAGTGCCGATTCCTCCACCGTTACGCCGCCCGCCGGCTCCGCACAGGAATCGACGGGCGGCAGCCTTATGGAGGACCAGGCAACGTCAACACAGTCAGTAAAAAAGAAAAGCGGCGTCGGACTCAACATCATGATCGCCGTGTTCGCGATCGTGCTCCTCGGCGGCGTCGGACTCCTCGTATATCCGACGTTCGCGAACTGGTGGAACAGCATGCACGCGTCACGCGCAGTCGCAGGCTACGTCGAAACCGTCAAAGACATGAGCGGGGAACAGAAGAAGGAACTCCTCGACCAAGCCCACGCCTACAATGAACAACTCAACACGCTGCCGGACCGTTGGCACCTCACCGACGAACAGATGGACGAATACAACAAGACACTCGACGTATCGGGAACCGGCATCATGGGCTACATCACGATACCGAAACTCGAAGTGCGACTGCCCGTCTACCACGGCACCGAAGACACCGTCCTGCAGATCGCAGGCGGACACCTTGCGGGATCATCACTGCCCGTCGGCGGCAAAGGCACCCACACCGCAGTCTCCGGACATACGGGACTGCCATCGGCGAAACTCTTCACCGGACTCGACAGTCTCAAAGAAGGCGACACGTTCGCATTCCACGTGCTCGACGACACGTACACGTATCAAGTGAACCAGATACGCACCGTCCTGCCAAACGAAATGCGCGACCTCGACTTCGACCCGAACCAGGACTACGCGACACTCATCACATGCACGCCATACGGCATCAACTCGCACAGGCTGCTCGTACGCGGACACCGCATTCCAACCCCCGCACACGCGGACGAAACGGAATACGACAAGGCGGACAACCAGCGGACGTTGATCATCGCAGGCATCGCCCTCGCAATCGTCCTGTTCATCCTGTGGATCATCTGGCTCATCGTGCACCGCAGCCGCAAACGCGGACGCGACGCCGTGAACGGAACACAGGTCAAACACGCGGGACGCTGAACCGGACAATGTTCCGAACAATGTTCGGCAGAACGCGAACACAACGCTTATAATTAATCAAGAGAAGAAAGAAACACCTCACCAACCCAAGGGGGGACAATATGGAACGGCTTACCATCGGCAAGCGCATCGTGCCGGCAATGCTCGGCGTGGGCGCACTCATCGCCAGCTTCGCCGTCGGCATGCCGAGCGTCTATGCCGACGACACGGCGGACGAGAACGTGCAGGACTCCATCACGACGAAGGAAGACCGCACCGACCTCGCGGCGACCGTCATCGCAGGGGACGGTGAGGGCACGATCAACGTCAGCTATGCGCACGACTCGGCGGCGCTCGAAGGCGTCGTATTCCACCTGTACAACGTCGCGAAATGGGCGAACGAAGGCGGATACGAACCAATCGGCGACTTCGCGGACACCGAAAAGTACCCGGTGAACTGGGATGTGCTCAACGCGGATCCGCAAACGTTCCGAGACATGGCGAATACGCTCGCAGGCTACATCGAAGTGAACGGCACAAAACCGGCCGCAAGCGCGATGACCGACGCGGACGGCAACGCCTCGTTCACACAGGTCGGGGACGGCATGTTCCTCGTGACCGCGGACCGCTTCGTCGAGAAGACAATCGAATGCAAGAGCTCGGCGATGCTCGTCGCACTGCCGAACGTGCACGTCGAAGACGGCGCGAACCAGCGCGTCGTCAACATCGAACCGAAAAGCGACTGCGTCGTGCCGGAAGTGAAGACCGAATCACTCAACGTCAAGAAAGTGTGGAAGGACGCGGGCAACACCGACCGTCCGAAGTCGATCACCGTCGAACTGCTCAAGAACGGCGAAGCACAGGAAACCGTCGAACTGTCCGACGCGAACAACTGGCAGCACACGTGGAGCGGACTCGAATCGGGCAACGATTGGAAGGTCGTTGAGAAGAGCGTGCCGTCCGGGTACACGACGATCTCCGACTACGACATGACCGCCGAAGACGAGGCGAGCGTGACGATCACGAACACGAAGCCGGCGCCGCCGGTCACGCCGCCGACACCGCCGGCGCAGACCGGTGCGGACATCGCGCTTGTCGCTGTGGTTGCGGGAGCGGCGCTCGTGCTCGGCGTGCTGCTCATCGTGAAGTCGCGCAAGAAGGAAGCGTGAGTGCGCGTAGTGTGAGCGCGTGAACGCGTGAACGCGTGAACGCGTAGCGGAAGGCCACCCTCGGAAGGGGGTGGCCTTCTTGCGTGTTGGTGGGTGGTGTGGGGTGTGCGGTGTTGGTGTGGTTGGGGTTAGGGGTTGGTGTGGTTGGATGTGGAGGGAATGGGTGTGTGGTATGTGCGGGCGTGTTCGTGTGTTGGGAGGTTGTGAAGGAAGCGGACGTGTTGGGTGGATAACGGGGAAGGCGGATTATAATTTACACAGCGTTCATTTGCCTGAACGCAAAAGGGCGCCATAAGATTTATCATGAGAATGATTCTTCCCCCCGACGGGGCACATCAAGCCGATGATGTGCCCCGTATCTTTTTGCGTGTGGCCCCTCTCATGCGCTCCGGTACGCTGGCGCGCGGCTGAGCGTACCGTTCTGCGTCACATTCCGCACTCCGGTATGCTGGCGCGCGCCGTAGCGTACCGTTCGGCGGTGTATTCCGCAGTTCGGCATGCTGACGTACCTCTGAGCGTACCGCAGTGCGTGAAAATCCGCACCCCGGTATGCTGACGTGCGCCGTAGCGTACCGTTCTGCGTCACATTCCGCACTCCGGTATGCTGGCGACCTCCTGAGCGTACCGTTCTGCGGTATTTCACGCACTCTGGTACGCTGGCGTGCGCTTAAGCGCACCGTTCTGCGTCAAATCCCGCAGTCCGGTATGCTGACGTGCGCCTGAGCGCACCGTGGTGCGTCTAATTCCGCACTCTGGTACGCTGGCGTGCGCCTGAGCGTACCGTTGTGCGTCTGAATCCGCAGTCCGGTACGGTGACGGGGCGCTGAGCGTACCGTTCTGCGGGGGATGTTGCGTTGCACAGGCTGGTGCGGTGGAATGTGTGCATCTGCGTGGGGTATCCGGGAATCTTTGGGTACCCAAGGATTGGTATCTTCTATCTTTGGGTGTTTGGTCTCGTGGAAACCGGGCGTGTCGGGGCCTGGAGGCGCGACACGCCGTGAGGCAATCGGGGGAGGCGCCCAAAGATGCGCAGATAGCGTCACGGAGGCACGGACGGTACCCAAAGATGGGCAGATAGGCATCGCGGACGCCCCACTGACGCCGATCAGTCAGTTCCGAGATAGGCACGCAGGCCGGGCGATGCCCAGAGCGGCATGTTGACGATCCATCCTTCGGCGCGGTAGTCGGTCATCGCCATGCGGAACGCGCGGTCAAGCACGCACGATCGAGAGATTGACATAGGCAGATGCGCCAATAATCCGATGCCCAAGGTGAATAGTCGAAATATGGGAGCCAGGAGGCTTTCCCCCTGTTTATGTGGTTGACTCCCACATTTTACCCCCCGTAAAATGTGGGAGTCAACCACATTTTGGTGGGGGAAACGGGGGGGGATGGGTCTGGGAGTGGACTTGGAATATGCGAGTGAGGATGGCTCTGTGTGCGTTGTTGGAATGGATGTCATTGGCGTGTGCGCGTAGGCGACGTTGGCGTGCGTGGGCGGCGTTAGGAAAGCGATGGATGTGACCTGATCGCAACCTATTCCGCAGTCCGGTACGCTGGTGTGCGCCGTAGCGTACCGCAGTGCGTCTAATCCCGCAGTTCGGTATGCTGGCGCGCTGCTGAGCGTACCGCAGTGCGTCTAATTCCGCAGTCCGGTACGCTGACGGACCTCTGAGCGTACCGCAGTGCGTGAGAATCCGCAGTCCGGTACGGTGACGTGCGCCTGAGCGTACCGTTCTGCGTCTGAATCCGCAGTCCGGTATGCTGACAGGTTGCTGATCGTACCGTTCTGCAGGGGAGTGTGCGCTGTACAGGCTGGTGCGGTGGAATATGTGCATCTGCGTGAGGTATTCGGGGATCTTTGGGTACCCAAGGATTGGTATCTTCTATCTTTGGGTGTTTGTAATCGTGGAAACCGGGCGTGTCGGGGGCCTGGAGGGGCGACACGCCGTGAGGTAACCGGGGGAGGTACCCAAAGATGCGCAGATAGGGTTCGCGGAGACGCCGTGGGTACCCAAAGATGCGCAGATGGGGGAGGGGAACATGGGTAGACAGTGCGGATGTCGCGAACACCGGTGTCGTCGGGGTGATTCGGTAGGTTGGAGGGGTGTGGCGCGCGGTGGCGTGAACGTGTCGGTCGGCGGGTGTCGTCGGCGTGTTGCGATGTTCATGGGACTGTGTATATTAGATTGCTGGTGTCTGGCCGCGAGGCTCGAACGTGCCGGACAGTAAGCTTTCCAAGTGAATAAAGGAACGAATATGTACGCGATTGTGAAGGCCGGCGGCCATCAGGAAAAGGTCGAGGTCGGCGATACGATCCTCGTGAATCGTCTTGCAGCCAAGAACGGCGAGACCGTGGAATTCCCGGTTGCGCTCGTCGTGGACGGCTCCAAGGTCACCGTGGCGGCGGCCGATCTCGCGAAGATCACCGTCAAGGCGGAAGTTGTGGACGATGAGGTCAAGGGACCGAAGATCCGCATCCAGAAGTTCAAGAACAAGACCGGCGTTGCGCGTCGCAAGGGCCATCGCCAGAAGCTGACCGCCGTCAAGATCACCGAGATCGCCTGAGTTCGCTCGGAATTTCGGCATCAGACGACAGTCGGACACTGAAAGGAATTAGAAATGGCACATAAGAAGGGCGCGTCCAGCTCGCGTAACGGTCGCGATTCAAATCCTCAGTACCTCGGTGTGAAGCGTTTCGGCGGTGAGTCCGTCGTCGCCGGCAACATCCTCGTTCGCCAGCGTGGCACGAAGTTCCACCCGGGCAAGAACGTCGGCGTCGGCAAGGACCACACGCTGTTCGCTCTGACCGATGGCCAGGTGCGCTTCGGCGTCCGCCGCGACCGCAAGGTCGTCGACGTCGTCGCCGAGTGATTGCACTGATCGCGTAAGCACAGTACATACTTTTCGGAAGGCCTCCGCCGCTTGGCGGGGGCCTTCCTGTGTTTTCGGGGTGGTCGAGCGGCGGTCGGTTGTTGGTGGCCGCTGGGTGGTCGTTTGTGCGTGAGGTCACGCGTGGAATGTCATCTCTAGTGACTGAGCATGAGCAATGGCGCGATTGCTACCGTCTCTGCATGTTGGGATGAGCTAACATGCTATAGTTTGTTAGATATTACTAACACTCTTAATGATGTTATGCGAATCTAACATTATGTTTGATTGATGAGAGGTGCATGCATTGGCGTATACAAGCACAATCTGGTCCAAGAGACAGCTTGCTGTAGCGGTCCGCGATGCGCGCATCGCGCGTGGTTTGACGCAGGCTGAACTGGCTCAGCGGGTCGGCGTTTCCAGGCCGTGGATCAGCCGATTCGAAAGCGGGCATGTGGAGAACGCTGGGTTCGAGCGCATCATGAAGCTATTCGAAGTGCTGGATATGCGGATGGAGGTTTCATATGAGACGAACCAATCCGCATCTCGGACCCAGAATGACGGCGATTCGGTGTCGGCGGATGACGCGCGCAGCGCTGATGGTGCGCGGAGGGCGGACGGTGTCGGATTGGGTCGCTTTGCGGGTTCTGGAGGCTTTTCTTCTGCGGGGGTGGGGTCGTTGAAGGAGGCAGTGTCGTTGAAGAGGATCCCGGGGTTTGACGATGCTCAGTTGGAGAAAATGCGTAAGCGTGTAGATCAATGGATGCAGACGCAGCTCGCTGATAACGCGTTGGGTATTTCGATGGAACGCCTTGCGGAGGGTCTGAAGCTTGATATCGCTCGTCATGATGAAAGCCTGTCCGAGGCGGTAAGGCAAATCACACAAGTGACGATTCCGGCGACGGCGAAGACTTCTGAAGCCCAGCGTGAATCCAACGACAGCCAAAGCCGCAGTCAACAATGAGGAAGGGAGATATGAAGGAACTTCATGTTCTGCTCGATGGGCAGCATATCGGAGTGCTCGCGGAGGACGACCATGGCCGGCACATATTTCAATATGATGCTGATATGGGGCGGTCGGCTGTTTCCTAAACGATTTGCTTAAATATATTTTAATATGCTATACTATGTTGCATGTTGGTGAAGGAATGGGCCGAGCGTGAGCATCTGCACCCGCAGACCGTGTGGAAATGGTGCCGTCAGGGCACCATGCCCGTCCCCGTGGAGCGCACGCCGTCTGGCATGTGGCTCATCCACGACCCGAAATACGAGACCATGCCGCAATCGAAAAGCATGGAATCCCGCACCGTCTGCTATGCGCGAGTATCCAGCGGCGACCAAAGGAACGACCTGCGACGTCAGGCCGACCGACTGAAAGCGTTCGCCCTTGGCATGGGCGTCGAGAAGCCCGAGGTGGTCACGGAGACGGGTTCCGGCATGAACGACAGGCGGCGCAAGCTCAACCGGTTGTTGTCCGACCCGACCGTGGGCACGCTGATCGTGGAGCACAGGGACAGGCTCGCCCGCATGAACGCGGGACTGGTGGAGAGCGCGTTGAAAGCGCAGGGACGCCGGATCGTCGTGGTGGACGACACGGAACTGGACGACGATCTGGTGCGCGACATGAGCGAGGTGCTGACCTCGTTGTGCGCGAGGCTGTACGGACGCCGCGCGGCCAAGCGCAAGACGGACGCGGCGTTGAAGGCGGCACGCGATGCTTGAGGCGGTCAAGGTGGCGCTTGACCCGACGCCACGGCAGGAACGACTCTTGGAGTCTCATGCTGGTGCGGCGCGGTTCGTCTACAACGCGGGACTCGCTCATGTCAAGGACATGCTCGAACGTGGCGATAAACCCGAATGGTCGTACTACGGGCTGCGCAGGTGGTGGAACCAAGCCAAGAACACACTCGCCGTGGACAAGACCACGGGAGAAACATGGTGGCCGGAGAACAGCAAGGAGGCATACA
>NZ_MVOH01000008.1 GCF_002286935.1 Bifidobacterium criceti
GTAAGCATGTTGTTGACTCCAACCGCGGCAGTGGTGCGATTCTGAGCCGCAGTCATGTCTGAGAAGCCTTTATTGATTGCCTCTGTCTGCTCGCTTATCATCTCAGCAGAAATGCTGCTGCCGCCATACACGGTAGCATTTGCGGTGGCGCTTACGTACACATCACCCATTCTCATCACCTAACCCAATCGTCTTTGTGATACATAGACATTGTCCACCCTGTTTCGTAGTTCTGTCAAATTGGTATATGCCAACATTTCAAATAAGGTTCCCCTTGCGTCAAAAAATGAAACGCGTGTAACAAAAGCCGGATATCCGCTCTAAAGCTCATCAAAAGTCGCTGTTTTCAAAGATGGAATCATATTGATACATTACAATAAATTTCAAATTAATTTATAAAACAGTGAAAGCGGAAAACGTGGCTGTAAGCAAATTTAACTTATATATCTCGTTTTATTATAAAGAACACTCTGCGAATCGACCGCCCGCACTGAACCGTCCGGCTGCGGCCAGACCACGTCGACGATTACGTCGTTTCGACGTTTCTTGATGTTTCGATGAATCAGGACTCAGAAACTCAGCACCTCGACGAGGCCCGTATCGACGCGGTAGCGCGCGCCGACGATCATGAGTCGCTCATGCGCGAGCGCGTCGCGGATGATCTCCGAATGCGTCACGAGATGCTCGATCGTGCGTGCGATGTGCACCTGTTCGTAGTCATCGCTCGTATCAAGTCCGGACATCTGCGCCTGCCATACGGAAAGTCCGGCGTTTTTGAGGAATTGGGAGTCGGATGCCTCGATGACCTCGTCGAGGTTCTCCATGACTTCGTCGTGGAGCCGTTCGGATTCGTCCGAGACCTGCTTGACGAGCGCGTCGAGCTCCTGCGCGCCTTTCGCGACGGCCGCGCAATGCTGGTGCCCGAGCACGACGAGCAGGCTCACATGCAGTCCGCTGACCGCGTATTCCAACGACTGGAGCGCCGCGTCGTCGATGAACTCACCCGCCGTGCGCACCGTGAACATGTCCCCGAGACCCGCGTCGAAAATGATCTCCGGTGGCACGCGCGAATCCGAGCAGCCGAGCACCACGGCATCCGGGTTCTGCGTGTCGATGAGCGATTCGCGCGTCTCCTTGTCTTGCCACGGGTGTTCGGCCTTGCCTTCCGCAAAGCGCCGGTTGCCCGCGAGCATGCGGCTCCAAGTGCTGTTCGCGGTGGTTTCTTCGGTGCTTTCGGTCATGGTGACTCCTCTGATTGCTGCGGCTCATGCGTTAAGGTAAATCATAGAAGCTTTTGAATACAGCGCACTTTTCGATGCGCGCAATCGCAGGAGGTGGCGATGGCCGACCGCAAGGGGGCAAAGCGCCCTTCGATTTTTGAGGTGGCGAAACTTGCGGGCGTGAGCCATCAGACCGTTTCGCGCGTGATCAACGATTCCCCCAACGTCTCGCCGGCCACGCGCGAGAAGGTGGAGCGCGCGATTGCGGAGCTGGGCTACCGCCCCAGCAATTCCGCTCGCTCGCTCGCCTCGAACCGCACGCGCACAATCGGCATGATCGCTGGCGGCCAACGCTTTTACGGCCCGGTGACCGCGCTGGCGTCGGTCGAAGCGACCGCACGCGCGCACACGATGTTCGTTTCGGTGGCGATGGTCCACGAGGCGGAATGCACGCAGCCGGAATTCGACGACCTGTGCGGCATGTTCATGCAGCAGGGCGTGGACGCGTTCATCTTCCTGACCCCCACGGATGAGATGTTCCAAGTGGCGTGCCGTGCGAAGGTGACGCAGCCGTGCGTGATCATCACGTCCACACACGGGGGCGTGAGCGTGGGCGAAGGCATGCGCATGCTCAACGCGCGCCGCCGCCGCCGTGTTTCGTTTGTGGGAGTGGACCAGTGGGGCGGCATGGCTTCGGTGATGCGCCTGATCCGCAAATACGGCCACCGCAATGTGCTGTTTTTCGCGGGACCGAGCCAGTGGCGCGACGCGCACACGCGCCTGCTGGCGTGGAACAAGCTGTGTGCGGAGAACAAGGTGAATTCGGTGACGGTGCAGTGCGGCGACTGGGAGTCGGCCGACGCGTACCGCCGCATGAACCATATTCTCGACAACATCGGCTCGAACGGCGGCCGCCTGCCCACGTGCGCGGTCTGTTCGAACGACGTGATGGCGATCGGCGTGATCCGCGCGCTGCACGAGCATGGTGTCCGTGTGCCCGGTGACATGAGCGTGACCGGCTTCGATGACATTCCCGGTGTGAGCAACATGTACCCGCCGCTGACCACGGTGCGGCAGGATTTCGACGACCTGGGCGTGATGGCCATGAAGGAGGCGCTGTTTTTGATGGGCGACGGCGACGAGCCCGGCTACCCGGCTTCGTACCATGGCGTGGGGCTGGTGTCCGCCGACCTGATCGTGCGGCAGTCGGTGCGTGCCGCGCCGCGGCGCTGACACGAACAAGCGGGGGTTTCCGTGGTCACGGAAACCCCCGCTTGCGCATTCACTGCATCATTGGTTCATTTGGTGTGTTCGTCTGTGTTGTCTGCCTGTGACGCCTCCTTCGTGTTCCAGCCGAGCACCGCGTTCACCGCGCAGTACCCGGTGACGATGATGAGGCAGATGCTGAAGATGACATTCGACCAGCTGAAGAGCTCGCCCGCGTTGTTCGCCTCCACACAGGTCTGGACGAGCCAGATCGCGCAGGCCACTGCGGTGAGGGCGTAGAGTCGGGCGCGTGCCGCCGATGTGATGTTCATGATGTGCCTCTTTCGTTGATGATGTGGTGGTTCAGCTCTTCTTGCGCTTGGAAAGGATGTCCACGGCCACGGCGCCCAGGAGCACGAGGCCCTTGATTGTCTTCACCACTGCGGTGTCGACGCCCATGATGGACAGGCCCTGGTTGATCACGCCCATGACGAGTGCGCCGACCACAGCGCCCGGGATGGTGCCGACGCCGCCGGTGACGGCCGTGCCGCCGATGAAGCAGGCTGCGATGGCGTCCATTTCGAACTCCATGCCGGCCTGTGCGGTGGCGGAGGAGAGTCGCGAGAGCACGCAGACCGCGGCGATGGCCGAAAGGAATCCCATGTGCACGAAGAGGGTGAAGTCGACGCGCTTGGTGTTGATGCCCGAGAGGATGGCCGCCTTGCGGTTGCCGCCCACCGCGTACACATGACGGCCGAACACCGTGCGGGTGAGGATGAAGTTGTAGACGAAGACGAGCACGCCCAGGATGACGAGCATGATCGGGATGCCGCCCTGGTCGGCGTTGCCGGAGAGGGCCAGCAGGTAGGTGACGAAGCCGATGAGCAGTGTGGCGATGACGATCTTGGTCACGGTGAGCGCCATGGGCTCAGGCGTGAGGCCGGCCTTGGCCACCTTGCCGCGGCGGCGCAGCTGGCTCCATGCGAAGAGCGCGATGCACGCGATGCCGACCACGATGGTCAAGCCGTCGAACGGACCCCACCACCCAAGCAGCTGCGGCAGGTAGTTGCGGGCGATACCGCGGAACTCCGGCGAGGTGATCGGCACGGATTCACCGACGATCACGGTGGCGAGGCCACGGAAGATGAGCATGCCGGCCAGTGTGGTGATGAAGCCGGGGATGCCTACGTAGGCCACCCAGAAGCCCTGCCAGCAGCCGATGATCAGGCCGACGACGAGCGAGATGAGGATCGCGAGTATCCAGTTGACGCCCTGCCGTTCCATCAATATGGCGCACACACCGCCTACGAAGGCGACGATCGACCCGACCGACAGGTCGATGTGCGTGGCGATGATGACCATGACCATGCCGATGGCGAGGATGATCACATAGGCGTTCTGCTGGATGAGCGAAACGAAGCTGTTGGGCTTGAGCAGCACGCCCTTGGTGAGGAACTCGAAGACGAGCACGATCACCACGAGCGCGCCCACGATGCCGTACTGCTTCGAATTGTTGGCCAGTGTCGCGAGGAATCCCGCGCTCTTCTTTTCTGCTGGGGCTGCATTGGTGCTCATGATGCAACCACCTCCTTCTCCTTGGTCATGCCTTTCATGAGATATTCCTGGGTGAAGCCGTTCTTGTGCACGTCATCGGTGACGACGCCTTGGCTGACGGTGTAGATGCGGTCGCAGATGCCGATGAGTTCCGGCAGCTCCGACGAGATGACGATCACGGCCTTGCCGGCGTCGGCCAGCTGGTTGATGATCTCGTAGATCTCGTATTTCGCACCGACGTCGATGCCTCGCGTCGGCTCGTCGAGAATCAGGATGTCGGGGTCGGAGATGACCCACTTCGCGAGCACCACCTTCTGCTGGTTGCCGCCGGAAAGCGTGCCGACGTTCACATCGATGCTGTTGCACTTGATGTGGAAGTCGCGTCGGTACTCCTCGACCTCGCTCTGCTCGATGTTGTCGTTCATGATGCCGTGCGAGCTCATCTTCTCGAGCGACGCCAGCGAGGCGTTCTCGCGGATGTTCTGCAGCAGGTTGAGCCCGTAGACCTTGCGGTCCTCGGTGGCGTAGGCCAGTCCGGCGTTGATCGCGGCCTGCACGTTGGGCAGGTTCACTTCCTTGCCCTTGACGAACACCTTGCCTGAGATCTTGGAGCCGTACGAGTGCCCGAAGAGGCTCATCGCCATCTCGGTGCGTCCGGCGCCCATGAGCCCCGCGAGGCCCACGATCTCGCCCGAGTGCACGTTGATATTGGCGTGGTCCACCACGACCCGGTTCTGATCGAGCGGGTGGTGCACGGTCCAGTCCTCGATGCGCAGGTATTCCTCGCCGGGCTTGTTGGGCTCATGCTCCGGGTAGAGGTTGGTGAGCGAGCGCCCCACCATCTTGCGGATGAGCTCGTCCTGGTCCAGCGGCGTCTCCGGGGTGACGAACATCGTGCCCACCGTCGCGCCGTCGCGGATGATCGTCACATTGTCTGCGATGGCGGCGATCTCGTTGAGTTTGTGGCTGATGATGATGCTTGTCACGCCCTGCTCGTCTCGCAGCTGGCGCACCAGGTCGAGCAGGTGTGCGGAGTCCTCGTCGTTGAGCGCGGCGGTCGGCTCGTCGAGGATCAGCAGTTTGACGTTCTTGGACAACGCCTTGGCGATTTCCACGAGCTGCTGCTTGCCTACGCCGATGTCCATGATCTTGGTGTCCGGGTTCTCCGGCAGGCCCACGCGCTTGAGCAGTTGGGCCGCCTTGGCGCGCGTCTCGTCCCAGTCGATTACGCCGCCCTTGGCCTGTTCGTTGCCGATGAAGATGTTCTCGGCGATCGAAAGGAACGGGCTGAGCGCGAGCTCCTGGTGGATGATGACGATGCCGTCGGCCTCGGAATCCTTGATGGTGCGGTACTTGCACTCCTTGCCGTCGAAGGTGATGGTGCCTGAATACGAGCCATACGGGTAGACGCCCGAAAGCACGTTCATCAGTGTGGACTTGCCTGCGCCGTTCTCGCCGCAGATGGCATGTATCTCGCCGCGTTCCACCGACAGATTGACGCCGGAGAGCGCTTTGACCGGGCCGAAGGTCTTGACGATGTTGTTCATCGTCAGAATCGTGTTGTTGTCTGCCATGACGATCTCTTTCCCCTCAGGAGTGCCGTCCGTCAGCGGATGGCCTCTCCCTTGGTGAGCTTGTCGAAGCGTTCCTGCGTGAGGTACTTCGCCTTGACCAGGTCGTCGAGGTTCTCCACCGTGATGTTCTGCGGGTCGAGCAGCTTGGAGGGCACGTCGACGTTGTTGTTGTTGAATTCGCCGTTGATGCCCGTGACCTTCTTGCCTTCGGCGATCTCGATGATCATGTCGTACACCGCGTCGGCCAGTTCGTCCACGTTCTTGAAGACCGTCTCGCCCTGCTTGCCCGCGGCGATGTTCGACACCGCGATCTCCATGGCGTCCTGCCCGGTGATCGGTGGCCAGGATTCGGTGCCCGGCTTCATGTCTGGGCGCTTGGCTTCGATGGCGTTGATCACGCCCTGCGCAATGCCGTCGTACGGGGTGAGCACCGCGTCGAGCTTCTTGCCGCTGGCATAGGTGGAATCGAGGATCGACTCCATGTCTTTCTGCGCCTGTTCGGTCTTCCACGACTGCACCGAGATCTTCTGCCAATCGTCAACGGTGAAGTCCTTGGTCACACCGCCGCCGTGGTTGGACGGGCAGACGAGCACGCCCTTTTCGAAGTACGGCTGCAGGATGTCCCACGCGCCCTTGAAGAAGTACTTGGCGTTGTTGTCGTCCGGCGAACCAGTGAACAGCTCCATGTTGAAGGGGCCCTTTTCGCCGTCGTTGAGGCCCAGCTGGTCAACCAGATACTCGGCTTCCAGCTTGCCCACCTGCTCGAGCTGGAACGTGGCGTAGTAATCCACGGCGTCGGTGTTCATGATCAGGCGGTCGTAGGCGATCACCGTGGCGCCGGCGTCGCGCGCCTTCTCCACGGCGGGGCCAACGGCGGAGCCGTCCTTGGATGCGACGACGAGGATCTTGGCGCCTTGGTTCACCATGTTCTCGATGTCTGCGTTCTGCTGCGCGGGCTTGTCGTCCGCATAGTTGAGGACCACCTTGTAGCCGGCGTCCTCAAGCTTGTTCTTGAGGTTGTTGCCGTCTTTGTTCCAGCGTTCCTCGGACTTGGTTGGCATCGAAATGCCGATTGTCGCGCCTTTCTCGAGTTTCTGGGTGCCACCGGTCTGCTCGAATCCGGAACGGGTGGATCCGCATGCGCTCAAACCGGCGCATATCGCCAGACTGCTGATGAAGGCTGCTATCTTGGTGATGCGTTTCATCTGCTCCATCTCCTTCGACGGAATGTACAGCTTCTCTGCTGTGATCTCGATGAGATCTACGGTCAGGATACGCCTTTGTGTTAAGTTGTCAAACTCAACACGGCGTGTTTTGCGACACTGAGTTCACGTTCTGAACTCAATACAGGGAGTTTCTGCACATTTTCCACGATTTTCGTGTATTCAAGACTGATTTCCCGAGCGCGCCCTTTATGCTGGTGTGTATGGCAGGACGATTCTCAAAGAAGAAGCTGGGCTCGCAGAGCTCGCTTCGTGAAGCGAATCGCGCCAACCTGTTGGAATCGATCCATAAGTTCGGTGCGATGACGCAGGTGGAACTCGCCGAGATCATGGGCGTATCCACCGCCACGATCTCGGCGCTCGTGCACCAGCTGGTCGACGAAGGCCAGCTCGAGACGCATGGCACCGTGCGCAACGGCCGGCGCGCGCAGCTCGTCACGCTCGCACACCACAACGGACTGGCCGCCGGCGTGCACATCACACGCCGGGGCCTGCGCGTTGTGCTGTGCGACGACACGCGCTCGCCGTACATGGAGCACCATTACCCGCTCGCGCGCAACCATCTGCCCGACACGACGCTCGACATCGCCGCCCGCATGATTCGCGAATCGCTCCAGCAGATGGACGCGGGGGTCGACGAGCTGCTCGCGATCGGCGTCGCGTTGGGCGCGCCGGTCGACAAGCGCACGGGCATGCTCGCCGTGTCTGGCCTGCTGCCCGGTTGGGAGGACGCGGATGTCGCCGCCGCGTTCCGTGAGATGTTCGACGTGCCGGTGCTTGTGGACAACGACGCGAACATGAGCGCCTTCTGTGAGGCGCGCGTGGGCGCAGGCAGCGGCATCGAGGATTTTGTGTACGTGAATGTGGGCGATGGCGTGGGCGCGGGCATTGTGCACGGCGGCGAAGTGCACCACGGGGTGACCGGTCTCGCCGGCGAGATAGGCCACATCCAGGTGGATCCGCTGGGTGCCATATGCCAATGCGGCAATCGCGGCTGCCTCAATACGATTGTGGATGAGCAGAGGCTCACATCGCTGCTGGCGGTGACGCATGGCGACCTCACGCTCAATGATCTGGTACTCAAGGCGAATGAGGGCGATCCCGGCTGCCGGCGTGTGATCGCCGACGCCGCGGTGCGCATCGGCAATGTGGCGTCCACGCTGTGCATTTCGGTCGATCCCGAACTTGTGGTGGTCGGCGGCGAGCTTGCGCAGGCGGGCGAGGTGTTCCTCGACCCCTTCCGCGAGGCGTTGCAGCGGCTGCTCTTCCCCGATGCGTTGACACCGATCGCGGTGCTCGAAGCGAAACTGCCGAAGATCAATGGAGCGTTGGGAGCGGGCATCATGGCGATGGAGAACGTGGAACGGGCGGCCCTCAA
The DNA here is from genome assembly GCF_002286935.1 of Bifidobacterium criceti. Taxonomy (GTDB): domain Bacteria; phylum Actinomycetota; class Actinomycetes; order Actinomycetales; family Bifidobacteriaceae; genus Bifidobacterium; species Bifidobacterium criceti. The sequence goes on from NZ_MVOH01000008.1 coordinate 8,156, forward strand.
TGGCGGCCGTTCCCAGAAGGGCAAGCAGGGGGAAGGCAATGAGCCATCAGTCAACGTTGATTGAACTGCGCGGGGTCTCGAAACGCTACGGGAACGTGGAGGCGCTGCGTGACGTCGATCTTGCGGTGCAGACGCGGCAGATCGTGGCCGTGGTCGGCGACAACGGCGCGGGAAAATCCACGCTCGTGCACGTGCTGGCCGGGCTTGTGCAGCCAGACGCCGGCAGCATCGCGGTGCGTGGTGAGGCGGTGCGGCTCGACAGCGTGGCCAAGGCGGCGGAACTGGGCATTGCGTCGGCGTTCCAGCAGCCGCAATTCTGTGAGAACCTCGACGTCTCCGCGAACATCTTCCTGGGGCGCGAGATGCGCCAAGGGCTTTCGGTGCGCGACGACGCGGGCATGTACGCCAAGGCGCGCGAAGTGCTCAACACACTGTCCACACCGGTGCGCGCGGGGCAGAGCATCGCCTCGCTTTCGGGTGGGCAGCGGCAGACCGTGGCCATCGCGCGCACGCTGCTCAACAATCCCAGTTTGATTGTGCTCGACGAGCCGACGGCGTCGCTTTCGGTGACGCAGACCGCGGAGGTGCTTGACTACATTGTGCAGCTGAGGTCGGCCGAGCGCAGTGTGATCATGGTCTGCCATGACCTGCCGAATGTGTTCGCCATCGCGGACCGCATAGTCGTCATGCGGCATGGCGCCGTGTGCGCCGTGCATGCCACCGCAGACACCACGTACGAAGAGGTGATCGCGGAGATCGCCGGGGTGGGCAGGAGGTCGGCGGCCACCCGCATGCGTGCGCGTGCCACCCGTGCACACATGCCCCGTTCGCGTGGGACGGAGTGATCGCCCGGACCCCACAACGGCGCGGCTCACCAATCGACCAAGAAAGGTACACATATGAACACCACTGAAATCATCGTCTCCATTGTCGTCGGCATTGGCTGCTGCGCGCTGGGCATGTTCCTGGGGTCGATGCCACTCAAGCGTGAGCAGATCACCGAGGAGCAGAACAAGTACCAGCAGCTGAGTGGCCTGCTCGCATGCGGCCTTGTGGTGATCCTGATGCTGCTGAACATGAACATCGCCTCGTGGGTCTCCATCGCCGCGCTGGCGGTAGGTGTGGGCATCTGCCGCATTCCGGCGGTGCGCCGGTGGCTGTTGGCGCAGTTCCCCATGCTCAAGCCGGCCGAGCCGCAGTCACCGCTGCGCAAGGCGAAGCCGAGGAAGCGTTGAACGGCGGATCAGCGCTTCCTCGACGCGCGTTCCACCAAGGTGGAATCGGACGTGTAGACGTGCATCAACGTATATGGATGGCTGTCCAGCTCACCGGTGGAAGCACCACAGAGACGCTGCCATCGTGCATTGATGCCGAATCGTTGGTGTACGGTTCCACGCGGTTCTGGTCGTGGAGCGTGTTGGCGGCGAAGATGTCGTCGTCATGGAGGGTGCGGGCCTCAATCTCATGTGGTGTGAAGCCTTCCGGCAGTTTGATGTCGAACGCGCATTCGTCATCCAACGAGCGGTTGGTGACGAACACGGAAACCGAGCCGTCCGTGCCGCGCACGGCGACGGCGTTCGTGGAGGCCACGTCTCCGTAGCGTTCGGTGTGGTATTGGGGAGATTCAATCTTGGGTTCCAGCACGCTGCCGCCCTTGGCCCAGTCGGCGGTGAGCGAGAACGGGTAGAAGGTGGTCTGCCGCCATGCCGGGCCGTTGGGCTCGGTCATGATCGGCGCGATCACGTTGACGAGCTGGGCGAGCGACGCGGCGTGCACGCGGTCGGCGTTCTGCAGCAGTGTGATGAGCAGGTCGCCCACCACTACCGCGTCTGCCGCCGAATAGATGTCTTCGAGCAAACGGGGTGCCACCGGCCAATTGCCGATGCCTTCGGGGTTCCTGCTCGGCTCTTCGCCCATATACCACACGTTCCATTCGTCGAATGAGATGTACACGTTGTGGTCGCTCTTGAGTCGGGACTTCGTGGCGTCGATGGCGGAGCCGACATCTTTGATGAAGCCGTCCATATCCACGCCGGAGGCGAGGAACGACGCCATGTCACGCGATCCGTCGGGCAGGATCTGCGGGAAGTAATAGGCGTGCGCGGAGACGAAGTTCACCTTGTCGAAGGTCTGTTCGAGCACGGTCTCCTCCCATTTGCCGAAGGTGTTCATCGTGTGGCTCGATGAGCCGCAGACCACGAGCTCGAGATCCGGGTCGATCATGCGCATGCCGGCCGCGACCGAAGCGGCGAGTTTGCCGTAGTCCTCGGCGTTTTTGTGCCCGGTCTGCCATGGGCCGTCCATCTCGTTGCCCAAGCACCACATGCGGATGTTGAAGGGGTCTTTGGCGCCGTTGCGGATGCGCTCGTCCGATCGGGCGGTGCCCTCTGGGATGTTCGCGTATTCGAGCAGGTCCAGTGCCTCTGCGAGGCCGCGGGTGCCCAGGTTGACCGCTTCCATGAGCTCGTTGCCGCCGGCCTTGTGCAGCCAGGAGGCCATTTCATGTAATCCGAATTGGTTCGTTTCCGTGGAATGCCAGGCCAGATCGAGGCACCGGGGGCGGTCTTGCTTGGGGCCCACGCCATCCTCCCAGTTGTATCCGGACACGAAGTTTCCGCCGGGGTAGCGGATGGTGGTGGCGCCAAGCTCCTTGACCAGGTCGATCACGTCCTGGCGGAATCCCTCCTCATCTGCGGTGGGATGCCCCGGCTCGTAGATGCCGGTGTATACGCAGCGTCCCAGATGCTCGACGAATGAACCGAACACCCGGTCGTGCACCGGGCCGACCTTGAATTCGTCATCCACCACGAGTCTAGCGTGTGCTTCATTCTGCTGTGCCATATGGCCTCTTTGTCCTTTCTGCGTTACCCGACACGAAGGTTCACGCGCAATCGGCATGGGCTTCGCCGTCGAAGCCCATGGCCGCAATGGTGTTTGTATCTCAAAGTACCGCGTGTGCGTCCCCAACGCGTTGGATGGATGCCGGCGCTCAGCCAAAGACTGAAACGGCAACGCTTGCTCGGTGTGTTGGTCTGCTGGTGTTCGCCGAGGGCGAGCGTTATTTTGGTTCCTCGGCGTGTTTCCATGTATGTGAGCGCTAACATAGAGATGATTAACAACGACGTGCACATTCATACGGGGAGGAACGATGTCGGATTCGCAAGACAACATCGCCGAGAAGATCCGCAACGGGCGTACGTCCCTCGGCATTGAGTTCGGCTCCACGCGCATCAAGGCCGTGCTCATCGACGACGAGCGCAACACCATCACCACCGGCGACTATGGCTGGCAGTCGCATCTCGTGGACGGCCTGTGGTCGTACGACGTGGACAAGATCTGGCGTGGGCTGCAAAGCGTTTACGCCGACGTCGCCGACCATGTCAAGGCCGACTACGGCGTCAAGCTCACCCGTATCGGCCAGATCGGTTTCTCCGCGATGATGCACGGCTATCTGGCCTTCGACGCGGACGGCGAACTGCTCGTGCCGTTCCGCACATGGCAGAACACGAACACGGGCGAGGCGCATGAGCGTCTTTCGCAGCTGTTCCAATACAACATCCCGGAGCGCTGGTCGATCGCGCACCTGTATCAGGCGGTGCTCGACGACGAGCCGCACATCGGCTCGGTGCGCTACTTCACCACGCTCGCCGGATATGTGCATTGGAAGCTCACCGGGCGCAAGGTGCTCGGCGTGGGCGACGCCTCCGGCATGTTCCCCATCGATCCGCAGACCAAGACGTACGAGCAGGGGTTCATCGAACAGTTCGATGCGCTGCCCGACGTCGCCGCGCAACCGTGGAAGCTCGAGGACCTGCTCCCCGAACCGCTCGTCGCAGGCACGCCGGCCGGCGAACTCACGCCGGAAGGCGCGGCGCTGCTCGACCCCTCGGGCGTGCTGCAGCCGGGCGTCGCGCTCGCCCCGCCGGAAGGCGACGCCGGCACGGGCATGGTCGCCACGAACTCGGTGCGCCGCCGCACCGGCAATGTCTCCGCCGGCACGTCGATTTTCGCGACCGTCGTGCTCGAGCACAAGCTGTCCGCACTGCACTCGGAAGTCGATCTTGTGACCACTCCGGCGGGCGATCTGGCCGGCATGAGCCACGCGAACAACTTCACATCCGACCTCAACGCGTGGATCAATCTGTTCCGCGAATTCGCGCAGCTGGGCGGCGGTTCGGTCAGCGACGCCGACCTGTACGGCGAGCTGTTCCGCAGTGCGATCAGCGAACAGGCCGACCCGGACGCAGGCGGCATGCTCGCCTACCCGTTCCGCACCGGCGAATTCCTCGCCGGGCTCGCCGAAGGACGCCCGTTGTTCGTGCGTGAGCCGGAGGCGCGATTCAACCTCGCCAACTTCATGCGCGCGCAGTTGTTCGGCGCGTTTTCGCCCGTCACGATCGGCATGCATGTGATGACGCAGGACGAAGGCGTGCAGATCGATTCACTCGTGGGGCATGGCGGCATCTTCGCCACACCCGTCGTGGCGCAGCGCATCCTCGCTGCCGCGTTCGATACGCCGATCCGCGTGATGACCACGGCCTCCGAAGGCGGCGCCTGGGGCATGGCGGTGCTCGCCGGCTATCTGCGGCATGCGGAGACGCCTCTCGCCGATTACCTCGACACCACGGTGTTCGCAAACGCGCAGTCCGTGACGGAGGAGCCGCAGCCGTCCGATGTGGCGGGATTCCGCGAATTCTTCGCGCGGTTCATGCGCGCGCTGCCGGTCGAACGCACCGCGGTCGAATGCATGCCGATCGGCGGCAATCAAGACGACTGACCGAGTCAATACGAACCAATACGGAAAGGAACAACAATGGCAACACTCGCAGAGTACGGTCCGGAAGTCCGCGCGGAGGTCAAGCAGGTGCGCGAAGTGGTCGCGTCATTGCACGAACAGCTCATCAAGTGGAATCTCGTCGTGTGGACGGCCGGCAATGTCTCGCAACGCCTGCGCACGGCGGACCTGATGGTGATCAAGCCCTCCGGGCTGCGCTACGAATACCTGACGCCGAGCTCGATGGTCGTGTGCGACCTGGACGGCAATGTGGTGGACGGTGCGGAGTCGCCGTCGTCGGACACCGCTTCACACGCCTACATCTACCGCCATATGCCGGACGTGTACGGCGTGGTGCACACGCACTCCACGTATGCGACCGCGTGGGCCGCCACCGGGCAGAACATCCCGTGCGGCCTGACGATGATGGGCGATGAGTTCGGCGGCGACGTGCCGGTCGGGCCGTTCCGCCTGATCGGGTCGGAGGCGATCGGCGAAGGCGTGGTCGAGACGCTCAAGCAATACCCCAAGTCGCCGGCGGTGCTGATGCAGAACCACGGCCCGTTCACGATCGGCAAGGACGCCGAGGCCGCCGTCAAGGCGGCGGCGATGACGGAGGAAGTGGCGCACACCATGTGGGCCGCGCGCCAACTGGGCGAGATCATCCCGATTCCGCAGGAAGACATCGACAAGCTCAACGACCGCTACCAGAACGTATACGGGCAGCACTGAGCCGCCCATCATCCATATCAACCATCCACAGTGAAGTGAGGAATCAACATGGCAATGGACAACCCATTCGAGGGCAAAGAAATCTGGTTTGGCGTCGGGTCGCAGGACCTGTACGGCGAAGAGGCGCTGCGTCAGGTGGCACAGCAGTCCACCGAGATCGTGGACGCGCTCAACGCGAGCGGGCGCATCCCCGTCAAGCTCGTGCTCAAGCCGACGCTGAAATCGTCGGACGGCGTGCGCCGGTTCATGGTCGACGCCTCCGCGGACGACAACTGCATCGGCGTGATCACCTGGATGCACACGTTCTCGCCGGCGAAGATGTGGATCCGCGGGCTTGAGGCGCTCAAGAAGCCGCTGCTGCAGCTCAACACGCAGCACCACTTCGAGATCCCGTGGGACACCATCGACATGGATTTCATGAACCTCAACCAGGCCGCGCACGGCGACCGTGAATACGGCTACATCGTCACGCGGCTCGGCATTCCGCGCAAGATCGTGGTGGGGCACTACACCGACCCGGCGGTCGCCGACAAGATCGGCGTGTGGGCGCGCGCATGCGCCGGTTGGCAGGCCTCGAACACGATGAACGTGATGCGTTGGGGCGACAACATGCGCAATGTTGCCGTGACGGAAGGCGACAAGACCGAGGCCGAGCGCGTGTTCGGCGCCTCGATCAACACCTGGGCGGTCAATGAGCTCGTCGCGGCCTACAATGCGGTCAAGGAAGACCAGGTCAAGGACCTCATCGAGGACTACAAGGCGAAGTACGAGATCGCGCCCGAACTGCTCGACAAGGACTATGATTCGCTGTTCATCGCCGCGCGCGAGGAATGCGCGATGATGAACATGATGCGTGCCAACAACTGCACGGCCGGCGTAGACAACTTCGAAGACCTGGGCGCCCTGCCACAGCTGCCGGGCGTCGGCCCGCAGCGCTTCCCGTCCGAATACGGCTGGGGCTTCTCGGCCGAAGGCGACTGGAAGACGGCGGTGCTCGTGCGCATCGGCGCCGTCATGGGCTACGGCCTTGACGGTGGCGCTTCGCTCATGGAGGACTACTCCTACAACTTCACGCCCGGCAACGAGATGATCATGGGCTCGCACATGCTGGAGGTCTCGCCGTCCGTCGGCACGATCGCCAAGCCGCGCCTTGAGATCCATCCGCTCGGCATCGGCGGCAAGGCCGACCCCGTGCGTCTCGTGTTCACGGTCGCGCCGAAGCAGGATGCGGTCGTCGTGTCGCTCGCCGACGTTCGCACTCGGTTCCGCATGCTGATGAACGTCGTCGACGTCGTCGAACCGCTCGGTTCGCTCGACAAGCTGCCGTGCGCACGTGCGCTGTGGAAGCCCGAGCCGAGCCTCGAGGTCTCCGCCGAATGCTGGCTGCGCGCGGGCGGCTCGCACCACACGTGCATGACGACCTCGGTCGGACGTGAGGCGTGGGAGGACTTCGCGCGCATCGCAGGCGTCGAACTCGCGACGATCGACGCGGAGACGACGCCCCGCGCATTCGCGCGCGAACTCGAGATCGAGGACATGTACCACGAACTCGCGAACCGCCACTGACCAATCATCAGTGGTATCGATAATCAAATAACTGAACTCCTTTCTTCTCCTTCCTTCCCCTCGGCGGTGCGCCGACGTCCACAACGGGCGTCGGCGCACCGTCTTTTCCCGTACACGGGAGCTTCGTATGCGGTGCTAGCATCGGCAGATAGAGAAACGACAAAACGAACCACCGACGGACCATCCACAGAAAGGCGCGCCATGGGCACCCACAGCGAACAGCATCCAGACATCCCCCTCATCACACTGCACGACGGTACGCGGATTCCGCAGATCGGTCTCGGTGTGCTGCGCATCGACGACGAAGGTGTCGTACCCGTCGTCGAATCGGCGTTGGAAGTCGGCTACCGTCACATCGACGGCGCCGCCGGCTACAACAATGAGGAAGGCGTCGGGCGCGCGCTCGCCGCGACCGGATACAACACGGGCGAGCAACGCGCGTCGTTGTGGATGACAACGAAACTACGCGATTCCGAACAGGGATACGATTCCGCGATGCGCGCGTTCGACCATTCCCTCGACCTGCTGCGGCTCGACTACGTGGACATGTATATGATCCACTGGCCGACACCGTTCGACTGGCGTAGCGGCGAGACATGGAAGGCGTTCCGCGCACTGCGTGACGAAGGACGTGTGCGCACGCTCGGCGTCTGCAATTTCATGCCCGAGCACCTCGACCGGCTGTTCGATGAAACGGGGGAGTACCCGACCGTCAACCAGATCGAACTGCACCCCACATGGCAGCAGCGTGACGTCGTCGCGTACTGCCGCGCCCACGGTATCGCGGTGGAGGCGTATTCGCCGATGGCGCGCGGTGCCGACCTTGCGAACGGCGTCGTCGAGCGCATCGCCGCCGCGCACGGCGTGACGCCCGCGCAGGTCATTCTGCGCTGGCATATCGAAAACGGGACGATCATCATTCCGAAATCGGTGCACGCCGAACGCCAACGTGAGAACCTCGATCTGTTCGGCTTTGCACTCACGCCCGAAGAACATGCGCAGATCGATGCGCTCGACGGCCCGACGCGCGCCGGCCACGACCCAATGACGTTCACGTATGCGTGAGCGATACTGAGGCAAAGCCCGTCATTCCGGCAGCTCGCCCGTGTACGCGAACGTGAGCGGACGCCGTTTGGTGAATGTGATCAGCCCGGCCCGCTCGAGTTCCTCCACGGTTTTGCGCGTGCTTTGTTTGGACAATTGCAGGTGCTGCGCTGCGTCATCGAGCGTCATGCCGCCCGGGCTATCGAAAGCGGCTTTCTGTATGAGCGCGAACAGTGTCTGATGCGCGTGGTTGGACAGCTGGTGCTCGCGCCCGAGGTCTCCGCAATGTGCGTGTATTCGGCCTAGGCGGTTCAACTGCTGTGTCAACCGTTCGATGAGTTCGGTCTGCGCCTGCGCCACGCAATCGAGCAGCGTCTGCACGAAGAACGTGAGCTCGCCATGGTTGAGTGGATTCTCCGCGCTGCTGAACGCCTTGTAATAGTGCTGCCGATTGTCGGCGATCGTACGCGAAAGCGAAAGCACAGAGGGCAGTGTGAGCGTGGGCCGCAGATTCAGTGCGAGCAGATACCGGCCCATGCGTCCGTTGCCATCGTAGAACGGATGCGTGTATTCGAACAGGAAATGCGCGGCGGGGGCCGCCAACAGCGCGGGAATCTGTTCGGACCTCATCAAGGCGAGCATCTGGGTGAGCAGCTCATTGATGCGGGCCTCGGTGTGCGCGCCGGTGTGCACGACACGCTCGCCGGCGCCGATGATCTCCACGTCGCCATTGCGGAACAGTTCGCCGTCGGGGCGGTCGTCGTCGGCGATCTCGTCGCCCACCACGTCGTCGTAGATCGTGCGCAAGTCGTCAAGCGTCTGCGGCAGTTGTGTCTGTTCATCGGTCAGTCCCAGATAGAGGCGGGCAAACTCTTCGAAACGCACTGTGCGGTAGGGGTCGCGTGATGAATTCGGCTCGGGGTGTTCGGCTTCGTGCTGCGCTGTCTCGACTGCGTGCTGCACCTCTTTGCGCGTGCTGCGCACACCTTCGATGTCATTGGTGGAGAGGATCTCCTCGCTGATCGCATGCACGATGTAGCTGTGCTTCATGATGCGCGGGATGCCGTTCCACAGCACTGCGATCGAGCTTTCGCGCGCAAGCACGTCGTTGAGTTGGCGCGTGAGCTCGCGCGGCATGCCGATGAACAATTCGCCCAGTTTCGTAGTGATCCCCGTGCGGAATGTGGAGTCCGCGGTCAGGCGGGCGTGGGTGAGCTCCTCAAGATGGGTGCGTGCGGCCGTGGATGCGTCCATGTGGAACAACGTGGCGAGTGGTCTGTATTCATCTGCCATCAGGTGCCCCTTATTGATACTCCATAGTGTTTTCGTGCGGTATAGGGAGCATTCTAGCGCGTTTCATGCGTTCTTAATGATAGTTTCTATAAATAAGAGCATGCGATTCGCTGTTTTCGTCACTCTTTTCGACGTTTTGGTCACTTTTTTGCTTGTTTGATGACCATAACGGCGAAAACAGTGACGGAAACAGCGAATTCGCTGGGAGGGGCAATGGGATGTTGGAGTGTTGGGGGAGGGCACAAGGGGCTACATCAAAAAGGGGTGTGGGCTGGTTCGAAAGGACCGGCCCACACCCCGCTGGTGAGGCTGCCGTCACCATGCTGGCAGCCTCACTTGGCATCGCTTATCATCAGCCCGTGTTCTGGAGGCCGGCGGCGACGCCCGAAACAGTGCACAGGATCAGGTAGATGAACCCTGCCTGCTGGCTCTTCGAGAGCTCCTCCTTGTCCACCTTCTTGCGCAGCGAACGCAGCGCGAGCACCTGCGTGACCGAAAGCGCGTCGACATACGGGGAGCGGATGCGGATCGCCTGGCCGAGCACATGGCGGTGCTGGAGCGGCCATTCGTCGCCGACGATCTTGAGCACCCAGCGGCGCGTGAGTTCCATCTCGCGCAGCACCTTGTCACGCAGGTCGTCGCGGTCGCCGAGCGCGAGGTACATCTTCGCGATGCGTTCGTCGGTCTTCGCGAGTGACATCTCGATGTTGTCGATGAACGTCGAGAAGAGCGGCCATTCCTGATACGCCTTGCGCATCGTCTCAAGGTCGCCGAACGCTTCGCACGCCGAACCGAGGCCGTACCATGCGGCGAGGTTGATGCGCGCCTGCGCCCACGAGAAAATCCACGGGATCGTACGCAGGTCGTCGAGCGACTTCGCGCCAAGGCCACGCTTCGCCGGACGCGAACCGATCGGCAGCAGGCCGACCTCGGTGAGCGGCGTGACCGTTGAGAACCACGGCGCGAAGTCCGGCGTGTTGAGCAGGTCGAGGTACGTCGCATGCGAGACCTCGTCAAGCTTCTTCGCCATCGGCGCGAACGCGTCCGTCATCTCGGTGTTCGTCTTCTCGACGCTCGGCGCGGACTGCAGCAGCGTCGCGGCGGCGACGGATTCGACGTGGCGGATCGCGAGCACCGGGTTGCCGTAGCGGGCGAAGATGACCTCACCCTGTTCGGTGAGCTTGAAGCGGCACTTGACGGAACCCTTCGGCTGCGCGAGCACGGCGCGGTTCGCCGGGCCGCCGCCACGGCCTACAGCGCCGCCGCGGCCATGGAAGAGCGTCAGGTCGATGTCGTTCGCCTCGGCCCACGTCGCGATGCGCTCCTGCGCGGAATGCAATGCGAGCGTCGCGGACGTCGGACCGGCGTCCTTCGACGAATCGGAGTAGCCGAGCATGACCTCGAGCTTGCGGCCGGTCTGCTTGAGACGCGCCTGCACCTCGGGGATCTTGATCATTTCATCGAGCACGCTCACCGAGTTCTCAAGGTCCTCAAGCTGCTCGAAAAGCGGGATGACGTCGATGACGGGCGCATCGTCCGGGTTCGAGAACGCGAGGCGGTTGAGCTCGTACACGTCGCGCACGTTCTTCGCGCTCTTCGTGAACGAGATGATGTAGCGGCGCGCGGCCTTGACACCATTGCGCTTCTGGATCGCGCCGAGCGCGCGGAACGTGTCGAGCACTTCCGTCGTCATCGGCTGCAGTTCGCCGCGTTCGCCGTGCAGGCCATGCTCGCGGATGTCGTCGAGCGCGCGCGCATGCACGACCGAATGCTGGCGGAACTCCATCTCGACCATATGGAAGCCGAAGGTCTCCGTCTGCCAGATGAGGTCCTGAAGCGGGCCATAGGCGGCGCGCTTGTCACCAGCCTCGGCGAGCGAACGCTGCACGACGCGCAGATCGGCGAGGAAATCGTCGGCGCTGTGGTACATGAGGTCGGTGTCGCGCTTGATCGTGTAATGCAGACGGTCGGCCATGACGAGCATGACGGCGCGGTGCAGTTCCTTCGTCGAGATGAGCGACGCCTTGCTCGTGAGCCGTTCGCTGATCTCCTTCTGCTGGTTCCACAGCGTGTGCAGCTCGTCGCTCGGCGGCGTCGTCTCCGCCTCCATCGTCAGGTTGCGGCCGACGTTGCGCGTCGCCTCCTCAAGCGCGGCGAGCACATGATCGCTGAACTTGCGCGCGACCTGACGGCTCACCTTCGCGGTCACATTCGGATTGCCATCACGGTCGGAGCCGATCCAGCTGCCCGGGTGGAAGAACGCGGGGCACGCCGGTTCGACGGTGCCGGCCTTGTCGCCGAGGACCCAATCGTCGAAACGGCGGTAGACCATCGGGATCGTGTGGAACAGCGTGTTGTCGAAGATGTCGAGGATCGTGTCCGCTTCCTCGACCGGCGTCGGCTTCTTGAGCGCGATCGGCGACGTGCGGAAGAGCGCGTCGATCTCATTGTAGAGACGGCGGTAGCATTCCTTCTTGTCCGAACCACCGAGCAGACGGTATGCGGCGAGCTGGTCGGCGATGCGGCGGATCTTGCCTTCGACGGCCTTGCGGCGCGCCTCGGTCGGATGCGCGGTGAAGACAGGATGGAACTCGAGACGGTCGAGCAGCTCCTTCGCCTTCGCCGGGCCCATCTCGGCGATGAGCTGATGGTAGGCCTTCGTCATTTCGTTGACCGGATCGATCGCCTGGGTGTCGTCGACCTTCGCCTCACGCTCGTGCAGGACGGAGACACGGTAGTTCTCCTCGCACAGGTTCGCGAGATGGAAATACGTCGTGAACGCGCGCGCAAGCAGCTGCGCGTCGTGCAGATTCATCGCGTCAATCGTCTTGACGGCCATCTCCAGGTCATCGCGCTCGGGATGGGTGTCCGTGAGCACGCCGGAGAAGCGTTCCGCGCTCGCGTCGACGGCGTACTGGCGCACGGTGTCGAAGGTATTGAGCAGCGACTCGTCATATTCGGAAAGCACCCCACGGAGAATTTCGAGACACAGATCCATGTCCTCGTGCAGTGTGGGGGGAAGCTCACGCTCCTCGGGGGCCTTGGTCCCCAGACCGGACGTGACGATTGCCGCGTCCGCAGGCGTGATCTGTTCATTATCAGTCACATTGACCTCCTTCTAAGAACATCAGGTTGCTCGGTCTTCCGGTCATCCGCGGCTCCTCCGCGGTTGTGTTGACTGGACGTTGCGAGCCCACAGCCTTAAGTCCTCTTCGGTTGCACGCCCATTGTAGGCGCGGGGAATCGACAGACCGCCCGCGCCTGCGGTGAAATGGCCATGATTTGAGATATCGGGACGCGCCGCCGGCGCCGCTGTGCACGTCCAGCGCCCGCACATAAATTGGGAACCATGAGCAACGAGCACGAACAACGTCACGACGACCCCCACGAACCGTCCGCCGACCATCATCACAATCACGGAGATCCGCTCAACAGTGGCGCTTCCGCAGTGGGAAAGTTCCACTCCCATTCGATTCCGCTCGATATGGAGGACATCGAACGCGACTGGGACAAGCCGATCCAAGACGCGGGCATCGCGGCGAAGGCGAGCGTCATCGTACGCGTCGGCATGCTCGACCTCGGCGCGGGCACCGGCAGCTTCCGCGTGCGTGAGATGATGCACCGCATCGCCTACCCACTCGGCGTGCACGTGCGCGCCGATGTCAATCTCACCGACATCGGAGCCGCGTGCACCGACGGCAGCGGACGCATCACCGAAGTCGTCAATCTGCCGACGACGGGTGTCAACACCGAACGCATCTGGCTCCTCGAACATTTCGCCGACTGGTTCAGCGTCAATCTTGGCACCGGTTCGATGTACCACCGCGAAACACAAGTGTCCGCAGGTCTCATGCAGCATCTCGACATGCGCGACGCGTCGCAGGTCTCCGCGGACATGGCGAAACAGCTGCGCGAAAAGCGGCATCAGGCGCGCGTCGCCGAACGCGCGGCCGCTTCCGACGCCGCCGTCGAGGATTACGAGGCGGCGATCGCCGGCAGCGCCGCCGACGCGGACGGTGACACGAACCCCAATACGGATGGTGAAGTCAACGAAACCGTCATCGATGCGCTCGTCCAGGCCGACGGACGCGTCGACGACGCGGACGGCAGCGCGGAACAGCTGCAGCTGCCGCGCAAACGACCGTTACGTGAACGCGTCGCCGCGAGCGCACGCGCACGCGCGTGGCGCGAGCGTGCGCAGCGGCCGCCGCAGAACGGATACGCCGAACATTTCGACCACGTCGGCGTGGCGCGCGCGACGCATACGGTCACGGTGCGCGACGTGCACAAACGCCTCGATATGATCGAACGTCGCAAACCGCTGTATTCACCTGCGCTTTCGGGGCTCGCATCGGCGTGCGCGTGCGCGTCGTTCGTGTTCCTCCTCGGTGGCGCACCGTATGACATGATCGGCGCGTTCGTTGGTGCGGGACTCGGTCAGTGGCTGCGGCGGCGGCTGTTCGCGCACCATCTCAACCAGTTCTTTGTGACGTTCGTGTGCGTCGCCGTCGCAGCGTTCGCGTGCGTCGGCACGCTGCGTCTCATCGGACTGTTCAATCCTGTCGCGTTGCAGCATGATACGGCGTACATCGGCGCGATGTTGTTCGTCATCCCGGGATTCCCATTGATCACGGGTGGTTTGGATATGGCGAAGATCGATTTCCCCTCGGGTGTGCAACGTGTCATGTACGTGTTGTGCATCATCCTGATGGCGACGCTCGCGGGATGGATGGTCGCGTCGCTTGTGCATCTCAATCCACAGGGGTTCGAATCCCCCGACCTCAATCCGTGGGTCACCGGTGGGTTGCGCGCGCTCTTCGCGTTCATCGGTGTGTGGGGGTTCTCGATGATGTTCAACTCACCGCAACGCATGTGCCTTGTCGCGGCGACGATCGGTATGGTGACGGACACGTTGCGTCTCGAATTGGTCGATTACGGACTCGCCCCCGAAGCGGGCGCGTTCCTTGGCGCGATGCTCGCGGGCATCCTCGCGTCCGCATGGCGTTCGGCGGTGCGCCACCGTCTGCTGCCGCCGCACCTCGGCTATCCGCGCATATGCCTGACGGTGCCGTCGATCGTCATCATGGTGCCCGGTATGTATATGTATCAGGCGATGTTCCACCTTGGGCAGTTCGAGACGCTGCTCGCGCTCGATTGGGCGTTCCGCGCGTTCATGGTCATCATCTGCCTGCCGATCGGTTTGGCGATGGCGCGCGTCATCACCGACAAATCGTGGCGGTACGACGTGTGATAGGGGCGCTTGGCGTCGCGCGGTGTCCGGATTGTGCGGACGCGCGTCACGTGCGCGCGCTTGGCGTCGCGCGATGCCGCGATTGTGTGATTGCACGTCAGCAACGGGTGCCCAGTGTCGTGCGGTGCCGCAATCTGCGGTATCGCACGACACTGACCACCCCCGTTCCGACGTCACCGCGCGCCGACGTCAGCGGTCGTAGCGCATGCCCATCGCCTCACGCACCTCGTCGAGCGTTTCGTTCGCGATCGCGTTCGCGCGGCGGTTGCCTTCGTGCAGGATGTCGCGGATCGTGTCCATGTCCTGCGCGAGCTCTGCGCGGCGCTCGCGGTGCGGCGCGAGGAATGCGTTGACCGATTCCGTCACGTACTGCTTGAGCGCACCGGCACCGGACGCGCCGATTTCGTCGGCGATGTCCTGCGGATCGCGTCCGGTGACGAGTCCCGCGGTCGTCAGCAGCGCGGAGACCTGCGGACGGTGTTCGGGGTCGAACGTGATCGTGCGTTCCGAATCGGTCGGGCTCTTCTTGATGAGCTTCGCCGTTTCTTCCGCAGTCGCGCCGAGCATGATCGAGTTGCCATAGGATTTGCTCATCTTGCGGCCGTCGAGTCCCGGGATTTCGGGAGCGTCCGACAGGATCGCCGCCGGTTCCGGGAAGATCGGGTGCTTCTTCGCGTACCGTTCGTTGAAACGGCGCGCGATCGTGCGCGTGATCTCGACATGCGGCAGGTTGTCTTTGCCGATCGGGACGACGTTCGCTTTGCAGAACAGGATGTCGCACGCCTGGTGCACCGGGTATGTGAGCAGCAGTCCCGTGAGCGCGTGCCCCGACGATTCCATTTCCGATTTGACGGTGGGGTTGCGGTGCAGTTCCGCTTCGGTGACGAGTGAGAGGAACGGCAGCATGAGCTGGTTCTCCGCCGGGATCGCGGAATGGGTGAAGATCATCGTCTTCTCAGGGTCGATTCCGGCCGCCATGTAGTCGAGGACGAGGTTGAGGACGTTGTCGTCGATGTGCTCGGTCGTGTCACGGTCGGTGATCACTTGGTAGTCGGCGATGATGATGTTCGTGTTGACGCCGCGGTCCTGCATCGCGACGCGTTCCCTGATCGAGCCGAAGAAGTGTCCGAGGTGGAGTCGTCCCGTCGGGCGGTCGCCGGTGAGCATCGTGAACTTGCCCGGGTTCTCCTCGAGCTTCTTCAGTGTTTCTTCCGAACGTTTTCTCGCAGCGAGGAAACTCGCGCTCATTTCGTTGCCGGCCGCGGTCAGGCGCGCCTCTTGTTCTTCAGCCATTCGTAATCCTTGTGCCGTTCGAATCATTGGTTTTCGGTGGTTTTCATCGTAGAAATCTGAGCAGACAACAAAAGCGGTCCCAAGAAGTGGTACTCTCTTATGTGATGAATTGATAGCAACACTTAATCCAGGGGGTCAGATGGGCCGCGGACGTCAGAAAGCCAAGCAGCAGAAGATAGCTAGGAAGCTCAAATACCTGACCACTGACACGGATTATGACGAGCTTGCGAAGGAGCTGGGGGCGCAGGAACCTGGCTCCGGTTCTTTCGATCCGTTTGCCGACGTGGAGGCGAAGTACGCCCAGGACGCGGATGTTGAAGAGTTCGAGGAAGAGGGGACGGCAACGTCGTCCGATTCCGATGATGACCTTGATGACTATGCGAAGTGGGCGGCTGAGGCCGCCGCGAAGGCGACGAGCGGTGAGATGCCGGTGACGCCGGCGCCGAAGCCGCACAAGCCGATCCCGATGCCAGTGCCGGGTGCGTTCAAACATCCCGAACATGATGCCGAATAGTGCATCGACTGCTTTCGACGAAGGCGGGTCCTCCTCATAGATAGTAAGGAAGGCCCGCCTTCTGCATATGCATATGCGATATGCATGCGTATCGTGGGGCTTGGGTATACCTGTCCCGATTAGCCGAGCGGAAGGATCGCGGAGAGGTCGTCGCGTTCGCCGACCGCCGAGATATGTCCGGCTTCACGTTCCTCGGACCATGTCGTGACGCCGCTCGCGACGCGCAACCACACGTCCGGGTCGAGTTCGATGACGTCCGGGGGTGTGAGGTTGTGCGGATCCGACGCGGGACCGTCGAGAATCTTCACGGCGCCCCACGGCGCGACGCGCACTTCGACGCCGGGGCCGGGCGCTTTCGTTTCGAGCATATGCAGCGAATAGCGCACCGCGAGCGCCATCGTCGGACGCGGCAACGTCGGCGCGATCCGTGTGGGCGGTTCGGTGCCGATGAGCTTTCGCGCGGCGTCGCACCACGTGTCGTACGCGTCCATGCCCGCGATGATGTCGGTTTCGCGAATGACAGCCATCCTCCCATTGTCTGCGCGACCCGAGATAAAGTCGTCCGGATATACATAAGCGTCGTGCGGTACCGCGGTTGTGCGGTCGCACGTCGGAATCGGGGTATGTAGCGTCGTGCGGTACCGCGTTTGTGCGGTCGCGCGTCAGGAAGAGAGGCCTATCATCGTGCGACACCTGGTTTGGGCGAACGCGCGTCGGAGAAGGGATGCTTAGCGTCGTGCGGCACCGCGGTTGTGTGGTTGCACGACGTTACATCGGCGTTACTGAAACAGAACTGAACAGCACATGAGACACGCGGGGGAGTGGGGGATGTAGATTGACGACGGTCGTCGATGATGGCGACTTAGTGCGCGTGAAGCGCTTGAGTAATGTGAAGGTTGGGGCACAAATACTGCATGGTTGCAGCGTAGGGCGACGGTACAGACCGTGCGTATGCTATGATTTTTTGATTGAGAACGTATGCAAAATTGGGCACATGGGCTTGCGATGCAGAACAAGGAACGGCAGGCGTGTGCGCCCATCGACGTTCAGAATGAAAATAATGTTCAGAGGAGTCATAGATATGACCGAACTTACGGCACCGAAGTCCTCGGTTACCGCAGCCCAGTTCGCGGACGAGATCCGCAACGAGCTCAAGTACACGCAGGGCGTTACGCCTGAACAGGCGAAGCCGGCGGATGTGTATGTCGCGACGGCGACCGCCGTGCGCAAGCACCTCATGGATTCTTGGATGAAGACCCAGCAGGACATGATCAACGGCAACACGAAGGCCGTCGGCTACCTGTCCGCTGAGTTCCTCATGGGTAAGCAGCTGCGCAACGCGCTGCTCAACTCCGGTCTTACCGACCAGTTCTACGCGGCGGTCAAGGACCTGGGCTTCGACGCCCAGGAAGTCATCGACGCCGAATACGAACCGGGCCTCGGCAACGGCGGCCTCGGCCGTCTCGCCGCGTGCTTCATCGATTCGCTCGCGTCGCTCGGCGTGCCGGCATTCGGCTACGGCATCCAGTACCGCTACGGCATCTTCCGTCAGGAATTCGACGAGGAAGGCCGTCAGGTCGAGCGTCCGGATTACTGGCTGACCAACGAAGCCCCGTGGGGCCACATCGACTATGCGCGCGATCAGCGTGTGAGCTTCGGCGGTGAGGTCGTCGAGGAAGACGGCAAGCGTGTGTGGAAGCCGGCCTGGTCCGTCCGCGCCATCCCGGTCGACTACATGGTTCCGGGCTACGAGTCCGGCCGCGTCAACACGCTGCGCCTGTGGCAGGCCCGCAGCTACGACGAGTTCGACCTGCTCACGTTCAATAAGTCCGAGTACCTCGACGCGGTGAAGCCGCAGGTCGAGGCCGAGAACATCTCGAAGATCCTGTACCCGGAGGATTCCACCGAGGTCGGCAAGGAGCTGCGTCTCGAGCAGCAGTACTTCTTCGCGAGCGCTTCGATCCACGACGCGATCCGCGTGTTCTACCCGAACCAGGACAAGCCTGATCTGACCACCTTCCCGGACAAGATCTGCTTCCAGCTCAACGACACCCACCCGGTCATTGGCATCCCGGAGCTCATGCGCATCCTGCTTGATGAGTACGGCTACGATTGGGACACCGCGTGGGACATCACGACGAAGACCTTCAACTACACGTGCCACACCCTGCTGCCCGAGGCGCTCGAGGTCTGGCCGGTCGCGCTCATCTCCAAGCTGCTGCCGCGCCACATGGAGATCATCAACAAGATCAACGACCAGTTCATGCACGAACTTGAGCAGATGACCGACGACGAGGCCAAGGTCGAGCGCATGCGCATCGTGACCGACGGCGAGAACCCGTCCGTGCGTATGGCGTACCTCGCTTCGTACGCCGGCGAGCACGTCAACGGCGTCGCCGAGCTGCACTCGCAGCTCCTCAAGGATGTCACGCTGCGTGACTTCTCGGACCTGTTCCCGAAGAAGTTCACGAACGTGACGAACGGCGTCACCCCGCGTCGCTTCATCAAGCTCGCCAACCCGGGCCTCTCGAACCTGATCACCGAGGGCCTCGGCACCGACAAGTGGCTCGAGGACCTTGAACTGCTCAAGAACCTTGAGCCGCTCGCGCAGGACGACGAGTTCGTCAAGAAGTTCGCGAAGGTCAAGTACGACAACAAGGTCCGCTTCGCCGACTTCGCGAAGTCCGAGTACGGCTTCGACCTCGACGCGTCGACGATGTTCGACACGATGATCAAGCGTCTGCACGAGTACAAGCGCCAGGCGCTCAAGGTCCTCGAGGTCATCGCGACCTACGCGGACATCAAGTCCGGCAAGGTCAAGGTCGAGGACGTCACGCCGCGCACCGTCATCTTCGGTGCGAAGGCCGCCCCGGGCTACTACCTCGCGAAGATGACGATCCAGCTCATCAACAACGTCTCGAAGGTCATCAACAACGACCCGGACGTCATGGGCAAGCTCAAGGTCGTGTTCCCGTGGAACTACAACATCCGCGTCGCGCAGATGCTCATCCCGGCGACCGAACTCGACGAGCAGATCTCGCAGGCCGGCAAGGAAGCCTCCGGCACGTCGAACATGAAGTTCGCCCTCAACGGCGCGCTCACCGTCGGCACGCTCGACGGCGCGAACGTCGAGATCCGCGAGCGCGTCGGCGCCGACAACTTCTTCCTCTTCGGCATGACCGTCGACGAGGTCGAGAAGATGTACTCCGACGGTTACGATCCGGCGAAGTACTACGAGGGCGATCCGCGACTCAAGGCCGCGATCGACATGGTCGCCGACGGCACCTTCTCGAACGGCGATAAGGACGCGTACGCGCCGCTCGTCTCCGATTGGCTCACGAAGGACTGGTTCATGACGCTCGCCGACTTCACGGCGTACCATGACATCCAGTCGCAGATCGAGACCCTCTACGGCGATCAGCTCGAATGGAACCGCAAGGCGATCCTCAACGTCGCGAACTCCGGTTACTTCAGCTCCGACCGCTCGATCGAGGACTACCTCGACCGCGTGTGGATGACGGGTCCGCTGCCGGCGGCAAAGAAGGCGGCGACGAAGAAGACGAAGTGAGCCTTCGTTGATTCGACGCTGACATCAGCCTGACGAAAGCGGCGGGTGGCACTGCACAGTGCCACCCGCCGCTTTCGTTGTCACGGATATGCGTGATGGATACGCGTCACGGATACGTCAATGTCGGTATCGGTAATCGATATCGATACCGAATATCCGAACATATGAACAGGCCGCGGTGCGCACGTTCCAACAATCGTGCGCACCGCGGCCTTCACCATTGGCGGTCCGCGTACCGTGCATCACCGGTCACGCACGACGGAGTGCGTACCGCGGATGCGTGCGGCGGTTTCGCTCAGGCGGCGTCGGCGGCCGGAGCAGCGTCGGTGACGTCGTCCTCCGTCTTGTCCTTCGCGAGCGTGAGGTCGACAGGAGACGAGCTGTTCTCCCACGGTTCCTCCCACGGATCGTAATCCGGGTTCTGCTGCTTGTAGATGTACACTCCGACGACTGCCGCGAGCAGCGCACCGAAGAGCAGCGCGAAGAACTTCCAACCGCTAGAGGACTTATGTTCCTTCATGACGGCTCCTTTCCGATTTGTGGTCGACTGGTTGCCCCAGACAACTCTGTTCACCATCATAGAGCGTCCGGCGTGTTCTCGCGACTTCGTTGTGCTCATGGCAAGTCCTTGTCTGGGAAGGCGGCGCGGGCGCTGCGACGCGCGCCGCAGCGCGCGTTGTGCGCACCGCGGACGTCGTGCGGCGGTGCGCTACAGTGAGACGTATGCCGAACAATCGTTTCTCACTGTTTCCTGATTCCCCGACGATGCGTCAGGTGTTCTCACTGCGTTCGCTACGCTACCGTTGGCGGAACAACGAACCCGTCGTCACATCGGCGATCATCCTCGTGTGCGTCATCGTGTGGATCGTCGAACTCGTCCTCAATTTCGTCGCGCCCACGGCGCTCGCGCGGATGCTGCAGTTCGGCGCGATACAGCCGTACCGTGCGTTGTCCGCGCCGTGGACCTTCGTCACGTCGATGTTCATCCACGCGCCGACGTCAGTGTTCCACATCCTGTTCAACATGCTGACATTGTGGTGCGTCGGGCCGTTCCTTGAGCGGCTCATGGGACATTGGCCGTATCTGATGCTGTATGTCGTCGCCGGCATCGGCGGCGGTGTCGGCATGGAGTTGTGGGCGGCGTTCGGCGGCGATCCGACGAATTGGCTCACGTTCTCCTACGGCGCGTCGGGTGCGCTCTTCGGTCTGTTCGCGGCCGTGCTCGTCGTCTACAGGAAAGCGGGCGCGGATATGCGGTCGATGCTCGTGTGGATGGCGATCAACTTCCTCATGCCGCTCGTCGTACCGAATATCGCGTGGCAGGCGCACGTCGGCGGTTTCGTCTTCGGTGGTCTGCTCACATTGCTCATCACCGACGGACCGCGCGCGCTGCGCGGCAGGTCGACGCTCACACGCACCGCAATCTACAGCGGTGTGTTCCTCGCGTTCGAAATCGTCATCGTCCTCATCTGCAACCAATACAACGTGTACGCGTTGTACAACCCGTATCATCTGTTCTTCTGAGCGTTGGCGTTGTGCGGTGATGCGCGGTTCCGCTGTGCGTCAGCGATGGCGCGGTTTTGTGCGGTCGCGCGACGGATGGAAGTGCTGGGCGTCGCGCGATGCCGCAGTTGTGCGATTGCGCGACAGAAGTAGGTGTCTAGCGTCGCGCGATGCCGCAGTTGTGCGGTCGCGCGACAGAGGTGGATGCTTAGCGTCGCGCGATGCCACGGTTGTGCGGCCGCGCGACGAAGGTGGATACTTAGCGTCGTACGATGCCACGTAGTGCGTGACCGAGCGACGGGAGTGGGCGTCTAGTATCGCGCGTTATCGCAGTGTGCGCGGGATCGCGACAGATGGAAGTGCTGGGCGTCGCGCGGTGGTGCGGTTGGTGCGATTGCGCGACGGAGGGGAGTGTTTTGTGTCGTGCGGTGCCACGCAGTGTGCGATTGCGCGACGAAGGATACTGTGTGACGCGCGTGGTCGACATACGCGCGACCGCGCGATAGAAGGGGGCAGCGTTACGCGGGATGCGGCTTGGGGTTGGATACAAAGGGCGATGCGCGCTGTGCGGATGTGCGCGATGCGATGGGGCTGCAGATGCGCGTACGGTCTAGGATGTGCTGCTTTCCAACTTACATCGGTGTAGTTTTCCACATGCTGTGGAAAACCTTGTGGATAACTCGGGGATAACCTGAGGAAAGAGGGCTAAGTTATCCACATAGATATCCACAAATGTTGATATCTTAGGCATCGACAGATGTGGACGGTGTGGATAACAGTTATCCACACCGTTGTGGAATCGTTGGAATGAAGCCACAACTAGGGATTGCGCATACGTATGGACCCTATATGTAGGGGGTGAAAAGTTATCCACAATTCACGTTATGTCAAAATTGAAAACGCGGTGGACATCCCCTTCCACCGTTCCTCCTCAAGGACTCCCACCCCGCATGACGTGGATGCCGGTGTCGGCACCTCGGCTTCACTGCTAGGTCGTCCGCACGTGACTTACGGACGGAGCTTTCCGCAATCGCGCACGTATGTTTTGCGTGCGATTCCCGAGATGGGTGGTGGACCCAGGTGATTGTGGAAAGACCTGTCGCAATTATCCTGTCGGCGTGGAAATGGGGGCAAGTTTTCTACTCATTATGAGTATATAGGCGTAATTGATAGCGTGTGCTCAGGCGCTTGACGCCGGTCGCCGCAGTGCTTTGCGAGCTTGTCGCGCCCGGCGGTGGCGCGCGCATAGGCGTGGACAGATGGAGGCGGTATGACCATCCCTCGCCAATGCGTACGTACAATGCGTGTATGCACATCGAAATCGACGGTTCGGAACAGCCGTCGGTGAATGCGGCGACGCGCGCGTTCATCGACGCCCATCTTGGCGACGACGTGCGCGACGTCGCGCTTCACGTGAAACGTGATGCCGGTGTGGATGTGCCGTTCGCGCTCGACCAGATCGCCGGACGCCATATCGCGCGGACGAAGCTGCCGCAGTGGGCGGCGAACGATGGCATCATCTATCCACCGCATGTGCCGATGGAGCAGTGTTCGTCGCAGCCCGCGGCCGAACTCAAGGCGAGGCTCGCGGCGGAACTCATCGAAGGAAGCGCGCATCCGACGTCGCTCGTCGATCTGACAGGTGGTTTCGGCGTCGACTTCTCGTTCATGGCGCGCGTCTTCGACGAAGCGACCTATGTGGAACGCCAGCGCCCGCTGTGTGCGCTCTCCGCGCACAACCTGCGCGCGCTCGGCGTCGCGAACGCGCATGTCGTGTGCGGCGACGGCGTCTCATATCTGCATACGATGGCGCCTGCGACGCTCATCTATCTCGATCCCGCGCGCCGCGACGCGCACGGCGCGCGCACCGTCGCAATCGCCGACTGCACACCCGACGTCCTCGCGTTGCGCGACGAACTGCTCGGCAAAGCGCCGTTCGTCGTCATCAAACTGTCGCCGATGCTCGATTGGAGGAAGACAATCGACGATTTCGGTGGTACCGTGAGCCGTTTGTATATCGTCGCCGTCGCGAACGAATGCAAGGAAATCCTCGTCGTGTTGACACGTGAAACCACCGCGCGTCCGCGCATCATCTGTGTGAATAACGATACGCGTCTCGAATTCACTGCGGGCGATGACGAACGTCCCCGCATCGCGCTGACGGAGGCGTTGCATCACGCGCGCTTCCTCTACGAACCGAACGCGGCGATCATGAAGGGTGGCGCGTTCGCGACGCTGCAGAAGCGGTGGGATGCGCTGCAGATCGGCGCGAACAGCCACCTCTTCGTGAGCGAACAGTGGATTGACGGATTCCCAGGACGCGCGTTCGCGATCGACGATATCGGCACGATGGGCAAAAAGGACGTCAAGCGGATGCTCGGGGGTGTGCGGAAGGCGAACGTCGCCGTGCGCAATGTGCCGCTCACGGCCGCGCAGCTCGCGAAGAAACTCAAACTTGCCGACGGCGGCGACGTCTACGTGTTCGCGACGACCGCCGCCGACGGCCGCCACATCCTCATCCGCGCCCATAAACCGTGATTGGAGGCTGTGTGCGGCACCGGCGCCGCAGTGGACAGCCATCTGCGGTGTACAGATGGACGTAGGTGGCGGCGGCACCGCTACGGACAGCCGTCTGCGGCGTACGTATGGACGTAGCTGGTGGCGGTGCCGCAGTGTGCGACCGTCTACAGTGCGCAGATGGACGTAGTCGGCGGCGGTGCCGCAGTGGACAGCCGTCTACAGCGACGCGGACAACAAACAGGCAACAAAAAAGGGCGTCAGGAGACGCCCGTATCAGCTGTGAGGCACAATCAACGCCACCAGACCATCATGATGAAGCCTGCGAGCATGAAACCGAACGCGATGAGCAGGTTCCAGAACCCGATCGCCGGAATCGGATACGTGTAGTTCGTCAGATAGAAGACGACGGCCCAGATGAGGCCGATGATCATCAATGTGCAGAACACGGGGACGAACCAGCCCGGATTCGCCTTCGTGCCCTTGATGCTCTCCTCGACGCGTTTCGTGTTCTCCTGCTGACGCTGCATCATGCGGCGCATCTGCGGCGTCATATCCTTCTCGTCAATCGTCTGGTTGAGGATCTCCTGGATGCGGCCGACCGGAATCTCATCGTTCTCGGCGTATGTGGCGGCTTCGGCGAGATCCATCGGAGCGTTCTTGGCGTTCTCGGCGTCCATTTGGCCATCCGTGGGTGTTTTGTGCAGCTCTTCGTCAGCCATTTGTCTAATCTCCTTTAATAGGCTAATTAGGTATCATAGTGGGTGCGCGCGAAAGCGGCCACCACGGGCGGCCATCATGAGCAAAATCATCATATTTCACCACATCGCGGCGAAAGTTCGGAGGAGACATGGCGAAGCGGAAACCGAAACACGGGTCCAGCAAGTCACTCATCGGCAGCGTATCCGTCCTGCTCGTCGTCATGTTCGCGGGGTTCCTGCTCATCAGCAACATGCGCGTCAACCGTACGACGACCGTGTCCTCGGATACCGCGGAACTCGTCGAGAACCGCGTGCGGAAGGTCGACAAGCTGCAGGAGGACGTCAACAAACTGAGTGCGCAAGTGGACGCGCTGAGCATGCAGGTGAACGCGAACCAACCGTCGACCGCGGAGAACGCGGGCCCAAGCACGATGCTGCCGGCGGTCGAGGGCCCGGGACTCACGGTCACGCTCAACGATTCGTCGATGTGGCAGAACGCGGTCGACTCCTCAGGGTCGGTCGTCGACAGTGACAAATACGTCGTGCACCAGCAGGACGTCGAAGCGGTCGTCGATGCACTGTGGGCGGGCGGTGCGGAATCGATGCAGATCATGGACCAACGTGTGCTGCCGACGTCAGCCGTCATATGTTCGGGCAACGTCCTGCTGTTCCAAGGACGCAAGTATTCGCCGCCGTTCACGATTTCCGCGATCGGTCCGCCGCAGTTGATGATGCACGCGCTCGACGGGTCGCGCGCCGTGCAGATCTACCGTCAGTACGTCAACGCGTTCGGTCTCGGATACGACGTCAAAACGGAAGACCATCTGCATTTCGACAGCACGACGATGCTGCTGCGTCCGTTGCAGTACGCGCGCGTACTGCAACAGCCGAACAGGTCGGGGGACGACACCGATGCCGCGGACGGCGGACAGACGGCGGACGGCGGCGCGCAGTAGCGCGCCCGCATGGTGACCGCGATACGCACATACGTAGTGCATACGCACAACGTACATATGTACAACGGACAACAAAGGGAAGACATGGCAGGACAATACGCGGCGCGACGCCGCACACGCAGCGTCGGGCGTTCAATCGTCACGATCATCGCGGAACTGCTGCTCACATTCGCGGCGATCTGCGGACTGTACGTCGCGTGGATGCAGTGGTGGACCGGTGTCGAATCGGACCACGTCCAACAGGAGACGCGCGCACAGGTCGCATGGGCGCAGCCGAACGACGGCGGCACGTTGCATATCGCGCAACCGCAGAGCGGCGAACCGCCCGTGCAGCCGGAAAGCGCACCGGTCGGCGAACTCATCGCACGCGTCTACATCCCCCGTTTCGGCGACCAATGGGAACGCAACCTCGTGCAGGGCACGTCACTCACCGAACTCAACAAGCACGGCCTCGGGCACTATGTGGACTCGCAGATGGCAGGACAGGTCGGCAATTTCGCGATGGCCGGCCACCGCAACGGCTATGGGCAGCCCCTCGGCGACGTCGACACACTCGAACAAGGGGATGCGATCGTCATCCGCTCGAAGGACTACTGGTACGTCTACCAGTACACGAACCATACGATCGTCACACCGAACGAAGGGTGGGTCATTGGACCGAACCCCGAACACCCCGAGGAGGCGCCGACGAAGCGGCTCATCACGATGACGACATGCGAGCCGAAATATACAGCGCCGACGCACCGCTGGATAAGCTTCGGCGAATTCAAGTATTGGGCGAAAGTCACGGACGGCATTCCGCAGGAACTCGCGAAGACCGGCGCGAACGGCGCCGTCGAGTTCATCAACAACGAACGGCAGCCGTTCGCGTCGTCGATCGGTTCGCTCGCGCCATGGGTGTGGGGTGCGCTCGCGGTATACGCCGCCATCTTCCTCGCGGCGGCCATCGCATGGCGTTGGCCGGCGTTGCGTGCGATACGCGAAGGCAGCAAGCCGCTTCCTGACGCGGACATCTACGGATGGCTGCTGCGGCACCAGCCGGGCGCGGCGCCGATCCGTTGGCTGCTGCTGCTCCTGCTCGTGTTTGCCGCAGCCGCCGCGCTCTTCCAATGGGGATTCCCGTGGGCGGCCGCGAACATCCCGTTCCTGCAGCAGATGTCCAACTACGTGGCCGTCTAGCGCTACACTGGCTACCAACTGACATTGACTACCAACCGACACTGACCACCATGGGCGCGCGGCCGACCCCTCGCGCCATCGAAAAGGACCATGATGACCGATTCCGCACATATCCTCGTCGTCGACAACTACGACTCGTTCGTATACACGATCGTCGGCTACCTCAAGACGCTCGGCGCGGACGTGACGGTCGTGAGGAACGATGCGCTCGATGTGGCCGATCCGCATATGCTCGACGGCTACGACGGCGTCCTCATCTCACCGGGGCCGGGCGCACCTGCCGACGCGGGCGTGAGCGAGGATGTGATCCGCGCATGCGCCGCGACGCGCACGCCGATGTTCGGCGTATGCCTTGGCATGCAGGCGCTCGCGGAGGTGTTCGGATGCACGGTGAGTCATGCGCCGTCGATCATGCATGGCAAGACGAGCCTCGTCGAGCATATCGATGACGAGATCTTCGCGGGTGTCGCGAATCCGATGACGGCGACGCGTTACCATTCGCTCGCCGTACAGCCGGATTCGGTGCCGAAGGATGTCCTTGAGGTGACCGCGTGGACCGTCGACGACCATATCGTCCAGGGCATCAAGCACCGCGAACTGCCGCTCTACGCTGTGCAGTTCCATCCCGAATCGGTGCTCACACAGGATGGCTACCGTCTGTTCGCGAACTGGCTCGCGATTTGCGGGCAGCCGGATGCCGTCGACAAGAGTCTCGGGTTGCAGCCGAAGCTCGCGCGCTGAGGGACGGTCGTTACAGACGAGGGCGCCCCCGGTTCCCAAGATGGAACCGGGGGCGCCCTCGTCTGTTGTGCCGTGCCGTCACATGTCAGTGCTGGTCATGGCCGTCTCCATTCCCTCCCGATTCGGAAGGCGATGACGACGACGAACTCGACGGCGACGGCGATGGCTCGGCCTTCTTCGTCTTCACCGTGATTTCGGAGCCTTTGTCGACGTCGGTTCCGGATGCGGGGCTGATCGATTCGACGGTCGCATTGTCCGACGAGTCGCCATCCACCTTGACGGTGAGCCCGGCGCCTTCGATCGCGGCGCGTGCGTTCGCGAGCGAGTCGCCGGCGTTGATCGTCGGTACCTTGACCTGTTCGCGTCCCGTCGACACCCAGATCGTGATCGCGCTGTCCTGTTCGACCGATGTGCCGACTTCAGGCGAGACGCGGATGACGGAGCCTTTGTCGACCGTATCCGACGATTCCTGCATGACCGTGACCGTCAATCCCATCTCGGAGAGCGCGGAGATTGCCTGATCCTGAGGTTTGCCGATGATGCCGTCCGGGACTTTCGTCATGCCCGACGACACCCACAGGCTGATTGTCGAACCTTTGAGCTGTGACGTACCGTACGCGGGGTCGGTGCGTGTCACATGGTCTTTCGCGATCGTCGGACTGTCTTCGGTCTGCACACTCGAATTGACAACGAATCCGGCGTCTTCGAGCGTCTGCCGCGCCGAGTCCTGCGTGTATCCCGTCACATCCGGTATCTTGATCGACCTCGGACCTGTCGAGAACCACACTTCGACGGTGCTGCCTTCGGCGACGCGCTTGCCGCCCGCGGGACTCTGCTTCGTGAACATGCCTTCCGG
This sequence comes from Bifidobacterium criceti, assembly GCF_002286935.1. Taxonomy (GTDB): domain Bacteria; phylum Actinomycetota; class Actinomycetes; order Actinomycetales; family Bifidobacteriaceae; genus Bifidobacterium; species Bifidobacterium criceti. Next base: position 36,644 of record NZ_MVOH01000008.1, read on the forward strand.
TTTCGTCGAATCGGCGTCCTGTTTGACGGTGATGTTGAGTCCCAAGTCGCTTAGCTGCTTGCGCGCGCGTGCTTCGGTCGTCGATTCGCTGAACGTCGGCACCGTCACATATTTCGTCGCATTGCGCGCGTGGTCCCACCACAACCATCCGCCAATCGCGATCGCGAGGATGATGACGGCGGTCGCGACCGACGCGATGATGACGTTGCGCTTGTGCTTCTTCTTCGCGAGTTCGGCGCGGCGGTCCGCACGTGTCTTGAGCGTACCCGTCGTGCCATCCGGATTGACCTGTTCGAACTGCCCAGTCGTCGGGTTGAACACCTGCGTCGCCGGCCCCTGTTGGACCGTCACCGGCTGCGTGGGGCCAGGCTGGGTCTTCGTCGCCGACAGGTCGGCGAGCGGATTGAACGCGGTCGCGACCGGCGTGCCGCCGTTCATGAACGCGACGATGTCGTTCTTGAATTCGGCGGCCGTCGCGTAGCGGTTCTGGCGGTCCTTCGCCATTGCCTTCGCGCATATCGAATCCCATGCGACCGGCAGGCCCGGTACGATCGCGCTTGGGCGCACGGCCACTTCGGAGACATGCTGGTACGCGATCGCGACGGCCGAGTCGCCGGTGAACGGCGGACGTCCTGTGAGCATCTCGTAAAGCACGCAGCCGGCCGAATACAGGTCGGAGCGCATGTCGACGCTCTCGCCGCGCGCCTGCTCGGGGGAGAGGTACTGCGCGGTGCCGACGACGCCCTGCGATTTCGTCATCGTCGTCGCCGAATCGTCGAGCGCGCGCGCGATGCCGAAGTCCATGACCTTGACGATGCCCTGTTCGGAGATCATGATGTTGCCGGGCTTGATGTCGCGGTGGATGATGCCCATCCGGTGCGAGTATTCGAGCGCGCTGAGCACGCCGATCATGACATGCTCGGCGTCGCGCTGCGAAAGCGGCCCGTTCGCCTTGATGATGTCCCTGAGCGTCTGCCCTTTGACGTATTCCATGACGAGGTACGGCAGATGTTCGGTCTGGCCGTTCTCGAGCGTGATGACCTCTTCGCCCGAATCGTAGATGTTGACGATGTTCGGGTTGTTCATCTGCGCGACCGAATGCGCCTCGCGGCGGAACCGTGTCAGGAAGATCTCGTCATGGGCGAGGTCCGGGCGCATGATCTTGATCGCGACGGTACGGCCGAGCCTCGTATCCACAGCCACATGGACCTCGGCCATGCCGCCGCGCCCGATGAGCTGGCCGAGCTGGTAGCGGCCGCCATCCAACGTTGTGGGCATGCTACTCATTGCTGCTCCTTCCGCCTTGTCCCGCGAAATGGTTGTCATGTGCGGAACCCGTCTGCGCGCGCTGCGCGAACGGCTGAATCGTATTGGTTGCCGGATCGTGGTGCGGCGCGCTCGTCACTCGGCGCGGCACGCGTTTTCCGGAAGTGATCATCGTCGCGTCGACTGCGCTCGTCTGCTGGTCGAGGAGCCTGCGCTCGATGCGCGACAGCACACGGGCGACGGTGAGCGCGTCCTGTGGCCGGTCGAGCGGGTCCTTCGCGAGCATCGACATGACGAATTGCGAGAGCTGGAAATCGACGTTCGCCGGCAGCGGCGGCACCGGGTTGTTGACGTGCGCCGCCGCGATGTCGACGGGCGTCGCGCCGGTGAACGGACGGTGGCCGCACAGGCCTTCGTACGCGACGACGCCGAGCGAATAGATGTCGGATTGCGGCGTCGCATGCTGGCCCTGCGCCTGTTCGGGCGAGATGTATTGGGCCGTGCCGACGACCATGCCGTCCTGCGTGATCTGCTCCTGGTTCGTCGAATAGGAGACACCGAAATCGGTGATCTTGACTTCGCCGTTGGAGGAGACCATGATGTTCGCCGGTTTGACGTCGCGGTGGATCACGCCGTGCGAATGCGCGACGAACAGGCCGCGCGCCGTCTGCACGAGGATCGGCAGCAGCTGCGTCGGCTCCATCGGGCCGTTGATCTCATGGAAGAGGTCGGCGAGCGACTTGCTCGGCACGTATTCCATGATGAGGAAGCCGATGCCGTCATGCTCGTAGTATTCGAACAGCGCGGCGATGTTGGGGTGGGCGAGGTTCGCCGAATTGCGTGCCTCGGCGCGCAGCCTGCGCAGCTTCGACTCCTGGTTCGTCGTGTCGGTGCGCAGCGCCTTGATCGCGACGGGACGGCCGAGCTGGATGTCGTAGCCTTTCCAGACTTCGCCCATGCCGCCTTGTGCGAGACGCGAATCGAGGCGGTACCGCCGGTGAATGAGCTGTCCTTCGATGAGTCTCATTGGGTTAGCGCCTCCTTCATTACTGCCGTCATGACCGGTCCTGCCGCGAACGAGCCATAGAGGTCCACATTGTGTACGACGACCGCGACGGCGATCTTCGGATCGTCGGCCGGTGCGAAGCCGATGACCCAGCCGTCGATCGCGCTGTTGTCGGCGCCGATCTGCGCGGTGCCGGTCTTCGCGGCGACGCGGATGCCGGGGATCTCGAGGTTCGTGTTCTCGTCGGTGACGACGGCCTCCATGCCTTCCGTGAGCTGTTTCGCCGTGTCCTCGCTGAACGCGGTGCTCATGACTTGCGGCTTCGTGTCCGGCAGGACCGAGAGGTCACTGAAGCGCACACGGTCGACGAGTGTCGGTTTCATGACCTTGCCGTGGTTCGCGACGGCCGCGGCGACCATCGCATTCTGCAACGGCGTGACGACGGTGTCGCCCTGTCCTATCGACGCCAATGCGAGGCGGTCGGGCGTGACCTGCTGCGGGAAGCGTGATGCGACCGCGCGCATCGGCGTGCCGTCGGCATCGGTTCCGTCGATCGTGATCGTCGAATCGAACCCGAGCTTCTTCGCCATGTCGGAGACGGTGTCATCGCCGAGCGCGACGCCGAGCTGCGAGAACGCCGTGTTCGACGAATACGCCATCGCGTCCTTGAGCGTTATCTTGCCGTCGATGCCGTTGCCGGCTATCGTCGAGTTCGTCAGGTCGGTCTGCGTGCCGGGGAGCGTGTAGGTCGCGCCCGCGGGAATCTCCGAATTGATGTTGTATGTGCCGGATTCGATCGCGGCGGCCGCGACGACCGTCTTGAACGTCGATCCGGGCGGATACAGCTGGCTCGTCGCGCGGTTGATCATCGGGCTTGACGGGCCTTGGCTCAATTCGGCGTAGTTCTTGTTCGCTGTGCCGCCGTCATGTGACGCGAGCAGGTTCGGGTCATAGCTCGGTTTGCTCACCATCGCGAGGATGCGCCCGGTGCTTGGCTCGATCGCGACGACGGCGCCATCGTCTTCGCCGAGTGCATCATAGGCGACCTTCTGCAGCTTTGTGTCGATCGATGTCTCGATCGAGGCGCCACGGTTCTCCTCGCCGGTGAACAGGCCTTTGAGCCGCTGCCAGAACATCGCGTCGGACTCGCCCGTCAGCAGCGTGTCTTCGGACGCCTCGATGCCACGGTCGGCTTTCTGCGTGACCGAGAAATAGCCGGTCACCGGCGCGTAGAGCTCGCCGTCGGCGTATGAGCGCTGGTATTTGTATTCGTCCTGCGACGCATCCGATTTCGCGAGGATCGTGCCGTCGGACGCGAGGATCGCGCCGCGCGCCGCGCTGTTCGTGTAATACAGCGTGCGCACGTTGCGCGAATCGCCTGCGAGCGCGTTCGAGCGGACCGTCATGATGATCGACGACGAGATGCCGAGGATGACGAACAGCACGAGGACGGCCGTGAACAGTTGCCGCAATGTCTTGTTCATCGGACCGCACCTCCCTCGTGGGTGTCGTCGATCGCCGCGGTGGCGTCCGCAGGCTGCCGCAGATTGACGTAGGAATGGGTGTTGACCGGTGCGACGATCTGTGTGACGGGGCCGTCATCGCCCGTGCCGGCGCCGTCGTCCGTTCCTGTGCCGCCGGTGTTCGCGGTGCCGCGCGTCGTGCGGTGTGCGGATGCCGCGGCCTGCTGCCGCACGCGCAGCACGGAGAGCGCCTCCATGCGGAACGTGTCGCTCAATTCGTCCGATTGCGGCTTGTTCGCAGCGTTCGAGATGATGATGAGCAGTGCGGCGAGGATGTAGTTCGCGATGAGCGACGAGCCGCCGGCCGCCATATACGGCATCGTCAGGCCGGTGAGGGGGATGACGAGCGTGATGCCGCCGACGACGGTGAACACCTGGAACGCCATCGTGAACACGAGTCCCGAGGACAATAGCTTGCCGAAGCCGTCCTTGATCTTCATCGCGATGATCATGCCCGCCGCGATGATGAGCAGATACAGCATGAGGACGGCGAAGAGGCCGACGAGACCGAGTTCCTCGCCCGTCGACGCATAGATGAAGTCGGAGTTCGCGAGCGGTGTGACGGTCGGGTACCCCTGGCCGAGGCCGGTGCCCAGAAGTCCGCCTGACGCGAGGCCGAACAGGCCCTGCACGATCTGGCTCGACCCTCCCGGGTACCGGCGGTAGATCTCCGGGTCGAAGGGGTGCAGCCATGCGTCGACACGGTAGCCGACATGCGCGAAGATGTGCGCGGCGGCGACGCATCCGGCCGCGAACGCGAGGAAGCCGATGATGACCCAGCTCACGCGTCCGGTCGCGACATACAGCATCGCGACGAACATCGCGAAGAACATGAGCGAGGTGCCGAGGTCATGCTGGAGGACGAGCACACCCATCGACGCGACCCAGACGATGATGATCGGGCCGAGGTCCTTGAGGCGCGGCAGCTGGAGCGGGCCGAGCTTCTTGCCGCCGACGGCGAGCTGGTCGCGGTGGTTGAACAGATAGGACGCGAAGAAGAACGCGAGGAACAGCTTCGCGAATTCGCCCGGCTGGAGCGAGTAGGGGCCGATGCCGATCCAGATGCGCGCGCCGCCGATCTCGCGGCCGAGGCCGGGGATCATCGGCGAGAGCAGCAGTGCGAGGCCGATGACCATGCTCACGTAGGAGAAGCGCCGCAGCACGCGGTAGTCGCGCATGAACACGAACAGCAGGTCGCAGCATACGAGCGCGATGCACAGCCAGATCATCTGCCGCGTCGCGACATGCGCGTCCAATGCCGCGTCGATGCGCGCGATCATCAGGATGCCTATCGACGTGAGCATGAGCACGCACGCCATGATCGATTGGTTCGCGTACGGCTGGAATTTGCAGATGAGCGCCCATGTGACGATGAACAGCACGGCGATGACGCCGATGAGCACGAGCGCGGTCATCGGAGGCTGTCCCTCGGTGCGTGCGAACATCTGGAAAACGCCGATGGCCGTGATGACGAACGCGAAGAGGATCTGCAGCAGATAGCGTATCCGGGTCTTCGTCACTTCGTGTCCTTCTTCTCATCCGATGATGACGACGATGCCGATGCCGACGGGCTTGGGCTTGCGTCCGCGCCCTTCTTCGTGTCGTCTTTCTTCTGCGCGTCGTCCTGCTTGGTGTCGTCCTTCTTCTGGTTCGCCGCCTTCCTGCGTTCCTCCTCTTCCTTCTGCTGCCGTTTCGTCTTCTCGAGTTCCTGTTCGATCTGTTCCGCCTTCGCGACGGCGGCGTCGTAGTCGTCGACGTTGATGCCGTTTTCGAGCTGTTCCTGCCATCCTTCCGGCAGTTCGTCGAAGTTCAGGTCCGTCCGTTCGACCGGATGCGACAGTTTGATGCCGAAGATGTCGGTCGGCACACCTTGGTAGATCGCGACCGCGTCGCCGTCCTTCGCGAGAAAGTACTGCCGTTGGCTCCACATGTACGCGCCGCCCGCGAGCCCGCACAACGCGAGCACGGCGAGCGCGGCGACGACGACCGCCGCGACGCGTCCGCGGAAGCGCCTCGAGCGCGCCTGTTTCTTCTGTTCGAGTTGTTTGTCGTGGATCGCCTTCGCGACTTCGGGGTCGTTCGGGTCGGCGCTGTAGCGGCCGTTGCTTTTGCGGACGACGGGGATCTCCCCAGTGTCCAGGTCCTGCAGTTCGCCGGTTTCCTCACGTACTTCGCTTGTGTGGCCGACGGCCGGCTTCGCCGGCTTGTCGGCGTCGACATTGTCGTCGTCCGCTGGGCGTGACTGGATGAGCGCGGCCGCGCGTTCCGCCGGTGAGGATTTCGCGATGAGTGCGGGCGCCGCCGCGACGGGTTCGTTGACGATGTCGGCGATCGCGTCGAGCGATGCGCTCGCCGCGCCGCCGATGAGCGGCGTCTGGTGGGGGACGTCGAACGCGTCCGCGTTGAGTGCGAGCGTCGCGTCCGATATGACGGCCGTCACGTTGTCGGTGCTGCCGGCGCGCAGCGCCATCGAGACGAGCCGTTGTACGCATTCCTCGGGGTCGGTCGACGCGAGCATCGTCTCTTCGATCGTCGAGTCCTCGAGGACACCGCACAGGCCGTCCGAACACAGCAGCAGGCGGTCGCCGGGGTGTGCGACGCGGATCGAGATGTCGGGGCGTGCGTCGATGTCGAAGTCGCCGAGCACGCGCATGACGACGTTGCGCTGTGGATGGTTGCGCGCTTCGGATTCGCTTATGCGTTTCGTGTCGATGAGGTGCTGGACGTAGCTGTGGTCGCTTGTCAGGCGCATGAGCGCGCCGTCGCGCAGCAGATAGGCGCGCGAGTCGCCGATGTGCGCGAGCACCCAGTAGCCGGAGACGAGTGTGATTGCCGTGATCGTTGTGCCCATGCCCGCGAGTTTGCGTTCGCGTTTCGCTTTGCCGACGATCGCGTCGTGCGCGGCGAGCGTTGACGTCTCCATGATCGATGTCGCGCGTGCGACGTCGCCGCCCGCGCTGTCCTTTTCGATGTGCGCGAGCGAACGCACCGCGATCGTCGACGCGGTGTCGCCTCCAGCGTGGCCGCCCATGCCGTCGCATATCGCGACGAGGTGCTCGCCCGCGAACGACGAGTCCTGGTTGTTGGAACGCACGGTGCCGACGTCGGAGACGGTCGTGGAATACATGTACAGCATGCTGTGCTCTGCAGTGGTCATCGGCTCACCTCAGTTCGAAGGTGGTCGCACCGATGCGTACGGGCATGCGTGGCGCGAGGAGCGTGGGTGCGGTGATACGCTGCTGGTTGACCACGGTTCCGTTCGTGCTGTGCAGGTCCTCGATGGCCCACTGGTGCGATCGTTCGTCAGGATAGACGCGGGCGTGGTGCGACGAGACGAATTCGTCGTCGAGCACGACGGTGTTCGATGCGGCGCGCCCAAGCGTGATGACGGAGGAGTTCAACGGCACGGATGTGCCGGCGAGTGGCCCGTCGATGATGACGAGGAGCGTCGGCTGCTTGTCCGCCGCGTTCGTGACGGGCATCGCGCCCGTCGTCGGATGGTTCGGCGTCGAAGGCGCGGGCGTCGCCGCGACCGGTACGTCGGCCTTCTTGCGGACCTCACGTTCCTTCTTGCGGCGTGCGCGCGACTTGCGGGGGCTGTAGGAGGCGACGTCACGGTAGAGCGACCGTGCGATCGACCATACGAACAGCCACAGCAGGATGAGGAACGCGTATTTCAGTACCGCGAAAGTCAGTTCGGTAATCATAACGGCAATCGGTGTCCCGGTTTACTCCTGGTCCTGTGAGGACGCCCAGTACAGGATGCGCGTGCGCCCGATCGTGATCGTGTTCCCATCGAGGAGTGTCGCCGCCGGCACCTGGTGGCCTTCGACGTAGGTGCCGTTCGTCGAGCCGAGGTCGCGCGCGATGACGCCGTTGTCGGTGATGTCGATCTCCAGATGCTTGCGGGAGATGCCGGGATCGTCGATGACGATGTCGCAGCCGGAGCCTCGTCCGATGATGGTCTTGCTCTTCGTGAGCAGGTACTGGCTGTTGTTCACTTCGAGCATCGGGCAGTCCTCGGCCTGCGCGTCGGTCGTGACCGGGACGGCGTTGCCCTGCACCGATTCGCTCGTGAGCTTGAAATTGCCTTTCGACAGTTCGAGGTCCTCCTCGAACACGACGACGACGGGGCCTACGAACGCGTAATGCTGGCTTTTCGCGTACTTCGTGAGGTTGTCCGCGAGTTCGTTCGCGAGCGCTTCCGAACCCCACTGTTCGATGCGGTCAAAGTCGGGGGTGCTCAGCTTGAAGCGATACTCGTTCGGCGCGACCGTACGTTCGCGGCCGACTGGCATCGCCGATTCGTCGATTTCCCGCTCGAGCGCGCTCGTCAGATCGACGGGTTGCAGGTCCTTGGAGCCGAATTTCGCGAACACTCCGTTGACCGCGCCTTCGACGCTTTTCTCAAAACGGTCAAGAACGCTCATGGTAGTCCCTTTCTTTTCCTGTCCCATCCTACGCTTGGTCGCGAACCGCGCCGGCTTTTGCGCTTACCGGACGAACGCGACCCACGTGGGACGTCGCCGTGGACAGCGCGCATGCCGCCTCGCGTGCGGCATGCGCCACCTATGACTCATGGTATATGAAATACGTCTGTCCATCCTTTATACGCGATGACCTCAACCTCAGTACGGACGCGGATGTGAGACGGGTGCGCGGCGCGCGTTCAGCGAACGCGCAGGCTCGCGGTGCTAGCGTAATGCGGTATGACGCAAACCACTGTGCACACGAACGGTCCCATTGATGTGAACAATTCAGGGACGCTTCCCACAACCGACCCTTCGATTCCCGATTACGCGGGCGCGAAGGCGCGCACGCTGCGCTTCAGCTGCGGCGCCCCGCGCAACGCCCATCTGCTTGGCGACGGCGCACGCATGCTGTTCCTGCGTTCGGATGGCGCCGAAGACACCGTCACCTCGTTGTGGATGGGCACCGCGGATGGTGAGGAGACGCTCATCGCCGATCCGCGCGCATTGCTCACCGACGCCGACGCCGAGGATGTGCCCGCCGAGGAGCGCGCACGCCGCGAACGCGCGCGCGAAGGCGGCAGCGGCATCGTCTCGTATTCGGTCGACGCCGCGGGCACGGTCGTCGTCTTCACGATGAATGACGAATTGTTCGTGTCGACGCTTGACGGCGAACGTGCGGCGGCGGACACGAGCACGCTTGACGTGCATCTCGCCGACGGCGGCGACGAACCGCTGCGCCCGGTCCTCAACCCGCGCGTGAGCCCGGATGGCACGCGCATTGCCTATTCGACCGGTGCGGCCGTCATCGTCGTCGACGCCGCAAGCGGCGATGCGGGCGTCGCGTTCGCCGTGCCACACGGCGAACGCGCGACGATGCGGGCGGGCATCGCCGAATTCGCGGCGGCCGAGGAAATGGACCGCTACGACGGCTTCTGGTGGGGGCCCGACTCACATACGCTCCTCGTCGAATGCTTCGACGCATCGCCCGAACCACTGTGGACGATAAGCGACCCCGCGAACCCGGAACGCCGCGGATTCGACCACCGCTATCCGCGCGCGCTCACGCACAACGCCGTCGTCGACCTCTACGCCGTGCATTTGTCCGATGATCGTCTGCACGCCGCGCACAAGGCAATCGTCGATTGGGACGAGGAAACCTACGAATACCTTGCCGTCGTGCGGTGGACGACCGGACACATGCCGCTTCTGCGCGTCCTCGACCGTCTCCAGCAGCACGAGCAGATCCTGCGCGTCGACATGCCGAAGGAACAGGATTGGAAGGACTATGCGACGGTCGAGGATGGCGTCGTGCCGCTCATGCCCGTCACCGTCCTCGAAACGCATGCGAACAGCCAATGGATCGACCTCATTCCCGGCACACCCGTCTACACCCCGTCGGGTGCGCTCATCTGCTCGCTCAACGACATGGACACCGACACGAACCGGCTCACCGTGGATGGCCGCGCGTTCACACCCGTCGGCTGGCAGGTGCGCGAAGTGCTCGACGCGGACGACGAAACGGTCATGTGCGTCGTGCAACGCACGCCCGAAGCCGCGCCCGACGTGCCGAAACAGTGGACGGCGACGGCGGACGACCATGATGCGCGCAGCTTCGACGTCGTCGCGTTCGACTACGGCGGCGGCGTCTACCCGGTCACCGACGAACCGGGCGTATGGTGCGCGACGCGCGCCGGCGACGGCCTCGTCGTCACCGGAAGGGACATGGCCGACCCACGCGCGCAGATGACGCACTACTACCGTGGCGAGGCCGTCGCCGTCGCGAACAACGCGGCGACGCCCGGACTCGATATCAACGTGCGTTTTGTGCGCCTCGGGGAACGCGCGCTGCACGCGGCGATCGTCGCGCCGACAGGCGCCGCATACGCCGACGCGGAGTCGCTGCCGGTCCTCATGCACCCCTACGGCGGCCCCGGATTCCAAGAGGTCACGTTGAGCCAATCAGCGTATTGGGATGCGCAATGGTGGGCGGAACAGGGATACCTCGTCGTCATCGCGGACGGACGTGGCACGACGGGACGCGGACCGTCATGGGACCGCGACGTGTACAAGGAGATGAAACGCGTCACACTCGAAGACCAGGTCGACGCCGTGCACGCGCTCGCCGACGCCGTCGCGCGCATCAACGACGCGGCCGCATACGGCAGGCACGCGTCGGGCGCACGCGCGCACGTGCTGCCGCAGCCGGAACTCGACCGCGTCGCGATGATCGGCTGGTCGTATGGCGGCTTCCTGTCCGCACTCGCCGTGCTCGACGCCCCGGAGACGTTCGCGGCGGCATGCGCGGGCGCGCCGCCGACCGATTGGACGCTCTATGACACGTGCTACACCGAGCGTTTCCTCGGCCTCGACGAAGCCGACTACGCGCGCAACAGCATCATCGCCGACGCGCCCGCGCTCAGACGCCCGCTCATGCTCATCCACGGCTTCGCCGACGACAACGTGACGATCGCGCATTCGCTGCGCCTGAGCCAGACGCTCATGGCCGCGGGGCGCGACCACACGTTCCTGCCGCTCACCGGCATCACGCATATGACGAACGACCCGACCGTCGCACGCAACCTGCTTGTGCTGCAGCGCGATTTCCTCGCCCGCGCGCTCAAACGCTGAGCGTCAGCGCTTGGCGCCGTAGATGCCGTTCGCGATCTCCTTCGCGAAGACCTCGTTGACCTTCGGGCGCACGACCTTCATCGACGGCGTCAGGCACTTGTTGTCCTGCGAGAACGCAACCGGCAGCACAATGAACTTGCGCACCGACTCGGCGCGCGAGACCTCGGCGTTCGCGCGGTCGACATACTGCTGGATTTCGGCCGCGACCTCGGGCAGGCCGGCCGCTTGCTCGACCGTCAGGTCGGCGGGCAGCTTCTGCGTCGGCAGCCAGCTCGCGAGGCCCTCCTGATCGAGCGTGACGACGGCGCCGACGAACGGGCGGTTGTCGCCGACGACGACGGCATGCTCGACGATCGGGCACGTCGCGATCTCCTGCTCCATCGGGATCGGCGCGACGTTCTTGCCGCCGGCCGTGATGATGATGTCCTTCGCGCGCCCCGTCAACGTGATGTGGCCTTCGTCGTCGATCGTCGCGAGATCGCCCGTCCTGAGCCAGCCGTCAGCGGCGAAGGTCTCCTTCGTCTTCTCGGGGAGGTGGTGGTAGCCGCGGAAGACGTTCTGGCCCTTGACCTCGAGTTCGCCCGTCGCCGAGACACGCACCGACGAGCCGGGCACCGGCTGGCCGACGGTGCCGATGACATTGTCATGCACACGCGTGAACGCGAACGGCGCGGCCGTCTCCGTCAGGCCATAGCCCTGGATCATCGTCAGGCCGATGCCGTTGAAGAACGTCGCAAGACGGCGGTCAAGCGGCGCGCCGCCACATGCGAGGTACTTGATGCGCGGGCCGAACGCGCCGCGGATCGAGCTGTAGACGAGGCGTTCGTAGAGCGCATGCTCCGCACGTTGCTTCGCGTCCGGTTTGATGCCCTGCTGCTCCATCTCGGTCCATGCGCGCGCCGCCTCGGCGGCCTTCGCGAAGATGCGGCCCTTGAAACCGGTGCCGGCCTTGCGCGATGCCGCATTGTAGACCTTCTCGAACACGCGCGGGACTGACAGCACGAACGTCGGCTCGAAGACCTGCATGTCATGCGGCAACGTCTTCGTGCTCGGCAGATAGCCGATGACACCCGCGTCGGACGTGAACACGAAATACTGGATGAAACGCGCGAAGCAGTGCGCGAGCGGCAGGAACAGCAGCAGTCGCGCATTGCCTTCGAGCATCTCGGGGACGCATTCGGCGGCCGCGCGCGTGATGCTCACGAAATTGCGGTGTGTGAGCTCGGCGCCTTTCGGCGCGCCCGTCGAACCCGACGTATAGACGATCGTCGCGAGGTCGTCGGCCGTGACGCTCGCGATGCGCTCGTCGAGCTCCTCATCGGAGACCATGACACCAAGCCCCTTGAGCGCCGCGACCGCATCCGCGTCGAGCATGAGGATGCGTTCGAGCGTCGGGCAATGGTCGAAGACCGAATCAAGACGGTCGAAACGTTCCTGGTTGTCGGCGATCGCGAGCTTGACATCGGAATCGTTGAGGATGCGTTCGGCCTGGATCGACGAATCGGTGTCATAGATCGGCACCGTCACCGCACCGACGGCGGCGAGCGCGAAATCCAACAGGCCCCATTCGACGCGCGTCGCTGAGAAGATCGTCACCGCGTCGCCCTTCGCGATGCCAAACTGGATGAGCCCCTTCGCGATCGCGCGGACCTCGGCGTCGAACTCACCGACGGTGAGCTTGCTCCACGTCCCGTCGGGCTCCTTGTTCTCAGTGAGCGGCGAATCGGCGCCCGAACGCTCAAGGCGGTCGGTCAGCAGTGTATAGATCGTTTCGTTGTCGCGGACGGTGAGCGCATGGCCCGGCGTCGTATACTCGGTGAGCATCGGAAATCCTTCGTAATCATCCTCTTGCGGCGGCCACGGACAGGCCGCCCCCGCCATCTTACGGAACCGTAGGGAACGCGTACCTCGTACGAATCGACAACACACGCCGGCCAGGTTTTGTAGGGAACGCACAACCGCGCGTCCCGACGGTGCGTCGAGCGCGCGGCCCACGGCCGATAGCGCGGCGGCGTCCTAGGATGGTCGGTATGGAAATCGCGATGGTTGATGAACGGCACGTGCAGCAGGCGATGGCGAAGACGGCGCTGCCCGCGATCGGCACGTGCGCGCACGACGGATACCTCGAACCGGCGCGCAAGGATTGGGAAGGGCACCCGTTGCCGCGTCTCGCCGAAGCCGGCAGATTGCACTACGTGTGCTACGACGTGCACGAATTCCAAAGACTCGGTGTGCCGGGCACGGCGCGCGGCGACCACGGCGCCGTCGTATTCTCGCATGGCTTCAGCGAATTCGCGGCGAAATACGGGGAGATGGTGTGGTACTTCCTGCTCGCCGGGTTCTCGGTATGCGTCCTCGAGCACCGCGGGCACGGGTATTCGGCGCGCGACGTCGCCGACGACGAAATCGTCTATATCGACGATTGGCGGCGCTACGTCGCCGATCTGGAGAAGTTCACGAGAAAGGTCGCGCGCGCGTATGCGCACGGCGGGCAGCTCGCGTTGTTCGCGCATTCGATGGGAGGCGGCATCGCCGCGGCGATGCTCGAACGGTACCCGAACGCCGTCGACCGCGCCGTATTGTCCTCACCGATGATCAAAGCGAACACGGGCGCGCCGAACTGGCTCGCGGCGACCGTATGCGGCGCGGCGTGCGACCTCGGGCACGCGAAGGCGATGGCGCCCGGACAGCACCGCTTCACGCCGGTGATCGATGGGAAGGACCACGAGGGGGCGTGCCCCGCGCGCATCGAATGGTATACGAAACTGCGCGTCGCGAACACGCACTACCAGACGTGCCCGGCCTCGAACGCGTGGGTGCGCGAGGCGGTGCGCATCTCGCACGCGATACTGCGTGAACGGATGTGCGAACGCATCGACGTGCCGGTCCTGATGTTCCAGGCGGGCAACGACCACTGGGTCAGCAACGCGGCCGAAGACGTCTTCGCCGAGCTCGTCGGACGTGACGGCGGCGACATCAGCGTCGAACGCGTCCCCGGATCGGTCCACGAGATCTTCTCGATGCCGAACGCCGTCGTCGCACCGTATCTGCAACGCATCTTCCGGTGGCTGCAGTCGGCCGAACCGGTCACGGTGCTGCCGTAGCGTGTATGCGGAACCGTCATGCGTGAGAATCGCGCGAAACCACCCATATGCGCTGATACACACGTCGTCATCGTGACGGCGACAACAGAAGAGAAGAGACCGGCAGCGGAAGGAACGAGGGCGCAGTGACGCAGAAGGACGTGCAGGACCTGATCGAACGGTCGGCGAATGAGGAAAAGTCGGACGCGGCGCAGACGCTCGCGGACGAGACAGTCGCGGACCAGTCACTCGAACAGACCCCCAAGCGCATGATGTCGGGCATCTTCTGCACCCTGCTCGGCGGCACGTTGTGGGGAATCAACGGATCGGTATCGAAGATCCTGATGGAGCAGTACCAGATGACACCGCTGTGGCTCGCATGTGTCAGGGAGATCGTCGCAGGACTCATCTTCCTCGCGTGCGCGGCGGTCGGTTCGCGGCGCGCGCTCGTCGCGGCCTTCACAAGCATACGCGAATACCCGATGTACCTGTTCACGGCGCTCACATGCGTCACACTCGTGCAGGTCGCGTACCTGTTCTCGATCCACTGGACGAACGCGGGCACGGCGACGGTGCTGCAGACCGTGAACCTGCTCATGGTGCTCGCGTACGTGTGCATACGAGGGAAGCGCAAACCGAGCGTCAAGGAAATCGTTGGCGTGACGCTCGCGTTCGCGGGCGTGTGGCTCCTCGCGACAGGAGGGAAGGTGAGTTCGCTCTCACTGCCGCTTCCGGGGCTGCTGTGGGGACTCGCGGACGCGTTCTCGTGCGCGTGCCTCGCGATAGTACCGGTCATGCTCATCGCGAAGTACGGGAACTTCGTCGTCAACGGCATCACGTTCTTGCTGTCGGGGCTGTTGCTCACGCCGTTCGTGCAACCATGGAAGAACGCACCGCAGCTCGATGCGCGCGGCTGGGGATTGCTCGCGTTCACGATCGTCGTCGGCACATTCGTCGCGTTCTGGCTGTACATGGCGGGCGTCGTACGCATCGGTTCGATGCGCGCGACGATGCTCGGCACGATCGAACCGGTCATGGCGACGATCACGGCCGTCATGTGGACCGGCGCCGTGTTCACGAACACCGACCTCATCGGCTTCGCGCTCATCATTGCGATGTCGTTCCTCGTGCGCTGACATGTGCGTGAGCGTACCGCGCATTGATTTTGATGATCGATTGATTGTTGCGCACAGGTGACGATGTGCGCGAGGGGCTGCCGGAATCCCCATGGATTCCGGCAGCCCCTCGCTGTATGCGGTGTGCGTTGCTGATTGCGCGTCGCTTTCGCCTTCAGTGTGGGCGATTGTGCGAGCTCACTCCTCGCGGCGGCGTGCGGTCAGCATGGCGACACCACCGACGAACGCGAGCGTGAACGCCGTGATGAGCACGGCGCCGGTGCCTGCGCCGGTCACAGCGAGCTTGTCGCTTGCGGCATTCGTGACCTGCACCGATTGCGGCGCCGTGGACGTCGTGGCGGTGGTCGTCGCGGCGCTGGTGGAGGTCGACGTGCCGGGCTTCACCGGGGTGGTCGGGGTGGCCGGCTTCGTCGGATTCGACGGGTTGGTTGGATTCGACGGGTTGTCCGGCTTCGTCGGCTGCTGCTCGGCCTTGATCGCGGCTTCGAGCGCGATTTCGGCAAGGCGGAGGTCTTCCTGACGGTCCTTGAGCGCCTGCTGGGCGTCGGCGAGCGAGGCCCGCGCTTGGTCAAGCCTGGTCTTGGCGTCCGCGGCCGCCTGCTTGGCGGCGTCGAGCCTGGCTTGCGCCTCCTGGACCGCGGGCGTGTCACCCACGTTCTTCCGGGCTTCGTCGAGCGCGGCCTCGGCGTCCTTGACGGCTGCGTCGGCGTTGTCCTTGGCCTGCTGGGCGTCGTCCACAGCGGCCTTGGCGGCATCGGCGTCCTTCTGGGCTGCGGCGACCGCTTCACCGGCCTTCGTGACGGTGCCCTTGGCGGCTGCGAGCGCCTGATTGCGCTTGGCGAGCTCATCTTTGGCCGTCTGCAGATTGGCGACCGTCTGCTTGGCGTCCGCGAGCTTCGCGGCGGCCGCATCCGCCGCCTGCTGCGCCTGTGCCGCTGCGGCTGCCTTGGCGGCCGCCTGGGCGTTCGCGGCGTCACTGGCCTGCTTCGCCGTATCGTAGGCCGCCTGCGCCTTGTCCAGATTCGCCTTGGCGTCCCGCATCGCCGCGTACTTGCTTGCCGCGTCATCCTTGGCGGTCTTGGCTGCGTCGGCGTTCCGGTTCGCCTCGTCGAGCGCCTTCGAGGCGTCATCCACTTTGCGTTGGGCGGCGGTGAACGCGGCGTCTGCGGCATCATAGGCCGCCTGCGCGTTGCGGAGCGTATCAGATGCCTGCGTGTACTTGGCTTCCTGCTCATCCGCGTTCTTCTGTGCGTCAGCCTTGGCACGCTGCGCATCGGTGTGCTTCGCCAGTGCGCTGTCATAGGCCTGTTCGGCGTCCGACTGCGCGGTCTGCGCCGTCTTGAGGTCGGCGGCAGCCTGCTTGCTGGCTTGGTCCGCCGCATCGGCCGCTTTGTTCGCGACTTCCACGGCGGCCTTCGCGCTCGCAAGCGCATCCTGCGCGTCCTTGAGCTTCTGCTGCGCGTTGCGGATCGAATCGACGTACTCTTGCAGCTCCTGCTGGTAGGTGTCCGCTGCCGTAGCGTGATCCGTCATGCCCTGAGGCGGCGTATATGGCGTACGGATGAACTCCTGCGCGGAACTGTAGGGTGGGAACCATGGGCTTATCGCGCTTGGATAACGGCTCATGCCGACGCCCGTTGCATTGAAGTCAGCATTGACAAGGTTGAGATAATGGCCGATCTGCTTATCCGGATCAGTAGGATTCAGTAATTCCGGATAGGTTTTTTGGATCTCCTCATAGGTCATATGCTCGAGGCCCGGATATTTGCCGCTGGCGACATATTCGTCAAAAACGGCCTTCTCTTTGATCCACCATCCGTCGTAGGGGTCTTCGTATCCATAGGAAAGATTCTCTCCCCACATTGTGTCCTTAATGCAATTGCCGTTGTGCCCCGACGCTTGCGAAGCGGCGTTCGCCTGCACCATGGCCAACGCCGTGGCGGCATCGGAGATTTCCAGGGGTGGCAGTCCCTGCGTCGCGCGCAACTTGTTGCATTCCTGCACCAGCTGTACCGATCTCAAAAGGTTGTCCAGACTGGTTGCATCCTTCGGATCACCAAGATGCGTGTAATCCAGTTGATAGACACCATTCGCATCCTTGGTGAGCTCCCTGTTGACGAGCAATTGCTGCGCATAGGTGGAGTTGCGGTACTCGAACCAGCCGAGTGCGCCCTTCTGTTCCAGTTCGGTGGCGTTCGCCGCCGCCTGCGTCGCGGCATCCACGGCCTGCTGTGCGGCTTCGAGCTTCTGCTGGGCCGCCACCTTGTCCTGTGCGGCCTTGTCGGCTGCCGCCTGTGTGTCCTTCATGTGCTGTTCGGCATCGGCCACGTGCTGTTCGGCGTTCTGCTTCGCCGTCTGTGCCGCTGCGAGTTCATCAGCCGTCGTGGATTCGTTGCGCTCGGCGTCGGCGAGCGCCGCATTCGCACGGTCAAGTTCATGCTTCGCGGCGTTCGCGCCGTCACGCGCGTTCAGCAGATCACCGCTCGCGTGCTGATAGGCAGTGTTCGCGTCACTGAGTTCGGCGTTGGCCTGATCGGCCTGTGCACTCGCCGTCTGCGCCTGCTTGAGCGCCTCGTCGTATGTCGCGGCCGTGTCGGCGGCATCCTTGCGTGCCTGCTCGACTTTCGCCGGATCCTTGGCGTCGCCGGCGATCCGCTCCGCCTCATCGAGCTGCTGCTTCGCGGTATCCGTCTTCTGCTGCGCCGCCGCGGCCTGCGTCGCGGCGTCCGCGCTCGCGTCCTGTGCCGCCGAAGCCGCAGTGGCGGTACGATCGGCGTCCTGTTCGAGCGCGTCCATATCGGTGGAGTCGGCCTGCTGCTGCAGACCGTCCACTTTCGTCTGCTGTTCGTTCACGGCGTTCTGGGCCGTCGATTCGTTCGCCTTGGCGGCCGCTTCCGCGCTCTGCGCCTGCTTGAGCGCATCCGTCTTCTGCGTCTGGGCGGCCACGGCGTTCTGCAGATGGTCAGAAGCCTCATTGAGCTTGGTGTTGGCTTTGTCGAGTGCATCCTGCGCCGCGGCCGTGTTCGGATCGTTGGCGATGGCGTCATCGACGGCCTGCTGTGCGTCCTGTACCGCCGCATTCGCCTGATCGACTTCGCCGTTCGCATCCGCGACGGCGCCTTCGGCGTTCTTCTGCGCTTCCTGCGCTTGGGCCACGCCTTCCTTGGCGGCGTCCACGGCCGCTTGCGCCTGCTGCACCGCGCTGCTCGCCGCATGCTGTTGTGCTTGGGCCTGCGGCTGTTGCGCCGCCGTCGACGGCTCGTCGGCCATCGCGACCATTGGAGCGCCAAGTGTCGCGATGGCCGCCATCGTGGCCACCGTGCCGTTCATCGCCTTCATCGCCGGGAATGGCTTGTTCTGCTCGTTGTCGCGCGTCCGCGCGTGTTGTGCATGTGTCATGATGGACCCCCTTCAAGTGGTCTTGGTGTGGCGGCTGACGCCGCCGCCGCTGTTCTTCTCTGACAGCATATTCCATCATAGGAGGAGAAAAAATAACACGCGCACAAATTGGAAAAATTATTTCCGCGCGACTATTATACGCGCTTCAATCGTCAGTTCGTTGATTTGGGTGAGATCGAGTGCGTCGATATCGACGTTGAACAACAGCGGCGTCATGTGTGCGAACGTGCGCACATCGTCGTCTGACATTGCGAACGTCTGCGAAATGAGCTGCGAGTCGACGATTGTGAAATGTGTTGCGAATTGTTCGATTGTTTGTTCGTTCGAATAGTCGGCATTGCGCAGCTGTGCGCGCGCGAGCTCACGTAATTGTTCGTCGTGATGCGCGCCGGGGACCACTTTGATCACGACGGCGTCGTCCTTCATGACACGGCGGAATTCGTCGTAATGAATCGGGGAGAAGACATCGAGAATGCAGTCGATTGTGCCGTCGTGCACCGGAAGGTCGGCGAGGTTGCCGACAAACCATTTGACGGCCATGCCCATGTCCTCGTGCGCCGCCTGCCGGATCGAATCCTTCGAGATGTCGAACGCGAGGACGTCGGCTTCGGGGTGCGCGTCCTGCACGGCGCGCGCGTAGAAGCCCTCGCCGCATCCGGCGTCGAGGACCGCGGGGCATTGCGCGTCGCGCAGCCCCGCGAAGTCGACGTTGTGCGGCGCAGGGCAATGGTTGTCGACGGCTTCGAGCACCGCGCGCATGATGTGGTCGTAGTACCCGGCGTCGAGGATATGGCCGCGGTTCGCGAACGATTCCTTGTTGTAGAACTGCGACTGCTTCGCGGATGGGGAGAGATTGACGTACCCCTGTTTCGCGATGTCGAACGTGTGGCGGTTCGCGCAACGCAGGCTTGTGCCGTCGAGATGCAGCGCATCGTGGCACAACGGGCAGATGAAATACCGTTCACTGTCGCGGAAACGCGCGATTTTCGCAGGGTTCATGCCGACATGGTAGCGTTCGGCATGCTCATCGCGCATCAATCGCGTTCGTCGCGCGGGCCGCGGTGTTCATCGTGAGCATCATGATCGAAGGTTCGAGCGCGGTGACCGCATGCGGCAGACGCGTGGGGAAGTAGACGAGGTCGCCGGGGACGATCTCGCGTTCGTCATCGCCGCCCTTGATGAGCAGACGTCCGCGCAACACCTGCACAAACACAGGCATCGCCGCCGTATGCTCACTCAGCTGTTGTCCGGCATCGAACGAGAACAATACGACGTTGCCTCCCTTAGTGTGCATCACCGTGCGCGAAACGGTCGCCTCCGTCTGTACGCTCACCATATTCGCGAGGTCCGTCAGCACCTGCATTTGTGGTTCGTCAGCCGTCATGAAATCCTCTTTCCTCGGCACCTCGGCACCTCGGCATCGACGGTCGATGCCGATAGTCAACGTGTTGTGCGCAGCGCACGGTATGGTCCACCTGTATGCGTCGCGCGTTCCGCTTGTGTATGAGTCTGCGCAACATTCTAATGGTGGGAATCGGGAATGGGAAGGGCAGCGGCATCGCTGTGTGAAGTGGGACGTTTGTTGTCATTTTGGTACCTTTTAGGTCAGCCCTGGCAACACAAAACGGCTGATTTCGTTGGAAATCAGCCGTTTTGTGAAGAGTGCGAGCGGCGGGACTTGAACCCGCACGAGCATGAGCTCACTGCCACCTGAAGACAGCGCGTCTACCATTCCGCCACGCTCGCAGACAGAGAACTAGTTTACACCATGTCGCCGTTTGGTGCAATTCGGCGTGTTGTATATGTATGTGCGTCGTGCGGTGCCGCAGAAATTGGGATCGCACGACGTGTGCGGCCGCCAGCGTCGTGCGATACTGCAAGCGTGGGTGTCGCGCGTCGCGGACCGGTGCGTTAGCGTCGCGCGATGCCGCAAGTGGGGGAATTACGCGACGCTCAGGCTGGCTGGTGTCGCGCGGTGCCGCAGAGGTGGGTGTCGCGCGTCGCGGACCGGTGCGTTAGCGTCGCGCGATGCCGCAGTCGTGGGCACCGCGCGACACCAACCCACCCCCGTTACCCGCGCGAACCGTTCGCGTAGAAGCGCGCGAGCGTCGCGTCGCGGAATTCATCGAAATATCCACCGTCAATCGATGCGCGGATGTCGTCGAGCAGATGCACGAAGAAATACTCGTTGTGGATCGTCGCGAGCGTGAGCCCGTTCATCTCGTGCGCGCGCAGCAGGTGGTCGACGTATGCGCGCGTGTAATGCGTGCACGTGTAGCAGCCACAACCTTCCTCGAGCGGCGAAAAGTCGCGTTTGTTCGCCGCGCGCTTGATGTTGTAGCGGCCATCGCGCGTGAAGATCGCGCCATTGCGGCCGCAGCGCGCGGGTGCGACGCAATCGAATGTGTCGCCACCGTTTTCGACGCATGCGAACATGTCGTCGACGGCCGCGATGCCAAGCACGTGCCGCGGGCGGCTTTGCGGCATCTCATCGCAGATCCACGCGCAGATGTCACCGATGATGCGTTTCTCCATCGCGCCGCCGATGCCGACGCCATCGAAATCAAGGGATGCGATCTGCTGCGCCGCGTGCCGTCGCAGATCCTCGTAGTTCGCGCCCTGCACAACGCCGTAGAGCGCCTGATACGGCTTTCCGACGCGCGTCTGCGTGAGCCGCTCATGTTCGGCGACGCAACGCTGCGCCCAACGATACGTCCGTTCGACCGAGTTCTCCTGATATCGACGTGTGTTCATCAACGTCGTCAGTTCGTCGAACGCGAACATGATGTCCGCTCCGATCTTGTGTTGGATATTCATCGAGATCTCCGCTGAGAAACGGTGGAGCGAACCGTTGAGCGGCGATTTGAACGTCACGCCGTCTTCGTCGACGAAGGCCATGCGTTCCTTGCCTTCGGCGATGACGTCGTCCGATTTCATACCTTCGACGTCCATCGCGAGCGTCTTCTTGAATCCCGCTCCGAGCGAAAGCACCTGGAAACCGCCGGAATCGGTGAATGTGGGACCGTTCCAGTTCATGAACTTCGCAAGTCCGCCCGCTTCGTCGAGCACATCCTCACCCGGACGTTCGTACAGATGGAATGCGTTCGAGAGCAGGCATTGCGCGCCAAGGTCGACCATCGATTCCGGGAGGACCGCTTTCATCGCGCCCTGTGTCGCGACCGGTACGAACGCGGGCGTCCTGATGTCGCCGTGTGGCGTGTGCAGAATGCCGGTACGCCCGTAGCGCGCACCGCCTTTGCCTTTGCCGTCCGCGGAATCGGACAGCCGCGTGCGCTCTTCGAAATGGAATGCGCTGCGGTCGCCGGGTTTGCCGGGTTCGGCACCGCGCGGCCGCTCGACCAACTGCGGTGCCGGCGCGCTCGTGATCGTACTGTCTGCTGAAGTGCTCGTGCTAGTCATGCGTGCAATTCTAAGGCGTGCGGTTGTCCACCGCGGCACCGCCGCCGCAAACGGCTGTTGGTTGACTACAACGGTCGTCTGTTGCGGCGCTGCCGCCGTTGACTACCGTTAGTCGGTTGTAGATGGCTGCACTTTGCGGCACCGCCGCCGTTGACTACCGTGTGCGCGTTGTAGACGGCTGTACGTTGCGGCACCGCCGCCGCAAACGGCTGTTGGTCGACTACAAACGGTCGTACATTGCGCCGGTGCCGCCGCAAACAGCCCTCGCGTCACGCACACACTCGCACCCGCATATCACTGCTCGTCGTCCAGCTGCTTGAGCCGCCGCAGCCAGCGCTGCACGGCACCGCCGCGCAGCAGACCGGCGAGGAGCCCCGTATAGAACTTCTCGTATCGCACCGCGTAGAAGACCATCATGAACACGGCGCGCGCGTCGCAATCGGCAGGGTCGATGCGCTCTATCGGCGTATCGAGGAAGGCCGACTCCACGAATCCCAGATAGTAGGACGTGTCCAGTTCGGGATGGTCATCGGCGAAACGGAAGACATCGTCGATGAAATATTCCACGTCGTCGTGGTACGAGAACCAGAACGGACTTACGGGTGTACCGGAATCGTCCATCTGTTCGAGCATCGGCAGATGTTTCGTGATCGGTGCATAGGGGATCTCATCCCAAACCTCAGCCGGCACCACCGCAGGGGCCTCGGGTGCGCCCTCGTGGTCGCCCGCGGATGTCGTCAGTTCGATGACTTCTTCCTGCGCGCCGGTACGGGGATCCTCATACCACCACGGGTTATCGCGTGCGATGTCCGCGAGATGCTCGCTCGCGTACTGGAACAATGTGATCGCACGCGGTTTGTCGATGCCGCAACCGACGCCGTATGCAAGGCAGCGCGCGAGCCGCGCCGCCGCGGCCGCTTTCGCATACTTCACCTGACCATCCTCGTCGGCGCGTGCATAGGCTTGTTCGTACAATGCGAACGCGCGCCGCGCGTCGCGTCTGCACCCCCTCCCTTGGAGCCGCAGGTCGCCGAGGAACGCGAGCGCTTCCGCTTCGCCGAGTTCGGCCGCTCGCTCGAAGCATATGCGTGCGCGTTCGGCGATCGGTGGTTGTTCGACGATTGGTTCGTGTCCTTTGATGCGCGCCGTATAACAGCTGTTGAAATAGTCGCCTTCGTTGACGTCGTCGTGGTAGATGCGGCCGAGCGCGAGCCATGCGCGCGCATGGCCGCGTCCTGCCGCGTGACGGAACAGGATTTCGGCGAGTTTGACGCAGCCGTGGTATTGTGCGCGTTCGATGTCGCTCACCGAATCGAGTGTGCCGACTGAGTTCGTGTGCGCGCGCATCGCTTCTTCGATATAGAACATCGCATGCTCGTACGCTTCACTGCCGTCGATGTCGTAGCGCGACGCTTTGTCGCAGCAGTCGCCGGAACCGTAGGTCGTCGAGTAGACGAGTAGAACGGGACACCGGGGAGGCCACGGTAATCGTCGACCCATTGTTCGTATGTCGTGACCGTGTCCCCCATGACATCACGGTAGCAGATCGGCACCGGTCCGATTGGTACGATGTCGCGTCCCGCGCCGTTTTCCCAACCGCCGCCCTTCGGATAGGTGCCTGTTCGTTTGCGCTCGCAGACGTATGGTTCGCCGTGAGAGGCGTATGCGAACGACGGGAGTGTGAGGTACACGGTAGGCAGTACCGGGCCGATGACGAGGTCGGCGAAACAGTAATAGAGGTCCCCGTATCGCAGGATCGGCACTGTGGAACGTTTGCGGTTGTCCGGTGGTATACGGTCCTTGCGTATGACGAAGGGACAGCTGACGTTGTCATCATCGTCGGGATTGTTGTTGTCGCGCACCATGACAGCATCGTAGCAACGCGCGCGGTGGTGCGGAAATTCGTGGCCGTGTCCCCCCCAAGGAAGCTGTTACGAAAAACTGTTTCCACTCTCAACAAACATTCAGGAAACGTCAAGCAGTCACGTTTTAACTATGTGGGTAGAGATTCCTCTACCGGCGATGAACGGCACCGTGCGCCGCGGAAGCGCGCACTACGATTGCCGGTGACAGCAGATATCGAGGACAGCATCAAGTGACGAACGGAGAGAACAGATGAGTGACGACAACCGTTACCCGTGGGAGACGAACGATGCCGACGGTGCGCAGTCGGACGGTGCGCAGTCGGACGGTGCGCAGCCGGACGCTGCACCGACGCAGCCGAATACGGCCGCTGATGGCGGACCGACGCATACGCTGCCGCCGCTTGGCGACGCCGCGATCAATGGTGCGCAGCCGCAGCCGACGAACCAGCCGTACCGTCCCGCACCGATGTACGGGGCGTACGCGCCTGTGCAGCAGACGCAACCTGTGCCGAACGCGCAGCCGAACCAGCACCCGCAACCACATGCGACGACGCCGTTCGCGTTGCCGTATCAGGACCAGAACACGCCGAACGCGCAGACGCCCGACCGTGGCGCGCAGACGCCGTATGGCGCGCGTTCGCCGTATGTGCCGCTCGGTGGCGGCAACGGCAACGGTGGCCCCGGCACGCCGACGCCGCCGAACGACCCGTTCGGCAACGGCAACGATCCACACGACCCCTACGCCGATGTCGACCGTGAGGAGACGAAGTCGCACGGTGTGCTCATCGGCGTCGTCTCCGCCGTCGTGACCGCCGCGTTATGCCTCGGCTTCGGGTGGACCGCGCTCACGTACGGTTGGGTCAAGGTGCCGTCGTCATCATCGATGTCGTCGGTGACGTCGAGCAACCAGAACGGTTCGGAAGGCAGCGCCGTCGTCGAAGGTGGCGAGGCGCCGAACTGGACCGCCGTCTCGTCGAAGGTGTCGAACGCCGTCGTGTCGATTTCGACGACCGTCGATGAGGGCGTCGCGAAGGGCTCGGGCGCGATCATCGACGAGCAGGGTCATATCGTCACGAACAACCACGTCGTCTCCGGCGCGAAGAACATCGTCGTCACGTTGAGCAACGGCGACCTGTACGAGGCGGACATCGTCGGCACCGATTCGACGACCGACCTCGCCGTCATCCAGCTCAAGGACGCCCCGTCCGACCTGACGACGATCGAGTTCGCCGATTCGGACAAGGTCGCCGTCGGTGAGCCGATCATGGCGATCGGCAACCCGCTTGGCTATGACGACACGGCGACGACCGGCATCGTCTCCGCGCTCAACCGCCCTGTCTCGGTCATGGATGAGGACAACCAGACGATCGTGACGAACGCGATCCAGATCGACGCGGCCGTGAACCCGGGCAATTCGGGCGGTCCGACGTTCAATGTGGCCGGCCAGGTCATCGGCATCAACTCGTCGATCGCGTCGACCGCGAGCAGCGAGGAGACGGCCGGCTCGATCGGCATCGGTTTCGCGATCCCGTCGAACCTCGCCAAGCGCGTCGCCGACGAGATCATCAAGGACGGCAAGGTGCAGCACGTCGCGCTCGGTGTCACGATCAAGAACACGACCGTGACGGCGGACGGCGTCACGCGCGCCGGCACCGAAGTGCAGTCGCTCGTCTCGGGCGGCCCCGCGGAGAAGGCGGGCATCGTCAAGGGCGATGTCATCATCGCCTACAACGGCCTGTCGGTGGCGAACAACTATTCGCTCCTCGGCTTCGTGCGCGCCGCATCGATGGGATCGACGGCGAAGCTCACGATCGTGCGTGACGGCAAGGTCATGGACGTCAACGTCAAGTTCGACAAGGCCGAGCAGGACGTCAACGGTTCTTCGAACGGCAACAGCCAGCAGCAACAGCGGCAGGAGGAGGAACAGCGCCGCCAGCAGCAGGAGCAGCAGGACAATCGCGACCGTGGCAACGGCGGTGTGTTCGACCCGTTCGGCCTGTGGTAAACCGCGCACACGTCGCCTGCCTGGCTGAGTGCTTCGGCTGAGCGGGAGGCGGACTGTGGACGCCGGACAGCGTGATTCGCGCTGTCCGGCGTTTTTTGTTACAGTGGGGCACGTTCGTGCCCAGACATGCCGTGCGCGGACGATAACTGAAGATGAACCTAGCAATCTTTTTACGCCGTGTGTCGTAAGCGCGCCAAGCCGGGCGCCGTGTTCGATGGGCTAACAAGGCGTGAAGCTGACGTTTCGGCACCCGCATGCGGCAGCATGCCCGGGTGTTGGGAAGACGATACCGAACGTAAGGAGATGCGATGAGGAAAATCATCGATCTTTGCAAGGCAGTGCCACTGCTTCCGTTGTCACTGCTCGCGGCGATCCCGCTCGCCCTCATTCCTGATTGGCGCCCGTGGGGCCATATCCATGCCGCATTCGACCCTGGCGTCGGCGAGTGGATCGTCATCCTGTTCGTCGCATGGACGATCTATACGAGCATCCGTGAGATGATCGACAGCATCAGGCACGGCCACGTCGGTGTCGACCTGCTCGCGATCGTCGCGCTCGTCTCGACCGTCTGCGTTCAGCAGTACTGGGCGTCGTGGGCCGTCGTCCTGATGGTCGCGTCCGGTGAGGCGATCGAATCGTATGCGCAGAACAAAGCGAAAGGCAACCTCACGGCGCTCATCAAGGCGGCGCCGCAGCAGGCGCACGTCGTCACACTGCCTGGCACGGACGCCGGCGGCGCGGATGGCACGGACACGAGCGGGGAGGGCTTCCGCAAAGTGCAGCAGGCCGTCGAGGACGCGCAGCGCAGCGGCAAGGCGATCACGGCCGGCAACGGCCATTTTGAGACGGTCCCCGTCAATGACGTCAAACTCGGTTCCGTGCTGCTCATCCTGCCAGGCGAGATCGTGCCGGTCGACGGCATGCTGCTGTCCGGCACCGCGACCGTCGATCTGAGCAACATCAACGGCGAACCGGTCCCGCGCACGATCTTCGCGGGTGCGAAGGTGCTGTCCGGTTCGATCAACGGTTCGACGACGATGATGATCCGCACGACGTCACTCGCCGCCGACTCGCAATACCAGCAGATCCTCAAACTCGTCTCGTCCGCCGAGGAATCGCGCGCCGCCGTCGTGCGCACGGCCGACATGCTCGCCGTGCCGTTCACGATCATCTCGTTCGCGATCGCGATCGTCGCGTGGATCGTCTCCGGCACAGGTCTGCGGTTCGCACAGGTGCTCGTGCTCGCGACACCGTGCCCGCTGCTCATCGCCGCGCCCGTCGCCTACGTCGCCGGCACCGCGCGCCTCGCGAAACGCAAGATCCTCGTCAAATCGCAGGACGTGCTCGAGAACCTCGGCCGCGTCACGCATGTCTTCTTCGACAAGACCGGCACGCTCACCGTCAAACAGCCGCAGGTCGTGCGCGTCGAGAAAGCCGCCGGCATCCCCGCCGACGTCTCCGAGGACGAGATCCTCATGCTCGCGGGCATCGTCGAAGGGTTCTCGGTGCATGTCCTCGCGAAAGGCATCGTCGAAGCAGGACGCAAGGCGATGGAACGGCTCGGCCGCCTGCCGAGCTCAAGCGGCAAGACGGCAGCCGGCGTCGACGCCACGCAGCGCACATTGCCGAACCCGAACGAGAACTACCCGGTCGTCGGCAACGTGTCCGAAATCCCCGGCAAAGGCGTGCGCGGCACCGTCGACGGCCACAAGGTCGAGGTCGGCCGGTACGCGTTCGTGACGGAACAGGACATCGCAAGCCAGGAGGTCCACAACGCCGCCGAAGAGGCGAAGAACGAAAAGGCGATGGAAGCCGCCGACGAAGCGGCCGCCCATCTGTGGCCGGACACGCTCGAACCGGACGAGATGGCCACCTACATCGCGATTGACGGGCATCTCGCCGCACGTATCGTGCTGCGGGACATCCCCCGCTACAATGCGAAACAGTCAATCGAGGAACTGCGTGCCCTCGGCGTCAAGGAAGAGACGATGCTCACCGGCGACAAGCAATCGTCGGCGATGATCATCGCGAACGAAGTCGGCATAACCGACGTCCGCTACGAACTGCTGCCGCAGGACAAGGTCAACGCCGTGCGCGACGCAGCCGAACAGGGGAAGAGCGGCACCGAATCATCGTGGAATCGCGCAGCCGCGAAACTCCTCGGAGAGCCGATCCACCGTGATGTGACGATGATGGTCGGCGACGGTGTCAACGATTCGCCCGTCCTCGCCGTCGCCGACATCGGCATGGCGATGACCGACGGCACGTCGACGGCGGCGTCGGAGTCGGCGGAAGTCGTCATCATGAACGACGACATCGGCGCCGTGCCGACGGGTGTGCGCATCGCGCGCCAGACGAAGCAGCGCATGCTGCAGGCCGTGCTCATCGGCATCGCGCTCGCGATCGTCGGCATGGTGTGCGCCGCGTTCAACCTCATCCCGGTCGTCGCAGGCGCGTTCCTGCAGGAATGCATCGACGTCGTGTCGATTCTGTGGGCGCTCACCGCACTGTTCGACCGCAAATAGATTGTTCGACCGGCAAAATAAGTACGTGCCGCACTCACTGGGCAGTCCGGGCGGGCTGCGTGGCCTGCTCAGACTGCGCGTCCCCTTGCCCCGATCGCGTCGTCGTCTCCGCGACCGTCGCCTATGATTCGGCGGCTGTCTGTCCGCCTTCGTCGGCGATGACGGCGCCGATCACCGTCGCGAGCTCGCTCAGCAGATCGTTGCGGCCGCACGCGTTCGACAGGATCGCGAGGACGTAGCCCCGTGGGTGCGCCTCAAGGTCGCCCGCGCCCGCAGGCAGCACGATGCCGGCATCATTGAGCGCGTACAGGTTGCCTTCGCCATAGATCCAGCCGGCCTTCGAATACACTTGCTCACGCTCGTCGTGCGCCATCTGGATCGACGAGTTGAGCGAACCGCGCATCTGCTGCGCGAGCCATGCGCGCGCGTCCTGTGACGCGGCAGGCGTACCGTCCGTCTTCGTCGGCGCCGTGTCCGAGAACAGGTAGTCATATCCGAGCACCCACAGACGCGCGAGGTCGGTCGCCGTGAGGAACGTGTAATGGCCGTTGAGCGCATCGCCGAACGTGTACCCTGACGTCCACGTCGTGAACGGCGCCGAACCGTACCGTTCGAACAACGACTTGTATGCATCGTTATCGGACACGGTGAGCGTCGCCGTGATGAGACGGTTGAGATAGGCGGCGTCCGCGTTCGCGCTCGCCGCGGCGGCGTCGAGGTCGACCGCGCCCGTCTGCGCGAGCGACAGGATATACGGTGCCTTGATCGACGACGCCGAATACCGTGGCACGTTCCCATACGACGTGACGGCGGCGCCCGTGTGCATATCGACGACCGCGAACGACACCTCATATCCTTCCTCATGGAACGCGCTCACCGCATGCTGCAGCTGCGCGTAGGCGGTGTCCGTGAGCGAAAGTCCCACGGCGGACAGCGCACTCGCGCCATCCGCGTTCCGTAGATTCGTGAACGCCGCGTGCACGACCTGTGTCAGATTCGGCGCGACGACCGTTTTCTCGATATCGCTGTCATTCTGCTGCGGTGTGGCGTTGGTGTCCGCATCCGTCGTGTGTGCCGCGACGGGCGCATGCGTCGACGTTGGGGAGTGCGCGGCGCTCGCGGTGCCGTCGCCGAAGACGCCGACCGCGCCCGCGCTGAGTGTCGCACACGCCGCGACGACCGTCGACGCAATCGCGATACCCTTCCATTTCGCGATCGATTTGCGGTGTTGGGTGATCGACGCGTCGAATTGCGCATCCGTCAAAGGAACGTCGCGCCATTTGGGGATTCTCCCACGCTTCGTCGTCTTCGTCTGCATCCGGCGTACCCGTTTCTGCACAGTTGTCGCGTTTTCGCGCATGCTTTTCCGCGCAGCATTATAAGGCGTCCCTTCGGCAACGATGCCGTCCGCACATGGCACGTCCACACATCGCACACGTATGGCATGACTGCATATGCGAAGTGGTGGGGATCCGGAACCGGATCCCCACCACCGTCATCTGTCGATCATCTGCCGACCATGCGCGCGCCGTGTGCGCTCATGGTGCTATTCGCCGTGGGCGAGACGACGGAACTCGTCGGGCTCGATGACCTTCTTGTGTTCGCGTCCTTCCTTCGCTCCTTCGGCACGTTCGTACGCGTCGACGCGCTTCCAGCCGGCGAAGTCGATCGGACGCACGCCGCGTTCCGCGAGCAGACGGTCGATTGATTCGGGGTCACGGTCAGGGGCGAGACGGCCGTCCTCCTTGTTCTTCGCAAGGTCTTCGAGCATCGCCGTGACGATCATCAGCGCATCCGACTTCGTCGAACCGATGAGGCCGACGGGGCCGCGCTTCGCCCAACCGGTCGCATACAGGCGTTCGCGGATCTCGCCATCAGCCGCGTCGACGGTGATGCGGCCGTCGCCGTTCGCGTTCGCGAGGTGCGCGCCCTGCTCGTCATAGGCGATGCCGGGAACCGATTCCGGCTTGTAACCGATCGCATGGTAGACGGCCTGCACCGGATAATCGGTGAACTCGCCGGTGCGCGTCATCCGGCCGTTCGCCGACGTTTCCGTACGTTCGACGCGGATGCCGCACACCTTGCCGTCCTCGCCGAGGACCTCGGTCGGCGCGGAGTTGAAATGGATGTAATACTTACGGTCAGCGGGATTGCCTTCGAAGTCGACGTCGCCGTCATCCTCCATGTCCTCGGCCATCTCGCGGATCGCGAACAATTCCTCGACCATCTGGCGTGTGAGCTTGTCCTTGCCGGCCTCCTCGATCGTCTCGTCGTCAAGGTCGAAATCGTCCTCGTCGATGATGAGCTGCACACCCGGCAGTTTCTCCATCTCACGCAGCTCCTGGACGGAGAACTTCGCCTGCGCGACGCCACGTCGGATGAACAGATGCAGCGTCTTCGCCTTGTTGCGCTTGATGCCCTCGTACACGTTGTCGGGAATGTCGGTGCGCGCCTTGAGGTCGTCGGCGTTGCGCATGAGCTCGCGTGCGACATCCATCGCGACGTTGCCGCCACCGATGACGGCGACCTCCTCGGCCTGGAGCGGCCATTCGCGTACGCCCGTCGGATACCCGTCATACCATTCGACGAATTTCGCGGCGCCATAGACGCCGTCGTAATCGGCACCCGGCAGATTGAGCGGCTTGTCCTTGATCGCACCGGTCGCGAACAGGACGGCATCGTAACGCTCAAGCAGGTCGTCGAGCGTCACATCCTTGCCGAACTCGACATCGCAATACAAATGGATGTTCGGATTGTCGAGCGTCTTCTCAAGCGCGGACGCGATGAACTTGATCGACGGATGGTCAGGCGCGACGCCATAGCGCACAAGACCGAACGGAACCGGCAGCTTCTCGAACAAGTCGATGCGCGCGTTCGCGCCCAGACCCAGCCCCTCACCCAACTTGGCGAGCTGGCGGAGGAAGATATCGGAGGAATACACGCCGGCAGGGCCGGCGCCAATGACGGCAATACGAAGTTCAGAATTAGTCACGGCATACCAGCGTAGCCGATATGCGCGAACGATGGAAGAGGGAGGGGGGACGGATGGGCACCTGTAGACTTGGGCGTATGAACGGCAAACTACGGGTGCACAACCACTACAACGGCTTGAAAACGGCGATACTGTTCGCGATCATGTGGGCGATCATCATGGTCATCTGGTGGGCGACGGGCGCCTATGTGGACACGCTCGTCTACTACGTGGCGATCGGATTGGGCATGTCCTTCGTCTCGTACTGGTTCTCGGACAAGCTCGCGATCGCGTCGATGCACGCGCAGCCGGTCACCGAAGCGCAGGCGCCGCAACTGTACGCGATCGTGCGCGAACTGTCGCAGACGGCTGGCAAACCGATGCCACGCATCTACATCGCGCCCACTGAAACGCCGAACGCGTTCGCGACGGGACGCAACGAGCGCCACGCAGCCGTCTGCTGCACGCAAGGCATCATGCGCATCCTCGACTACCGTGAGATGCGCGGCGTGCTCGGCCACGAACTCATGCACGTGTACAACAGGGACATCCGCACATCCGCGATCGCCGGCGCGATGGCGACCGTCATCACCTACCTCGGCTATTCGCTCATGTACTTCGGCAATTCGACGCGCAACGACCGCGACTCCGACAACGGCGCGGGCATGCTCGGCGCGCTCGGCGCCGTCATCAGCATGGTGCTCGCGCCGATCGCGGCGTCGCTCATCCAAATGGCGATCTCACGTACGCGCGAATACGACGCGGACGAGGACGGCAGTGTGCTCACCGGGGATCCGAACGCGCTTGCGAGCGCACTGTACAAGATCCAGTACGGCATCGCGCAGAATCCGATGCCGCAGACGGCGACCGACCAATCGACGGCCGCGATGATGATCGAATCCCCATTCTCGGCGAAGGGGTTCTCGCGTCTGTTCTCGACGCATCCGCCGACCGAGGACCGCATCGCGCGCCTGCGGCAGATGGCGGCCGACATGGGCGCTCCAGGCATCGCGGATGGCGATGGGCTCGCGCAGGTCGCACGCAACGGACGCGCGTGAATCGTGGTGATGTGCGGACAGATGGGTGCGCGTTTGGTGTGGGCTGTGGTAAGGTAGCTCATGGTGGTCGACATGGCGGCCGCATGCGGATGTAGTTCATCGGTAGAACGAAAGCTTCCCAAGCTTTAAAGGCGGGTTCGACTCCCGTCATCCGCTCCACTCGAAAACGGCTGATTTCCAACGGAATCAGCCGTTTTTGCGTCTGTGTACGCGGTGTACAACGTGAACGTCGTGCGATGCCCGATATGTGCGGTCGTACGTCAGAATCGGGCTGCCAGCGTCGTGCGTTGCCGCAGAGTGCGGTGGGGCACGACACAGGCGCAGTGGTTCCGTCGTGCGGTGCCGTTGTTGTGCGGTCGCGCGTCGTAAACACAGGTGTCAGCGTCGTGCGATACCCGATATGTGCGGTCGCGCGACGCCTACAGGCGATATGCGCAGCGCAGCCGCGCGCACGAGGTACCGTGAAACCATGTGTGCGCATTATGTGGGATTGGCGGATGAGGAAATCGACGCGCTTGTCGCGCGGTTGAGCGGCGAACGGCACGAACGGGTCGTAAAACAGGTCCCGGAACCGAAAATCGCCGAATACGAGCAACGTGAGCTTGATTATCCGGATCCGGTGGAGCACAGGGCGCGCACAGAGGTGGAGGACAGTGCGCACACAGAGCGTGAATGGATCGACGTGTATCCGAAGCACGTGTCACCTGTCATTGTGCCGACGTTCGATACCGCGGTCGGCGTCGCGCAGTTCGAACCCGGCGCGCTCGAATGTGCCGATCTCACGTGGGGATACAGTTCGCAGTGGAATCCGCGTCCGATGTTCAATACGCGCATCGAAAGCGCGGACAAGCCGATATGGCGCGCGTCGATCGAACACGAACGCTGCATCATCGCGTGCCGACAGTTCTACGAATCCAGCGGAACGGAGACGCGCGTGAGTGAGCGTACCGGGCGCACGATCAAACAACAGTATGTGTTCACGATTCCGGATATGCCGGTCATCTTCATCGGCGGCATCCACAGGGAGCGCGAATATTCGATGGTGACGACGCGCGCGAACGCGGCGATGGCACCCGTGCATCCGCGGATGCCACTTATCCTGCATCCGACCGAACTCGTGACGTGGCTCGGACCTGACTACATGCGTCTCGCCGACCGCTCCGCCGTGCCGCTCACCGCGCGTCCCGTGCGCTGAGGGCGGCCAAAAGAGGTGCCCCGTGATACAGCGATGATTGCACTATGCTGATAGATGTTTCATGTGGAACATGTGTGAAACATCGGTCATACCAACAACGTTCGGACAAGGTGAGGAAGATGGCGAACGAGATAGTCAATTCGTCGAACGCAAACGAGGTGGGTGAAAGTGCGAAAGACGTGCGCGGCGGCGGCCACGGACTCGGATTGTTCGCGCTCGCCGCCGGCGCATTCGTGTTTGGCGCATCCGAATTCGTGATGATGGGCATCCTGCCGCAAACGGCGCTCGCGATGCGTGCGAGCATCCCTTTCGCGGGCAATTTCATCTCGGCGTATGCGATCGGCGTATGCGTAGGCACGTTGCTGCTCGTGTTCGGCCGTAGGATTCCGCCACGTTCGCTCATCGTGATCTTCATGATCATCGCGCTCGTCGGCAATGCGTTGAGCGCCGTCGCCGTGAACGCGCCGATGATGATCGTCGCACGGTTCATCGCCGGCTTCCCGCACGGTGCGTTCTTCGGCACGGCGACGCTCATCGCGAAACTGCTCGCCGAACGCGGCAAGGAGGCGCGCGCCGTCTCCGCGATGGTCACCGGACAGACCGTCGCGAACATGCTCGGCGTTCCCGCCGGCACGTTGCTCGCCGAACATGTGTCGTGGCGGCTCGCGTTCTGCGCGCTCGCTGTGCTCGCCGCGTGCACGGCGGTCGTCGCGCGCTTCTGGATCCCGCTCATCAAGCCGGTCGCCGACGCCGGTCTGCGCGGACAGTTCCGTTTCCTGCGCAAGCCTGGCCCTTGGTTCGTGCTTGCCGCCGTGTTCGCCGGCAATACCGGCATATTCTGCTGGTGGAGCTATGTGAGCCCGTGGCTGCAGCGCGAAGGTGGCTGGCCGTCGAACATGGTGTCGATGCTGATGATGCTCGCCGGCTTCGGCATGGTCGTCGGTGGCCTGTGCGGGGGAAGGATCGCCGACCATTGGCATGCGGGCGCCACGTCGTCGCTCGGCCAGTTCGTTGCGATGCTTGGGTTGCTCGCCGCGTTCTTCGTGCCGGGGAACCGCGTCGGCACCGCGGTGCTGACGTTCGTGATCTCGTTCGGTTTGTTCTTCGTATCCGCGCCGCAGCAGCTGCTTATGGCCGAGTCGGGCAAGGGCGGCGGTGAGCTCATCGGCGGCGCCGCCGTGCAGATCGCGTTCAACTTCGGCAATGCGGTCGGTTCGCTCGTCGGTGGCGCGGTACTTGACGCGACGTCGATGGACTACCGGTATCCCGCGCTTGGCGGTGTGCCGTTCGCCGCTGTCGCCGTGCTGCTGCTCGCGCTGTATGCGCTGCGCTACGAACGCGGTGGCCGCGCGCATATGGATGTGTCACGCACGGTATGAGTGTGGGTACATGGGATACCGGGTCGACGAACGGCGTCGGTGGCAGCCTCACAAATCGCAGATATGGGATGAAAAATCGATTGGTGAGTTTGTGGGACGGTCATTGTCAGCGCCGACATATGCCAAACCGAAGGCGCTGTCCGCGCCAATGCAAAAAGTGGCCTGAGCGGTCATCTCAGACCGCTCAGGCCACAGTGCCGAATCGTGTTCACGCTTGCGCGACGCGCCGCTCAAGCTGCAGCAATGTGCGCTTCATCTCGATGCCGTACGCATAGCCGACGAGATTGCCGTTCGCGCCGATCACACGGTGGCATGGCACGATGAACAGGATCGGATTGCGGTTGTTCGCCGAACCCACTGCGCGCACGGCCTTCGGTTTGCCGACCTCTTCGGCGATCTGCGCGTACGTGCGCGTCTCACCGTACGGGATCCGCAACAGCGCGCGCCATACGGACTGCTGGAACGGTGTGCCGAACGTGAACGCGATCGGCACCGTGAACTCACGCAGCGCGCCCGCGAAGTACTGTTCAAGTTCGTGGAACGCGAGGTCGGTGAGTTCGGTGGGCTCGCCCGCGCCGTCGGCTGCGTTGTCGTCCCTCGTGACGATGTGCAGTCCTGTGACCGCCTCGTCCTGCCAATCGATCCTCACCGGACCGTATTCACTGGTATACGTCGCAAAACCCTGCATATCGTCCTCCTCGATGATCATGTGTATGTTGCCATGATTATAGGGGCCGGTTTTGGATGGACAAGGGAAAACGTCGAACACTCACCGATTCTGCGTAAAGGCGCGCGGAATTCCACGGTTGTGCGATGCGCGCCTATTTTTGGCTGCGCGCGCTGGTTCGCGCGCAGCCAAACATCACAGTGCACATCCGCGCGTGTCATCGACGACCGCGCGATTGTCACGTGTAGATTGGGGATATGGGTCGAACACAACAGCCGCAACAGGCACAGGGGGACGGTTCGCATCGTACGCGCGCCATCATCATCGTATGCGCGGTCGTGTTCGCGGTATTGGTCGCTATTGGAGTGCGGTTGGGCACATGGTGGCACGCGTACACGGTGCCGCCAATGGCGGGACGGACGATTGCGCGCGCGTCCTCGGATAGTACGGTGACCGACGACGTGTCGCAATGGTACAGCCAATGGATGGGACGACAAAAGGAGATCGGCGTCGCGCCGCAGTACCAGTTGCGTTCGGTGCACGTGCGCGACGTGCAGCGGCTGCCGGGCATCGCGTCACGGTACGACGAATCCGATGGGCGGAACATCTATGTGCAGCTCGACGCGACCGTGTGGGCGAGGTTCGCGTCGATGCAACGCGTCACCGACGTGCCTGGATGCCAGACGTACGGGGTGGAATCGGGCATCAACGAATCGTGTGTGTTCGAGCTCGAGCCGCAACGGGATGGCTACCGCATCGTGCAGGTGATGGAACCGATCGTCTACCAACGTTTGGCGCATCCTGAGGAGTTCGAGAAGACGGAGCCGGATCCGACGGCCCCGGTGCTCGACGGGCACAACGGATACCGTCTGTCCCAGGAACGGCTCGAAGTGACCTATGACGGCGGCACGACGTGGCACGAGGTTCCCGATGGTGTCGAACGAATCGTCGGCGGCATCAATGCGAACACGACGTTGTGGCTCGAACCGTCGATGTATGTGATCACACCGCGGTTCACGGCGTTCGTCGGATACGATGACGGTGCGCATACTGCGGAACTCATCTATTCGTGGGACGCTGGCTCGACGTGGCTCACGTCGGTTGTGGGAACAGGTGTGCAGGCGCCCTCCTATATCTCCGTCGTCGGCGACACCATCGTGGCCGCGTATGGGTATGGCGTCGCGGCCGGTTCGGTCGGGTATGCGATGGCCGCGTCCACGTTGTCCGCATTGCGCGCGCATGCTGAGGGTGTGTGGCGGAACGTGCCGATGTTCATGCAGTATCCGTCGAATCTGACGATCGTGGGATTGGTTGATGATACGACGGTGCTCGTCGGGCAGACCGGTTCGCTCCACGTCTCATCGGACTCCGGTGCCACGTGGCGCGCGCTGGGCATACCGAAGGAACCTGGTCTGGAAGACAAACTGGGATACTACCCGTTCGATACGCCGACGCGTGTGTGGACGGAGAATGGTACGTCCTATCTTGCGATAGGGCAGGGCGATGATGCCGATTACACGCTGGATGGCGCAATCATGGAAGCGGTGTTCTCATACGACCCAGCCGACGACACGTTCGCGTTCGTCAGGGAGCGGCCTGCGCCCGCGCCCACACTCGCCGGGTGAACGGTGCTGCTTACTGCGCCCCGTCCGCCCAGTCCGATCGCCGAACGGTCCATCGGCGCAGGTCGCGCCGCCTTCTAGCCGAGATGCAGCAGGCACATCATCGGCAGCGAGAAGCATACGCAGAACCCGCATAGACCTGTCACAACCGTCACGGCGGGGCGGATGAGCGATTTCCATCCGCCCATACGCCCTTGCGGGCGGTTGCGCCGTTCGAGCACGGCGGCGGCGATCCAGCAGGCGAGGCCAACGATTGTGCCGGCGACGAGCATCCATACGTTCGTCGTCGAACGGTCGAGCCATGCGTCGATCGCGTCGTTCGGTGCGCCGTCGAATGACGACAGCAGCACCGGCATGACAAGCGCATAGCCGACGATGATGAGCGCGGCGACCGCGACGAGCACCGTCTTCGGGCGCCTGTTCGCGGGTGTGGCGTTGTATGGGTCGTGGGTCATCATCGGCCTTCTACTCCTTGCCTTGAGCGGGTTTCGGAACGCCGCCCATCTCACACAATTCGTCGATCGTGACGAATGAATACCCCTGTTTCCTCAGGTCATCGATGATGCTGGGGAGTGCCTGGATGTCCTGTGTGCGGTTGCCGCCGCCGGCGTGCATCAGTGCAACCGCGCCGTTGTACGCGTTCTTGAGGACCTCATCGTGGATCGCCTTCGCACCCGGGCGTTTCCAATCGAGCGTATCGATGCTCCACAGCACGTTCATATCGACGATGTCGGCCGTGTCCTTCCACTGCTGCACGCCGAACGCGCCGTACGGCGCGCGCAGCACACGCGTCTTCGTGTCGCTCGCATTCTCCAGATCGTCGAAACTCGTCAGAATCTCCTTGCGCAGCTCATCGCGCGACATGTCCGGCATATACGGATGGCTCACGCTGTGCGACGCGACCTGGTGCCCCTCCTTGACCATGCGCTGTTCGAGCTGCGGATAGGCGAGCGCCTCCTCGCCGAGGTCGAAGAACGTCGCCTTGACCTTCTTCTCTTTGAGGATGTCGAGGATCCTGCCGGTGTATTGACTTGGGCCGTCGTCGAACGTGAGCGCGATGACCTTCTTGCCTTCCGGCTGTGGCGCGAACGATTTGACGGTGAGGTTCCTCATCGGTTTCGTCTCTTGGTGGACGACTTCCTCTTTCGACCGTTTGCCGATCCAGACTTCCTCCTCGCCGTCCTCTCCCTGTTGGGTAACGACCTGGATCGGTCCGTTGTTGAGGTTGATGTCGGTGCCGTAGTGCTTCGTGCGCGTTTCGCTCACGTGTGCCTCGGTGATATCCTTGCCCGGTGTGACCGTCATCTCCCTCGCGTCCGCGATCGTCGTCACCGCGTAGTCGTTGACGGGAACGGCGGTGCCGTTGACGCTTACGGAGACGGGCGCGCCGCCGTTGTTGTCGAGGACTTTTCCTTTGAGCGAGAGCAGGCGTCCGCGTGTGCGTCCGAAGTCGTCGTTCGCATCGAGGAACGTCTGGATCGTCGTGTCGGCGCGCGCCGAGACCTCGGTGCCGTCGACGCTCACGTGCACGGTGCGCCAACGTGTCTGCCACATCCACCACGCGCCCGCGGCGAGTGCGACGACGGCGAGTGCGACGATGACGGTCACGAACGCCGTCGCGACGGCGCCCATCTTCTTCCGTGGTGGTTTCGGTGGTTTCGCGCTCCCGTCGAACCCGATCTCCTCGACGTCCGCGTTCACCGTCGTGTCCCATGTGCGGACCGCAGCCTCGTCGACGTCGCCGTTGCCATCGATATCCAACGATTCGAGTTCCTCGGCATCGTCGTATCCGCTGTTGAAGTTGTAGTCGTCGCTGCTGCTCGTCACCGCGTATCGCCTCCCCACACCACGGTTGGCTGTGCTGTCTTCGTTTGCCAAGCTTAGCATTGCACACGTAAGCTGTCCCCGACCGCATTGCGGTACGCTGAGCGTGTGCTCAGCGTACCGTGGTGTGGTTTCGCAGTGAGCGCGCAGGGCATGGCGTGCACGGCGACGCCATAAGATGGAGACATGACTATCGCAACACCGGAACGGTACGCGCAGATGCTTGACGCCGCGCGGCAGGGTGGGTACGCATACCCTGCAATCAATGTCACGAGTTCGCAGACGCTCAACGCCGCGCTGCAGGGCCTCGCGGAAGCCGAATCGGACGGCATCATCCAAGTGTCCGTCGGCGGTGCCGCCTACTTCTCCGGACAACGTGTGCTCGACCGTGTGACCGGGTCGCTCGCGTTCGCCGCGTTCGCGCACGAAGTCGCGCGCAAATACCCGAACATCACCGTCGCATTGCACACCGACCATTGTGCGAAGCAGTATTTGGACGAATGGTTGCGCCCGCTCCTCGACATCGAGATCGACGAGGTCGCGCACGGCCGCGAACCGCTGTTCCAGTCGCATATGTGGGACGGTTCGACGGTGCCGCTCACCGAGAACCTCGAGATCGCGCGCGAACTGCTCGACAAATCGATCAAGGCGCACACGGTGCTCGAGATCGAGATCGGCGCGGTCGGCGGCGAAGAGGACGGGCACAGCGCGGAGATCAACGACAAACTGT
This sequence comes from Bifidobacterium criceti, assembly GCF_002286935.1. Classification (GTDB taxonomy): domain Bacteria; phylum Actinomycetota; class Actinomycetes; order Actinomycetales; family Bifidobacteriaceae; genus Bifidobacterium; species Bifidobacterium criceti. The sequence goes on from NZ_MVOH01000008.1 coordinate 76,418, forward strand.
ATTCAAGTGTCGATGACGGCATCGCCGTCGCGCGCGCGCTCGGACTTGGCGGCCGTGGGCGCTATATGGCGGCGTTCACGTTCGGCAATGTGCACGGCGCATACAAGCCCGGGGTCGTCAAACTGCGTCCGCAGTTGCTTGGGGAGATCCAGCACGGTGTGTGGGAACACGCGCGCGGCGGCGACCTCGGTGTCGCGCTCGACGCGAACGTTCCTGACGGCAAACCGTTCGAATTGGTCTTCCACGGTGGTTCCGGATCGACTCCCGAGGAGATCGCCGAAGCCGTTTCGTATGGCGTCGTCAAGATGAACATCGATACCGATACACAGTATGCGTTCACGCGCGCGATCGCGGACCATATGTTCCGCCATTACGACGAAGTGCTCAAAGTGGACGGTGAGGTCGGCGACAAGAAGATGTACGATCCGCGTTCGTGGGGCAAGGAAGCGGAGGAGTCGATGGCCGCGCGCGTCGTCGAGGCGTGCCGGGAGCTTGGTTCCGCGGGGCGCGCGCTCAAGTAGTGCGCGACCGCCTTCGCGGTGGGGAAACCGTGTTGGGGGAGGCTCTCTACGCGGGTGATGCGGCATGCGTAGAGGGCCTACGGTAATCTGTCCACGGCGGACTCGCAAGAACCAGCGGAGGTGGAGCATGCCAGGAATCGTCTTGATCGGTGCCCAGTGGGGTGACGAAGGAAAAGGCAAGGCAACCGATCTCATCGGAACGAAGGTCGATTACGTCGCCCGGTTCAACGGCGGCAACAACGCCGGCCATACGGTCGTCGTCGGCGACGAATCGTACGCGCTGCACCTGCTGCCGTCCGGCATCATCAGCCCGAAGGCGACGCCCGTCATCGGCAATGGCGTCGTCGTCGACCCGGAAGTGCTCTTCGAGGAGATCGACGGCCTCGAAAGCCGTGGCATCGACTGCTCGCGCCTTCTTGTGAGCGAATCGGCGAATGTCATCGCGCCATACCACCGCATGATCGACAAGGTCACCGAACGCTTCGCCGGCAAGAAGAAGATCGGCACGACGGGCCGCGGCATCGGCCCCGCCTACGCGGACAAGATCAACCGCATCGGCATCCGCGTCGCCGACCTCTTCGACGAAGAGCATCTGCGCGACAAAGTCGAGAACGCGTTGCGCCAGAAGAACCAGATGCTCGTCAAACTCTATAACCGCCGTCCCGTCGACGTCGATGCGACCGTCGAGGAACTGCTCAAGCTCGGAGAACGCCTCAAGCCGTACGTCGCGAACACGTCGCTCGTGCTCAACCAGGCGCTCGACGACGGTAAGACCGTGCTCTTCGAAGGCGGCCAGGCGACGATGCTCGACATCGACCACGGCACATATCCCTTCGTCACGTCGTCGAACCCAACGGCCGGCGGCGCATGCACCGGCACGGGCGTGGGCCCGACGAAGATCGACCGTGTCATCGGCGTCTCGAAGGCGTATGTGACGCGCGTCGGCGAAGGCCCGTTCCCGACTGAGCTGTTCGACGACTGGGGCGATTGGCTGCGCGCTCAGGGCCACGAATACGGCGTGACGACGGGCCGTCCGCGCCGCTGCGGTTGGTTCGACGCCGTCGTCAACCGGTATGCGACGCAGGTGAACGGCCTGACCGACATCGTGCTCACGAAGCTCGATGTGCTCACCGGCCTTGAGGAGATCCCGATCTGCGTCGCCTACGACGTGGACGGTGTGCGCTATGACGACATGCCGACCGACCAGGTCGCGTTCGCCGCCGCGAAGCCGATCTACGAGACGATGCCGGGCTGGACCGAGGACATCTCACAGGTGCACCGGTTCGAAGACCTTCCGGCGAACTGCCAGGCCTATGTCAAGCGCCTCGAGGAGCTTTCGAACTGCCGCATCTCGGTCATCGGCACCGGTCCGCAGCGCGACCACATCATCCAGATCCATTCGCTCATCGACTGATTCCGATTCATCCACGGTCGTACGACACATGCACAACGGGCGCCGGGCCGTCCACAACAAGGGCCGACCGGCGCTCTTCCATGTTCCAAGGGTTATCATGGTCAGCACACGCCTAAACCCAGAGCTGTATTGAGGCGGTGAACATCCACATATGAACACGCACATCAACGACAACCAAGACACGCATACGCAGGCCGCGGATTCCTCCGGGGCCGGTTTCGATGCCGCCGAGGACACCGGCGACCTTCGCAAGGAGCTCATGCAGCCCCATCCGACGGGCGCCGCCGCCGCGCGCAAACCGCCGAGCGTCCCGCTCGCGCCGATGAAACGCATGCAGGCGAAGTTCAACCCGCTCGCCGACGGCATGGTCTACCTCGTCGTGTTCCTCGGCGGCTGCGTCGGCACGGCATTGCGGTACGGGCTGTGGCTCACGCTGCCGTACCCGGGTTCCGATTCCCCGGTGTGGATGGCGTTCCATCCGGCCACGTTCATCGCGAACATGATCGCATGCTTCCTGTTCGCGCTCCTCACGTCCTATATGTCGCAGGCGATCTGGATCCGCAAACGTGTGCGCCAGCTGACGAGCCGCGGCCTTGGCATGGGCATGTGCGGTGGGTTCTCGACATTGTCCGCGATGATGGTTGAGGACATCACGGCGCTCCATAACAGTGGATACCTGAGTTTCATCATCTACACAATCCTCAGTTTCATCGCCGGCATCGCCGTCGCATGGTTCGGGTCGTGGCTTGGTCTCAAGCTCACGTCGGTGCGTTCCGCGAGTCTTGCCGTCGCCGACGCGCTGCGGCATCAGGAGCAGCCGAAACCGGCGATTGGCGTGCGTGTGCCGACCGATACGGACGCCGATGCTGCGCCGATGATGCCGCACGGCGATCCCAATCCGCAGACCGATGAGATTCCCGTCGTCCACGCTGATCCGCTCACCGGGGAGGTGAAATGATGGGGGAGTTCCTGCTCGTATGCGCATGTGGTGGCCTGGGCGCCGTCGCGCGGTTCGTGCTGAACACGTCGATTCAGCGTTGGTGGAACCGTGTCTTCCCGCTGTCGACGCTCGTCATCAACATCACCGCCGCGTTCTTCGCCGGCATCGCCGCGTCCGCCTATTTCTACCAGACCGTTGGGTATTTCACGTATCTGCTGTTCGTCGCCGGCTTCCTCGGTGGGTTCTCGACGTTCTCGACCGCGATCAACGAAATGGTCTCGCTCGCGAAAAGCAACCGCATCGTCATGGCGCTCGGCTATTTCGCTGCGACCGTCATCATCCCGTTCCTGATGATCGTCCTCGGATGGTGGATCGGTGCGATGGGACGCTGAGATATCCGCTGATGTTCGCTAGGAAAACCGGCCGAGAGGCCGGTTTTTTCGATTGTGCTGACATCCTCTCGCGCGTGATACCACAATCTGTTTTCGTCATGTGAACGGCGTCCGCTCCATGGTTACCGACCGGAAACGCTCCGGTAATTTCACTGCGGCGATATGGCGGTTATGTTCATTGGCATCACGAGAGAGGGGGTGCCATGGCATCCGCATACCACATCAATCCATCACGGCGGCGCACATGTCCGCGAACGGCCGCCCGCGTCGCGGTGTTCGCGTTCGCCGCGCTCATCCTGTGCGGCCTGTGCGCACCGGCGGCCGAGGCGGTCGAAGCCGAAGCCGTCGAAACATGCGTGCCGACGGCCGAATACGGCTGCGTCAACGGCATCCTGCAGACCGTGGGCCAGAAGCCGATCGCCGGCGTCAACGTGACACTCGGCGGTACCGAAGCAGGTGAGACGACGACCGCGGACGACGGCACATGGGCGTTCAAAGTCGCCGATGACGGCACGTACACCGTCACGATTCCGCAGGATGTCGCGAATCGACACGGATTCGCGACCAACAGCGCCGAAGTCGAGATCGTCAAGCAATCATTCTCGAAACAGCGTGGCGTCGTCCGCTTCGACAAAACGGCGGCATCGGACGGAACATCCAAGTCGAACAGTGCATCAACGGACGCGAAACAGTCGACGTCGGCGAATGCGGGAACCACATCCGCCGCATCCTCGACATCGTCGGCGACATGGACACGGTTCTGCCAGCAGCTGTACTCGGGCATCATCTTCGGCCTGCTCCTCGGCCTCATGGCCGTCGGCATGAACCTCGTCTACGGCACAACCGGGCTGAGCTCGTTCTCCCACGGCGAGCAGGTGACACTCGGCGGCCTCATGGCGTATGTAGGCACACAGATGTTGCATATGCCCGTCATTGTCTCGGCGGTGTTCGCGGTCGTCATCGGCGGCCTGACGGGCCTGTTGCAGGACCAGTTCATCTGGGGGCCGCTGCGCCGCAAACGCGTCGGCACGATGCAGCAGATGATCGTCACGATCGGCCTGTCGATGGCGCTCCAGTACCTGTACCAGTTCTTCTTCGGAGGCGACATCAAAGGCATCGTCACATCGGTCCCTGAAGGCATCCAACTCGGACCCATCACGACGAACGCGCCCGCCCTCATATGCGCCGGCATCGCACTCGTCACAATCATCGGCGTGACCGTCTTCCTCTACTGCACACGCCTCGGCCGCGCGACGCGCGCCGTCTCCGACAACGCGGCGCTCGCGGCGGCATCCGGCATCAACGTCGACTCCGTCGTACGCATCGTCTGGACGATCTCGTGCGCGCTCGCCGCGCTCTCCGGCGTCCTGCTCGGCATCTACCTCAACGGCATCGCATGGAACACCGGCGTCACACTCCTCATGCTCATGTTCGCAGCGGTCACCCTCGGCGGGCTCGGCACGGCGAACGGCGCGCTCGTCGGCGCGCTCGTCATCGGTATCGTCGCCGACGTGAGCACGCTCGTCATCCCGAGCGACATGCGGTATGCGAGCGCACTCGCAATCCTCATCCTCGTCCTGCTCGTGCGACCGCAGGGCATCTTCGGCAAGCGCAATAGGATTGGGTGATTATTCATGGACACGATGACAATTATTGCGAACATCCTCGGAGAATTATTCGCTCCCACAACGGCGGCGTATGCGCTCGCGGCGATCGGACTCAACATCCATTTCGGCATGACGGGACTGATGAACATGGGCCAGGCGGGCTTCATGCTCCTCGGCGCCTACGGCTTCGCGATCACGCAGATGCATGGCGCGAACCTGTTCTCGTCGGTGCTGTTCGCGTTGCTGCTCGCGGCGGTCTACGCGCTCCTGCTCGGCATCCCGACGCTCAAGCTCGGCCCGGACTATCTTGCGATGGTTACGCTCGCGGCCGCGGAGATCGTGCGCATCGTCGGCAGGTCGACGTCGATGACGAACATCACGGGCGGTTCTGCGGGCATCGCCCCGCAGGATTTCACGACGCAGTTCGAGGACCTCTCGCCTTTGCCGGATGGCACGTCGACGTTCCTCATCTGGACGTACAACAACAACATCGCGAATTCGTGGTGGCTGCGCATCGTCGCCTGGGCGCTTGTCGCATTGTGCGCGTTCCTGTGCTGGCGTTGGTTCCGCTCCCCGTGGGGCCGCGTGCTCAAAGGCATCCGCGAGGACGAGAACGCGGTCCGCTCGCTTGGCAAGTCGGTCACGAGGTGCAAGATGCAGGCGCTCGTCGTCGGCGGCCTCTTCGGCGCGCTCGCCGGCATCGTCTTCGTCCTGCCGCGTTCGCTCAACCCGGATTCGCTTGGGCGCACCGTCACGTTCTACACGTGGACGATCCTGCTGCTTGGCGGCGCGGCGACGATCATGGGCCCGATCCTCGGTTCGTGTGTGCTGTGGGTGCTGCTCACGGCCGTCAAGGAGACGATGCGCGTCTCGATACCGCCGACCGTCATCTCGTCGAACCAGATCGAAGCGCTCGGCTGGATCATCGTCGGTGTCGCGCTCATGCTGCTCGTGATCTTCAGACCGCAGGGCATCCTCGGCAACAAGAAGGAGTTGGCGTTCAATGGCTGAGAACAACAAGCCGCCCGTCGAGGCGGCACAGCGGAAGGACGCGGCCGCATCCCCGGCCGCACAGGTCAAGGAACCGTTCTACGACCTTGCGAAATGGGGCACGAAGCCGCCCGAGGGCGAGGAGCTCATCTCGACCGCCTATGGCGACAAGGTCACGCGCGACCTCGCGTTCGTAGAGAACAAGCCGGGTGTGCACAAGCCCGACCCGATCCTCGTCGCGGACGACGTCGTGCGGCGCTTCGGCGGCATGACGGCCGTCGATGTCGGGCATTTCGAGATCGAACGGCATGGCATCACGGCGCTCATCGGGCCGAACGGCGCCGGCAAGACGACGTTCTTCAATCTGATGACCGGATTCGACACGCCCGACACCGGCAGCTGGCGGTTCGACGGCAGGGACATGCAGCATGTCAACCCGGAGCATGTCGCGCGCGGCGGCATGGTGCGCACGTTCCAGCTGACGAAGGTCATGAGCCGCCTGTCCGTGCTCGACAACATGCTCCTCGGCGCGCCGGACCAGCCGGGCGAGGGGATGTTCCGTTCGCTCTTCCCGGGCATGTGGAGGAAGAAGGAGCGGGAGAACCGCGAGAAGGCGGAGGCGCTCCTCGAACGCTTCCTGCTCATCAAGAAGAAGGACGACTTCGCCGGCTCGCTTTCCGGCGGCCAGCGCAAGCTCCTCGAGATGGCGCGTGCGCTCATGTGCGACCCGAAGCTCGTCATGCTCGACGAACCGATGGCGGGCGTCAACCCGGCGCTCAAGCAGTCGCTGCTCGACCACATCATCAGCCTGCGCGAGGACGGCACGACGGTGCTCTTCGTCGAACATGACATCAACATGGTGCGGCACATCGCCGACTGGGTGACCGTCATGGCGGAAGGCAGGATCGTCGCGGAAGGGCAGCCGAAGACGGTCATGGACGACCCGGCCGTCGTCGACGCCTATCTCGGCGCGCATGCGGATGTCGACCTCGGCGACGATGCGGTGCTCGAAGGATTGGAGGAACACGCATGAACGCGACAACGGCAGCGACAATGCATACGGTCGGCACACGTCACCACAAGAAGAAAGTTGCACGTGAAACAGATGGTGGAACGGACATCTACGGCCTCGACGGCACAAAGAACGCCCCGCGCGCGATGAGCCGCGCCGAGACGCATGTCGGCGAACCGGAAGGCGAACCGCTCCTCGACGCGGACAACCTCGTCGCAGGCTACCTTCCCGGCGTCAACATCCTCAACGGCGCGTCGCTCGCACTGCACGACGGTGAGATCGTCGGCATCATCGGACCGAACGGCGCAGGCAAATCGACGCTCCTCAAATCGCTCTTCGGCCTCGTGCGCATCCATTCGGGCGCGCTCACGTTGCGCGGACAGGACATCACGAACCTGCGCGCGGACAAACTCGTTGCACGCGGCGTCGGCTTCGTGCCGCAGACCGAGAACGTGTTCCCGAGCCTGACGATCGCCGAGAACATGCGCATGGGCGCATATCAGGCGCCGAAGAAATTCGATGAACGGTTCGACTACGTCTGCTCGATCTTCCCGAAGCTCGGCGAGCGGCGCAACCAGCTCGCCGGGCAGCTCTCCGGCGGCGAACGGCAGATGGTCGCGATGGGCCGCGCGCTTATGATGCGGCCGTCGGTGCTGCTCCTCGACGAACCGAGCGCGGGACTGTCGCCGATGATGCAGGACGAGACGTTCATCCGTGTACGCCAGGTCAACAAGGCGGGCGTCTCCGTCGTCATCGTCGAGCAGAACGCGCGCCGCTGCCTGCAGATATGCGACCGCGGCTACGTGCTCGACCAAGGGCGCAACGCGTACTCCGGGCGCGGCCGCGACCTGATGAACGATCCGAAGGTCATCAGCCTGTATCTCGGCAACCTTGAGGAGGAGGTTGAGAAGGCAGGGCAATGATGTCTGTGGGCGAACGGCAATATTGTTGACCTGTTCGATCAATTCATCGATGTCGTCGTGAAATATTTCCGTAACACCATCGTCTTCGAATACTAATAATTATTTATAATATAAAATAAGAATAATTGAATAATCGATTTTCATCAAACATGAGCCAACATCAACCATGAACGGCGGCGGCCTTGCACATCGTGACGGTCGACCGAACCAATGAGGAAGTGAAGTGATTCATATGCGACTGCACACGATGCGTACCAAGGCCACAGCAATGACGGCGTTCGTCGCGGCGGCGACGCTCGCCCTATCCGGATGCGGCGGCTCGGGAGGGGCGGCCGACGCGAGCGCACAAGCGGACGACAGCGCGATGGTCGTCGGCGCGCTGCTGCCCCTCACCGGAACACTCGCGTACCTCGCGCCACCGGAGGTGGCCGCGATCAAGCTCGCCGTGAACGACATCAACGCGGCGGGCGGCGTCCTCGGCAAGGACGTGACCGAAGTCGAAGCGGACACATCCGACGGCGAACATGCGGATCAGAACACATCGGCCGCGCAATCGGTCCTCTCGAAACACCCGTCGGTCGTCATCGGACCGGCCGCGTCGGGCGTCGTCAAGAACGTGTACAAGAGCATCGTCGCCGAAAAGATCCCGGTCATCTCGATGGCGTCGACATCAATGACGCTTTCTGGCATGGACCCGTACTTCTTCCGCACCGTCGCGCCGGACGCCGTGCAGGGCGCCGTCATGGGCGACCTCATCGCGGGCGACGGCGTCAAAAAACTCGCGATCGCATGCTTCAACGACGAATACGGCACCGGCATGCGCGACATCATCCTCGAAAAACTGCAAAGCGCGGGTGTCGACGTCGTCTACGGCGAAAAGGACGCGTTCGATCCGGCGGAGACGAACTACGCGTCGATCGCGTCGGCGATCAAGGAATCCGGCGCGGACGCGACACTCATCATCTCGTACGACCAAGCGACGCCACTCATCAAATCACTCGCGTCGGCAGGAGTCGACACGCACAAGCTCTACCTCGTCGACGGCAACACCGTCGACTATTCGAAGACCTACGACGCGGGACTGCTCAAAGGGTCGAAGGGCACGATCCCAGGCGCGCACGTCGATGACGCGTTCCTCGAAGCACTCAAAGGCACCGGCACCGACGTCTCCGACACGACGTACGCGGCCGAAACCTACGACGCCGTGATCCTCGCCGCGCTCGCGGCGGAACAGGGCGGCAGCGCAAGCGGTGAGACGATCCAGAAGAACCTCGCGTCGGTCTCCGGCGCGGACGGCGGCGAGCAGTGCGACAGCTTCAAGGCGTGCAAGGCGCTCATCGACGACAAGAAGAAGATCCAATACTCAGGGAAGACCGGCATCGGCGCGTTCAACAAGAACAACGACCCGAGCTCCGCGAACATCGGCATCTACGCATACGACGACAAGAACGTCAACGTGTTCCAGGCGATGCAGAGCGGCGAAGTGCCAAGCGAGTGACGGTGCCGGCACAGTGCTGACGGCGCTGGCATCGTGCTGACGGCACTGGAATAGACGTGGCCCCGGCGCGGGACGGGGCCACCGCCCACGTGGGCGACTCTCGGAGGTGGGCCATCCTCAGCGGTGGCCCACCTCCGTATATATGTGGGGATGCGGGGGACGCGGTGTGCGGTGCGTAGGTTGTGCGGTGCGTGGGGGGTGATGTATTTGGCGCGTGTGTTGCACGACAGGCGTCGCGCGACGGTACGCTGACGAGTGGGTAAACGTACCGTGCTGCGGCGTGTGCCGCACGGTGGTACGCTGGCGCGAGTGTGGGCGTACCGTGCTGCGGACATGGGGGCGTGCGCTACCGCGTCGTCGAACATTCCTCAAGGGTGACGGGGATGATCGTCGCGCGCGGCGACGGCGCATCCCCGTGTGCGGGGTGCGTTTCGTTCGCGGCGGACGCGTTCGTCGAGGAAACATGGTGCGATGGCGCGCCGCCGTGCGCACCGCCATCGGCGAACCAATCGATCTCCTGTCCGACGTTGTCCGCGATCGCGCGCGCGATCGCATCGAAATCCTGACGTACCGCGGTCAGCGGAAGCCCCGCGCAATCGGCGACGACGGTGCCATCATATGCGACGACCTGCAGACGTCCGGGCACCGCGATGCCGCGCAGCGCCGCCTCCTGCACCGCGAACGCGGCGGCGAGGTCGGCGCCGACGAACGCGTCGATGTCCGGATGCGCGTCGAATGCGTCGTGCACGGCGCGGCGTATGCCATCGAGGTCGAACACTTCGCCCGATTCGATGTACGCATGCGCGATGCCGGCCGCGTCGAGACGCTCCTCGAGCGTCTGTACATAGCGCACCGTCGGGAACGTCGTGTGCGCGTCGTCAAGATCGGTGAATTGCGCGCGCGGACCGCCGATGATGACGACGTCGCGCGCGCCCGTACGCGTGAGCACGTCGGCGACGAGCGCGCCGCCGCGCGCGTGGTCGGAGCTCACTTGCGCGATGTGCGCGCCGAGATTGCGGTCGAACGCGACGACCGGACGCTCGATCGACGTCCAATAGTCGACGTCGTGCGTCGTGTGCGCGGCGACGACGAGCGCGTCGAGGCTGCGTTGGCGCAGCATATCGACGTATTGCGCTTCGCCGCTCGCGGAATCGACGGTCGAACACAGCATCGTGCGCAGTGAGCGGGCGGCGAACTCGCGCTGCAGATGCGCGGTGAGCGTCGCGAAGAACGGATGTCGGATCGTCGGTACGATGACGCCGACGATGCCGGTTTTGCCGTGGTAGAAATGGCGCGCGAGCTCGTTCGGGACGTAGTCGAGCTCGCGCATCGCCTGTTCGACCTTCTCGCGCATATCGCGCGAGACGTAGCCGGTGCCGTTGATGACGAGCGAGACGCTGCTCACCGAGACGCCCGCCTTCTTCGCAACGTCGCGCATGCCTACCATCTGTACCTCCTCGCTGCCATTGACGCGTCGCGTTGTGTGGTGCGGTGCGGTTGTTATCTGTTGTTGGGTGCCGCGTACTTGGGGTGCGCGGTTGTTGGGTGCCGCGTACCCATGTCGAGCCGGTTGGATGGCAACATTGTAGACGCGGTGTCTGCATATGTCGATTATGCGGTGGTGTGTACGTGGCGACCGCGGCGCGCCGAAGGCTGCCGTGTGCGGCGCTGCCGCCTGGGACGTCCGCTTGTGCCACAGTGGCAGCTGCTTGCTGCGGTGGTGCCGCCGTGTGCGTCCGTGTGGGATGCAGATACGGCAGTGGTTGGCGGCGCTGCCGCAGTGTGAGTACGTTTATGCTGCGGTAGTGGCTGCTTGCTGCGGTGGCGCCGCGGTGGACGTCTGCTGACGGCGCGGTGGCGGTAGTAGTCGGCGGTGGTGCCGCCAAGTGCGTCCGTCTGTACGGGGATAGTGGCTGCTTTCTGCGGCGCTGCCGCGGTGTGCGTCCGTTTTGCTGCCAGTGCCAGTGGTGGCCGCCGCCCGTCGCGCACACCGCCCGCCGTCCGCTGCACTCCGTACCTCTACCGCCGCCCTCCGCATACCATCCGCAGCGCACCCCGCGCACGGCACCACACACCGCATCCCCACTATCACGCGCACTGTCGTCTCATATCGAACCGGTTCGACACGCCGAGTGCAAACGCGCGTTGCATATTCGCGGGTGTGGTGCGATAATCACTATCGAACCGGTTCGATAGTGTGTTCGATACGACGTCCGACGCCATGTTCGGCATCGCCATCACGCACGTCGCCGCAACGCGGATCGTGCACATGTTTGCCGAACCAGTTCCCGGACAACCGGACCGTTTGATCCCAACGGCGTGATTGATCGACCGTACCTGACTCGACGAGGAGGAACCTGTGAAGAACAAAGTTCAGCTCATCACATATGCGGACCGTCTTGGCGACGGCAACCTCGCATCGCTCACCGACATCCTGCGCACCCGATTCGACGGTGTATACGAAGGCGTGCACATCCTGCCGTTCTTCACGCCGTTCGATGGTGCGGACGCCGGTTTTGATCCGATCGACCACACAACGGTTGACCCGCGCCTCGGTGATTGGGATGACATCGCGGAACTCGCGAAAACGCACGACATCATGGTCGACGCGATCGTCAACCATATGAGTTGGCAGTCACGTCAGTTCCAGGATGTGCTCAAGCGCGGTGAGGAGTCCGAGTACTATCCGATGTTCCTGACGATGAGTTCGGTGTTCCCGGACGGCGCGACCGAGGAGGAGCTCGCCGGCATCTACCGCCCGCGCCCGGGCTTGCCGTTCACCCACTACAGCTTCGCCGGCAAGACGCGCCTCGTGTGGGTCACGTTCACGCCGCAGCAGGTGGATATCGACACCGATTCCGCGGAGGGCTGGGAGTATCTGATGTCGATCTTCGACCAGATGGGCAAGTCCCATGTCAAATACATCCGCCTCGACGCCGTCGGCTACGGCGCGAAGGAGGCGGGCACGAGCTGCTTCATGACGCCGAAGACGTTCGCATTGATCTCCCGGCTGCGCGAGGAAGGGGCCAAGCGCGGCCTCGAGATCCTCATCGAAGTCCATTCGTATTACAGGAAGCAGGTCGAGATCGCCGCGAAAGTCGACCGTGTCTACGATTTCGCGCTGCCGCCGCTTCTGCTGCATTCGTTGTTCACCGGCAGCGTCGACGCGCTCGCGCATTGGACCGAGATCCGTCCGAACAACGCCGTCACCGTCCTGGACACGCACGATGGCATCGGTGTCATCGACATCGGTTCCGACCAGCTCGACCGTTCGCTCAAGGGGCTCGTCCCCGACGAGGACGTCGACAACATGGTCGAGACGATCGCAGCGAACACGCATGGCGAATCGAAGGCCGCGACCGGTGCCGCCGCATCGAACCTCGACCTGTACCAGGTGAACTCCACCTACTATTCCGCGCTTGGCCGCAACGACCAACACTACATCGCCGCGCGCGCCGTGCAGTTCTTCCTCCCCGGTGTGCCGCAGGTGTACTACGTCGGCGCGCTCGCGGGCGCCAACGACATGGAACTGCTCAAGCGCACGAATGTCGGGCGTGACATCAACCGCCACTATTACACGACGTCCGAAATCGACGAGAACCTCGAGCGTCCCGTCGTGCGCGCGCTCAACGCGCTCGCGACGTTCCGCAACGAACTGTCCGCGTTCGACGGCGATTTCAGCTACGCCGCCGACGGATCGACGATCAGTTTCACGTGGAACGATGCTGCGACGTCGGCGACATTGACGTTCACGCCGTCGAAGGGTGTCGGCGCGGACAATACGCAGCCCGTCGCGACGATGACGTGGCGCGACGCCGCAGGCGAACACAGCAGCGACGACCTCATCGCGTATCCGCCCGTCGTGCACACGAAGTGAGCATACGTACACGGTTCCGCTGATGTCGACCGTGTCGCGATGGCGACACGGAGCGGACGAACGAGAGCATCAGAAAAGAGCGGATCAAGGTTGACGAACAAGGCGCCGGCGGCAAGCCGGGCCCCAGCGGCTACATCCGCCCGGGCATCGATGATCGACCGGACTTCGACAAGGCCCTCAGTCAGGAGGACAAGGAGAACATCGCGCGACTGACCGCGCTGATGCCGAAGAAACGCGCCGCCGAAGGCAGCGCCGACGACGAGCAGGTGCAGGGCACGAAACTCGCGACCGATTCCCAGGCCGCCGGTTCCGGCATGGCCGTGCTCGCGGCCGTCGACACGGTCCGCGTATGCGCGGGTGTTCGTCGTCGCGATCGTCATCGTGCTCGTCGCGGCCGCGCTCATCATGCGCATCCGCAACGTCAAGCGACACGTTCCTTTCATCATCACATTGCCAAGGCCGGCGACGTTCGCGTCGCCGGCCTTTCCACGTATGGTGCTCGTGGGATTCCACTGTTGTCGCATGGCTGCGGCCGCCGTGCATGCGGATGACGTCGCATATGATGGACATGAGTACATGAAGGGTCGATATGTGGCATGGCGTCCCATATATCGCATGGCATAGGGAGACAGGATGAGCAACGATGCGATCGATGTAGGGGTCTGCAGCATCCGCGAACTGCTGCACTGCCCGTTGCGGGTGCCTTCCTATCAGCGTCCCTACGTCTGGCGGACGTCCAACGTGCTCCAGTTGATCGAGGATATTGGGCACTCGGCGCAGTTCGATCCCGCGGCGGATGAATCACGGTATCGCATCGGCACTGTCATCGTCTATCGGAACGAAGACGGGACGTCGCTCGACATCGTCGACGGGCAGCAGCGGGTGATCACATTGCATCTGATATTGGCCGCGCTGGAGGCGTGTGATGGTGATATGCGGCTGAATATACGCGATGACGAGCAGTCTCGCCGGCACCTGTATGAGAACGATCGTGCGATACGGCAATTGCTGGATTCGTGGGAGGGCAAGCGGCGCTCGCGATTCGCTGGTCGGCTGCTCGATGGCTGCGAGGTGCTGAAGATCGAGGTCGCGCAAGGCCATCTGCCCGAAGCGTTCCAGATGTTCGATTCGCAGAATGCGCGCGGCAAGGAACTCGATCCCACCGATCTGCTCAAGGCATTCCATCTTCGCTGCATGGATGCCGACGGCGTGGCCGAAAGCCTCAAGCAACAACTGGTGCGGCGGTGGGAGCTGCATCAGGATGAGATCCAGCCGCTCTTCGGCACATATCTCTATCGCATCGCGTGTTGGAATCGAAGGGAGAAAGCGAAGCCCGGCGGTCTGGACTCGGATTCCATCGCCATGTTCAAAGGCATCGATCTGCCGGGCCGTGGCAATGAACGTCAATGCGCACCGTGGCAGTACAATTTCGTCGCCGCCTGGTATGCGAACACAGACCGCGCCAATGGCGGGTCGGAGACGTCGTATGCGTTCCAGATCGATCAGCCGATGATCAACGGCGAAGCGTTCTTCCGCTACGCGGAGCATTATCGATCGCTACTCCGGCAGCAGACCATGCATGATGAGACGCCGTGGAAGGAGATATGCGCCGATATCGCGACTTTTGCGCATACGTGGCGATACCACTATATGATCGAGCTTTTCCGCACCATCCTGCTGTATTACCGGGATAGATTCGGCGATGATGATGTCGCCGACGTCGCCAGAATGGCGTTCCTCTATGCCGCATATATGAGACTCAGTGTTCGCTCGTTGTCGTTTGCCACCGTCAACAACTATGTGCTGGGTGCGGATCGATGGGGATGGAATGCCCGCGTATTCGAGGTGATCCGTTACGCCTACCGTGGTCGGGATGTGCTGTCCCATATGGCGCGCATTGCTCGGCAGCCTATTGAGGATTCGAAAGATCGGGAACTGTGGAATCGCTATATGATGCGCAATGCCGGCAGCGCGATCAATGATGATGGAGTCTCGTCGTCTGAGGATGTGCTTTCCCTGCTGATCGATACTCTGCGGCAACGTGGGTTGCTGGAGAAAATTCGTAGGGAAAAGCAGCAATCCGGCATTGAGGGACACGATGTGTTCAGCGCATTGTATGAGGACGGTCTCATCGTCCATGAGAAAAAAGGAGGATGGCGCTATGGCTTGCAGGCAGAAAAAGGGGACAGTCACATGCCCGAGGAATGGGTGACGAAAGAAGAATGGGTGAAGCGCATAGACAATGTCCTGAACCAGGGGAAGGGGCAATGATGACGGATAATTCGACGGTGCTGAACATCGCTGAACTCTTCGGCGAGGGGTGCGTGTACCGGGTTCCGATTTATCAGCGCGCATATGCGTGGGGCAATGATGAGATCAAGACACTGCTCGACGACATCAGGCGCGCCATCGACGGTGATACGCAATACTATCTGGGTTCATTGGTCGTCGCGGGGCGCGGCCGTGAGCAGAACGAGACCGTGTACGAGGTCATCGATGGCCAGCAGCGTCTGACCACGCTGTATCTGCTTCTGGCAGTGCTCTGCCATGGCGATGACGATAAAGCCGCCGACGCGTTGGCTGCATGGAGCATGCGATTGGAATACGAATGCCGTGCCGAATCATATGGGGCGTTGCTGGAACAACTGCATGCGGGCGGCAAGCCCGATCAGCCGAAGGACATTGGCGCACAGGATGGCCCCTCTGATCAGGAAGAGATAGAGATGATGCGTCGCCCATTGATCGGGGGATATCAGGTCATCCGTCAATACCTGGAAGAGCCGAAGCATCGGATAGATCTCGAAAAACTGCGCACCAATGTGAGCATCGTGCGTGACGAATTGCCTTCGGGAACCAATCTCAACCGCTATTTCGAAATCATGAACACGCGCGGCGTGCAGCTTAGGCCGCAGGACATCGTCAAAGCGCGTCTTATGAGCTCCGTATCCTCCCCGGCGGCTCGCGAGACCATCGGCCGTATCTGGGATGTCTGCTCGGATATGGATCACTACATGCAATGCCTCGCGACTCCCGATGAACGGACGCGCTGGTTCGGCGAGGATTGGTCGTCCCTTCCGTCCCTCGAATGGAGCCGACTCGTCCGAGCGACAGCCTCGGACGACGACGACAGCGGCGATGGCAGCGTCAGACCATTTGACGAGGTGCTCAACGATGCTCTCAGCAAAGAGCCACTGCAAGCTGAGCGGCAGACACCGTCGAGCGTACCGTCGAACGACGAAGCCGAACGGTATCATTCCATCATCAGTTTCTCGGCGTTCCTCATGCATGTGCTGCGCATCTACGGTGGTGATGAGCATGTCCCTCTTGACGATACGGCATTGCTCAGCGTATTTGACGACAAGGTGGTCAAAATATCTGATGAAGTTTCAGAGAGCTCAGCTGCCTCAGTCGAGGGCGCATCCGCGGAGGGCCATGCGAAACGATTCGCCGCGACACTGTTGCGATGCCGTTTCCTGTTCGACAACTACATCATCAAAACGCATATCGATTCGGCGGCTCCATCCGATGCCACTGAATGGATGTTGCCCAGATACCACCGGGACAAGCAGTCCTACCGCCCCGGCAACACGTTCTCGGAGGCGTATCGGCAGGAACTGATCATGATCCAGTCCATGTTTCAGGTGACCGAAACGGGCAACAACTACAAGAGCGCACTGTGCAGAATGCTGGAGTGGTTGTGGGGACAGGAAACGGTCGATGGATGCGCGTTCCTGCAACACATTCGGGAGTATGCGCATGAGCGACTTGAGGGGGCGCTGGGGCTGAAGAGTTTGAAAGACGCGCCGCCGGAAGAGCGCCAGTCGTGTATTCGTGAAGCCGTCAACCGAGGCACCGGCACTGAGCACCTCATCTTCAACTATCTGGACTATGCGCTGTGGGCGCTGCTCACGTATGCTGATGATTCGCCAAAGGAAGAAGGTCTGGACGTGGCCAGCATCTTCGGGGCCGATGAACCGCCGATGATAGCGTCGGACGTGCATACCCGGTGGCGGGAATACACCACACGGACAGTACAGTCCGACGAAAGTACGCAAGCCCTTGATTACGGACAGTTCCGCTTCCGCTACCGTAATTCCGTGGAGCATTTCTCTCCGCAGCATCCTTTGGGCGGTGGCTCCGCGCCGGCCAATGTGGACGACTTCGGCAACCTATGTCTGCTGACGGTTCGGGAGAACTCCCGACGCAACAACCTCGGCGCGATGGAGAAGATCAGGCATTTCAATGTGGGCCAGCAAAGCCTGAAATTCCAGTGCATGGTCGGACAGGCGCTGAAGGAGCAGGCATGGGGCGAGTCGCAGATAGAAGAACAGACCAAGCTGTGGGTCCGGTTGCTGGATGCGCTGAGCAGCGCATCCCATGACCTGTGAGTATCGGTGACATCGCTGTCATTGCCGTCGTGTGTGCGCTCCCGATGCGCGAATTCGTCTGCGCGTACGGCGGTAACGTGGCGGCCGCCGCGCGGCTGCCGTTATCGTGGTGTATATGAACGATCAGTCACCACAAGAAGGCGCGGACGGCCCTGAGCGTCCCGCGCCGCGTCCGTTCCCGAACTCCGATTACGTCCGTCCCGGCATCGACGACCGCCCCGACCTCGACAAAGCCCTCACCGACGAGGACAAAGCCGCGGTCGCACGCCTCGCCGTACGCCAGAAGCCGAAGACACCGCCAGCCGCGACCGACCAGCCGGAGGTGCAGGCCGCCGCGATGGGCATCAACGCCCCCGTCGGTGGCGCCGACGAACCCGTGCCTGACCTCGGATCCGCGTTCCTCGACATGCGCGACCCGATGGTCGACGCGGACGGCAACCGCCCCACGAAAACCGAGATTCTGCGGATGAAGATCGGTTTCGCATGCACGGCGTTCTTCCTCGCGTTCGCGCTCGCCGCGCTCAACATCACGCTTGTCCCGCAGGAACTCGACACGTTGGGAGGTCCGGTCGGCGGCGCGGTCGCGCTCGCCTGGGTCCTCGGCGTCGGCATCCTGTGCGCGTTCATCGCGACGATCTTCTTCCTGCCGCTGTCCGACCATACGCGCACGCCGTTCGGAAGACGCGCGCCATGGTTCGCGGGAGGCACGGTCGTCGCCGTCATCTTCGCGTTCTCGCTTGGCGCATGCCACACACCCGTCGCCGTCGGTATCGTCTGGGCGTTGCTGCAGATTGGGCTCGCCGCGATGATGTGCACGTTGCACGCGTCGCTCGGCGAACGCGTCCCCGACAAGTTCCGCGACACCGTCGGCACATGGCGCACAATCGGGCTCCTCGCGGGCCTCGTGCTCGGCATATGGTTCGGCGTGCTCATCGTGGGCGACCCCGCCGCTGGCATGGACCTGTGCGCCGTCGGACTGCTCGTCGCGGGCCTCGTCGGCCTGCTCGTCATCCCACGCGAATCGTCGACCGTCTATTCGCGCGCGAAACCGATGACGAACGCCGACCTCCTCGTGACGCTACGTGTCGAGCACCCTTCGGCGGCGTGGCGCATGCTGTGCCTGACGCGGCTGTTCGCATCCGCGGGCGCCATGCTCGCGATCGCGTTCGTCTGGTTCGTCGTACGCTACCGCCGCGGTGCCGACGCCGCCCTCGACATGCGCGCGACGATGCTCATGGTCGCGCTCATGGGGCTTCTCGCGTGTGCGATGGCGCTCCTCGGCGAAGGCGTCACGAATCTGCTGCGCGCGTCCATCGACAACGACCGTCTCGTACTGGTCATCGGCGTCGCGCTCGCGATCGTCGCCGTCATCGTGCCGCTCGTCAGCTATACGACCGTCGGGCTGTACATATTCGCGGGCGTCGGCGGATTCGCGGTCCATATGGTCGATGATGCGTTGCAGGTGCTCGCCGTGTCCTCGATCCCGATCGTGGACCGCGCAGCCGGGTATCTCGCCGTGTTCAACACGAGCGCGACACTAGGCCGTCTTGTCGGTGTCGCTGTAGGCGGATTCGTGTTCGCGTACGCGGCCACGTTCTCGAGCGTCTTCCTGTGGGCGGCGATCATGTTCGCGTGCGCCGGCGCAGCCGGTGCGGCGGTCGTCGCATACGCCGGACAACGTTGATATCACGCGCAAGCGGCGCATGTCCACCTTTCGCATCGGCGGACGGGGCGTGCGCCGCTTGCGCGTATCCGGACCTTGGGTGGCGCCTCCGCGCGCATGTCGTGATGTATGTGGATTACGGCATCGAAGGACGATATCGATATGACAAGACGACAGCAGAGATGGCGTGTGCCGTTCCCGCTGTCGTCGCTCCTCGTCGCGATCCTCACGTGCCATGGGACGAAGGATGTCGATGACATGCGTTGATGCGCGCGGAAATACGTACACGGTCACCGCGATGGATACAGAGAAGAGGAAGCCACCCAGCCGACGAATGGATGTCCACAGAAGAGATGTCCACGATATGGAACAAAAATCTTACTGATTTCAGACAAACGTTGCTGGATATGCACCATTTTTCCAAAGAAACCCCGTATATTCGAAAACAATGTGCCGACGGTATCCAAAAGATGGACTCGATGCAGTCGCGCGTGGAGATTTCGGTAATATGAGGACTCAGTTTCGGAGACAAAATCTCCGACACAGCGGGAAACTTGCATACACGGATCACCGGCCCAAACCATGGGGCGCGCGGTTCATGTAACCGACAAAGAACAACACCAGCACCGCGGGGCAGATTACGAACCCGCGCTGCAGAACACATAAGGAGTGTGCCAATATGGCAGCACAGATCTGGTACGAAGACGACGGCGATCTCTCGGTCCTCGACGGCAAGAAGGTCGCGATCATCGGCTACGGCTCGCAGGGCCACGCGCACGCGCTCAACTTGCGTGACTCCGGCGTCGACGTCGTCGTCGGCCTGCGTCCGAACTCGAAGTCCGTCCAGTTCGCGAAGGACCAGGGCCTTGAGGTCAAGAGCGTTCCGGAAGCCGCTGCCGAAGCCGATGTCATCATGATCCTCGCTCCCGACCAGTATCAGAAGGGCATCTGGGAGAACGACATCGAGCCGAACATCAAGGAAGGCGCCGCGCTCGCCTTCGCGCACGGCTTCAACATCCACTACGGCTACATCAAGCCGTCCGAGGACCACCCGGTCTTCATGGTCGCCCCGAAGGGCCCGGGCCACATCGTTCGCCGCGAGTACGCCGCAGGCCGTGGCGTCCCGGTCGTGACCGCCGTCGAGCAGGATCCGCGTGGCGACGGCTGGGATCTCGCCCTTGCGTACGCGAAGGCGATCGGCGCGCTGCGCGCCGGCGCGATCAAGACGACGTTCAAGGAAGAGACCGAGACCGATCTCTTCGGTGAGCAGAACGTGCTCCTCGGCGGCGTCAACAAGCTCGTCGAAATGGGCTTCGAGGTCCTCACCGACGCCGGCTACCAGCCGGAGATCGCCTACTTCGAGGTCTGCCACGAGCTCAAGATGATCGTCGACCTGATGAACGAAGGCGGCCTCAACAAGGATCGTTGGTCCTGCTCCGACACCGCCCAGTACGGCGATTACGTCAACACCGTCATCGACGAGCACGCCCGCGAGCGCATGGAGTACCACCTCAAGCGCATCCAGGACGGCTCGTTCGCCCAGGAGTTCATGGATGACCAGGCCGCTGGCGCCCCGAAGTTCAAGCAGCTCCAGGAGGAGTACTCGAACGTCCGCATCGAAGAGGTCGGCCCGAAGCTCCGCGCGATGTTCTCGTGGAACAACGAAGCCGCGAAGGACGCCGACGAGGCCAATTCCTTCACCGGCAAGATCGCCCGCGCCCAGGTTCAGGACGCCGAGTGATCTGATCTGATTTGCGAACGGGGGCCGCACAACGACATGTTGTGCGGCCCCCGTTCGCGTATCTCGGCATCTTTGGGTGTCGAGGTGTGCGAATGAATGATAGAGGGCTCCCCAAATAAGACAGGAGAGCCCCACCCGCTACCGCTTCTTCCAACGATAGACGATGGCCGCCATCACCAGCATGCAGCCAATGAGGGCGTATGGTGCATCGAGTCTTGAAACAAGCATCGACAACACTGCCATCAACATCACGCCGGAATCATCCGGCTTGGGGTTTTGGGTGTTCATATGACACACTCCATTGTTATGATGCGCTGCCATCAAGGGCAACGCACAGCGTCACCCCGACGAATGCCAGAGCGGCCACACAGACGGTGAGCGAAACCGTCCTTGTGGCACATACATCCTAACTGGTATCATGGAACCACGGTGGACATCTGAGCGACCGTTCCAAGAACGGAGATGGCACACCCCATTGTTAAGCGATAGGCCGGTTCGAAAGAGCCGGCCTTCACTCTTTCCATACCAAACACGGGCAGTGAAGCTTCAAGTGCGACGGAAGGCGGCATATGGGCATATAGGAAACAACGTGAGCATTCTGCTTGGGCTCCAGCAGTATGACGGTTTCTTGGAATCTGCGATGCCACGGAAAAGCTATAACAAGTATAACAACTATAACAAGTATGAAAAAGTATAACAGCGCACTGTTTTGGCACGTGCCATGACATCTGCTACATTGGTGTTCTATGTGTGGAAGATCCATGATGGCGAAGGTTGCAGCGGCCATTCCCTGCGCGCGTTGATGCGCATCCTCTGCCTTCCATGATCCGGTGATCCGGATGCATCCAACCAAATGAACCATATGCGGCGCAGCCGGTCGGCTGACGTCTGCCGCAGCATGCCACCAATCGATGTTCAGGAAACGCTCGCGATCACGGGCCTTGCCTCGCATGCGCGCAGACCGCCGCTTCATCGAGGAAGTGAACCATCATGACCACAACACATGTGCAATCATGGCGCACCCGGGTCGCGTTGTTGCTCGCCGGGCAGACGCTTTCGCTCATCGGGTCGAGCGTCGTGCAGTACGCAATCGTCTGGCATCTCGTCATGCGCACCGATTCCGGCGCCGTCATGACCGTGACGACACTGTGCGCCGCCCTGCCGCAGGCGATCGTCTCGCTGTTCGGCGGCGTGTGGGCCGACCGTTGGAACCGCAAGGCGCTCATCATGCTGCCCGACGCGATCATCGCCCTGGCGACCATCGCGTTGGCGCTGTCCATCGCCAACGGCGGCGAGGCGCTTGCGCTGTTCTTCGTCATCCTCATGATCCGCTCGGCCGGCGGGGGCGTGCAGGCGCCCGCCGTGCAATCGTTCATCCCCGACATCACGCCCGAGGAGAAGCTGCTGCGTGTCAACTCGATCAACGGCACGATCCAGTCGGTCAACATGATCGCCGCGCCCGCGATCGCGGCCGTGCTCATCAACGTCATGCCGCTGTGGACGATCCTGTACGTCGACGTGACGACCGCGGTCGTCGGCATCGCGTTCGTCGCGCTGATCCGTGTGCGTGGCGCGGGGCGTACGCGGCCGGACGAAGCGCCATCGGCCTTCGCCGAGATGCGTGCAGGGCTGCGCTACGCGTGGCGCTACCCGCGGATCCGCAGTGTGCTCGTCTCGTACGCACTCGTGTGCTTCGTCAACATCGCGCCGATGAACCTCACGCTGCTGCTCATGAACCGCGGTTTCCAAGGGGGCCTCGATTTGGGATTCACCGTGCTCGAAACCGCCTCCGACAAGCTCGCCGCGAACGAGATGGCGTGGAGCGTGGGCATGGTGGTCGGAGGCGCGCTGCTGGCGACGGTCGGGGCGAAACTGTTCCATGACAACATGGCGCTGCTCGCCGCCGCGTTCTTCGGCATGGGCATAGGCACGGTCGCGCTCGGGTTGGCTCCGACACTGCTCGTCTATCTCCTCGTCGATTTCCTCATCGGCGTGAGCACGGCGATCGGCACATCGCCCACATACACGTTGCTGCAGCAGGAGACCGAATCCGACATGCAGGGGCGCGTCTTTGGGCTGCTCACCACGTTCTCCGGATTCGGCACGCCGCTCGGCATGCTTGTGTTCGGTCCTCTCGCCGATGTGGTGGATGTGCGCGCGATCTTCATCGTGGGTGGTGTGCTGACAATCCCGTTCGGTGTGTGGCTGCTGCGGGTGGATAAACGGTGGGCGCGCGAAGTGAGATAGCCGTCTTGGCGCACCTTTTCGTTTTCCGCTATGGGTAGTGTTTCTTCCGCTACGGGTAGTGCGTATGTATCGGAAAACAATATGATATGACCCGTTTTGCACTACCCGTAGCGGCAAGAGCCACTACCCGTAACGAAGAGGGGTTGGCGTGGCGCGACCACCACGGGCACCACGGCCACCGCGCCGTGCACTACCCCGCATACGGCAGCGCCGGCAGGTCGGTGCCGTTGAACAGCGGCGCGGGGCCCCAGCTCCTCCACGCATACCGCACGGTGGCAGGGGAGGGGATTCGGGCCGCGGCCACGCGCACCGTCATACAATCGCCGCTGCTGGTATCCGGCAGGATCCGCGCGGCCGCCGCCGCATACACGCCGTCCGCGCCGGCGACCTCGAACCCTGACTCGCCGGCGTCGCGTGCTCCGGTCTCGCCGAGCGCCGCACGCAGTGTATCCGGCGTCGTGCCGCACCAGTGCAGTCCGCGCGCGTTGGCAAAGGTCACGTCGAGCGCGCCGCCCTCCGCCGGCGCCACGCTCGCCACGTGCGGGCTTTCCGCCTCAATGTCCGCGCGCCCGTACACTCCGCGCAGCGCCATGTCCGCGATGCGCGTGCCGACGGTCGTCTTGTCGAGCGGGTGGATGTTGTCGAACTCGCCGCAGTCCATCGTGCACACGAGCAGCACGTCGTCGAGCGTCTCGCTCGCGTCGAGCTGCGCCGCGCGGATGACGGGCCAGTGCAGCGGATCCTCGCCGCGCGCGGCCATTTGGCCGTCAATCCACTGCGGCAGCTGCACCACGATGAACGGCAGCGCGCGCGCCGCGGCATCGGTCTGGTACCCGACCTCCGGCTCCTCATACCCGGCGAGATTCCACAAGGTGCGCCATTCCTCGATGAGCAGGCCGAGTAACTCGCGGTACGACTCGCACTGCGCCTCGTCCTCCTCGCCTTGGTACCAGAGGAATCCGCGCAATGTGTACGGCGCCACACGGCGCACCATCGCCTCGTATGGCGCGCTCACACGGCGTTCGGAGAACGGCGTGACCGGCGGCGGCCACGGGCAGGGGCCGATTTCCGCGTCGATCTGCGGCTGGGTGATGCCGGGGTGGGCCTCTTTCATCGCCGCGACATCGTTGTTCCACTGGTCGAACACCGTCTGCCATCGGTCGGCCTCCGCGCGCATCTGCTCTTCGGTTTTGCCTGCGATCGCAGCTTCGTACCGCTCCACGTAGGGGCGGCCGGCGTCGGAGCCGACGAGCGTGGCGCGGCTCATCCAACTGGTGATCGACGTGCCACCGATGTAGCAGTCGATGATGCCGACGGCCACATCCGCGCCGAGTTGCGCGCGCAGACGGGTGCCGAAATGGTAGGCGACCGCCGACATGCCGGCTACTTGCGGGGCCACCGCGGGATTCCACCCGGAAGCGGACTCCGCGGCTCGTCGACGCGGCCCGCCTTGGGCGTGTTGTAGAAACGCAGCAGTGGGTCGGTGGCCGCGGCAATCGCCTCGGCGCCGTGTTCGCTCGTGTGCAGTTCGAGCTCCATGTTGCTTTGGCCCCCGGCGAGCCATACCTCGCCGATCATCACATCGGTGAAGTCCACACGGTCTGTTTCATGTGAAACACGCATGGTATACGGGCCACCCGCTGGCAGGAAGGGTAGGATGGCAAGCCATGAGGCCTCGGGTGCGGGCGTATCTGCACCATTGGGCGTCTGTACTGCGGCCACCGTCTGCGCTACAGCCATCGTCTGTGCGACGGTCACGCCTTGCGCATCGGTCAGGGATGCCACCACACGCTCACCGGCCGGTGCCGTGCCGAACACGGCGATCGGTGTCTCGCGCTGCAGCACCATATGGTCGCTGAACACTGCGGCCACGCGCAGCGAGCCGTTGCGCGTGCGGTCCGCCGCGTCGGTATGTGCCCCTCCATCCGCGACCCCGCTCGCCCCCGGTGCGATTCCCGTCACTGTGACCATGCTGTTGTCCCTCCGTCCCATTCCGTGTTCAGTGTCTATGCGCGTTCCGGCCTGCTCACTGTCCCCACACATCGTCGCCGAACGTGGCGATATACGCGCACAATTCGCGCGCCATCTCCTCGTCCTCGGCGATGCGCGGATGCCCAGGTGTGCCGCTTCCCGCGCGCGAGTATCCGAAATACGTCACGCGTGGATCGCCGACGGCCGCGACGGCCTCGCGGATCGCGCGGTCCCACATGTCGCTGTGTTCGAGGATGGTCGTCGTGCAGATGATGCGCGCGCGCGGATAGCGGCCGCGCAGCGCGCGCACGAAGTCGGCGTAGCGTGCGCGCCAATGCGCGGACGTGCGCCCGTCGTAGTCGTCCTCCATGAAATCGTCCGGATGGGAATCGTTCTGACCGAGCGCGATGACGACGATCTGCGGTGCGTAATCGTCGAACGCCCACGTGCTCGTCTCGCCGAGTGCGGGATTGTAACGGACGCGGTCCCAGATGCTTTCCATGCCGATGTAGTCCGGTGCGTTGAACCAGCCGATGCCGTCGATCAGCGGTGCGCCGCCCTGCGCGATGATGCGCAGGTCCGCGCCGAGCATACGCGTCGCGATCGCGCCGTACGAATACCACGCGTTGCTGTAGCTCGTCAGATCGATGTCCGGATCGGCTTCGCCGGTGTAGAGGACCGCTTCGTTGCGCTCGCCGCAGCTCACCGAATCACCGTAGATCTCGATGCGGCGTTCGCTCGGGGCATGCCGCGGCGGCGCGATGCGCGCGTCATCGTCGATGCCGACGCCGATGAATTCCAAGTAATGCATGCCGCCGTCCTGACGTTTGAACACGACCGCCTCGTGGTCGATGTCCGGCAGGTCGTCCGCGATCAGTAGTGTGAGCGCGCCTTCGTCCTCTTCGGCGTACGGTGGCAGCTCCGGTTCCGCGGGGGAGGGGACGCGCACACTGTACTGCGTGTTGTCGATGATGACGCCGAGGCGGATATCGCCGTAATTCCAATGGTTGCGCAGTTTCACGCGCAGCGAGGTGCCGGTGAAGCGGAAGCGCGCCTGCGTGTACGGGAACACCCACAGTTGTCCGTCGTCGGTTTGTTCTGTACGTCCTTGGCATTGAAACGCTTGATTCGTAGATGCGATGAACTGCATGACACTCCTTTGGCTGCATCGCGTATGTTGTTTGCCGCTGTGCGCGACCGCGGACGCGTGCTGTGCTCCGCTCTGTACCGATGATAGTCGAGCCGCGAAACGCGACATGCTGAAGCGCTCAAGTAGTTCGATGATGCGATGTATGATGAGCATATATATTGATACAGTTATCAATAATGTGACGATTCGATGGCGCATCGCTGCGGCGTTGAGGAAGAAAACGGCGGAACGTCAACGAAAGGGCGGCAGATATGGCAGAGCGGTTCCCGAAGGGATTCCTGTTCGGCGCGGCGACGGCGGCGTACCAGATCGAAGGTGCGGCGGAAGAGGACGGGCGCACGCCGTCGATCTGGGACACGTTCTCGCACACCGGGCACACGTTGAACGGCGACAGCGGCGACGTCGCCGACGATTTCTACCACCGTTGGGAAGACGACCTCAAACTGCTGCACGACCTCGGCGTGAACGCGTACCGGTTCTCGATCGGCGTGCCGCGCATCATCCCGACCCCGGACGGCAAACCGAACGAAGCCGGGCTCGACTTCTACGAGAAGATCACCGACCGTCTGCTCGAATACGGCATCGCGCCAATCGTGACGCTCTACCATTGGGACCTGCCGCAATACATGGCGTCCGCGGACGGACGTGAAGGCGGATGGCTCGCGCGCGACACCGCGTACCGTCTCGCGGAGTACGCGGGCATCGTCGCGAAACGCCTCGGCGACCGCGTGCACACGTACACGACGCTCAACGAACCGTGGTGCTCGACGTACCTCAGCTACGGCGGCACCGAACACGCGCCCGGCCTCGGCGGCGGTCCGCTCGCGTTCCGCGCCGTGCACCACATCAACCTCGCGCACGGCCTCATGTGCGAAGCGGTACGCGCCGAAGCGGGCGCGAAGCCCGAACTGTCCGTCACATGCAACCTGCAGATCAGCCGCGGCGACGCGGACGCCGTGCACCGTCTCGACCTGATCGCGAACCGCGCGTTCCTCGACCCGATGCTGCGTGGACGCTACCCGCAGGAGCTCTTCGCGATCACGAAGGGCATCTGTGATTGGGACTTCATCCGTGACGGCGACCTCAAACTCATCAACCAACCCATCGACGTGCTCGGCCTCAACTACTATTCGACGAACCTCGTCAAGATGAGCGACCGTCCGCAGTTCCCGCAAAGCACAGCCGCGTCGACGAACCCAGGTGCGAGCGACGTCGATTTCCTCCCGACACCGGGACCGCATACGGACATGGGATGGAACATCGATCCGGACGCGCTCTACGAAACCCTCGTGCGCCTCAACGACGACTATCCGGGAATGCCACTCGTCGTCACCGAGAACGGCATCGCGTGCCCGGACAAGGTCGAAGCGGGCCCCGACGGTGTCAAGATGGTGCACGACGACGACCGCATCGACTATCTGCGCCGCCATCTCGACGCCGTCCACCGCGCGATCGAGGAAGGCGCCGATGTGCGCGGCTACTTCGCATGGTCGCTGATGGACAACTTCGAATGGGCATTCGGCTACAGCAAGCGCTTCGGGCTGTTCTACGTCGACTACGAATCGCAGGAGCGCGTCAAGAAGGACAGCTTCATGTGGTACCGCGATTTCATCGCCGAGCACAGCGCGCGCTGAGCACCGGTGCGCCGGGCGCGTGGTCGCCGATGCCGCAGTATGCGTCCTTCTGTTGCGTGTGTATGGCTGGAGTTGGCGACAGCGCCACACCATACGACCGTGTACAGCGGCTATATGGCTGCGAGTGGCGGCGCCACCGCATAGTGCGGCCATTTATGCGATCTGTCGATGACATGGGTATGCCGTTGTGCAGGAAGCTCCGCACTCCGGTACGCTGAGCGTCGCGTAATCGTACCGTGGTGCGTCATTTGCTGCGGGGCGCATCGGTGCAAGTCGATGAGGACACGCCGAAAGCGTGAAGCGCTTAATAGTTGCAGACGTCGAATCTGACGATGATGTCGATTATCGAGGACGTCGAAATACATCGGTTGTGCAAATCGAAATCGTTGAAAATACTAAGAATATAGTCGATTTGATGATAACGCTCGCATAGTGCATGATAGAAGCATCGTAGTGCATGACACAACGGAATTACTTAAGCGCTTGACAAGCTGGGTGAGGTCGGTTATATTGATTCCATCGTTCATCTCGGGCAGGCAGAGAAGCCGAGAGGTGATCAAAGCTCATTGCTGAGCTGGACGTCGGCGACGGCGCCCAAGAGAACCAGGAAGGACACAGGAATGAACGTCAAGAAGATTGCGGCGGCTGGTATCGCGGCGGCGTGCCTCGTGAGCGTTGCGGCTTGCGGCGGCAACGGCGGCAACGGTGCGGGCGAGAACAACAAAGCCGGCATCACGTATCCGGAGATCAAGCATGGGGAGACGGGCAAGGATCTCAAGGCCGAGATCACGTTCTTCAACGGACGTACCGACATGGGTCTCGCGACGTACCCGGGCAAGAACTGGGAGTCCTATATGAAGGACTTCAACGCGATGTACCCGAACATCAAGGTCAAGATCCCGACCGATTCGAACTACGCGGACTCCGCCCTCACGCGCCTCCAGGCGAACAACGAGCGGTTACAAGCAGGCCGTGCGTGACGACGACCTTCCGGCGAACGAATACGGCTACGGTGAAAAGGGCTGGGGCGATTACTACTACGCCGAACTCTTCCCGCAGCTGCTCGCCGACCTCGACCCGACGCACGTCTACCTGCCGAGTTCGCCGATGAGCTTCACGAAGTTCACGAACGCGAACTGGGACACCGACGGCACGATGCACATCTGGGACGCGTGGAATCGCAAGGACTACCGCATCTATGCCGAGTACACGCCTCGCTTCGCCGACGAATTCGGCTATCAGGCGCCCCCGGCATGGAGCACGCTCGTCGGCGCCGTGCATGATGAGAAGCTTGAGCCGTTCGGCAAGCAGATGCTCGTGCACCAGAAGGCGATGGGCGGCAACTACAAGCTCGCGCGCGGCATGCGTTCGCATCTGACGCCGGGCCAGCTCGACGACGTGAGCTTCGGCGTCGTCAACGGCAAGCCGAGCGACGGCGCACACAGCTGGCTCATCCCGACCGACAACTGGGACGACATCCAGGATTGGCATTGGGCATGCCAGCTCCAGCAGGCGCATGCGATGAAGTTCGGCGTCGAGCATATGCGTTCGCTTGCGCCAGTCAACGCAGGCGCGCTCATCTGGCAGCTCAACGACGACTGGCCGGTCGTCTCGTGGGCGGCCGTCGACTTCAACGGCCACCGCAAGCCCGTGTGGTACGCGTCGCGCGACTTCTTCGCGCCGCGTCTCGCGACGATCCAGCCGCGTACGTCCGAAGCGTACCGCGAAACGCACAGCTGGGAAGGCGTCAAGGTCGGCGCCGACCACTTCGAGCTCATCGTGCTCAACGACACCCGCGAACCCGTCAAGGACACGTGGACGGTGCAGCGTGTGACGTTCGGCGGCGACGTCCTCGCGACGCAGACGATCGATGTCGACCTCGATGCGACGTCGCACAAGGGGTACACGCTCAACGACGACATCGTCGATTATGACGATCCTAACGCCGAACTGATCATCGCGACACCTTCCGATGATGCGTTCGCGCGCGTCGTCTACAACCCGGCCGAAGTCATCGACCAGTCGCTCGCGGCGCCCGCGGAGGCGTTCACAACGGACGTGAAGAAGGTCGACGGCGGCGTCGAGCTCACGGTCACCGCGAACGACTATGTGCACGACCTGTTCGTCATGGTCGACAAAGTCGATCCGAACGCGACCGTCGATGAAGGTCTCGTCTCGCTGCTGCCGGGAGAATCGGTCACATTCCACATCACGACCGATACCGACGATGCGCAGGGCTTCGCGGATGCGGACGTGCTGCGCAGCGCGAACGACCTCAAGCGCGAAGCGAAGTGAGTGGGTTAAGCAGCCTTCAGCGCCACCGATGCTGAAGA
This sequence comes from Bifidobacterium criceti, assembly GCF_002286935.1. GTDB lineage: Bacteria > Actinomycetota > Actinomycetes > Actinomycetales > Bifidobacteriaceae > Bifidobacterium > Bifidobacterium criceti. Next base: position 106,719 of record NZ_MVOH01000008.1, read on the forward strand.
TGCTGAACCGTGTTTCGGACCGCTTGTGCGCTCCGGGACACGGTTCCCTGAAAGCCAACGAAAAATATGGGGAATGTCGGTCATGTGGACGCATCGGCCGGCATTTTCGTATACAATGGTTCTGAAGCGATTCAGTTGTTCTGGTTCATCAACAGCGAACCGTCCAAACGAATCGTGGGGCACAGCAGACCAGGCGCACAGCGCACGTCGTCCGAGCGACGCCGGTGCGACATATGAGACCGTAGGCGGCACACAGTGGCGTGCACGCCGCGTGACGGGATGGGAGAGACGACATGGCAGCTCAGAAGACGAAGGTCACGATTTTCGACGTGGCGAAAGCGTCGGGCGTATCCAGCAGCGCGGTGTCGTACGCGTTGAACGGAAAACCGGGGGTCTCCGAAGCGACGCGCGCGAAAGTGCTCCAGGTCGCGCGCGAACTCGGATGGAAGCCGAACGGCGCGGCGCAGTCGCTCGCGCAATCGAAAACGCGACGCATCGGCCTGATCCTCGGATACGATCCGCAACTGCTCGCCGTCGAACCGTATATGATGAGCCTCATTTCCGGCCTCGGCGCGGAACTTGAGGAGAAGGACTACTCACTGCTCGTACGGATGTCGATGGACAGCGATGACGAGGACTCGATTATCGAGGACTGGATCGCGACGAGCAACGTCGACGCGATGCTGCTGCTCAATCTGGAAATCGGCGATCCGCGCATCGAAATGATGAAGGAGAATCCGCAGATGCCGGTGCTCGCCGTCGCCGACGCGTCGCTCACCGCGGGACTGCCAACGCTCGCAAGCGACGACGCGGCGGCCGTCGGTCTCGCGGTGCGCCACCTGTACGACCTCGGACACCGCAGCATCGCGCGCGTCGCAGGACCCGAGGAGCTTGGGCACTCGTACATCCGCGATGCCGCGTTCTCCGAAGTGACCGCGGAACTCGGTGTACGCTACCGCTGCCTGCACACCGACTACACCCCCGCGGCGGGCGCGGACGCGACGAAGCGGCTGCTGAGTGTCAACCCCTCGCCGACGGCGATCATCTATGACAACGATGTGATGGCGCTCGCAGGGGAGGGCATCGCCGCGATGAACGGCGTGCGCGTCCCCGAGGACCTGTCGATCATGAGTTGGGATGATTCGTTCATGTGCGAAGCCGCGCACCCTGGCATCACGGCGCTCAACAGGGACATCGTCGAATCGGGACGTATCGCGGCGTCGCTTATGCTCAAGCTCATCGATGGCGAAGAAGTCGGCGTCGTCGAAGAACCACCATATGTGCTGCGCGTGCGCGAATCGACGGGTCCGGCACCGCAGCGCTGACAGCTGTAGGTGGCGGACAGTACTGAAATACGGCTGTTTTTGGCGGCACCACCGCCGGAGACAGCCGTTATTGTGTTATGGGTGGCTGTAGTTGGCGGCACTGCCGCAGTGTGCAGCCGTCTGCGGCGTATGTGGGGACGTAGTTGGCGGCACCGCCGCACAGTGCAGCCATTTACAACGTACATAGAGACGTTGTCAGCGGCGGTGCCTCACAGTGCGGCCGTTTGCGGCACCCCTATAGACGTCAGTGGCGGCACTGCCGCAAAGGACAGCTGCTCACAGTGTCAGCTCACTCAGTATCAGCATCCGCAGGCGTATCGCGGGGCTTGAGGTGGAAGGCTTTGCACGTCCAGCGCATGATCGCCCACATCGAAACACCGGCGCCGAGGATGCACCACAGGATCGGCACCCAGACGACCGCGCCGGGAACGAACCACATCAGGACGAACGGCAGCGCGATGAGCGCGATGTTGCCAAGTGCGAGGAGTGGTTTCATCAGTGTCAGCCGCACCGACTGCTTGATCTGCTCCCACCAGGACAGTTTGCTGCGCCCGGAAAGCGGCAGCACGAAGGACAGCATCATCATGACGATGACGAGTGCGCCGAGGGTGATGCCGTAGATGAGCGACGCCGAGTCGCCCGACTGCCGCGAAATGTACCACAGGTCGACCGCGCCAATCGCGAACAGTACGATGAACGTGAGCGAGAACAGCATATTGACGCCGAACCGACGCTTGAACGCGCGTATGAACGTGCGGAAGACGCCTTCGTCCGTATCCTCGACGATCTCGCGCGCGACTTCGCACGCCGCGCTCGTTGCGGGCCCTATCGTGACGATTGGGATCGAACAGACGAACCACGCAACGGACAGCATCGCGAGGTCGCCTATGCGTCCCATGATCGTATTGAATGGGTTGTCCGGGCGGAACAGGTCGGAACTCATCGTCGTCTCCTCGGTAAAGTCGTTGTCGGTATCGGTTGTGCTGTGTTCAGTTGTGTTGTGTATCAGTTGTACAGATAGTCGATGAAATGGCGTGCGTTGCCGCTCTGCTGTGTGTTCGCGACGACGCCGATGAGCGCGGCGTCGTCGGTCGCGAACGTGTGCCACCGTTTCGCGTCGTCAAGTTTGAGCCCGTACGGTTCCGCTTTGCCTTTGCCACTGCCGGAATCGTCGACGTCGTCGGCGAGGTCGGAATCGTCGAATCCGTGGAAATCGGCGGCGTACATGTGCAGATTGTGATATTCGTCCGCGCTGAGCGCAGACGTGAGGTTCGTGAAATACCCGTAGCCTGCGAGTTCCTTGAACACGTTCGGCGGTGCGATGACGACGTCGATCTGCTTGTCCGAGATCATCGTCTGCAGTTTCGAAAGACCATCCTTTTGTGTATCGAAATAGTCGTCGATGATGACGTCGCGTCCGAGTTGTTGCTCGTACTGTTCCTCGAGTTTCGTGGCTTCGCCGAGCGGCAGTGTGCTGTCGACGACGGCCGCGTAGAGCGCGGGGCGCTCACGCGGCGAGACGAAACGGACGATGACGAACGTGCACAACGCGATGACGATGACGGCGGCGATGCACGGGATGAGGAAATGTTCGCGGAAATACGTGGCCTTCTCGCGCGCGGGAAGGTGTGCGAAGACATACAGTTTCGATTTGCCCGCGTACTGCGGCGCTTCGGTGAGCGCATCGACCGCCTTGCGCTGCGCGTCGGTGAGGCGATCGTCCTGCGGACGCTTGTCTGTGGACATGGCACGCTTCCTCTCGTCATCTGGTTCCGGCTGCGGCGCCGTGGCTGCTGTCCGCGTGTGCGGCACGTCGGCGTGTCGAAACGAACCTCAGCCATGTTCTGTTTGCGTTACTTAACCGCTTAATTTATACTGGGTGAACGAAAAAGTCAACCCCTGCGGTGCGCCGCGCGCACAGCTTACCGAGGGACTGAACGCACGGCGAAGCAGCCGTGAGGATGCGAAGGAGACAACGATGTTCGATAACGGAACCCATGTGGTATTGCGGCGCGACGGTGTATGCGTCGTGCTCAAGACACCGGTCGACGAGATGCCGCAAGTCGAGTATTGAGGACGCGATTTCGACGTGCCGGATACTGAAGACGCACTGAAGATGCTCGACGTCATGACGCTCAAGGTGACGACGCCCGATGAGAAGCCGGATGCGGCGCTGCGTCCGTCGATCCTGCCGCAGGGCGCCGAGGCGTTCGCTGGCCGTCCGGGACTTGAGGCGTACCGCGGGAATGCTCCGGTGTTCGTGCGTTGGGCGTCCGTCACGACGAAGGGCGACGAACACGCGCTCGACGTGCACGCCGAGGATGGTGTCAACGATGTCGCGCTCGACATGCGTCTGACGCTCGCCGAAGGTGGCCTGCTGCTCGCCGACGCGACCGTTGCGAATGCGCGCGAAGACGGCGAACCGCTCGTCGTCAACTGGCTCGACATGACGATGCCGGTGCCGCGCCGCGCCGACCATCTCACGCAGTTCACCGGACGTTGGCCGCTTGAGAAGCAGCCGGCGACGACGGCGCTCCCCGTCGGTTCCGTCACGCGCGACTGCCGCCACGGCAAGACGAGCCACGAGAGCCCGTGGATGTTCATCGTGTCCGATGGCGCGCCGAAGTTCGCAAGCGGCGAAGTGTGGACGTGCCACCTCGCATGGAGCGGCAACCAGACCTACCGCATCGACAACCTCCCGCAGCACGAGGCGCCCCTCGGCGCCGGCGAACTGCTCGGCCCCGGCGAGATGCGCCTCGCGCCCGGCGAGACGTACACGACGCCGCAGGTGTGCTTCTCCTATTCCGATGAGGGCCTCGACGGCGCCGCATCCCGCTTCCACCGCTGGCTGCGCGCGCCGCCGCAGCATGTGCGCGGCGACCGTCCTGTCACGCTCAACACATGGGAGGCCGTCTACTTCGACCATGACGAGGCGACGCTCATCAAACTCGCCGACCTCGCCGCAAACGTCGGCGTCGAACGTTTCGTACTCGACGACGGCTGGTTCCATCTGCGCCGCGACGACACGAAGGGGCTCGGCGACTGGATCGTCGACCCGGAGGTGTGGCCGAACGGCCTCGACGCGCTCGCGAAGCATGTGCATGGGCTGGGCATGCGGTTCGGCCTGTGGTTCGAGCCGGAGATGATCAACCTCGATTCCGATTGCGCACGCGAGCATCCCGATTGGATCCTCGCGGCGCCGGAGGCGGTGCCGTGCCGCGCCGACGTCTCGTACCGCACACAATATGTGCTCGACCTCGCGAACCCGGACGCCTACCGCCATGTGCGCGACCAGATGGCCGACCTCATCCGCGAACTCGGCATCGACTACATCAATGGGACCACAACCGCGACGTGACTGAGCCGGTGCATGACGGCCGTTACGGCCTGCATGCGCAGACCGAGGCGTGCTACCGCCTCTTCGACGAGCTCAAGCGCGAGTTCCCGGGACCGGAGATCGAAAGCTGCGCGTCGGGCGGCGGCCGCACCGATGCCGGCATGCGCCAGCACGCCGACCGCATCTGGGCATCCGATTCGAACGACCCGCGCGACCGCGTGGACATTCAGCGGTACACGGAGCTCATTGTGCCGCCCGAGATGATCGGCGCGCATATCGGCCCGAGCCCGGCGCACTCCACATGGCGTGCGACCGATCTGTCCTACCGTGCGGCGATGTCGCTCGAAGGCTGCTCGGGCTTCGAATGGAACATCCTCGAATGCTCCGATGACGAGCTCGCGCAGATCACATCGTTCGTCACGCTCGTCAAGGAGCTGCGCGGCATCCTGCACACCGGTTCCGTGCACCATGCGGACTTCAAGGACCCGGCGCTGCGTGCGCGCGGCGTCGTCGCGGACGATGGTTCGCGCGGCATCTGGGTCGTCGCGACCGTCACGAACCTGCGTGATGCGCTCACCGAGCGTCTGCGTCCCGCGGGCGTATGTGACGACCGCGTCTACCGTGTGCGGATGCGTGAAGAGATCGGTGAATCTCGTTGGGGCTGGAACACGCCCGCGTGGATGCGCGACGCGCGCACCGAAGACGGTTTCGAAGTGGGCGGAAGGTTGCTCAAGAATATTGGTCTGCAGATTCCGCCACTGTGGCCGATGCAGGCGATTGTGCTCGACATTCGCGAGGCACGCTGACTTGCCACTTAAGCGCTTCAGTGGTACGCTCGACATCACGCACAACCACAACAGCGCACGGTCGCAATGACCGGGCGACGTCAACGACGACAATCAATCGGAAGGAAGACGGCAGACAATGGCCACCACTGATCCGAAATATCAAATCGGAACCCCGGAGAACAAGAAGTTCCTCGATATCTCCCGTGACAACCTCATCGCGTTCGGCCGCCATTTCCCGGCGGTCGACGGCAGCTCGTACTGGCTCGGCGACGACGGCACCCCGTGGAAGGACCGCAACCGCGCGACATGGATCACATGCCGCATGACGCACGTCTACTCGCTCGCGACACTCCTCGGCGTCGACGGCGCGGCCGAACTCGTCGATGACGGCATCCGCGGCCTGCGCGGCGTGCTGCATGACGACGAGAACGACGGATGGTACGCGGAGATCACGCCCGACATCTGCCATATGCCAACGAAGCAGGCGTACGCGCACGCGTTCGTGCTGCTCGCGGCATCCTCGGCGCTCCTCGCGGGACGCCCGGGCGCGCGCGAACTGCTCGACCAGGCGCAGCACGTGTACCTGACGAAATTCTGGGACGATGAGATCGGCCTGAGCGTCGATACATGGAACACCGAGTTCTCCGAGCTCGACACGTACCGCGGCCTCAACGCGAACATGCATTCGGTCGAGGCGTGCCTCGCCGTCGCCGACGTGACCGGCGACGAAAGCTGGCGCGAACGCGCGGGCCGCATCATCGAACACGTCCTCAAGTGGGCCGAAGAGAACGACTGGCGCATCCCCGAGCACTTCACGTCCGATTGGGTCGCGGAGCTCGAGTTCAACGCGGACAAGCCGGACGACCAGTTCAAGCCGTACGGCGCGACACCGGGCCACGGCATCGAATGGGCGCGCCTCATCACGCAGTACGCGCTTTCCGTGTACGGCAAGGACGGTGTGCTGGGCGGCGACGGCAAGAAGTACCTTGACGCGGCCGAACATCTGTTCAACCGCGCGGTCAAGGACGCGTGGAACGCGGACGGCGCGCCCGGCATCGTCTACACGACCGATTGGGAAGGCAAGCCGGTCGTGCACGACCGCATGCACTGGACGCTCGCCGAGGGTGTCAACACGGCCGCGACACTCTACCATGTGACGGGCAAGCAGGAATACGCCGACTGGTATGCGACGTTTCTCGAGTACATCGACACGTATCTGATGGACCACAAGGACGGATCGTGGTTCCACCAGCTCAACCGCAAGAACGAGGTCATCGACACGGTCTGGCCGGGCAAGTCCGACCTGTACCACGCGACGCAGGCGATGATGATCCCGCTGCGCGACCCGGCGCTTTCGATCGCCCCGGCGACGAAGAAGGGCGTCGAGGAAGGCCTCGACTGACGGTCCACGGTCCGCGCGTCTCCCATCCCTAGCTGAAAAGCGCCGCTTTGTGCGGCGCTTTTCGCATTGTCTGCGCCGGTTTTTCCGCAGTGCGGTACGGTGAGGGGCGCCTCAGTGTACCGCAGCACGGAAAGCGCGTTCCTTCACTTCGGGCAGTTCGATGACACCGAATCAGCTGCACGCCTAACCGTAACAACGCGTTCATAGAATGAGCGGCGGCCGTTCGCGCACGGAACGCGGGACGGCCGCCGTTCCATGTCGCGGACGTTGCTCCGCGCCATCGCGAGACACAAAAGGATGACCATGGACTCCACACCCGAAGTGAGCGAGCAGCCGCAACAGCTGCGCAAATCATTGAAAAACAGGCATATCCAGCTCATCGCGCTCGGCGGCGCGATCGGCACCGGCCTGTTCTACGGATCGAGCGAATCGATTGCGCTCGCAGGACCCTCCATTTTGCTCGCCTATATCATCGGCGGCGCCGCGATCTTCATGATCGTGCGCGCGTTGAGCGAAATGAGTGTCGAAGACCCCAAGGCGGGCGCGTTCAGCTACTACGCGTCACGGTACTGGTCGAAGCGCGCGGGATTCATCTCCGGATGGAACTACTGGTTCAACTATGTACTCGTCTCGATGGTCGAACTCGCAGTCGTCGGATCGTTCGTCAATTACTGGTTCCCGAACATTCCACAGTGGGCGTCGGCGGCGTTCTTCCTCGTCCTCATCACAATCCTCAACCTCTTCGGCGTGAGTGAATTCGGAGAATTCGAATTCTGGTTCGCGCTGATCAAAATCGTCGCCGTCATCGCGATGATCGCGGGCGGCGTCGCCGTCATCGTCGCGAATCTACCAACCGATTCCGGTGTGCGCGCGTCGTTCGCGAACTGGTTCACGGTCGACGGCGGCTTCTTCCCACACGGGGCGCTCACGCGCGCGTCCGACGGCCATTGGACGGGACTGCTCATGGCGCTCGTCGTCGTCATGTTCAGCTTCGGCGGCACCGAACTCATCGGCGTCACGGCGGGCGAGGTCGAAGACCCGCGCAGGACGATCCCGAAGGCGACGAACGGCATCATCTGGCGCATCCTCGTGTTCTACGTGGCCGCGCTCGGCATCATCATGGCCGTTGTGCCGTGGGACCGCATCGATGGCAAAATGAGCCCGTTCGTGCAGATCTTCGATTCCGTCGGTGTGCCGATCGCCGCTGGCATCCTCAACTTCGTGTGCCTCACCGCGGTCATGAGCGTCTACAACTCCGCGCTGTACTCGAACTCGCGCATGCTCTTCTCGCTCGCGCGCCAAAACAACGCGCCGGCGTACCTCGGACATGTGAACAAACGCGGTGTGCCGGTCGCTGCGGTGCTCACAAGCGCGGCGGTCACCGTCGTCGCCGTGATTGTCGTGTTCCTGTGGCCGCAATTTGCGTTCAACTATCTGATGTCGATCGCGACGATCGCCGCGATCATCAACTGGACGATGATCATGGTCACCGAGATGCTGTTCCGCAAGCGCGTCGCCGCGGGCGACGGCCCGGGCGAACTGCGCGGCCTGCACGGCGACGAGGCGCTTGCGAAGATCCAGTTCAAATTGCCCGGTTGGAAGTGGATGCCGTATGTGATCATCGCGTTCCTCGCATGCGTCGCCGTGCTGATGTGCTTCTCGACGAGCTACCGCATCGCGCTCGTCGCCGGTGTGATCTGGCTCGCGGTGCTGTTCGCCGCGTACGCGCTCACGCAGCGCCGTAGCCGCTGAATCGCGCAGGTGTGTGTGGGGTGCGCTGCCTCACAAATCGGGAATATTCGGGGATTTCCGATTTATGAGGTGGCGGTTATGCGCGTGTGGATGCGGCGTCCGCGGTATCGCACATATGCGCACATAGGGCACGTATATGCGCGCATAAGCGCACTCGCGCGCCCAGCATCGCACATCTCGCAACAGCACAACAGAGGGGTCTGGTTCATAAATCGGGATTTCATACGGAATCCCGATTTATGAACCAGGCCCCTCTGTAATCACACGCGCGCCGCGCTACTGCGCCGTTTCGCCGCCGTCGTTGTGCTTGCCGAGCAGATAGCCGCGCAGGCGCAGCTTCGCCTTCGCGATCTGCTGCATGCAGCCCGACGCGTACAGCACGCCGCATGCGAGGATGCCCGCGACGAAGCCGAGGCACACCTCCGCCACATTCGACCACGGCGCCGTGTCCGCCAGTCCGTTCGCCTCGATGATGCAGTATCCCACGAACATCACGAACGCGATCGAGAACAGCACCGTCATGCGCCGGTCCTTCCTCTCGTTGATCTGCGCGTTGTAGTCCGCCACCTTGCCCATCGTCGTGTTGTCGATCATGTCGTCACCTTTCCTTTCGCCGTCGAGGATCTCGTCGACGCTGATGTCATAGAGTTCCGAAAGCATCACGAGCAACGAAAGGTCGGGCATCGTCGATCCGGTCTCCCAGCGGGACACGCTCCGGTTGGAGACGCCGATCCGGTCCGCGAGCTGCTGCTGCGTCCAGTCGTGCCCGAGCCGAAGCTCCCTGAGGAACGCCCCGATATGCTTCTGGTTCATCGTGTCTTTCCTTTCGTCGGTCGTGGAGTGCGTTCGAGCATCAGCATGGCACCGCGTCTGCGGCAACACGCACATAATCGCCGGACGCAGCCCGAGAACTCGGGAGATGACCACGGATTGGACACGGGACACCGCTGTCCAATGGCGGAATTCCAACGATTGGACTAGGGGACGGCGCGACGCGCGATTGCGTGCTGTGTGTGGGGGGACGGCGTTTCGTCCCCCGAAGTCGGCGATACTAAGTTGGGATGGTAGATGAGGCCGAAGGTGGCACCGCGGCGGAAGGAGCAGGCGATGGCATACATCGAATTCAATGACGTCGTCAAGGAATATCCGGCTGGGGACTCGACGATCCGTGCGCTCGACGATGCGAGTTTCACCGCTGACGAAGGCGAACTGAGCGTCATCCTTGGGCAGTCGGGCGCGGGCAAGACGACGGCGCTCAACATTTTGGGCGGTATGGATACGTCGACGAGCGGCAAGGTCGTCGTCGGTGGCCGTGACATCACCGGTCTCAACCATCATGACCTCATCACGTACCGCCGCAACGACATCGGTTTCGTCTTCCAGTTCTACAATCTGATTCCCAATCTGACGGCGCTCGAGAACGTCGAGCTCGCGTCGCAGATATGTGAGGACCATTTCGATCCTGCGCAGACGCTCGACAACGTGGGGTTGGGGGATAGGCTCGACAATTTCCCCGCCCAACTGTCCGGCGGTGAGCAGCAGCGTGTCTCGATCGCGCGTGCGGTCGCGAAGAAACCGAAACTGCTGTTGTGTGATGAGCCCACGGGTGCGCTTGATTATGAGACGGGCAAGGAAGTGCTTCAGCTGTTGCAGGACATCTGCCATGACGAGCGTATGACGGTGCTCATCGTCACCCACAACTCCGCGCTCGCGCCGATGGCGCACAAGGTCATCCGGTTCCGTTCGGGCAAAGTCGTCAGCCAGGAGGTCAATGCGCATCCGACGCCGATAAGCGACATCGAATGGTGAGGTGACGGATATGGCACAGCACAACGCGCGTCGTCGTCCGTTCGGTTCGGCGTTCGCATTGGGCACGTGCAGGTCGTGGCTGCACGCGTGGAAACCGTTCTTGTCGATCCTCATCATTTCGATGTTGGGCGTCGCCGTGCTCACCGGCATCTATGCAGGGTGCCGTGACACGTTCATCGCGGCGAACCGTTTCTACGAGCAACAGGGGTTGCATGACGTCGAGGTCGTTTCGACGATGGGCCTGACCGATGACGATGTCGACGCGTTGCGCGGTGTTGATGGCGTCGACGATGCCGTCGGTGTGCATATCGAACGTGTGACGATCGATGGCGAAGGCGGACATCGTCTCAACGCGACGCTCCGCGAACCCGCGGACGCGATCGACGTGCCGTATGTGCGCGAAGGACGTCTTCCCGACGCGCCTGACGAGATCGCCGTGACCGAACAGTTCGCACACGATACGCACGACCGTATCGGAGATACGATTGATGTGACCGCCGCGTCCGGTGGTGATGAGGATGGCAAGGCGCATGCGCTCACGATTGTCGGCATCGTGACCGATCCGTCCGATCTGTCGAATCCGGAGGGGTATTCGGGGTCCGCGTTCCGTTCGGCGGTCGCGAACGACTACACGTGCTATGTCGCACCGGGTGCGCTCGAGAAGACCTTCGGTGCGGACGGGGACGTGTATGGTGCGGTCGTCATGCGGCTCGCCGATACACAGAACAAGGACGCGTTCAGTGACGATTACGATGCGCTCGTGTCGTCGACGGTCTCGCGCATCGAACGCGACGTGCAGACGAAGCGCGAGGAGGCGCGGCGTGACGCGTTGCAGAAGCGTGCACAGGACGAACTGACGCGCGCGAAGGAACAGGCGTACGTCGACATCCACACCGCGCAGGCGCAACTCGACGCACAACGCGGCCAACTCGACGAGCAGCTCAAGGCGCTCGACGCACAGGCCGCGCAAGTGCCCGTCGGCATGGCGATGCCCGAACCGCTCGCGAGCGCGCAACGCCAATGGGCGCAGGCGGATGCGCAGCTCAAGGCGGCGCAACAGCAGCTCAATACGAAGAAACAGGAGATCGATGACCGGTTCACGAAGGAACAGCAGACGGTCGATGACATCGCGCCACGCTGGTATGTGCAGTCGCGGACGGCGTTGAGCGGTTTCAGCTCGCTCAAATCGGACATCAGTTCGATCCAGTCGCTTGGCAACGCATTCCCGATCGTGTTCCTCGTCGTGGCCGTCATGATGAGCCTGACGACGATGAGCCGCCTCGTCGAGGAGGACCGCGGGCTTATCGGCACGTATCTCGGCCTGGGGTATGGGCGTGTGACGATCACGTTGCGCTATGCGTTGTTCGCGCTCCTTGCGTGCCTCATCGGCGGCGGATTGGGGTTGCTTGTCGGCTTCCTCGGCATCCCCGCGTTCCTGCTCGTCGTCATCAAGGGCCTGTATGCGATTCCCGACCTCAAGCTCGAATACGATTGGCTCTACGGGTCGCTCGGCATCCTGCTCTTCGTCGTCGGCGTGCTCGGCGCGGCGTTGTTCGCGTCGATCCGTGACATGCGGCAGATGCCGGCGACGCTCATGCGCCCGAAGGCGCCGAAAGCCGGTTCGCGTATCCTGCTCGAACGTATCCGGCCGTTGTGGAAGCGTATGAGCTTCCTCAACAAAGTGACGGCGCGCAACATCTTCCGCTTCAAGGCGCGCCTCATCATGACGGTCGGCGGCGTCGCCGGCTGCGCCGCGCTCATCCTGTGCGGGCTCGCGATCAACGACACGGTCGCCGCGCTCGGCCCGAACCAGTACCGCGGCGTTGACCAATACGACATGTTCGCGATGACGAACGACGGCGACGAGGACGAGTTGCGTGGCAAACTCGTTCAGGACGGCAAGACGACGGCGATCATGGAGACGCGCATCGAAAGCGGCGAGATCACGAACGGCGAAGGCAGCGGCACATCGGTGCAGCTGACGATCGTGCCGGAGACGCAGCTCAGCGAACTCAACACGATGTTCAGGCTTGAGCCGGCGCGCGATGATTCGATCTTCGGATGGCTGCACAACCGCGGCTACGACCAGCCGGTCACGTTGAACGACGACGGCATCATCGTCACCCAATCGGCCGCCCAATCACTCAACGTGAAAGCGGGGGACGACGTCGACCTGCGTGGCGCGGGCACCCAACCGCACCGTGTGAAGGTCGCAGCCGTCACACGCAGCCTCATCGGCGCCGAAACCTTCATCTCGGAAGACCTCTACCACCGGCTCTTCCCGGCATCCACGCTCGGCGAAGCGTCGGACACCGAACCGGCGATCACTTGGAACGCCGTCTACGCGAAACTCACAGGCGACAAGGACGCGCAGATCTCCTATGTGCAACAGCTGGAGAACGACGCGATCGTACTGAGTGCGACGTCGACGGCGTATCAGGCGGAACATTTCAAATTCGACCTGATGGGAGCGGTCGTCGGACTCATCGTCGCACTCGCAGGAAGCCTCGCGCTCGTCGTGCTGTTCACACTCGCGCATACGAACGTGTCCGAACGTATGCGCGAAATGGCGACGCTCAAGGTGCTCGGGTTCTACGACAAGGAAGTGCACCATTATGTGAACCGCGAGATGATGGTGCTCACGGTCATCGGCGTCATCGTCGGGCTTCCTCTTGGACGGTGGGTCGCGGGACTGCTCACGAACGTGCTCAATATGCCGGGATTGTATTTCGAAGTGCACATCGCATGGTGGAGCTACCTCATCACCGTCGTCGCGACGCTCGCGTTCGCGCTCCTCGTGCAGCTGTTCGTCGATCCCGTCCTGGACCGTATCGATCCCGTCAGTTCGCTCAAATCAGTCGAATAGTCACGTACATGCTGTATATGCGCACGCATCCGGGCGCGCATGCGCGAATAGGAGCCCGGGCAGACGGGTTCGCCGAGTGCCGAAGACGGCCGTTCGGGCTCCATCCGACGCTGCGTGACGTATACAGTGGAAATCGTTATGTCTAACAGTATCGAACCATCTTTGCAATCAGGTGGCCGCGAGAAGAAGGCCACAACGGTAACGACGTCGGTCAAGAGCCTTGACGAGAACAATTCGATGGAGCGTGGCTTAAGCAACCGGCATGTGCAGTTCATCGCGATAGGCGGCGCGATTGGAACCGGCCTGTTCCTTGGTGCGGGCAAATCGATAAGCCTCACCGGACCGAGCATCGTGCTCGTCTACATATTCGTCGGATTCATGATGTTCATCATGATGCGCGCGATCGGCGAGCTCATGTACCGTGATCCGAGCCAGCATACGTTCATCAATTTCATCCGCACCTACCTCGGCGACGGATGGGGCACGTTCTCACTCTGGTCGTATTGGCTTGTGCTCATCCTCATCGGCATGACCGAGCTCACGGCCGTCGGCCAGTACTGCGTGACGTTCTTCGGGACCTTCGGCATCGATCTGAGCGCGTGGCAATGGCTCATCGAACTCGTGTTCCTCGCCGCGCTCATATGTGTCAATCTCATCGCCGTGAAAGTGTTCGGCGAGGCCGAATTCTGGTTCTCGATGATCAAGATCACGCTCATCCTCGCGATGATCGCGACGGCGGTCGTCATGCTCATCATCGGCTACCGGTACGGCGCGGTCCAAGTGCCCGGCCAGGACCATGTCTCGCCGGCTGGCTCGGTCAGTGTGCGCAACATCACCGACGGGTTCTCGCTCGCGCCGAACGGCTGGGTCTCGTTCCTCATGAGCTTCCAGATGGTGTTCTTCGCGTACGAGATGATCGAATTCGTCGGTGTGACCGTCTCGGAGACGAAGAATCCACGCAAGGTGCTCCCGAAGGCCGTCAACGGCATTCTCGTGCGTGTGCTCATCTTCTATGTGGGCGCGCTCCTCGCGATCATGACGATTGTGCCGTGGCGCAATTTCGCGCCGAACGAGGACGGCTCGTTCACGTCTCCGTTCATCATGGTGTTCGAATACGCCGGTTTGCATTGGGCGGCCGCGCTCGTGTTCTTCGTCGTGCTCACGGCGGCGGCGTCATCGCTCAATTCGCTGCTGTATTCGGCCGGACGTCATCTGTACCAGCTCGCCGAGGCGTCGCCGTCTCCGGCGATGGGTCTGCTCGGCACCGTTTCGAAATCGAAGGTGCCGGCGCGCGCGATCATCGCGTCCGCGCTGCTCATTGTGCTGTCGCCGATCATCGAGCTGTTGCCGCACGTGTCGGGCGCGTTCGTCCTGTTCTCGTCCGCATCGTCCGCCGTCATCATCTTCATCTACATCCTGACGATGGTCGCGCACCACAGGTACCGCCGATCCTCGGTTTTCCTCGAAGACGGTTTCCTCATGCCGTGTTATCGCGTCGCCGATCCGGCCGTCATCGTCTTCTTCGTGTTCATTTACGCGACGTTGTTCATCGGTGCGGACACGCGCGGCCCGGCGATTGCGGGCCTCGTGTGGCTCGTCGTGTTCGGAGGGTACTGCCTGCTGCATGACCGCTACAGCAGCCGCGGACTGCGTGAAGCGTTGCGCTGACGGGGTTTCGGTCACTCCAAGATCATTTGTCTTGCACTGTAAGTAATTTACAGTGCAAGACATTTTTGTATCGATCGATGGAGGTGATGATGGATTACCGATTGGAAGCGGTCCATGAGGTGATGTTCGCGATGTGGGCGTCGCGTTCGCGTGCGACACGATCGTTCGAACGCGGCGCGCAAGGCGAGATGTTCGTGCTGCGCGAGCTCGCGTTCCAAGGTCCGCGCACGCCGTCGCAGCTCGCCGAGGCGATGGGCGCGACGTCCGGGCGCATCTCGACGATCCTGTCGGGCCTGACGAAGAAAGGCTGGATCGTGCGCACGGCCGATCCGCAGGACCGCCGCAGCGTCGTCGTCGCCCTGTCCGACGACGGCAGGCGCGTGGCGCGTGAACACGGCGACGAACTCATCGCACGGCTCGACTGGGTGTTCTCGCAGATGGGTGAACGCCGCACGCGTGACTTCGTGAAGCTGCTCGGCGAATTCATGACCTACCTGTCGATATGCGATCCGGGCGGCCCGCAGCCGACACCTGAACAGGTCGAGGCGGCGTTCGCGCGCAACCGCAGACTCCACGATCAGATGCAGCGGATGGCGCACGACGAAGGCCGCATATGCGCGGACGGCGCGCCGCGTCATCCGACGATGCCCCCAACGCACGCATAAAACCTTACAGCATAAGGAATCAACGATGCTACGAATCATGAAATACCTCTCCAAAACGGAGATAGGACAGCTGCTGCTGTCGCTCATCACAATCGTCGGACAGGTGTACTTCGACCTCGAACTGCCAAGCTACATGTCCGAGATCACACGCCTTGTCGAAACCCCGGGAAGCCAGATGCGCGACATCTGGATCGCCGGTGGCAAGATGTTGCTCGTCTCGTTCGGCTCACTTGTATGCGCCGTCATCACCGGCTACTTCGCCGCACGTGTCGCCGCATCGTTCGGGCAGCGCCTGCGCTCGCTCGAGTTCCGCAAAGTCGAGTCGTTCGGACCGTCCGAGATGCACCGCTTCTCGACGGCGAGCCTCATCACGCGTTCGACGAACGACGTCACGCAGATCCAGATGTTCATCACGATGGGCCTGCAGATGCTCATCAAGGCGCCGATCATGGCCGTGTGGGCCGTCTGCAAGATCGCCGGCGAAGGTTTCGAATGGACGCTCACGACGGGCATCGCCGTCGTTATCCTGCTTGCCACGGTCGCCGTGCTGATGGCCTTCGTCATGCCGAAGTTCAAGGCGATGCAGCGGCTGACCGACGACATCAACCTCGTCGCGCGCGAGAACCTCACCGGCATGCGCGTCGTGCGCGCCTACAACGCGCAGGACTATCAGGAGGAGAAGTTCGAGGATGCGAACGCCGCATTGACGAACACGCAGCTGTTCACGAACCGCGCGATGAGCGTCATGATGCCGTTGATGAGCACGATCATGAACGGGCTTTCGCTCGCGATCTACTGGATCGGCGCCTACCTCATCGAGGACGCTGGTGCGACCGAAAAGCTCACGCTCTTCTCGAACATGATCGTCTTCTCGAGCTACGCCGTGCAGGTCATCATGAGCTTCCTGCTGATGAGCATGGTCTTCGTGCTGTGGCCGCGCGCCGACGTCTCCGCGCACCGCGTCATGGAGGTCATCAACACCGAACCGCTCGTCACATCCGGCACACGCGAGCGCGGCCTGACGGTCGCCGAAGCAAAGCGCGAGGGCGTCATCGACGCGTCCGATGCGGCCGACTACCGTGACGACCTTGAGCTTGCGGGTCGCGTTGAATTTCGCGACGTGAGCTTCATGTATCCGGATTCGCGTGAGGCGATGCTCGAAGACATCAGCTTCACGGCGAACCAAGGCGACACGGTCGCGATCATCGGTTCGACCGGTTCCGGCAAATCGTCGCTCATCAACCTCGTGCCGCGGTTCTACGACGTGAGCGGCGGTGCGGTGCTCGTCGACGGCGTCGACGTGCGCGACTACGACCTGAAAACCCTGCGTGACAAGATCGGCTACGTCCCGCAGCAGTCGTTCCTGTTCAAAGGCACCGTGACGTCGAATGTCAGTTACGGCGACCGTCCGGGCGAATCCGAGGACGTGCCGATGATCGACGCGTCACGTGCGAGCGGCCGCAAAGCGGAACGCGCGATGCTCAAGGCGGATGAGGAGCGCGCGCTCAGCGCACAGGAGGAGAACCGCGTCGAAGAGGCGTGCGACGTCGCGCAGGCGACCGAATTCGTCGAGAAGATGCACGGCGCATTCGACGCGTCGATCGCGCAGGGCGGCACGAATGTGTCCGGCGGCCAACGCCAGCGTCTGTCGATCGCGCGCGCCGTCTACAGGGATCCGGAGATCCTGATCTTCGACGATTCGTTCTCGGCGCTCGATTTCAAGACCGACCGCGTCGTGCGCGACGCACTCAAGGACTATGCGAAGGACGCGACGAAAATCATCGTCGCGCAGCGCGTCGGCACAATCATGGACGCGGACTGCATCCTCGTGCTCGACGACGGACATCTTGTCGGCAAAGGCACGCACCGCGAACTGCTCGAGACATGTGACGTCTACCGTCAGATCGCGCAATCGCAGCTGAGTGAAGAGGAACTCGGCGCGTGACTCATCGACGTCATCGATGAGTTTCATGTGAAACAGACTGTTTGAACGGAAGGAAACAATCATGCCAGGCGGAATGGGACCCCACGGTCCACGCGGCGGCGCGCCCACGCAGAAAGCGGACGACCTCGGCGGCGCGCTCAAGGACCTCATGCACTTCAGCCGCAGATACATACCGGCGATCATCGTCGCGCTCATCCTCGGCGTCGGCGGCACGGTATGCCAGATCATCGGCCCTGATTACCTCGGGGACATGACCGATGAGATCACGAAAGGGCTGCCGGCGCTCATCAACGGCAAACCGGTCCTCGGTTCGATTGATATGGCGGCGGTCACACGCATCGGATGGACGCTCGTCGCGCTCTACGTCGCGTACGCGCTGTGCTCGTATGTGCAAAGCTGGATGATGGCGACCGTCACCCAGCGCACCGCGCAGCGGCTGCGCTCGGCGATCGACATCAAGATGAACAAACTGCCGCTCAAATACTTCGATGAGCACAGCAACGGCGACGTCATGAGCCGTATCACGAACGACGTCGACGCGGTCGGGCAGACGCTCGGACAGTCGCTCGGTTCGCTCATCACGTCGGTCACGTTGTTCTTCGGCGCACTGATCATGATGTTCGCGAACAACTGGCTGCTCGCGTTGTGCGCGATCGCCGCGAGCCTCGTCGGCATGGTACTGATGCTCGTCGTCATGCGCATCTCGCAGCGGTACTTCGTCAAGCAGCAGGAAGCGCTCGGCGACGTCAACGGACACGTCGAGGAAATGTACAGCGGACACCTCGTCGTCAAGGCGTTCGGCGGCGAAGCGGACGCGATCCGCCGCTTCGAACGGTACAACAACGACCTCTATGAATCGGGATGGAAAAGTCAGTTCCTCTCCGGTCTGATGATGCCGATGATGAACCTCGTTGGCAATCTCGGATACGTCGTCGTGTGCGTTGTCGGCGCGTGGCTCGCGATGAGCGGCAGAATCGAATTCGGCGTCATCGTCGCGTTCATGCTCTACATCCGCTTCTTCACGCAGCCGCTCTCGCAATTCGCGCAGGCGTTCCAGAACCTGCAGCGTTGCGCGGCGGGCGCCGAACGTGTGTTCACGTTCCTCGACGAACCCGAACTCGCCGACGAAAGCGACAAGCAACCGCTCCTCGGCATGGGCGACAACGGCGAGATCACACCGGTCGAAGGACGCGTCAGTTTCGAACACGTCAAGTTCGGATACGACGCGGACCGCATGATCATCCACGATTTCTCCGCCGACGTGCAACCGGGGCAGAAGGTTGCGATCGTAGGCCCAACGGGCGCCGGCAAGACGACGATGGTCAATCTGCTGATGAGGTTCTATGAGATCAACGGTGGGAAGATCTCGATCGACGGCATCGACACGAAGGACGTGCCGCGTTGGAACGTGCACGACCAGTTCTCGATGGTCCTCCAGGACACGTGGGTGTTCGAGGGGACGGTACGCGAGAACATCGTGTACGCGAAGGAAGGCGTGAGCGACGAGCAGGTCATCGCGGCGTGCAAGGCCGTCGGACTGCACCGGTACATCATGTCGCTCCCGGACGGCTACGACACCGTACTCGACGAGTCGGCGACGCTCTCGCAAGGCCAGAAGCAGCTGCTGACGATCGCGCGTGCGATGGTGCAGGATTCGCCGATCCTCATCCTCGATGAGGCGACGAGTTCGGTTGATACGCGTACCGAGGAGCTCATCCAGACGGCGATGGACAGACTCACCGAGGGGCGCACGTCATTCGTCATTGCGCATCGTCTCTCGACGATCCGCGACGCCGACATGATCCTCGTCATGAAGGACGGCGACATCGTCGAACGCGGCACACACGACGAACTGCTCGCGCGTGGCGGCTTCTACGCGGACATCTACAACGCGCAGTTCTCGCTCGCGCAGTAGCGCGGCGACATCGGCTCCATACAATGGGAAGGGCATCGACACCCGTAAGGAGGAATGGGCATGTTCATCGATCATGCGGCTGTGTATGTCGAGGACCTCGAACGCGGCGCGCGTTTCTACGAACAGTATTTCGACGGCGTACGCGGCGAACGGTATGAGAATCCACGGACCGGGTTCTCATCGTATTTCATCACGTTCGACGGCGGCAATACGCGCCTCGAAGTCATGCACAACGATGCGGTCGCGCGTCCCGTCGACCGCGGTGCGCGCGGCTACGCGCACGTCGCGTTCAACGTCGGCTCGCGCGAGCGCGTCGACGAACTCACCGCACAGCTCGTCGCGGACGGCTATGAAAAAGTCAGTGGTCCGCGCGTCACCGGCGACGGATACTACGAAAGCTGCATCCTCGACGCGGAAGGCAACACCGTCGAGATCACCGGCTGAGCGCGGCGTTCGCCAGTATCCATGAACAGAACAATGCGTCGGCGTTCCGCGGAACTCCGTGTCCGCAGACGCCGACGCATGTGTGGGTGTGGTCAGCGTTCCGCGTCCTTCGTCGGCAGCAACGTGAGCTTGATCAGCGGAATCGACAGCAACGTCAGATACGCGATCGAATACAGGCAGCCGGCGAGGACATCGCTCGCGTAGTGGACGCCAAGATAGACACGTGTGAACATGACGGTTGGGGGGATGAGCGCGAGCAGCACGATCGCGATCCATTTGACCGCGCGACGCCAATACCGGTAGACGAGGTAGATGAGGAACCCGTAGAACGCCGTCGACGCCATCGCGTGGCCCGACGGGAAACTGAAGCCCTGTTCGGCGATCAGACGGTGCTCGATCGGTGGACGTGGGCGGCCGACGATCCGTTTGATGATTTCGTTGATGAGCGCTTCGGCGGCAAGGTTGACGACAACGGCGGCGCCGATGCGCCAATGGTGCACCGCGCACGATATGACGAGGATGAGCGCGCACAATGCGATGAGCGTCGCGACACCGGACATTTGGGTGAACATGACGATCACAGGGGTGAGCGTGCGCGAAATGATGTGCGCGGACAGGAACGAATAGATCGCGGTGTCCATCGGGAGTGGTCCGTTGTGCGCGAGCAATACCGTGACCGCGAACGCCGTCGCGCCGCAAATCGACAGGACACCGACGATCTGCCATCCGTACTGTCGGAGGAATGATTGGGGAGAGTGGGTCGATGTGATCGATTGGGTTGGTTGTGTTGGTTGGGAATCGTGCATGCGTACCAGCGTAGTGTGCGTGTGGACGCCGATTTGCGCAGTCGTGACGCGGTGAGCATAATGAAGTGCAGTATCGAACAGACGTTCGAATCGAAATCGGTCGGATTCGGATGAAGGAAAGCAGGGAACGACGTGAGTGTGTGGCGCAGCGTACGGAGGTTCTACAGACGGCATCGGACGGCGGTCACGGCGGCGGCGATATTCGCGGTGTCGGCGGGACTCATCGGACGTGTGCCGCTCATGCCCGACGCGGACGCGATGTATACGCCGCTGAGCGGATTGAGTTCGTTCGTATTGTCCCCCGCAGCGGGCGGCGCACTGCTGTACCGGCAGCGTTCGCGTAAGGCGATGTGGTGGTATGCGCTCGCGATCGCGGCGGGCACGACGGCGCCGATGTTGTACGGGTATTTCCACAACATCGTCGGCGATGGGGAATCGTCAATCGGTGGCACGTTGCGCAGCGTATTCGGCACGATCTCGGGGGAGGCGGCGAACATATGGGCGACGGTCGCGTCATGCGCGCCCGCGCTGCTGTTCGTCGGCGGTGCACTCGTCGGCCTGTGTCTCGCGCGTAGGTACGGCAGAAGACGGAGGTGGTGAGGCAAAGAAAAGAAAAGAGGCCCGGCCGAAGGGGAAGAAGCCGGGCCTCTGAGAGAGAGGAAAGAGAAGAAAGAAGGTTTTCGGTTATGTCAACCTTTCGGTTGATGTCTTCATATAACCATCGGTATCTTGAAGCAACGCTAGAGCAATCTGTGAAGTAGCTGAAAATATCTGAGATACCGCAGCGCAGTACGGTGGGGGATGCGTAAGCATACTGCACTGCGGGAATCAGGATTACGCGCGGATCGCTGGCCACAACAGTTCGGTCATATGCGACGCCCACGCCTCGTGCGAATCGCGCGGGTCGCCGAGCGCCTTGCATGCGAGCATCGAACCGAGGACGGTGCGGAACAGGAACGGCATATCCAATCCGCGGCGGTAGGTGCCCGCGTCCACACCTCGGGTGAGGAATGCGCAGAAGCGTTCGCATGCGGGTCGCAATACGCCGTCCGCGAGCGCACGCAGATGGTCGTTGCTCGACGACAATACGACGCCGACGGCCGTCAGCCCGATCCTGTCATCGAAACAGTCGACGATATGGCACAGCACCGTGCGTAATCCGGCGTGTGTGGGTTCGACGTCGTCGAAGTCGAGCGGCAGCACGATCGTCGATGTCAGATGGTGGATGAGGTCCTCGCGGTTCGCGTACCGACGGTAGATCGTCGTCTTCGCGACGCCCGACCTGCGCGCGACCGCTTCGATCGTGACCGCGCCGATGCCTTGCGCGATGATGATATCCAACGCCGCGCGCAGGATCTTCCCGTCGGTCCGCTCGCGGCGCTGTCCGTGCCGTTGTGCACCGCGCATCGGCGCGCCGTCGTCGCCGCGCGGTGCCGTTATGCCGTCGTGTGCCGTCATCGTCCTCTCACACCTTCTCCCACTTGTGTTCGCACCATCCTTGGGCCATATCGCCGTCAGCTGATGAGCTTCGTGCTTTCGACTTTCTTCTCGTACCACACATTGAAGCGGACGAGTCCGCGGCGCAGGACGAAGCCGATGATGAGCAGCGGCACGAGGAAGAGCGCGAGTTTGCCCATCGCGATCCAATAGTCGTTCTGGTAGATGCCGGCGATCGCGCTGCGCAGCGCGGCCGTCGAATACGTGACCGGCAGCCAGGGGCTCACGTCGCTCAGGAAGTGGGGGAGGATCGCGAGCGGATAGGCGGCGTCCGATCCGGAGATCTGCATGACGAGGAACAGGACGGCGATCGCCTTGCCGACGTTGCCGAAGCTCGCGATGAGCGTATACGTGAAGAACGAGAACACGATCGAGCTGAACCATCCGTCGAGCATGAACAGCCACGGGTGCACGGCCTGCACGCGCAGGAACAGCAATGTGCCGGCGAGCGAGAACGTCGACTGCATGAGCCCGATGACGCCGTAGACGAGGTAGTGGCCGAGGAACTGCTGCCACGGTTTCGGATTGCCGAGCGCGAGCAGACGTTTGCGTGAGAGGTTCACTTTGAGCGTGACCGCGGTCAGGATCGCGCCGACCCACAACGGCAGGAACGTGTAGAACGGCGTGAGCGATGTGCCGAAGTTCGCGACCGGGAACAACGCCTTCGTCTTGAGTTCGACGGGTGCGGAGAGCGTCGTCGCAAGCTGTGACGAGTTGCTCGCGAGCACTTGTTTGACGAGTCCCATGTCGCCGGTGTTGAGCGCTTTCGTCAGCTGTCCGTTGAAGTCGGAGAGTTTTTTGCTCGCCGTGTCGAGTTCGCCGGCCGCGTCGTCGAGGAGCGCGCGGACCTTTGTGATCTGCGCTCTCGCCGTGTCCGCGGAGCCGTCGAGGTCGCCGAGCGCGTCCTTGAGTGTCGTGACGCTTGACGTGAGCTGTTCCGCGGCCGTCGTGAACGCCGCGTTCATCTGCTCGAGGTCCGGTTTGATCGATGTGTCGAAATCGGCGGATATGCCGCTGACGGCCGATTTCGCCTGCGCGGCGAGGTCCTTGATCGACTGCCGGTCCTGGTCGTTGACGTTCACATGGTTCGTGATGTCGTCGGCGGCCGCGTTGAGGCGGTCCGCGAGCTGTGTGAGCGTGTCCGCGGCGGCGCCGATGCGGTTGATCGCCGATTGGATGCCCGCACGTACCGCGCCGTTTTGCGGCAGCGACGATGTGTCGAGCAACGCCTGGAGACGGTCGCGCGTCGTCGCGTACGCCTTCGCCTCCGCCGAGACGTTCGACGCCATGTTCTTGATCGCGGCCGCCGACGTGTTCGCCTGGCCGTCGACGCTGTCGAAGAGCGTGTCGACGCTTCCCGCGAGCGAACCCATGCTCGCGGCGCTCGTGTCGAGCGCCTGCTGCAACGCGTCCGTCGATGTGCCGAGCGCGCCGGAAAGGTCAGCGACCGCCTGCTTCGAACCCGACAGGTCGCCGACGGCGCCTTCGATGCCCGACTTCGTCTGCGCGATGAGGTCCTTCGAACTCGACATGAGCGTCTGCGCGGAGCCGGTGAGCTGGCTGTACGAACGCAATGTCGACGCGCTGTCGGCGAGCGCCGACGACAGGTCGCCGACGTTCTTGTTGAAATCGTTCAGACGGTCCTTCGATTCCGGTCTGTCGAGCATGTCGACCATCGACGACGCGACGTTGAGCGCCGTATCCGTGATCGTCTTCGCGAACATCTCGTTGATCGACGCGGCGATCGTGTCCGCACCCTGTCCGGTGACCTTCGGCGCGAGCGCGTTGAGTTTCTCGTTGTCGTAGTAGTCGAGCATCGCATGGTCCGCGTCACTTGAGAAGAACGTCAGCATCGTCTTGCTGAAGTCCTTCGGAATGATGACGGCGGCGTAGTATTTGCCCGACTTCGTACCGTCGATCGCCTCCTGCTTCGTCTTCGTGAAGTCCCAGTCGAGCTGTGTGTTCGCGCGCAATGTGTTGACGACTTCGTCGCCGATGTTGATGCGCAGCGGCAGCATGTCGCCTTTGTACCCCTCATCCTCGTTCGCGATCGCGAACTGGAGGTTCTTCGTGTTCGCGAACGGATCCCAACATGCCGCGACGTTGAACCATGTGAACAGTCCCGGGATGACGGTCAGGCCGATGACGATGATGATCGACGCGATGTTGCTCGTCAGACGCCTGACATCGTCGACGAAGATCGTTCCTACCATCTTCATGCCGAACGCCTCCCTTCGTCGTTGTCGTCGTCGTCATGGTGCGCGTGGTGCGCGTCGTGTTCGCCGTGGTGTGGATGCAGACGCCGCACACCGTGTTCGAGTCGTTCGCGCAGCTCGTGGAGGCCGAGCGTGTCCTCAAGGTCGCTCATATGTTCCTCTTCTTCCTCCTCCTCGGGTTCGTCGGGGTCGCGCAGTGTGCGCGCGGCCTTCGCGTACGTCTTCGCGAACTTCGGCGCCGACGGCATCGTGATGAGCCCACGTTTGAGGACAAGCGCGCGCAACGCGTCCTTGTCGAGCGTGCCGAGTTCGGCTTCGCGACGCAGGCTGTTGCGGATCGATTCGACGACCATGAGGAAGATGATGACGAACAGGATCCAGATGATCCATGTCGCGAGCGCGACGAGTTTCGTGCCGTTCGTGAACGAGAACGTGATGAACAGCACGATCGGTACGACGAAGCCCGCGATGAGCGCGCCGCGCATGAGTTTTGGATACAGGTCCGCGAATTTGCGCGCGCGCGCCTCGACCTGCTTGCGGTAGCCTTCCTGGTTCGCGAGTACGGCGACCGCCTGCCGCAGGCTGTATTGGTGCGTCGGTGTGTAGACGCGTTCGCTGTTGACCATGTCCGATTCGTTCAGCTCGTCGGAGAACAGATGGTTGAAGTTCGACATGAGCGGACGGAGCCCCAGGCCGACCGCGAACGCGAGCGCCATGAACAATACGAGCATGAGCATGTCCTTCGCCCAATGGCCGTCGTAGAAGCCGCCGATCGTCTCACGGAACGCGCCTATCGAATACGTGAACGGGAAGAGCGGGTAGAGCATGCGGTAGAACGCGGGCATCATCTCGATCGGGTACAGGCCGGACGCGCCCGGTATCTGCACCATGATGAGCGCGACGACGAGCGCCTTGCCGACGTGCATGAACGTCGCCGAGAGCGCGTACGCGATCGACACGTAGACGATCGATGTGAACCATGCGGTGAAGACGAACAGCGCCGCGTTCTTCATCTGCACGCCGATGATGATGTCACCGATTGCGCCGACGATGCCCTGCATGCCCGCGACCACGGCGAGCAGCAGCCAACGCGCGAGATATGTCTGCCACATCGTCGGATGGCGGTCGCCAAGTCCCTCGTCGTCCACTTCGAGCTTGATGAGGACCATGAGCATGAACGCGCCGACCCACAGCGCGAGGCTCGTCAGCAGTGGCGCCATCGCGGAACCGTATGTATCGACCGGGTAGAGCGTATGCGTTGTGAGGACGGTCGGCGAGAGCATGAAATTCGCGATGCGCGAGACGTCGATGTCGCCGTCCGTGCCGGTGAGCTGCGCGAGCATGTTCGCGTTGCCGAGCGACTGCAAATCGGTGCTCGTCGTGTCGAGACGTTCGATGAACGTCGTGAGCAGGTCGTCGGTGCTTTTGAGTGACGAATCGGCGTCGGCGCTGATCGCGTCGATCTGGTCGAGGACGAGCTTCGTCTGCGAGGACAGCGACGTCTGTCCGCTGAGCGATCCGGCGAGCGCACCACTCGTGCCGGCGAGCGCGCTCAGGCCGCTGTTGAGTCTGGGGAGTGCGGAGGTGTTGATCGCCGAGCGCGCGTCGCCGAGCGCGCCAACCGTCGTCGTCGACGTCTTCGAGAACTGGTCGATCGTCGAGAGCGCGTTCGTCGCCGCCTGTTGCGTCGATGTGTTGAGCGCCGTGAGCGACGCGAGCGTCTGCGCGGCCTTTGTGTTCTCCTGTTCGAGGAGTGTCACGATCTCGTTGATCTCGTCAGACAGCGGATTGTCGGGGAGGTTCTTGAGGTCGTTGAGGATCTGCGCGGTGTCCTGGTTGACCGAGGTCATGTTGGTGAGCGCCGCGCCCGTCGCGCCGCTCGCCGTGAGCACGCCGTTTGTGACGCGCGTCGCGTCCGAGGACGCGCGCCCCGTCGCCTCAAGCATCAGGTTGCCGCCTTTGTCGAGCTGGTTCGACGCGTTCGTCGCGAACGTATTGATCGACCCCTGTGATGTCGTCAATAGGTCGTTCGCCGTCGTCAGCCCATTGCTCGCGTTCGTCGACGCCGCCGTGACGTCGTCGAGCGCGTCGCGCGCGGCCGCCGTCTTCGATGTCGTCGTCTTGAGCGTCTCCCTGAGTTGTGCGATCGTCTCCCGCGTATCCTCAAGGTTCGCTTTCGTCTTGTTCAGTTGGGCGGTCGTCTTCGCGACCGCCGTGTTCGAATCGTTCTTGATCGTCGTGTTCGTTTTGTTGACGATGCCGCTTATGACGCCGCTCACCGTCGATACGAACGTGCTGTTGATCTGGCGGTCGACCGTCGTCGCGCCGACGCCGGTGATCTTCGGCGCGACCGGGTTCGCTTTCTCGTTGACGTAGTAGTCAATCTGCGGACGTGACGACGGGTCAGTGAGCACATTCGATATGCGGTTGCTGAAATCGGAGGGGATGACGATCGCGGCGTAGCAGTGCGCGGATTCGACGCATGCCATCGCCTTCGCGCGGCTCATGAAATCCCAACCGAGCTGATGGTTCTTCCTGAGTGTCTGTTCGATCTCGTCGCCGAGTTTGAGGTCGCCCATGAGGTCGCTTGTCGCACCTTTGTCCTCGTTCGCGACGGCGACGCGGATGCCGCTCGTGTTGCCGTACGGGTTCCAGAATCCGGTGATGTTGAACCACGCGTACAGCGGTGGGATGAACGTCAGGCCGAAGAGGATGACCCACGCCGTCGGGACGCGCAGCAGCCGCTTGAGGTCGCGGCGGAAAATGAACCATATGTTGCGCATATGCGGCTCGTGCTCCTTCATCCTGCGGTCGGCTGTGTGGTGTGTCGTGCGGTCTGTCGACGGTTTGTCGACGGTACGGTACAGCAACGATAAACGATACGGTGTACGTAGCGCTACGCACATAGTAGCGTTAGTGGTGCCGATGGACGAGTATTGCGGTGCGCGTCGCACGACGCACGTTGCGGGTGCTGATTCCATTGTGCCCTTGCGCGTCGCCGTGCGCTTCCGCTCAAAAAGAACACCGTGGCAGCCGTCTGCGGCGGCGGTGCCGCAGTGTGCAGCTGTCTGCGGCATCGATATAGACGTAGTCGGCGGCAGTGCCGCGGTGTGCAGCTGTCTGCGGCGTACGGATGGACGTCGATGGCGGCGGTGCCGACTGATATGTCCACCAGCAGTCCGGAATATGGACAGTTTTGCGAAAGTTCATCACGAACTATTGTGCGCCTCGTGATTTGCCAATACATTGTGAGTCGACTTACGGCGTGCAGTCGCCATACCACCCACGTGTACGCGTCACATACGCGTCCATGTGCCCACACGAAGGAGACGACCATGACCCAGCAGATGACTACGGCGACGCGATCGAACAGATTCGCCGTCGCCGACCTCATCACGACAGGTGTGTTCACGGCGATATATTTCGTGATCGTCGCCGTCGCCGCACTGTTCTGCAATGTTGTGCTCACGGTCGCCGGCAACATCTTCCTGCCGGCGATCGCCGCGCTGCTCGCGGGACCTGTCTATATGCTGCTCGCCGCGCGCGTGCGCACGTTCGGTCCGATCACGGTCATGGGCGTCGTGCTCGGTCTGTTCCTCGTATGCTCAGGGCATTTTGCGCTGTCACTCGTCACATCGGCCGTGTTCCCGTGCCTCGCCGACCTCATCGCGAAAGCGGGCGCCTACCGCAACACAGCGGCGATGCTCGCGAGCTACGTCGTGTTCTCGTTCGGCTGCCTCGGTCCGATCCTGCCGTTGTGGATGATGAAGGACGCGTATGTGGCAAGCCTTGAGCGCAAAGGGAAGGACGCCGCCTACATCGACCTTGTGTTCAGCCATGTCAACGGTGCGATGTTCGGTGTGACGATCGCCGCCGTCGTCGTATGCGCGCTCATTGGCGGCGCGTTCGGTCTGCGGATGATGACACGTCACTTCGAGAAAGCGGGTGTGCTCGGATGACGCAGACGGTCGAACGGGCCGCCGTCGAGCGCGCGGGGACGACATCCACCGTGGCGCGAACGTTCGTGCAACGCGACGTTGCGGTCGGCGATGCGCGCGTCGCGATCGACCCACGTGTCAAGCTCGCGGGCGTCGCGGTCGCGAACGTACTCATGATCATGCACGTCGCTCCCGTCGTGCAGATGGTCGCGGTCGCGCTGCTCTCGGTGCCGCTGTTCGTCGCGGGCAAGGCGCGCGCCGCCGTGCGCATGCTCGCATGCTACGCGCTGCTGTGCGCGGCGCAATGGCTTGTGCAGATGCACGTCGACGCGCTGCCGTGGTTGCACATCGTGGGACTGACGGCGAACGGCGTCGCGATGATGATGCCATGCCTCGTGGCTGGCGCCGCCGCGTTCACGACGACGCGCGCGGGCGACCTCGTGTGCGCGATGCGGCGCATGCATGTGCCCGACGCGGTCGTGATACCGGTCGTCGTCATCATGCGGTTCTTCCCGACGATCCGCCGCGACTACCGCATGATCCGCCACAGCATGCGGCTGCGCGGGCATGCGGGCAACGGCCTCGCGCTGTTGCGCCGGCCGGTGCGGTCATTCGAATGCATCATCGTGCCGCTGTTGATGAACGCGACGACCGTCGCGAACGACCTCACGCTCGCGGCGCTCACAAAAGGGCTCGGCACATGCGCGCGGCCGACGAGTATGCGCACCGTGCGCATGCGCGCGTCCGATTGGGCGGCGCTCGCCGTGCTCGCCGCACTCGTGTGCGTAGGCGCCGCGTTCGCGTGACGCGGCGCGCGGCGGCGCATGGGGCGCGTCGATTGCCAGACAACCGCTGCCGTGAGCACAACCTACGAATTGACGACGATCTACGACGGCAGTCCACAGACCAATCCACAGACGATGGGGGTACGACGATGACCGAGGAACGCGGGGAACGCGTCGCCGATGCGGCGATGTGCGCGCTGCGCGGATGCACGTTCGAATACGCGGGCGCCGCCGTGCGCGCGTTGCGCGACGTCGACGCGCACGTGCGCCGCGGTGAATTCGTCGTGCTCGCAGGGCGCAGCGGGTGTGGCAAGACAACGGTCACCCGACTGCTCAACGGCCTTGCGCCCGTACACGTCGCGGGTGCGCTCGAAGGCGAGGCGCGCACCGCGGGGCTCGTCGCGGGGCGCGCGGACATCGGCGCATACGCGCGCGTCGTCGGCAGCGTGTTCCAGAATCCAAAAACCCAGTATTTCCAAGCATGTTCGACCGATGAACTCGCGTTCGCGTGCGAGAACGCAGGCGTCACGGGCGACGAGATCCGCGCGCGCATCGCACGCGCCGCGCGCCGCTTCGGCATCGAAGATCTCCTCGACCGTACGATCGCGGAACTCTCGGGCGGCCAACAGCAGCGTCTCGCCGTCGCCGCGGCGACGATGCTCGATCCGGACGTCCTTGTCCTCGACGAACCGACAAGCAACCTCGACGCCGACGCGATGCGCGCGTTGCACGACATGCTCGCGGCGCTCAAACGTGACGGGGTGACGGTCGTCGTCGCCGAACACCGCCTCGCATGGTGCGCCGACCTCGTGGACCGCTATATCGTGCTCGACGACGGCGCGTGCGTCGGCGGCTACGATGCGCAGACGTTCCGTGCGCTGCCCGCACAGCGCCTGCGGCAGTGGGGGTTGCGCGCGCTCGACGTGGGCGGGGCGAGCGCACAAGTGCGCCGGAAGATCGAGGAGACGCGCGCGCGGCGCATGGCGGCCACGGGCGATGCCGATGGTACGCCGGTGCTCAGCGTGCGCGGTTTGCGCGTCGGATACCGCGCACGTTCGCTGTTCGGCTGGAAGCGGACGCCAACGTTCGCGCGCGAAATACCGGACCTCGACTTCCATGCGGGACGCATCGTCGGGCTCGTCGGAAGGAACGGCGCGGGGAAAAGCACCTTCGCGCGCACGATATGCGGATTGCAGCGCGCGCTCGGCGGCACGATCGCCGTCGACGGCCGCACCGCGACACGTGATGAACTGTCGCGCGCGGCCGGCATGGTCATGCAGGACGTGCACTACCAGCTGTTCTCCGACAGCGTGCGCGGCGAACTCATGCTCGACGGCGGCCGAGCACGATGCGACGCGATCCTCGGCGACCTCGGCCTGCTCGACAACGCCGACCGCCATCCGATGAGCCTCTCCGGCGGCGAACGCCAACGGCTCGCGATCGGCACGGCACTCATCGCGAACAAGCGGTTCATCGTGCTCGACGAGCCGACGAGCGGCCTCGACCACGGCAACATGATGCGCGTAGGCGCGTTGCTGCGCGCGCTCGCGGACCGCGGTGTCGCCGTCATCGTCATCACACATGACGACGAGCTCGCCGCACAATGGTGCGACGAGCTCGTCGAATTCACATAAGCGCCGATGGCGCGTTGATGGCGGCTGCGCGGCGGTCGGCGTCTCATCCGCGCGCATCTGCGCGTCGTTCGCATCGTTCATCGTGTTGTGGAAATCGTTGTTGTTCTCATTGGTCGACATGATGTCCCTCTCCTGCATCCGTGCCATCTGTCGTGCACCGCGCGGTGCACGACAGATGATCTGTGCTGATGACATCATCTAACCCGGCGAACGTTGGGCAACGCTTGGCATCGGATTGCAATCGACTTCACAATCGCTGAAAACCTATTGAAAACACGGTTTCTTCACATTTGTGCGTGCGTACGTGGTATGCGGTGGCACCGTCATAGTGTCGCGCGGTGCCGCAATTGTGCGGTCGGACGTCGCTGGCGTGCGCTCAGTGTCGTGCGGTGCCGCAATTGTGCGGTCGGACGTCGCTGGCGTGTGCTGAGCGTCGCGCGGTGCCGCAGATGTGCGGTCGGGCGACGGTGGCGTGCGCTAAGCGTCGTGCGGTGCCGCAGATGTGCGGTCGGGCGACGGTGGCGTGCGCTAAGCGTCGTGCGGTGCCGCGATTGTGGGCATATAGGAACTAAAGTTATTGATTTAGAGTCTGGTTTGCCTTTTCGCCAGTAGGCGTGTCGCCCCGTTGCAGATGCGCACGGGTATCTGCTTGTGTGGTTTCGTGTGCAATGTGTGTCATGAGGACACGTTCGAAGCAAGCGAAGAAATGCCCGGTCTGCCAGTCGCCGATGCGCAAGAACGGGCACGACCGCATGGGCCGGCAGCGTTGGCAGTGCGATGGGTGCAGGCTGACCGCCGGCACCAGGAACAACACCAAACGGCGCCGCACCCAGCTGGCGCAGTTCCTGGACTGGCTGCTCGAGGCCGCGCCCCAACGCAAACGCACGGAGAGCGCGCGCAACTTCCGCAAACGCGTGGACTGGTGCTGGCGGCTCAAGCCGCGCATCGAACCCGACGGTGTGGTGCATCGCACGGTCATGGCCGACGGCACCTACATGAACGGCTGGTGCCTGCTGGCGGCGGTCGACGGCGAGGACGGCGAGGTGCTCGCCTGGCAGTGGTGCGCCCGGGAGAGCACGGCCGCCTACAAGGCGCTGTTCGCACAGCTCGCCCCGCCCGACGTGCTCGTATGCGACGGCATGAAAGGCATCCTCAAAGCCTGCGCGCAAATCTGGCCGGGCACGCGCATCCAACGCTGCCTGGTCCACGTGCAACGCGACACCAGGGCCGATCTGACCTCCAGACCC
>NZ_MVOH01000009.1 GCF_002286935.1 Bifidobacterium criceti
AACGTCGTGAGACAGTTTGGTCTCTATCCTCTGCGCTCGTTGGAATCCTGAGGAGGCCTGCCCATAGTACGAGAGGACCTGGGTGGACGAACCTCTGGTATGCCGGTTGTCGCGCCAGCGGCACGGCCGGTTGGCTACGTTCGGGAGGGATAACCGCTGAAAGCATCTAAGCGGGAAGCCCGCTCCAAGATAAGGATTCCTGGCCACCCTGGAGGTGGCGTGAGACCCCACACGAGAACATGTGGTCGATAGACCGGACGTGGAAGCCGCGCGAGCGGTGGAGCCGACCGGCACTAACGGTCGAACACGACCAACACCGGCACCACGGTTGGAACCAACACGATCGGGACACACGACCGATCGGAACACACACAAGACAAGCATCAACACGAACCTGCGCGAACACACGACACCGCAACACGAACACGCACGCGTCCACCATCCGGTCCCCAAACAACCACCCCGGACCCCATCCCATACGGGAAGGGGCACGGGCACACGAACAGAACTGAAGACTTGCGGCGGCCATGGCCCAGGGGAGACGCCCGGACCCATTCCGAACCCGGAAGCTAAGACCTGGCACGGCGATGGTACTGCACCCGACAGGATGTGGGAGAGTAGCACGCCGCCGCACCAACACGCAGACGAAAGCCCCGGCACCACCAGACAGTGGCCCGGGGCTTTCCGCATACCCACACGCACCCCCACCCCGCCACACCCGCACCCCGGCGCGCCCGTGCCCACCACCGACGCCACCACACGCCACCACACGACACAGACAGGCACCGGAACGTCGCGCGCCACCGCAACCCATGGCATCGCACGACATTGGCGCCTATTGCAACGTCGGGCGTCACCTCAGACCACACCAACGCACAACGCGCATGGCACATCAGCGTCACTCGTCCGTACAGGTCACGGCAGCGTGCGATGCCGGCGACGGCACAATTCCTCTCCGCATCTTGCAGCATTGCTGTGCATGCAGCGTCCACATCCATCGTCCCCACACCATTGCACGACGCAAACGGCTCACCGACGTCATGCGCCACAGCATATTGCACCACCGCGCGACGCATGCGTCACCTCCCCTCTTCTCGTCGCGTATCCGCCCATTCTGCGGCATCGCGCGTCATGAACACAGCGCCCGCGTTCATCGTTCCCACACTCTGCGGCATTGCACGACGCGGACAGGCATCGCAGCAACCATCGTGACCATATAGCACGATATCGAGCGACGTTGGTGGCATCATAGCGCCCCGACACCGCATACTGCGGCATGGCGCGTCACTGCGCACCGTACCAACGCGCGGCGCTGGTGGCTCCACCTTCCGCACATCCTGCGGCGTTGTGCGGTGCCCGCACCCCTTCTGCACCACCGTGGCAACATGCGACGGTGAGTACCGAGGAACGACGGATGATACGCCCACATGGATCGTTGGGATGGGATACGGTAGGGTAGACAGGTGGGAGGAACGATGTCCTCGGGAGTGCAAGGAACCCGCATGCACGAGGTATGTGCATATGCATGCAGTAGGTGGGCACGGGACCTGTGCGCGTATGTACATACAACATATATAGGAAAAGGTGTGCGTTGCGGGACGACGATACATGCGTCCCACAACGCACACCTGTATGCGTCCGATCAGGACTGGGGGAGCACGGCGGCGTCGCAGGAGATGTAACGACGCTGCCATTCGAGGCATTGGTAGGTCTGGGTCGCGTCGGAAAGCGCGCGGTGCTCCTCGATGTCGGCGATGCCGTACCGCTGGATGAGGTCGACGAGACGGTGCCGTTCCGAGGGGAACAGATGCTTGTCGATCGTCATCGTGTCGAGTGTTGGGCGCATGAAGTTGTTCGCGAACCCGAGCGTGCGGTGTTCGGCTTCCGCGAGGAAGCCCATGTCGAAGCGGATGTTGTGCCCGACGATGACGTCGTCCTCGAGGAAATCGATGAACGGTTCGAGCACGTCCTCGATCGGTGGCATCCCCTCCACCATTTCGTTCGTGATTCCCGTCAGCCGTGTGATCGTCGGCACAATGAGTGTGCCCGGATCGATGAGCTGTGTGAACGTGCCCGTGATCCTGCCGTTGCGGATCTTGACCGCTCCGATTTCGGTGATGCGGTCGCGCTGCGCGCTCAGGCCCGTCGTCTCGAGATCGAGCGCCGTATAATCCTTCGGTAGGCGTTCGGCGGGCCGAATGACTACGGTCATCGTGATTCCTTCCTGATTGTCCGGCACCGGTGGATCCCCCTGACTGCTTTGTGGGGCGCTCCATCTGATGCCTCACCCAAGTGTACCGTTCCAGTGACGAGTGTAGTGTACGGCAGGCGAGAAACGCGCCCTTTGGTGCGTTATTTGCAAAGTGTTCGCAAACCTGGGCCGTATGAGGCTGCGGTGTCCGGCACGTGGTATACGCCGTTTCGGTGTATACGCGAGACAGGGGGCGAATATATGGATTGGGAACCGGTTTAGATGAGCGACGGGAACTGCGACGTGATTGTCCGCCCGTGGTCCATGTATGTCGTCGTCTCCTCCATCGCCTTGCGGATGTTGCTTTCGGTGATGTGGTAGGCTTCGTCATCCGCACCATCGTTCGCGGTGCGCCCAAGGCGCAGCCGCATCTGGTACCATGCCACGTTGCCGTGTGTGGATGCGCTCGGTCCTTCGTTGACGAATCCGAACCCCTGATAGAAGTCGATGAGTTTTTCCTTGCACGCGAGCACGATGCCCGAGCGCCGTGTGATAGCCGTGTCGAGGATGACGCGCCGCATGAGGTACGCGGCGCATCCGCGGTGCTGGTAGACGGGCGCCGTGTCGACGCCGAGGATCATCTGCCATGTGCCGTGTTCGTCGTGCATCGTGGCATCGTCGTACATGTCGTCGATGAGGTCGGGGTGGTCGGTCGTCATGCCGTTGACGAAGCTCACGAGCATGCCGTCGGCGAGGCGTGCGGGGAAGCATGCGTCCGCGCCGTCGGCATCGGGGTTGACGAGGAGCCAGAAGTGCTGCGGGTACGTTTCGATGCGGTTCGCGAGACGCTCGATGTCGGCCGCTTCCTGCGGGGGGAAGCACGCCGATTCGATACTGTGGAGCGCATCGAGATCGTCCATGGTTGCATGACGCACAAACATGGGCACCATCGTCTCTCAAGGCATGGTCAACTTGCCGGCCAACCGCCGGTATTGCGCTCTCGACGATTTTCCGTTCCGGTGGGAACCTAGCGCATCAGCGCGGGATATGTGTTTTCGACGCTGTGAGGAAAAACGGCTTACGTGCGGAACCGGCCAACGGCGTGTGAGCTATATTGCACGTAGAACAACCCTGACCGGACGCGTATGGACCGCGGCCGGTCACGGCGCCGATACGGACAACAGTGGCGACACCACACTGACGAGTACCAAGGAGCAGGGAATCATGTCGGGGAATGCACAAGGCGCGACGCATACGGCCGCGAAGGCCGCCGCCGCAGGCACAGTCAACGGTTCCCAGGCGACCGCGGCGAAATCGGTCGTCAAACGAACACTCACAACGAAGGACCTCATCGTCTTCGGTATGATCTTCATGGTGCCGATCGCGCCGTTCTCGATCATCGCGTCGGTCGCCTCCGTATCCCACGGCATGCCGGCGATCGCGTACCTCATCGCGATGGTCGCGATGCTGTTCACGGCGTTGTCCTTCGGCATGATGGTGCCGTTGTTCCCGTCGAGCGGCAGCATCTACATCTACGCGTCGCACGAGATGAACGACTCGGTCGGCTTCGTCGTCGGATGGCTGATGATCCTGCAGTACCTGATCACGCCGGCGATCATGCTGCTCATGGCGGCGAACGCGTTGCATGAATATCTGCCGCATATCCCGGTATGGGTGTGGTGCGTCGGCTTCCTCGTCATCATCACGGCGATCGCGATGCGCGGCACGGGCGCGACCGTCCTCGTCGACAAGCTCGCGCTCGCCGCCGAGCTCATCGTGCTCGCGCTGTTCTTCGTGTTCGGTGTCATCTACGTGTGCCGCCATCCGGAGACGGCGCACTTCTCGGGCACCGCGTTCTTCAATCCGGGCAGATTCGACATGGGCGCGATGATGAGCGCCGTCTCGCT
This sequence comes from Bifidobacterium criceti, assembly GCF_002286935.1. Lineage (GTDB taxonomy): Bacteria > Actinomycetota > Actinomycetes > Actinomycetales > Bifidobacteriaceae > Bifidobacterium > Bifidobacterium criceti. The sequence goes on from NZ_MVOH01000009.1 coordinate 4,099, forward strand.
GTGCGCGCTGTCCTATGTCGGCTTCGGCTCGATCGTGACGCTCGACGACCAGTGCGTGCGCCCGAAGAAGGCGCCGGGCAAGGCGATGATCGTCATCGTCCTCATCCTCGGCTTCCTCTATATGTCGATGAGCTTCCTGACGATGTGCATGGACCCGTCCGGCAACATCCTGCAGGCGAACCAGAACAGCGGCTTCTATGAGGTCGCGGGCCTCGCCGGCAAGTGGCTCGGCGTCGTATGCGCCGTCGCGAATGCGCTCGCACTCGGCCTGTTCACGTCGCTTTCCGGCATGACGGCGATCTCGAGCCTCATGTACACGATGGCCGTCGACGGCGCATTGCCGAAGTTCCTCGCGAAGTTCGACAAGAAGACGAACGTCCCCGTCGGCGCCACGCTCTTCACGGCGGTCGTCAACCTCGTGCTCATCTTCGTGTTCATCCTCCTGGGCCAGAACACGGCGGCGAAGGTGAGCAATTTCGGTGCGCTCTCCACGTACTGCATGCTCAACGTCGTCGTCATATGGGGCCTTGGCATCAAGGCGCGCGGCTACCGTGGACGCTCGTTCTGGCGTACGGTCCTGTGCCCGCTCATTGGCGCGGTCGTCACGTTCGTCATCTTCGTGTCGCTCGGCTGGACCGTGTGGATCGTCGGTCTCGTCTGGACGGCGCTCGGCATCGTCTATTATCTCGTGTGGACGAAGGGCATGCACCGCACGATGGACCTTGAGCGAAAAGTCTCCTGACGAAATCCTTCCTTATTTCGCGAACGCCCCACGATATTGTTTTCGTGGGGCGTTCGTTTTTTGATTGATGCGCACAATCGCGCGCATGTTGAGCATTGTATCGATTTTTGCTATAGCGACGCCGCCGTTTCGGCTCGCGAAGTGCCGTACAGTGTGTCACGCAGGCACAACAGAGGGTCCGCATACAGCAAACAATACGTTCGAATATGCGAAACATATAAGGAGGGACGGCACATGAAATACGCGATCCTTGGAGCCGGCGGCATGGGCATCCAGTATGGTGTGCTGCTGCAGGAGCATGCGCACGCCGATGTCGACTTCATCGACGCGTGGACGCCGAACGTCGAACGGATACGTGCACAGGGTGGCGCGTATGTGTCACAGGATGGCGAAGGGCGTCACCTCGTGCCGATCGACGTGTACTACCCGGAGGAGTACGACGGCGACCCCGATGTGTGGATCGTCTTCGTCAAGCAGCACCAGCTGCCGGAGCTCCTCGAACGCATCAGCGGACATATCAGCCCGCACCAGCATGTGTTCTCGGCGATGAACGGCTACGGCCATTTCGAACGTCTCGCCGAATACTTCGCGAAGGACCACATCTATGGCGGCACGGCGCTCATCGGCGCGTACGTCTACGGCCCCGGCGACTTCAATTTCACCGGCGGCGCCCACGCGAAGGCGATGCACATGTGCGCGTACGACGGCCACGATGCGGCCGACGACCCTGTCGAACTCGCGTTGTACCGCGATTTCCAGACGGCGACGCTCAATCCGACGATCGTGTCGCATTTCCTTGGCATGTGCTTCGCGAAGATCGTGTTCAACTCGGTGCTCAACACGTTGTGCACGATGTACGAGATCCGTTTCGGCGAATTCGCCGAACATCCAAGCGCACCGGTCCTGACACGACAGCTCGTCGACGAAGCGTACACGGCCGCGGAACATGCCGGCATCACGCTTCTCGGCACGAGGGAAAGCGAGGTGGAGACGATAATGCATACGGCCGCGGTCGCGCACCCTTTGCATTATCCGTCGATGTACCAGGACCTCACGAGGTGCCGTCCGACCGAAGTCGACTACATCAACGGCTACATCGCACGCCTCGGACGCGAACACGGCGCGCCGTGCCCGCTCCATGAATTCGTGACGCACGAAGTGCACCTCGCCGAGCATGCGTTCGCCATCCACCATCCCGAGATCGCCGCGCAGCAGGCGGTCGACGGGCGCTGAGCGACGCCGAAGACCTGAGCAAACGGCATTCTGACGGCCCTTCCGCGGCGCACGCCGCGCAGGGCCTTGGACGAACACGTCCACAACCAAGTGTGAAACATATCGTGAAACACAACGACTCCACTTCCGACATCAACCCATACGCACCATCACCATCGGTGACAACAACCAAGGAGACGACAACGATCATGACGACGAAACAGCGCATCCACACGATCATCCGTACGGCGGCCGCCGTGCTCGCGGGCGCGGTCATCATCGCGAACAGCGCGTGCGGCAGCGCGCAGAGCGCATCGGCCGAACAGATCGCGACACCGAAGGACGGCAAGACGACGACGGTCACGGTCGGCGTATGCCCCGGACCGTACGGGGAGATGATCGACGAGGTCATCGCACCGCTCCTCAAGGATGACGGATACGAACTGACGACGAAGACGTTCAACGACTACGTGCAGCCGGACAAGGCGCTCGCAAGCGGCAAGATCGACGCGAACCTGATGCAGCACGGCAACTACCTGAAGAAGTTCAGCGCCGACAACAACCTCGACCTCATCTCGCTCGGACAGACGCCGACGCTCGGCCTCGGCGTCTATTCGAACAAATTCACGTCGATCGACGACGTCGCCGACGGCGCGAGCGTCGCGGTCGCGAACGACGGGTCGAACCTCGCGCGCAGCCTCGGCGTCCTCGAACAGAACAAGCTCGTGACGCTCAAGGACGGCGTCGACGCGACGAAGGCGTCGGTCAACGACATCGCCGACAACCCCAAGCACCTCACCATCAAACCGATCGACGCGGCACAGCTCGCGCGCTCGCTCGACACCGTCGACGTCGCGCTCGTGCCCGGCAACTACTCATGGGCGGCCGGACTCGACCCGAAGGACGCGCTCGCGCTCGAACGGCAGGATGACGGCGTCATCGAGGTGTTCGCGATCGCAGGCGCGAACAAGGACACGCATTTCGCGAAGACCGTCACGGAATTGCTCGGCAGCGACGAATTCAAGAGCGCGATCGCCGCGAGCAGGTTCAAGGACTTCGGCAAGCCGGCGAGCTGGAACGAGTAAGGGGAGACGATGGCGGACATCATCACATTGGACGACGTCTCGGTCGTCTTCAACAGCGACGGACGCACCGTCGAAGCGGTCAGCCATGCGACCGTGCACGTCGAGGAAGGCGAGATCTTCGGCATCGTCGGTTTCTCAGGGGCGGGCAAATCGACGCTTGTGCGCACGATCAACCTCCTCGAACGCCCGACGTCCGGACACGTCATCATCGACGGACACGACGTGACCGCGTTGCGCGGCGCGGCGTTGCGCGAACTGCGCAGCGGCATCGGATTCGTCTTCCAAAGCTTCAACCTCATCGACAACGTGACCGTCGCACAGAACATCGCGTTCGCGCTCAAAGCGGCGCACGTGCCGAAGGCACGGCGACGCGCGCGCATCGAGGAACTGCTCAGGCTCGTCGGACTCGAAGAGAAAATCGACAGCTACCCGTCGCAGCTTTCGGGAGGGCAGAAACAGCGCGTGTCGATTGCGCGCGCCCTCGCGAACCATCCACGCATCCTGCTGTGCGACGAGGCGACGAGCGCGCTCGATCTGGAGACGACCGAGGAAATCCTCGCGCTCCTCAAGCGCATCAACACCGAGCTCGGCGTCACGATCGTCTTCATCACCCACCAATTCGACGTCGCGAAAGCGATCTTCGACCATGTCGCCGTCATGGAACACGGTGTCATCGTCGAACAGGGCATGACATTCGACGTGTTCGGCTCACCGCGCCACGAGACGACGCGCGCGCTCGTCGAACGCTACCTCGGCGTCGCGATCCCGAGGCAGCTTGTGCCGCAACTGCCGTCGGGGCGCCTCATCGAACTGCGGTACAAGGACGAAGGCGCGTTCGAACCACTCATCAGCGACGTCTCGCGGCGCTTCGAAGTCTCGATCAACGTCCTGCACGGCAACGTCGGCTACTTCGGCACGCAGGCGATCGGCACGCTCATCGTGCTTGTGAGCGCACGGCAGGAAGGGCAGCGGGGTGCGTTCGTCGTACAGGCGGCGATCGACGAGCTCACGTCGCGCGTCGCCGATGCGCGTGAGCTGAGCGTCGCGCTCAACGACGACATCGGCGCGAGCGTCGACGCGATCTTCGCGGAAGATGCGGACGGCGTGGATGGCGCGGAGACGTCGGCGCACACGGCCGGCGCACACGATGGCAACGCACATAAGGAGGTGCTCGCATGAACGACACAATCGAGATCCTCAAGGAGAACCTCGGACAGGCGTTGTGGGACACGTTCACGATGGTCGGCATCGCGACACTCGTCGGTGTCGTGTTCGGCACGGCGCTCGCGATCCTGCTGTTCCTCACCCAGCACCGGCTGTTCACGCCGAACAGGACCGTCAATGAAGGTGTCGGCTTCGTCGTCAACGCGATCCGTTCGATGCCGTTCCTCATCCTGCTCGTCGTGCTCATCCCGCTCATCCAATTGATCATCGGCGACCCGTACACGCCGACGGGAGGTGCGATCGCGCTTTCGATCGCCGCGATCCCGTTCTTCGCGCGCGTCGCGGAAAGCGCGTTCCAGGAAGTGGACGACGGCCTGATCGAAGCGGCGATCTCGACGGGCGCGCCCGTGCGGCAGATCATATTCGACGCCGTGTTCCCACAGGCGCTTCCAGCGTTCATCCGCGGCATCGTGCTCACCGTCATCTCACTGCTCGGCTATTCGGCGATGGTCGGCACGATCGGTGCGGGCGGCATCGGCGACCTCGCGATCCAATACGGCTACAACCGCTATGAGACCGGCGTGCTCGTCGCCGTCGTGCTGCTGCTCATCGTCGTCGTGCAGCTCATCCAATGGATCGGCGACCGCATCGCGCTCAAGGTCACGCATTAAGCGGCGCGCGCACATGGTTGCCGTGGACATCTGCGGAACACATGCCCCGTGGACAATGACGGCCACGGACACACAGCGAACAGACGACGACGGGCAAACGGACGACAGGAAAGGAGCATCATGGCAGTGCGGTTTTCGGCGGTCACGGCGAACATGCCGGCGAATGTCTTCGAGAGGATGGACAGGAAAGTGGCCGAGGCGAGGCGCGGCGGCGCCGATGTCATCGACCTGTCGAAAGGCAATCCGGATGGGTTCCCCGAACCCTTCATCCGCGAGGCGGCGCGCGCGGGCGTCGACGAGCCGCTCAACGCGCGCTACACGCCGTTCGACGGCAAACGGCGGTTCCTCGACGCTGCAGCCGGATGGTACGCGCGTGTGCACGGGGTGGCGCTCGACGCGTCCCGTGAGCTGTTCGCCGTCGAAGGCGCCGTCGATGGCCTCGCGACGCTCTTCAGCGTCCTGCTCGACGCGGGGGACACGGTCGCGTTCGCCGACCCGTACTATCCGTCCTACCACTGCATGGCCGCGTTGCGTGGCGCGCGCGAACTGCTGCTGCCCGCGCGCGCCGACCTCGGCTGGCTGCCGGACCTCGACGCCGTGCCCACGGACGTGTGGGACGATGTGCGCGTCCTCGTGCTCAACTATCCGAACAATCCGACCGGCGCACAGGCGCCCGCATCGTTCTTCCGCCATGCGGCCGACCTCGCGCACCGCCATGATTTCGTCGTCGTGCACGACTTCGCGTACGCGGGGCTCGGCGTGGACGGCCAACAGGTGAGCCTGCTTGAGGCGGTCGGCGTCGACGAACGCGCGGTCGAAGTGTGCTCGCTTTCGAAGATGTATGCGATGGCCGGTTGGCGTGCCGGATTTATCGCCGGTAGTGAACGCATTGTTGACGTCGCGAAGGAATTCCATTATCAAATGGGTTCTATGATCACTTCATTCGTACAGGACGCTGGCGCGTCGGCTCTGGAAAGCGACCAGAGCTGCGTCGCGCGGCTCGCGGCGCATTATGCCGCGCGCCGCGCCGTCGTCGCCGGTGGCTTGCGCGCATTGGGGTACGATCTGTTCGATTCTCCGGGCGGACTGTATGTATGGATGCATGCGCCGCAAGGATTCGACGGCGACCGTTTCGCCGACACGCTCCTCGAACGCGCCGGCGTCGCCGTGCTGCCCGGATCATGCTTCGGGCATGAGGGCGCCGACCATGTACGACTGAGCCTGCTGCAGCCGGGCGACCGCCTCAAGGAGGCCGTGCGCCGCATCGGCCGGTGTTGTTGACGGACATCCAGATGGGTGGCGCCGTCCCCGCGATGCCCGAAACGAGGGATACGCGGGACGGATGTCCACTACTGATAGCCACATAGTGGAATATCATGTCAAACAGCAACAATCATCGGTCACACTCTCGGGAGGTCCACGCGACCTGACCCGACCAGCAGCGAAGGAGGAATCGGCGGATGCTCGATTGGTCGTTCATCGAGCGTTATGCACCGTTCTTCGTGAACGGCGCGTGGATGACATTGTTCATCTCCGTGTTCGGCATCGCGCTCGCCGTCATCACCGGCCTCATATGCGCGGCGGTCGAGACCGCGCGCATACCGGTCCTACGGCAGGCCGTCGCCGTCTACATCGAAATCAGCCGCAACACGCCGCTCCTCGTCCAACTGTACTTCCTGTACTTCGGACTGCCGAAGCTCGGCTTCGTCTGGTCGGCGGAAATGTGCGCGATCATCGGACTTGGGTTCCTCGGCGGTTCGTACATGGCGGAATCGATGCGCGCGGGATTGCAGGCCGTGCCGCAGATCCAACGGGAGAACGCGTACATGCTCGGCTTCAACAGGCGGCAGACGCTCGTGCACGTCGTCATCCCACAAGCGATCAGCATATCGACGCCCGGCATCGTCGCGAACATCATCTTCCTCATCAAGGAATCGTCGGTCGTCTCGGCGATCGCGCTCGCGGACGTCATGTACATGGCGAAGGACCTCATGGGCATCACCTATGACACCTACGAGTCGCTCTTCATGCTCATCGTGACCTACCTGATCATCCTGCTGCCGATCTCGATCCTCGGCACGTGGCTTGAGAGGAGGTTCGACTATGCAAGGCGCTAACATCCTGCTCGAACCGGGCGTGTTCCCACGCCTGCTCCAAGGGCTGTGGGTGACGGTCTGGATCGCCGCCGTCTCGGTCCTGCTAAGCGTGCCCGTCGGCCTCGTATGCGGATGGCTCATGACATTGCGCAACCCAGTCGTCCGCGTCATCATGCGCGTCTACCTCGATTTCATCCGCATCATGCCGCAGCTCGCGTTGCTGTTCATCGCATACTACGGCATCGCGCGCGCATGGAACTGGAACCTCGACGCGACGGGCGCGTGCGTGCTCGTCTTCATCCTGTGGGGCGGAGCCGAACTCGGCGACCTGACGCGCGGCGCGCTGCAATCGATCCCCGAAGTGCAGCATGAGACCGCATACATGCTCGGCTTGAGCAACTGGCAGGCGTTCATCCACGTCATCCTGCCGCAGGCCGTGCGCCGCCTGCTGCCGGGCTCCGTCAACCTCGCGACGCGCATCGTCAAGACGACGTCGCTCGCCGTATTGCTCGGCGTCGTCGAGGTCATCAAAGTGGGGCAGCAGATCATCGACGCGAACCGCTTCCAATATCCGACGGGCACGTTGTGGGTCTACGGCGTGATTTTCCTGATGTATTTCATCGTGTGCTGGCCGCTTTCGCTCGTGGCGCACGCGCTCGAGAAAAGGTGGGCGAATGACTGAAACGAACAAACCTGACGCGCATGGCGCGCCAATCGCGCTCAGTGTACGCGACCTCACAAAGCACTACGCGGACGCCGCACACAACGTCTTCGACGGCATATCATTCGATGTGCCGAAAGGGAAGGTCCTCGTCGTCGTCGGACCGTCAGGATCGGGAAAATCGACACTGCTGCGCACGATCGCGGGACTCGAACCAATCCAGGGCGGCACGATCGCGCTCAACGGCGACGTCATCGAGACCGGACAGCCCGGCAATGAGAACAGCGGACGCGTCAAGCGCGGCGAGGACCTGCGTACGAAATTCGGCATGGTCTTCCAAAGCTACGACCTGTTCCCGAACAAGGATGTGCTCGGCAACATCACGATGGCGCCGATGCTCGTGCAGAAGCGCAAGAAGGAGGAGGTCGAACGCGAAGCGCTCGAACTGCTCGACCGTGTGCATCTCGCCGACCGCGCACATGCGAAACCGCATGAGCTTTCCGGAGGCCAACGCCAGCGCGTCGCGATCTGCCGCGCGCTCATCCTGCACCCCGAGATCCTGCTGCTTGACGAGATCACGGCGGCGCTCGACCCGGAAATGGTGCACGAAGTGCTCGAAGTCGTCGTCGAACTCGCCGACGCCGGACAGACGATGCTCATCGTGACCCACGAGATGAGCTTCGCGCGCGCGATCGCGGACCGTGTGATCCTGCTGTCGGACGGGGGCATCGCGGAACGCTCGGATGATCCGGAGACGTTCTTCACGCATCCGAAGACGGCACGTGCGCAGGAGTTCCTGCACTCGTTCGACTTCGTGCGCCACCGCAACGCGCAGGCGGAGCGCGAACTCAAGGCATTCGACGACGAGTGAACGCATTGCCCGCGTAGCGGACACCGAAACGGATGTCTGTATGACCGTATCAGGTCGGCGATCAAGACTTCATCCGAACAACAACATCACCAACAACGAAACCACGGAAGAGCACGGAAAGGAAGCACCATGAGCTCATCCATTGTCAAACAGCTCGGCAAGGCGATCGCGGCGGCAGGCGCGGCGGTCCTGATGATGACGGCTGTCGCGGCGTGCGGTCCGTCCGCATCGACGCCGAGCGAAGCCGGCTCCTCCGCGTCGTCGGGCACGACGACCGCGAAGGCGCGCACGATCGACGAGATCAAGAAGTCCGGCGAACTGCGCATCGCCGTGTTCTCGGACAAGGCGCCGTTCGGCTACGTCGACAAGGACGGCAAGTACGCGGGCTACGACATCGAGTTCGCGCAGGCGCTCGCCGACGGCCTCGGCGTCAAGCCCGAGTACACGTCGGTCGACCCGGCGGCGCGCGTCGACGTGCTCGCGTCGAACAAAGTCGACATCACGCTCGCGAACTTCACCGAGACACCCGAACGCGCCGAGAAGGTGGACTTCTCGAAGCCGTATATGAAGGTCTCGCTCGGCGTCGTCTCCCCGGAGAGCAACGAGATCACCGACATCAGCCAGCTCAAGGGCAAGACGCTCATCGTCGCGAAGGGCACGACCGCCGAGACGTACTTCGAGAAGAACCATCCGGAGATCAAGCTGCAGAAGTACGACCAGTACGCGGACGCCTACAACGCGCTCCTCGACGGGCGCGGCGACGCGATGAGCACCGACAACACCGAGGTGCTCGCATGGGCGAAGGCCAATAAAGGCTACAAGGTCGGCATAACCGACATCGGCGACGTCGACGTCATCGCCGCGGCCGTGCAGAAAGGCAACACGGAGCTGCTCGACTACATCAATGACGAGATCGTCAAGCTCGGCAAGGAGAACTTCTTCCACAAGGATTACGAGAAGACGCTCAAGCCGGTCTACGGTGACGAGGTCAACCCCGACGACATCGTCGTCGAAAGCGGCGAACTCGACGAGTGAACCGGCATCGGCACCGTTATGCGACGCAATGCATGACCGTGTCCCGTATATGACGGAGGCGGCCGCCTACGATGGGCGGCCGCCTCCGTCATATACAGCGCCGTCAGCCTTCCGCGACCGCACATTCCAGCTCCCGGAACGTGCGGTCGACGCGCGTCGCGCGTCCGCTACAGTGGATGCCATTGTGCCCGCGTGGGCGCAGGAAAGAGGTAACCATCATGTCCCCAGGCGCCATCGTCCTGATCGTCGTCGCTGTACTGCTGCTCATCGTGCTGCTCAGCTCGTGCTACGTCGTGCCGCAGCAGCAGGCGTATATCATCGAACGCTTCGGCAAGTTCAAGAAGGTCACGTTCGCGGGCATCCATCTCAAGATTCCGTTCGTCGACAAGATCGCGATGAAGACGAACATGCGCGTGAGCCAGCTCAACGTCAAGATCGAGACGAAGACGCTCGACAACGTGTTCGTCGAAATCGTCGCGAGCACACAGTACCGCGTCAACGCGGCCGACGTCGCGAAGGCGTACTATGAGCTGCGCGACCCGGCGGGGCAGCTGCGCGCGTATATGGAAGACGCGCTGCGTTCCGCGATCCCGATGCTCACGCTCGACGACGCGTTCGCGAAGAAGGACTCGGTCGCCGCCGATGTGCAGCAGACCGTCGGCGCCGAAATGGCGCGCTTCGGCTTCACCGTCGTCAAGACGCTCATCACGTCGATCGACCCGAGCCCGGCCGTCAAGGCGGCGATGGATTCGATCAACGCCGCGCAGCGCGAGAAGGAGGCGACGCGTCAGCGCGCCGAGGCGCAGCGCATCCAGATCGAGACGCAGGCGGCCGCGGAAGCCGAGAAAGTCAGGCTCCAGGGCGAGGGCCAGGCGAACTACCGCCGCGAGATCGCGACGGGTATCGTCGACCAGATCAAGAGCCTGCAGGCCGTCGGCATGGACATCGCCGAAGTGAACAACGTCGTGCTGTTCAACCAGTACCTCGACGTGTTGCGTTCGCTGTCCGACTCGCCGAACGGCAAGACGGTCGTGCTGCCGGCCTCGACACCCGGCGGCTACCGCGACCTGTATGAGCAGATGACGAGCGCGATGCTCACGTCGCAGGAGAGCATCGCAACGCCGATGCCGCCGGCGTCACCGGCGCCGCGCGCGCCGCGTGTCTGACCTCTGGGTCTTCCGCGGCAGATTGTCTGCAGCGCAACGCGAACGGTCCCCACACACCGCCGATGGTGTGTGGGGACCGTTCGTCGTAGTGCAGGGCGTGCGCGCAGCGGCGTCACGACGCGAGGAAGTCGGCGATCGGCGCGGCGGCCGCGTATCCGGCGCGGTACATGCGTTCGAGCCCCTCATAGGTCTTCGACATCGTCGACAACCCGTACAGGTCCTCCGGCGCGATGATGAGCGCCTTGCCCTGCCGTTCCGCTTCCTTCGCGAGCGCGACCTCGTCGTTGTAGGTGCGGTAGCGGTTGAGGAGCGCTTCGGCGGCCGCGGGGTGGGAGCGCGCGAGGAGCCTTGCGGGGGCGACATCGTGGTGTTGTTCGCGCAGGACGTCCTTGAGCCGTGTGAGGACGACGACGATGCGGTCGTAGCCTTCGTCGAGCGCGCGCAATACCGGGACCGGGTCGGCGATGCCGCCGTCGAAGTACGGCACGCCGTCGATTGTGACCGGTTTGCACGCGACGGGCACCGCCGACGACGCCTTGAGGATTGCATAGTCGTCGTAGTGCATGTCGTGTTTCGTGAAGTAGCGTGGCTCCCCGGTCACTCCGTTCGCGGCGACAACGGTGAATCCGGTCGGGTTCGCGGCGAAGGTCTCATAGTCGAGCGGGTTCTCGCCGTCATGGTTGCTCAACGTGCCGTAGACGTAGTCAAGGTCGCAGTAGCTTCCTGTACGCGCGTAGGCTTCCATGCTCGCATATTCCTTGCGGAACGCGTATTCGGTGTAGAACGTGTGCGCACGCGTGTTCTGTTTCGCGATGAACGACGCGAGGTTCGCGCTGCCTGCGGATATGCCGTACGCGTGGTCGAAGGAGATGCCTTCGTCGAGGCAGCGGTCGAGGACGCCTGCGCCGAATATCGCACGGAAGCCGCCGCCGACGTCGATGATTGCTGTTCGGTTCGTCATTCGTGCCATTGTACTCACCGTCGTCCACGCGCTCACTTGGCGGGGATGCGCGCGTCCTCGCCGCCTGTGTCGAGCAGTTCGCGCGCGAGCGTCGCGACACGCGGGGACGTGTCGGAATTCGTGAGTGTGACACCGCCTTGTGCGTCTTCGGATGCGAGTGCGCCGAGCGATTCGAGGACGACGTCGAGATGGTGGACGGTGCCGGCGTTGCCGTCGATGATTTCGACGGAATCGGGGAGCAGTTCGCGGAAATAGTCGCGGTAGAAGATGAAATGGGTGCAGCCGAGCACGACGGAATCGATTGTGTCGAGGTCGTATCCGTCGAAGTATCGGTGGAGTGTGCGCATGACGAGGTCGTCGTCGTCAAGCTCGCCATGTTCGACGATGCGCACGAGTTCCGGGCACGGTTGCGGATGGATCGTGTGTTCCGATTCGAAACGGTGCATGAGCGCCGCGAATTTGTGTTCGCGCAACGTGAGCGGCGTCGCGGCGACGATGACGTGTTGGCGTTCGCCGTGGCCGCGGTCGCATGCGACTTTGAGCGCGGGTTCCATGCCGATGATCGGCAGGTCGTAGTGTTCGCGCAGTTCGGCGGCGGCGGCGCTCGTCGCGGTGTTGCATGCGATGACGATCGCCTTCGCGCCTTGCGCGACGAGGTCGTCGACGATATGGAACGACAGGTCGCGCACCTCTTCGGGTGTCTTCGTGCCGTAGGGCGCATGCGCGGAATCACCGAAGAACACGATGCGCTCGTGCGGCATCTCACGGCGGATCTCACGGACGACCGATATGCCGCCCAAACCGGAATCGAACACGCCTATCGGTGCCGACGAACTCATGACTGCCTCCTCGATGCATGGTGCGATGCGCGGATCCGCCCGCATCCCGTGCCGTTCATGCGCCATTATACGAAGCGGCGCGCATGAGGTCAGCGTAACGGCGAACATGACGGCGCATGTTCGGGTACAGTGAGGCGTATGAGCATTGCAATGACGGTTTACAAGACGCAGGCGACAGGCAACGATTTCGTCATGTTCGAGGACGCGGACGGCGCGTTCGATCCGCAGCCGAAGGAGGTCGCGAAGATCTGCGACAGGCATTTCGGCATCGGCGCCGACGGGCTGATCCGTGTCACGCGGCCGCAGCATGTCAAGGACATCAGCGACGAGGACCTCAAGGCGTGCGCCGACGCGCACGTCGAATGGTTCATGGACTACCGCAACGCCGACGGCTCGATCGCGCAGATGTGCGGCAACGGGTCGCGCGCGACGGCGCTCTTCATCCGCACGATGCACGGCATCGGCGGTGGCGGGCCGCTCAAGCTCGGCACACGCGCCGGCGTCAAGGAACTCACGCCGATGCCCGATGACGACGAGCTTGGCGCGCATGTGTTCCGCGTCGACATGGGCGCGTGGAAGACCGGTGATGAGGATGCGCACACCGTGACCGTCGCCGGTGCGCCCGGCGAAGGCAAGGGCACGTTCGTCGATATGGGCAATCCACACATCGTCGTCGTCGTCGAGGATGCGTTCAGCACCTTGCCGGTGCTTGAGGATCTCGACCTGTCCAGGCCGCCCGTCGTCGTACCGGCGATCGAAGAGGGACAGAACGTCGAATTCGTGCGCATCGACGAAATCGACGGTGCCGAGGACCGTGGGGAGGCGACGATGCGCGTGCACGAACGCGGATGCGGCGAAACGCTCTCATGCGGCACCGGGTTGTGCGCGACCGCGGTCGTGCTGCATGCGAAGACCGGCGTCAACCATTGGCGCATCACAGTGCGCGGAGGCAAAGTGGACGTGGATGTGACCGGTGACGACGTCATGCTGACCGGTCCCGCCGCGATCGTCGCGAAAGCGGAACTGCTCTGAACCGCTGAACGAGGACGTGGACGTCACTGTGCGCGCAGGAACGCGCCATAGGGAACGAACATCGCCGCGAACCATACGAGATAGCCGATGACGGCGAACCACACAAGCGCCATGAGCACGGCGACGACGATGCCGGCGGCCGCGAGCGCCCTGCCGCACGCGCGGCCGTCCTTCGTCTGTACGAACGCGACAATCGAACATGCAAACCCCACAGGCGGCAGCAGGAATGCGCACACGAAGCCAACGACGGCGAAGACGTTCCACCGTTGCGGCGGCAGCGGCACGACGGTGGGGGATGGGACGGTCCCCGTGGCATCCGTGACGTGAACGGCGGTTGCGTTTGCGGGATGAACGTCATCATTCGTGGGACGGATGGGATCATCGATGCGCGTCATCGAACGGAACGCTCCTTGATTGGTGCACACGGCCTTGCGGACGGGTGCGGTCACATGAACAGGTACGCGCCATCCTTGACAAGGATGAGCGTGATGAGCGCGACGATCCAGACGGCGTCGGCCATGAGGTCGAAATTGAGGCGGTAATAGGTGCGCAGCCCCTTCGCATGCGCCGGCAGCCCCTGGACGGTGACGGTCGCGTGGGACACGGCCATGAACTGGACCGTCGTCGCGAAGCACAGCACAAGGCACCATGGGCACAGCGCGTTGATGACGAAAAGCGACTGCGACGTGAGCCAATACGAGTAGGCGAGCGCGGCGAGCGCGCCGAACCAAGTGCATGTGGCGAACCACCGTGCCATGCGCATCCTTGCGAGCCCGATGACGGCGATCGTGCAGAACACCGATTCGGCGGCGATGCCGAAGAACGCGTTCGGATAGCTCAGGCCCGCGAACTTGACGATCTCCGACTGCCATGAGTCGGCGACGGCGGAGCATGACAATACGGCGTTGACGTCACATGACAGCAGTTTGCCCGGCTCCCTCGCCATCTGCAATGTCTCCGCGGACAATACGAACGAGACGATGAGCGCGAGGCCGGACGCGGCAAGCATGACGAGGTACAGCCATGTCGACGAGTGGCGCCAGCCGCGTGGCATGTCCGGCGCGTCGGTCCGTGCGGACGCGGCCGCCTTCGCGGATGTGTCCGGAGGCCCGGACTGGGTGTGCTCGTGCTGGACCGGTGCCATGGAAAGCCTCCTTGGACTGTGGGCTGGTTGGCGGGCATGCGTATCCCGATGACGTCGCGTCATCGGTGCCGCCGGGACAACAGTCTACAGAACGCGGCCGCCCGGGGCGAACCGGCGTTCGGTTTTTTACGTGCGTATGGCACGGATATGCGTGGTGAGCGTTTACGATGGAAGCTATGGCGAACGTAGCGATTCCTATGACACCTCCGACGAGCGGATGGGACATGCACTGCCACACCGTGTTCTCCGACGGCACCGAGACGCCGCACGAGCTTGTGCGGCGCGCGAAGGCGATTGGCCTGCATGGTGTGGCGATAACCGACCATGACACGACGGCCGGCTGGGAGCAGGCCGAGGAGGCGTCGGGCGCGATGGGGCTGCCGCTTGTGCGCGGCACCGAGATCACGGCGCAGGACGGCACTGTCTCCGTCCATATGCTCGCCTACCAGTACGATCCGCGCAACGGACGCATATGCGAACTGTTCCGTTCGACGCGCGCGGCGCGCCTTGAACGTGTCAAGAAGATGGTCGCGCTGCTGTCACGCGATTTCCCGATCGATTGGGATGATGTGCGTGCACAGGTCAAGGAGGGGGCGCGCACGACGATCGGACGCCCGCATATCGCCGACGCGCTCGTCGCGGCCGGTGTCTATCCGGACCGTTCCGCCGCGTTTGCCGACGCGGTCAGCTCGCACAGCAAGTATTACATTCCGACGCCATCACCGAGCACGGCCGAGGTCGTGCGCGCCGTCGGCGAGGCGGGTGGCGTGAGCGTCGTCGCACACGCCGCCGACACGAGCCGCAACCGCGTGCTGTTGAGCGACGGGCAGATTGCGCGTCTCGTCGACGAAGGCCTCGACGGGCTCGAAGTGTGGCACCGTGGCAACCCGCCCGAACAGCGCGCGCGTCTGCTCATGCTCGCCGAACGCTACAGGTTGCTCGTCACCGGCGGATCCGATTGGCATGGGCGTGGCAAGCCGAACGCGCTTGGGGAGTATGTCACCGATGACGCGACGGTCGCCGAGATCGTGCGGCGCGGTGCGATCCTATTGTGGCGGTGAACCAATACGGGGGTGCGCCATCCGATGGATGGCGCACCCCCGTATGCGTAGACCCCGGCCGTGGGTCAGCTGAGCGCGCCGAAACCGACGGCGTGGCGCGTCTCGGAGCCGATGATCGCGTAACCGAGCGCGTCGGCCGGTACGATGAAGCGGCGGCTCTTGTTGTCCATGAGGACGATCGGCGCATGCTGCGCAAGCGCCTGATCGATCGTGTTCTGGATCTGTTCCGCCGGCTCGTCCGAATTGAACGTGACCGGCCGCGTGACGTTCTGGATGCCGAGTTCGATTTCCATATGACTCTCCTTGTTGCCGTACGTATGCCCTCGCGGCACATGCCAAGGCCATATTCTATACGTCTTCTATACGTCCGTCCCGTGCACGCTGCGCCATCGGCGTATGCGGCACGGGACGCGGTCAGCCCTGGGTGCGCGCGTCGGTCGTGGGAATCGATGCGGACCCCGTCGCCGGATGCGTCTGCGCCAGTCCCGCTTGCGCGTCACGCATCGCGCGCTCCTCGCGTTCCAGCAGCGGGATGAGCAGGGTCTGCGCGTCGGGGCCATTCGGCGCATCCGTGCCGTTCACGGCGGGTCGCGGTGTGCCGGTGGCCGCTTCGCCGGTCGTCTGCGCTTGGCCGGCTGTCTGCGCTTGGCCGGTCGTATCGGTCGTATACGCATCATGCGTCGCGTCGCTCACGCCGATGACGATCGTCTCACTCGAAGAGGCGACGATCTGGCGTGAGTTCGTATCGTCCGTGTCGACGACGCCGATCGCGTCGATCGAACGCGAATTCGTACGGTCGTCGTCGACGGGACGTTCGTTCGTGATGTCGCGTTCATCGGTCGCGTCGAACACCGACGGCGCGGACGCCATCTGCGTGCTCGACGGCGTCGCCGTGCGGCGTTGGCGAGCCTCGTCCTCGCGCAGCAGCGTGTTCACGGTCACGGTGCTCGGGTTCGCGGCGGCCGCATGGTCGTATCCGCGTGTACGGTGCATCGTCACACCGAGCTGGTGGGCGAGATGGTCGACCTGCGCCTTGAACTGCATGATGCGCGCGTTGTCGCCCTGATTGAGCGCCTGAAGGAAATCGCCGACCTGCGCCATCTGCACCCACAGGTTCGCGCGTAGCATGATGAGATCGTCAAGACGGTTGCCGAGGATCCGGCCATACGCGGTGATGACGGCGTTGCGGTGCGTCTCGTCGAGTTTCGAGAAGATCCACGCGAGGTCACGCGCCGGATCGTTGATCTGCATCTCCTGCCAATTCGTGATCGCCGTGATCGTCGATCCGGAGAAGATGAAATCACCATCGGCGTAGCCTCCGTGCACCGGGCACGTCATGAACGACCATAGGCCCTCCGTCTCAAGGATGCGCGTCCAGCTGTCGGTGATCTCGGACGGCACATGCCCCGCATGGCGCAGCCGTTTGATCCATGAAGTCAGCTGAGCGCGAATCTGGCCCGTCGTATATGCGGGATAACCGGATTCGGTGAGGAACGTCGGACGCAGACGGTGGACGGCGCCAATCGCCGTGCCGACCGATGCGCAATCGTCGAGCGTGAGCAGCTCAAGCGAACGCGAGACGCCTTCGGGATGCACGGTCACGAGCACGGCAGCGCGTTCGGCATCATCACCGCCCGGCTCATAGGCGACGACGCGGTCGGTCGCGAACCCGAGGCCGGCGAGCTCACGGGATCGGCCGACGACCTGCGCGGCGCGCGTGCGTCCCGCGAGCCGCTTCTTGCCGCGTGGCTCGTTCGTGGCATAGACGTTGTAGAACTGGCCGCGCAGATCCTGCACGACGGCCTGGTCGATGCCGGCGTCCGCATCGGTGTCGTTCTCCTGCTCGCTTGCACGTACGCCGACGACGGCCCCGTCCGGCATCGCCGCCGAGGCGAGGGCCGCCAACATCAGATTGCTTCGTTCACTCACAGAGGCCATTTTTCCATGCGGAGCGTACAAGCCGCCGCACAAACGCACGCATTCCAACGGATACGGGACCATCACCCCGCATGCGCATCCGGGCGTGGCACAATGGTCGGCATGGAGTCATCAGCGGACACGATCCTCGACGGGCTCGACGACGCGCAGCGGCTCGCCGCGACGAGCGTCGACGGCCCCGTGCGCATCATCGCATGTGCCGGCGCGGGCAAGACACGCACGATCACGCGTCGCATCGCCTACGCATGCGCGAACGGCGCATGGCATCCGGGCGCCGCGCTCGCCGTGACGTTCTCGGTCAAGGCCGCGAACGAGATGCGTGGGCGGCTCACGGCGCTCGGCGTCGCCGACGGCGTGCATGTCGCGACGTTCCATTCGGCAGCGCTCGCGCAATTGCGCGACGTGTGGAACGAACTGTGCGAAGGCCCGTTCCCGCAACTCATCGAACACAAGACCGACGTCGTCTCGCAGGCGCTTGTGCGCGCACTCAACCACGAACCCGAACGCCGCGTCGCACTCGACGTCGAACATGAGATCGACTGGTGCAAGGTCTCGCTCATAGCCCCCGACGACTATGCGCGCGTGTGCGCGGCGACGCACCGCGAACCTCCCGCGCAGCTCGACGTGAACCGTTTCGCCGACGTCTACCGGCAGTATGAACTCGAGAAGACGGCGCGTCTGCAGATCGACTTCAACGACATCCTGCTCATGTGCGCGCATGTGCTCGACGCGTTCCCCGACGCCGCCGCCCATATCCGCGAACGCATCGGCTGGCTCACCGTCGACGAATACCAGGACGTCTCGCCGTTGCAGCACCGGTTGCTGCGCGGATGGCTCGGGGACAACCGCAACATATGCGTCGTCGGGGACCCGGCGCAGACGATCTATTCGTTCGCGGGCGCGACAAGCTACTATCTTGACACGTTCGCGGACGAGTTCGCGCCCGTCGCCGCGAACGTCGAACTCAACCGCGACTACCGTTCGACACCACCCGTCGTCTCGTTCGCGAACCGTGTGCTCGCGCGTTCGCCCGAACGCGACGGCTATCTGCGCCTGCAGGCCGTGAAGACGGGAGGCCCGCGTGTGACGAGCCGGATCTACGAGACGGACGCCGAGGAGGCGTACGCCGTCGCGGCGGCCATCCAGCGGATCGTCGCGAACGGCGGGCGGGCGGCCGATTGCGCGGTGCTCACGCGCATCAACGGGCAGCAGGCCGCGTTCGTACGCGCCTTGCGCGAGCGCGGCATCCCCTATCAGGTGCGCCGCGACGCCGGATGGCAGCAGTCGGCGGTCGTCGACATGGCATCGGGCGACGCGTCGGCGATCACCGACGAGCAGGGGGCGTTGAGCGGCCGTGTGACGGTCAGCACGATCCATGCGGCGAAGGGCCTCGAATTCCCGACCGTGTTCCTTGTCGGCCTGTCCGACGGGCTCATGCCGTTCCATGCCTCCGACGACCCGACGACGCTCGAGGAGGAGCGGCGTGTGCTGTATGTGGGGGTGACGCGCGCCGAGGAGGCGCTCCACTTGTCCTATGCGCGCTGCATGAACGAACGAAGCGGCTTCGTCAGGGACGTAAGCCGCTTCCTTCGTTGACGCTACTGTTCGTCGTCGGGGCGATCCGGGGTGTCCGGGACATCCGGGACATCCGGGACATCCGGAGTGTCCTTGGCGTCCGGTGCCGTGCCGCCGTCGGGCTGGGCGCCGTCCGTGCCATCGGCGCCTGTCTCGCCGCCTGTGTCCGCATCGTCGTCGAGCAGTTTGCTCAGTTCGGCGTCCCAGTCGATGTGTTCGCGTTGCGGCTTCGCGGCCTGTGCGTCGTCGTCGTGTTCGTCGGGAAGCGCCGGCAGCAGATCCGGATGCCCCCACATCGCGTCGCGCGCCTCGATGCCCTGTTCGGCTGTGATATGTTCCCACAGTTGCGCGGCCTCGCGTGTGCGCTTCGGACGCAACTGCAGGCCGAGCAGGTTCTCGAACGTGAGTTCGGCGGGGCCCCCGACGGCCCGTTCGCGGCGCATCATCTCGCGTAGTTGTTCGAGATGCGGCAGATGCGCCATGCCCGCTCGCCATGTGACGCATTCGACCCATCCTTCGACGAGCGCGAGGATCGTCTCGATCGAATGCATCGTCTCCTTCTGTTCGTCGGTCGTCGTCAGGCCGACGTTCGACAGGTTGACGGCGCCCGAAAGCGACTCGGGGTCGAACGACGACGCGCCACGCAGCTGTTCCTCCATCGCGTCGAGGTCGATCGTGATGCCGCGCGCGTATTTGCCGATGAGCGCGGTGAAGCGCGGCATGAGCCACGGCACCGTCACATAGAGGCGCGCATAGGCTTGTTCGCGCAGCGCGATGAACTCGGTGACCTCACTGGCGTCGATCTCAAGCGATTGTGCATATTCGTCGACGTTCTGCATGATCAGGCCTCCGGCGGGGTTCTTGAGCAATTCGATGCCCTGGTCGTAGCTGCCGCGCACTTCCTTCGACATCGCGCCGGCGGCTTGTCCGAGCTGCATCGCGTATGACGTGTTGGCGAAGAGCTTCATGAGCTGGCGCGGGTCCTTCATGCCTTCGGGGATCGGAATCGGCACCGGACCGGCGAACATGCCGGTGATCTCGCCGTCGAACGCGTCGCCGAGGCGTTCGGATATGACCGCGCTGAGCGCTTCGTTCATCGAGGACGCGACCGGTGCGGCGAACTGCGCCCACTGGTCGATCGTGCCTTCGACCCAGGCGGCGCGTGTGAGCGCCTCGGCTTTCTCAGTGACCGGATTGAAATCGGTCGCCGTGTCAAGCCACAGGTTGACCTCGCTCATCGCGCGGCGCATCGCGTTGCCTTCCTCGGCCGTGACGGAGCGTTCGCTTTCGGCGTCGTTCGCCTGCTGGAGCGCGATCGATTTCGCGAGTTTGACGTTGATCGGCCCCTCTTCGATCGTCTGCTGCATCTCACCGAAGGAATTGAGGCCGCCGCCGGCGAACGCCTGCATCATGCCACGGATCTGCGACGGGTCGGGCAGATCCTCCGGGCTCTGGCTCATCAGCTGCTCGCGGATCTGCTCGGGCAGTGCCTCGACCTGCTTCCATGCCATCTCGCCCTGGACGGGGCCGAAGCAGTCGATGAACCATTGGTGCAATGTGTGCTCATCCATCGTGGAATCCCTCTGTCTTGATCGTTCGTTGCGGTTCCTGGTGTGCTATCTGTCTCAATACGCAACACGCCGAAATAATTCCACCGCGCCCATAGTATGGGGGGTATGTCCGCATTGAACAGCAACGGCACCACGAAGCGCGGCGGAATGTTCCGCCGCCTCGCCGCACGCTACTCGTCACGCCCCCTTGGCTTCTTCACGGGGCTCCTCGCCGTTATGCTCGGCATCGTCATCCTCGTGCTGCCGAGCCCATATGTCGTCGAGACGCCCGGTCCCACGCAGAACGTGCTCGGTGCAAGCGGCGGTAGGAAGGTCATCGATGTGCAAGGCGTCAAGACCTATGACGACACCGGCAGGTTGCTGCTTGTGACCGTCAACGCCGCCGGCGTGCCGGGCTACCCGGTCTCGAACGCCGAGGCGCTCTGGGGCTGGGCCGACCCGCATATGCTCGTCATGCCGCAGGAGGCCGTGTTCCCGCCCGGACAGACGAGCGAAGCATACGAACAGGAATCGAAACACGAGATGACGTCGTCACAGGGCGCGGCGATCACCGCGGGGCTCGACTATGCGGCGAAGCTCGGCGTCGACGTCGACGGCGCGCATGTCACGATGCATGTCGACGACATCGGCGGCCCCTCGGCGGGCATGATGTACGCGCTCGGCCTCGTCGACATGCTCACCCCGCGGCATGAGGCGGCCAAAGTGACGATCGCCGGGACCGGCACGATCGATGACGAAGGCAAGGTCGGCGAGATCGGCGGCATCGGCCTGAAGATGCTCGGGGCGAAACGCGACGGCGCGACCTGGTTCCTCGCGCCGTCGGCGAATTGCGCGGATGTCGCCGGGCACGTCCCCGAAGGCCTGCGCGATGTCAAGGTCTCGACGCTCGGGGACGCGTACCGTGCGCTCGTCGCGATAGGCGAAGGCAAGGGCGCGGACCTGCCGCACTGCACGGCCGGTTGAGCATGAGCCGCAGGGTGACCGCGATACGACCGTGTTCGACGGTGTTGCTATATTGGCGGACGTGAATCAAACGGCATCTGATAACGCTGAGGAGTTCGGCTTCCGCGCGGGGGACCTGGTCCAGGAATGGCTCTGGGACGACGATGTGGATGATACGATCCGCGAGAAAATCGAGACGTTGACCGGTGAGGAACTGGCGGACGAGGAATACGGTTCCGCAGTGGACGGCGCGGTCATCTGGTGGCGCGACGGCGACGACGAGGACGGCCTGTCCGACACGATCATGGACGCATACGCCGTGCTCGGCCAGGATGGGCCGCTGTGGGTGCTCACGCCGAAACCGGGCCGCGAAGGGGCGCCGGGGTCGAATACCGTGCAGAACGCGGCGAAGACGGCCGGCATGAACGCGTCGACGCCGCTCACTGTAAGCGACGATTGGAACGGCATCCGTCTGCGCGCGTTCGGGAAAAGCTCGAACCGCTGAACATATGACTGCCGCCGCAGGCCTTGGGCCTGCGGCGGCAGTCATATAGGCATGTCAGACAAACGGCGTGTCACAACAGACATGCGCACAATTGCATCATGACGGCGCAGATGAACACGATCGTCATCGCGAAGGTCTTCGGGAACCGTTCACGCAGGATCGCAAACGCGATCGCGACACCGAACGCGAGCGCAATGAGCCCGAGCGTGACCCAGCGGATGACGGCGTGCGTGGGGTCGATGACGCCGAACAACGTGAGCATGACCGGGATGAGCATGCCCGCGGACAGGACGAGCATGACGAGCGCGGTGACCGTGTCCGCGCGCATGAGCGCGGGGGAGCGGCGGGGATGCCGCGCAAGCTCGTCGTCAAGCCGTTTCGTGAGCTCGTTGATGCGGCGTTCGTCGTCGATCGCGCGCCAATGCGACTCCTGCTCGACGCGTTCGAGCTCGATGCCGAGCGCATCGATGCGCTCGTTGAGCTCGTCCTCGCGCCGTGAGGATGCAGGGATGAGTGATTGCAAGGTCTTCAACGGATTCGCGAGCATGTCCAACGGAGCGTTCATGGCTCCCGATTATATGAAGCGCCGGCGGGTCGCGTGGACGATACCTCGCACAGCTGAGAGGGGCGGCGTGGAAGCGGCCGTGACGGTGGGCGATGAGGGACTCGAACCCCCGACATCCACCGTGTAAAGGTGGCGCTCTAACCAACTGAGCTAATCGCCCGCAGGGAACCACTGTACAACGACGTGCGAAGAAGCGCGCGGCGCCGTGTCGCGCCGCACATCCAATCCACACCGTCGTGCGCGCGTCTCAAACATCACGTAATCTAGCACTGTACGAAATCGCGAGGAGGACAGACGATGGCTCAGCAACGTGAAGCCACGGGCGGCACGGCGAATATCGAGCGTGTCGGCAAACGCAGGAAGGGATACGACGTACGCCAAGTGGACGCGTTCCTCGAGCAGGCGCATGCGCTCTACGAGCAGGATGGCGTCGAACTCAAGCGCAGCGACATTCAGGATGCGTCGTTCGACATCGTCAAAGGCGGCTATTCGATCCCGCAGGTCGACGCGACGCTCGAACGCCTTGAGCAGGCTGTGAGCGACAAGGACACGTCCTATGAAATCGCGGAACTCGGCCGCGTCGCATGGAAGGCGCAGGTCGAGGCGCTCTACCGCCAGCTTGACGCGCACGCGTCGCGCGCGGACGGCGAACGCTTCGCTCCGGGCGCGCCGAAGCAACCGTCCTATGACCGCAAACAAGTGGACCGTCTCATCGACCGCATCATGGACAAGGCGGAGGACGAACTCGACCGTAGCAGTTCGGGGGTGGACACCGAGAGCGCCGACGACGACACGAAACTGACGTCGCAGTATGTCTCCGACGTCATGTTCACGCAGCGCAAAGGCAAGCGCGGCTATGACGAACGTCAGGTCGATTACTATCTCAACGCGTGCGTCGACCTGCTCGGACGCCTCGAGTCCTATGCGCGCGTCTCCACCTACGCGCAACACAAGCCGAATGCGCGCGCGGCCGCGCAGGACGGCGCACCCGCCGTCGCGCCGCTCATCCCCGAGCATGCAGCGGTGCCCCGTCCATCGGCGCCCCCGGTGACGGAACCGGTCGTGACCCCACCATCGTTCGCGCCCGACCAGTCCTTCGACGAGCTTCACAAGGCCGAACAGGCGATCTTCACCCCTGCCGCGCCGACGGCGTCGCCTGTCATGCCGGCGTCGGCGTCGGTCTCCTCATCGGTCCCGGTGAGCGACGACGTCGCGGCGGCCGCGGCCGCCGCGGGCGCCCAGGTGGCGACGGACGCATCGCGCACGGACGCCGCCGATGCGACACGGCGGGACACGACGGTGACACAGGCGTTCACGTTGCCGGCCGTCCACGACGCGCAGGCGCATGACACGGGATCGCCCGTCGCGCGCGCGCAGACGCTTTCCGACATCAAACCGATCACGCCCGCGCCTCGTACGATACCGGAACACGAACGTGCAACGCCGACGCCACCAGCCGTCGCCGACGACCTCAACGCCGTGCCGACCGTGACGGCCGTGAGCGACGAGACGACGATCACGTTCGACGAACCGCGCCAGCCGGACCTCGATTCGCCGTCGCTCGCCGCGCTTGCCTCGCTCGCGAAGCACACCGGAACGCTCCCCGAACAACCCGAACCGGTGCCGTCGACATCATCGGCGGGCCTTTCGGTGCCGCAGCTCGCGAACGTCACGATTCCCGACCTTCCTGTGCGTCGTCCGATCGACGCGGCGTCCACGCAGGCCGCCCAGCAGCCGCAAGGGGCCGGCTCGGACGATGCGAAGGGTGGCGCCGCGCACGACGGCGGCACGAGCTTCGTGCCGCCGGACACGATGAGCATCGAGATACCGGACCTCGAATTCCCGACATTCTCCGCCGATGCGCCGCTCATCGTCGATGGCAAGCCGAATCCGGAGCACGAGCGCTGACATGGAGCATCAGACCGTAGTCATCCTCGGGTCGACCGGATCGATCGGCACCCAGGCACTCGATGTCATTTCGCGCCACACCGACCGTTTCACGGTGAGCGGCCTCGCCGCGGGAGGCGCGCATGTGCGGCTGCTCGCCGAACAGGCCGTGCGCTTCCACGTCCCGGAAGTCGTCGTCGCCGACCCGGACGCCGCGTCGCCGCTGCGTGAGGCGCTCGACGCACGGGGTGCACAAAGTGTACGCATCCGCGTCGGCCACGACGAAATCAACGCGGTTGCCGCATCCGGCGCGAACGTCGTGCTCAACGGCATCACCGGGTCGATCGGCCTTGAACCGTCGATCGCGGCGCTCCAAGCCGGTTCGCAGCTCGCGCTCGCGAACAAGGAGTCCGTCGTCGCGGGCGGCCACCTGCTGTTCGACGCGCAAGTGCGCGACGAACAGATCAACCCGGTCGATTCCGAGCATTCGGCGATCTGGCAGTCGCTACGCGCCGGCACACACGCCGAGGTCTCGAAACTCGTCGTGACCGCGTCCGGCGGCCCGTTCCGCGGAAGGACACGTGAACGGATGCGGGACATCACGCCCGAACAGGCACTCAACCACCCCACATGGCATATGGGTCCGGTCGTCACGATCAACTCGTCGACGCTCATGAACAAGGGTCTCGAGGTCATCGAGGCGAGCCGCCTGTTCGCGATCCCACCCGAACGGATCGACGTGACCGTCCACCCGCAGTCGATCGTCCATTCGATGGTCGAATTCCGTGACGGTGCGACGATCTGCCAGGCCTCGCCGCCCGACATGCGCCTGCCGATCGCGCTCGGCCTGTCCGCGCCCGACCGGCTCGGCGACGTCGCCGCCGCATGCGATTGGCACACGGCGGCCACTTGGACCTTCGAGCCGCTCGACAACAAGGCGTTCCCGGCCGTCGACCTCGCACGCCACTGCCTCAACGCGTCCGAGAAACACACGGCCGTGCTCAACGCGGCGAACGAGCAGGCCGTCCACGCGTTCCTCGACCACCGTCTGCCGTACCTCGGCATCGTCGACACCGTCGCACGTGTGCTCGATGACATGGACGGCGAACTGCGCGCCGAACCGCGCTTCGCATCGGTCGCCGACGTCGAGGCATGCGAGCACGAGGCGCGCGCCCGCGCCGACGCGATCATCGCACGGGCCCGGTAGCGTATTGCCGGGTTCGCGCCCATGCGCGCTGGTGTATCCTGTGATGCATCCCAGTGGGGATGTCCGATGAACGAATGGATGGATGAACACAGATGGACAAACCGTTCCGTAAGACAGGCGAACAGTCGATCAGCGAAAGCCCGCTGCATACACGGCGCAAGTCCCGACGCATCATGGTCGGGCCTGTCCCTGTCGGGGGCGGGGCACCGGTCTCGGTGCAGTCGATGACGAACACGAAGACGGCGGACGTCGGTGCGACGCTCCAGCAGATCGCGGAACTGACGGCCGCCGGATGCGACATCGTCCGCGTTGCCGTGCCGACGCAGGACGACGCCGACGCGTTGCCGAAGATCGTCGCGAAATCGCCGATCCCGGTCATCGCCGACATCCATTTCCAAAGCAACTACGTCTTCGAGGCGATCGACGCCGGTTGCGCGGCCGTGCGTGTCAACCCCGGCAACATCCGCAAATTCGACGAGGTCGGCCCCGCGATATGCCAGGCGGCGACCGATGCCGGCATCTCGCTGCGCATCGGCGTGAACGCGGGGTCGCTCGACAAGCGGCTCTACGAACAGTATGGCGGGCCGACGCCCGAGGCGCTCGTCGCCTCCGCGATGAAGGAGGCGCGCATGTTCGAGGACGTCGGCTTCCATGATTTCAAGATCTCGGTCAAACACCACGACCCGGTCACGATGGTCGAGACCTACCGCCTGCTCGCCAGACAAGGCGACTGGCCGCTGCATCTGGGCGTGACTGAGGCGGGCCCGGCATGGCAGGGCACGATCAAATCGTGCCTCGCGTTCGGCGCGCTGCTCGCCGAAGGCATCGGCGACACGATCCGCGTCTCGCTTTCCGCCCCTCCCGTCGAAGAGGTCAAGGTCGGTTGCAAGATCCTCGAATACCTCGGATTGCGCGCGCGCAAATTCGACATCATCAGCTGCCCGAGCTGCGGACGCGCGCAAGTCGACGTCATCCGACTCGCGAACGCCGTGACCGAAGGCCTCAAAGGCGTCACGGCACCGATTCGCGTCGCCGTCATGGGCTGCATCGTCAACGGACCCGGAGAGGCGCGCGAAGCGGACCTCGGTGTCGCATCCGGCAACGGTAAAGGACAGATCTTCATCAAAGGCAAGGTCATCGAGACGGTCCCCGAGGACCGCATCGTCGAGACCCTGCTCAAGCACGCGGACGCGATCGCCGCGCAGATGCAATCCGATGGCGTCGACACGGCGACGGCGACGGGACCCGTCGTCATCCCCGTCGTCGGCGGGACGCACGGCGAACGGCGCGAGTGAGCGGGAAGGACGGTGACGTGACGGGCACGGACGGGCGGGCGGACACGCAGGAACAGCGCAAGGCGGGATTCAGCCGCACGAAGCGCATCATGATCACGTTGCCGATATTCATCATCCTCCTCGGCATCCTCGTGACGATATCGAACTACACGCGCATATCGGCCGAGAAGACGCCGACGGCGATGAGTTTCGCGACGCTCACACCCGATACGGCCGTGACATTCGACACGAAGGACAAGCTGCCGAAGACGGGCACCTACAAGGTCAAGCACCACTATCTCACGATTGACGCGAAACGTCCGTCGACGGGGGAGATCCAGAAGATCAACGTCCTCGTGCGCGAACCGGAAGACGCACCGGCGAAAGGGCTGCCGGGCATGGTCTTCATGCATGGCGCCGGCTACGGCACATGCGACAACTCGTTCGGCGACATCGCGACAAGCATGTCCTCGGCCGGTTTCGTCACAGCGGTCCTCGACAAGCCCGTCTGGTCGACGACCGACCTCGACCGCGACTATCCGGGGTCGGCCGTCATCTACGACGAGGTCGTCGACATCCTGCGCGGCATGGACAATGTCGACGAAAGCAACGTCGGCATCTATGCGACGAGCGAAGCCACATGGATATCGTCGTACCTCCTCGACATCGACAAGGACATCGCATTCCAGATCCTGCTGTCGCCGATGGTGTTCTCTCCGCGGCATTCGCTCGCGTTCCTCGCCGTGCAGAACTTCGCGCTCGCCGGATCGAACGACGGCTACCAGTCGATCGTACGGCGTGTGTTCTCAGTCGACCTCGCGATGTTCGGCCTTGACAACATGGACCTGCACACGTCGACGCCGAAGGCGTTCTCGATACCGACGATGGTCGCGTACGGTTCGAAGGATGTCATGACGGCGCAAGTGCAGGGGTTCAAGGAGATTCTCGCGCTCGCGCACAAAGCGGGCAACTGGAACGTCTCGCTGCGCAGCTACCCGATCGCGAACCATGTGCTGCGCCTCGGCGACGAATCGATGAGCGGCACGCCGTTCGCGGACGACTATGCCAACGATATGGTCACATGGGCCACCGGCACCGCGCGCGGACTCACCCAGACGAGCGAACGCATCGCCGGGACGCCGCTCTACCAGTCGATCCCGGTGCCGCTCTCGCTGCATGGGCATCCCGTCATGACCGTGTACGGCGTCGTCGTGCTCGCGCTCATGGCCATCATGATGCTCGTATCGCTCATCGTCTCGATCGTCGCGCTCATCATCCACATCCGCAACCGGCGCAAAGGCCTCGGGCCGGCGCTCGGCTTCCGTGAACGCTTTGGCGGCGCGCTCCTTGTGCTCACGCTCGCGACGATCGTCGCGCTCCTTGTGTTCCTCGGCGGCTTCGGAGAGGTCGTCATCGCCGTCGTGCATCTCGCATGGGGAAGCGCACCGCCCGACGACAACGGCATGATGTACTGGAGCTGGCCGTTCATCCAGGTGCTGTGCATCGTGCTGCTGTGGGCGTGGGCGCGCGTGTTCACCGGCATGATCGAATCGCTCTCCGTGCGCGGCGTGCTTCAATGGCCGATGCGGCGTGGCGCGCTCAGGCAGATCACGCGCGGCGAGCAGCCGGTCGTCGCGACGAAGCGCCTGGGGCGCGTGCTGTTCTGGACCGTTTCGTTCACAATGATGCTCATCCTGCTGAGCTTCTCGTTCTGGGGGCTCTTCCTGTTCTGATCCGGCCTCCGGTCCGGCTTGTGCCACGCGCGGTCTGCCCGCTGCGGGGCACAGGACGGGCCGCATCCCGAGAGGAGGCGCGATGGCGCTCTACCGCGATGAGGGCGTCGTGCTCACGACGACGAAGCTTGGCGAAGCCGACCGCATCATCACATTGTTCACCCGTGACCATGGCAAGGTGCGTGCCGTCGCGAAAGGCGTACGGCGCACGAAATCACGCTTCGGAGGCCGTGTCGAACCGTTCATGCGCGTCGACCTGCTGTTGGGCGAGGGACGTACATTCGACACGATATCCCAGGCCGAATCAATCGCCGCGTACGCGGGGGCGATAAGCGGCGACTACGAGGCGTACCGTGCGGCGAACGTCATCGTCGAAACGCTCAACGACCTCGTCACAAGCGAACATGAGCCTGCGGGCGCGCAGTACCGGCTCCTCGTCGGCGCGCTCAACGCGCTCGTGCAGCATAGGCACGACGCGCGGATGATCGCCGAATCCTATGTGCTGCGCGCGCTCGCGCTCGCCGGATGGCGCGAGCGCCTCGGCTCATGCGTCGTCTGCGGCCGCACCGACGACCTCACGCATATCTCCGCGCCGGCGGGAGGCGTCATGTGTCTCACCGACCATACGCCCGAGGCGAAACCGATCGGCGCCCTCGCACTTACGCAGCTGCGCGCGCTCGCGGAAGGCGATTGGGCGGTGCTCGACGGCGCCGAGCCGGATCCACATGCCGCGCGCGCCGTCGAGGAATGGGCGCGCTACTATCTTGAGCGGCCGGTTCGTTCGATGCGGTTGCTAGATTGAACCCTATGGCTTTTGATTCCGTCGATTACACATCGTTGAGCGTCCCGGCGGCGCCGTTTTCCGACCCCGCGATCGTGCCGCATTTCCCGAAGAACAAAGTGCCGCGCCATGTCGGCGTCATCATGGATGGCAACGGCAGGTGGGCGCAGCAGCGCGGCCTCATCCGCACCGAGGGGCATCAGGCGGCCGAGCCGGTCGTCTTCGACACGATCGCCGGCGCAATCGAGGCCGGCGTGCGGTACTTGAGCCTGTATACGTTCTCGACCGAGAACTGGAAGCGTTCACCGCAGGAAGTGCGCTTCCTGATGGGCTTCTCGCGTGACATCATCCACCGCCGTGTCGCGCAGATGGACGAATGGGGCGTGCGTGTGCGCTGGTCGGGACGCCGCCCGAAGCTGTGGAAATCAGTCATCGACGAACTCGAAATCGCGATGGAACGCACGAAACACAACAATGTCATCGACGTCGTGTTCTGCATCAATTACGGCGGCCGCGCGGAGATCGCGGACGCGTGCGCCGCGATCGCGCGCGAGGTGCGCGACGGACGCATCAAAGGCGACCGCGTCACTGAGAAGATGATCGCCGAACATCTGTACAATCCCGACATCCCAGACTGCGACCTTGTCATCCGCACGTCGGGCGAGCAGCGTACGAGCAACTTCCTGCCGTGGGAGGCCGCGTACGCCGAACTTGATTTCGTCCCCGAACTCTTCCCCGACTGCGGCCGTGATGTGCTGTGGGGGTCGATCGACCGCTATATCCACCGTGACCGCCGCTTCGGCGGTGTCAAGCAGCAGTGAACAGGACCGTGTCCTGATATGCATCGCGCGCACCGCAATCGATTGTGGTGCGCGCGATGCATATCAGCGCAGGGAAGCGAGGAAACCGGCGATCGTATCGGTGAAGCGGCGGACGAAGCCCGCGCCGTCGACGCCGAGCGCGACATGCGTCGGCGTGGCGTCGTCGAGCATCGCGCGCGGGTCTCCGATCGTGCGTCCGCGCACGCCTGTGCCGTCACCGGTGCGCGTTTCGACGATCATCGGTATATCGAACGTCGTCACGAGATCCGGTTCGAGCGCGACGGCCGCGGCGAGCGGATCGTGCAGTGGCATGCCCGCGGCGAACACCGGGTCGCTCATGCGGTTCGCGCGGATCGAGAAGTTCGCGATGCTTGCGAGCATGAACGCGATGTGCCGCGGATTGCGCGCATCCGTGTGGTGCCCGCCGTTCGCGGCGGACGCATCGGACGTGTCCGCGCACGCCGTGAGCCAATGGGACACGTCGGCGGCGCCGAGCAGACACCGGTGCGTCACATCGAGGCCGACCATCGTCGTGTCGGCTGTCGAACGCAGCACACGGTCGGCGGCCTCGGGATCCTGGAGCATATTCGTCTCGCATACGAGGTCGTAGCAGTTGCCTTCCTGCGTGAGCGCACCGCCCATGCATACGATGCGCGCGCGGCCCACGGCCCGTGGATCCGCCTTGAGCGCCGTATCGACGTCGGTGAGCGGACCGGTCGCGACGATCGTCAGGTCACGGCCATAGGTGCGCGCCGCGTCGACGATGAGCGCCGCTCCATCGGTCATCGTCGAGCAGTCCTCGTCGGGGAACCCGAGTTTCTCGGATGTCGCGAAGGTGTCTTGCGTGAAGAACTCGGGGATCGTCGGCAATTCGGCGTGCGCGTCGCCGACCGGATACCCGCCGACCGAGACCGCGTGGCCATGACGGGTGAGGTCGGCGATGTCCTGCGCCGACAGTTCGACGAGACCGTCGTCCGTCGACGCCGTCACAATGCCCGGCTTCGCCGCGGGCGTGACGGGTGCGTTCGCGCGCCATGTGCCGCCACGCGCGCGTTCGCCGTTCATCTGCAGGTCGCCGAGCCCGTTGCGCCCGTGGAAGCGCGCGCACCCGGCGTCGGCGACGAACCAGCGCGCCCATGACGGATGCCGTGCGCCCGCCTTGACCGGGATGTCCGTCGCGCCGAGCACATCGAGCACGGCCTTCGTGTTGGATTCGGCCTGCTGTTGCAGGACGTTGCCATAGGTCGCGCTCACGCCGTCGATGCGCGCGCCCGAGGCGATGAGATAGGCGAGCGCGAGCGCGTCGTCGATGCCGGTGTCCATGCTGAGCACAAGGTGTCGTGAGGAAGTCATATGGCCATTGTTCCATGATTGGTTGCACTGCGCGCGCTATGCGCGCTGCGAATAAGCGGTGCGGATAAGCAACGTGGCATACTCGGCGCACGCATCCGCCTTCATCCACGCTTGAGGAACTCGTCGGTCGCGAGGTCGCGCGAACGCGGCGCCGTGTGCACGACCTCGCCCGTCGCGTCCGTGTACGCGTCGGAATCGGCGAGGAAATCGAAATACTGTTGCGTGCCGTCGTAGTCGATCGCGCCGAACGTCGCCGTCCCGTCGTCGATGCGCTCACGGTCGCCCCAATACTGTCCATCGATGATCGTCTTCATCGATTCCCTGACGAATGCCTCGTCAAGGTTCGCTTCGGGCGCGTCGTGCACGAGGATCGACGCGGCTTCGTCGCCGTCGTCGTACGCGTCGATGTAGCCGCGTTGCGTCGCCTGGACGAAGCGTTTCACGAGGTCGGGGTCGTCGTCGATGAGACGGTCGCTTGTGATGATGCCGATCGAGTCGGCGTTGCCGGGCACACCGTAGTCGGGTTCGGTGAAGCAGCGCAGCGCAGGACCGTTCATCTTCGCCTGCACACCCTCCCATGTCGCGTAGAAACCGCCGAAATCGGCACGTCCGGATGCGAGTGTCGCGAACGTCGATGTGCCGACCGTGACTTTGTCGAAGTCGCCTTTGCCACCGTCCGTCTCGATCATGCGGCGTACGACGGCGTCCGATTCGCTTGAGCCGAACGTCGCGAACGTCTTGCCGTCGAGGTCCTTCGGTCGGTTGATCGCGTCGTTCGACGCGAGTGTGCACCAGATCGCGCTCGTCTTCTGCTGCACTTGCATGACCTGTGTGAGATGCGCGCCTTTCGTCGCGTAGGTGCTCACATTCGTCAGGTTTGACAACGCGAAGTCGGCGACGCCGTTGTTGACGGCCTGTTCGGCGCCCGACTGCGCGACGGCGACGATGTCGACGTCGAGTCCGGCGTCGCGGTAGTATCCGTTGTGTTTCGCGACGTAGACGCCGATATGGTTCGTGTCGGGCGCCCACGACAGCATGAACGTGACCTTGCGCAATCCGTCGGCGTCGGTTGTCGGCGCGTTGCCGCAAGCGGCAGCCGTGAGGAGCACGACAAGCGCGCAGAGTGCGGCGAGTGCGCGTGTGTGGAATCGGTTGGTCGTCATGATGGCTCCTGGATGGTTGGGGATATCGGGTGAGATATCGTGGATATCAGTTGAACATATGAATATGAATGAAGAACATCAATATGTCATCAATATATGATTGATGATGGGGGTGTGATACCGGCGTTCACCTGTCCGGATCCTCGTCGTCCTCGACACGTCCGATCGTGATCAGTTCGACCGCGTGCACGGCGAGGAGCAGCAGTCCCGTCATGATGATGATGACGAACGTCGCCGCGAAGATGAGCGGGGTCTGGAACGAGTTGTAGGCGGCCTGCAGCCATATGCCGAGCCCTTGGCGCGCGCCGAGGTATTCGGCGGTCGCGGCCGTCGCGAAGACGTACGCGGCGGCGACGCGCACACCGCCGAAGATCTGCCGCGCCGCGACGCGCAGGTCGACGTGGATGAGTGTCCATGCGCGTGACGCGCCGCATGTCATCGCGACGTCGTCGTAGAAACGCGGCACGGCGGCGAGGCCGCGCATCGTCTGCACGACGATCGGGAAAAGCGCGAAGACGGCGACGATGACGACTTTGCCGACCGGTTCGAACCCGAACCAGATGAGGAACAGGGGCGCGATCGAGATGAGCGGGAGCGTCTGCGCGGCCGTGAGGAGCGGGAAGAGCGCCGCGTGCATCGTGCGCGAACAGTGGATGCCGACGCCGAGCGCGACGCCGATGACGCATGCGATGAGGAATCCGCATACGCCTTCGGTGAAGGTCATGAGCGACGCCGGCCACAATGTCGTCCATGTGCGCACGGTCGCGATGGCGATCTGGCTCGGGGATGCGATCGTCGTGACGGGCGGATGCGTCACGTCGACCCAGACCTGCCAGACGATGAGGATGAGCGCGGCCGCGGCGGCGGTCGGCCAATGGCGCGCCACGGCGGAGCGTGCGTGCGTTGCGGGGCGCGGTGTGTTGCCTTGCGTTCGTGTGCGGAACATCTTCGGCACCTTACTTTCTGCGTGATGTCGCGTCACGCTCGAAGACCGGCGGCCCGAGGCAGCAAGGTGGGGAGTCTACCGCCGCACGGTCAGAAAAGCTACGTTCCGCCATCCGGGTGTGGATGGCGACGAACACAGTATAGGCGACCGTGTGGGCATCGGCGTCCGCGTCCGTTCCGTACGACGGTACGCTGAGATGTGCGTGAGCGTACCGCACTGCGTGTGTGCATTGCGTGGGTGGCGTGTTTTATCGACGTCGAATTATTGTGGACGGTATGACGACGATGAAGCAGATCGCGCAGCGCGTCGGTGTGTCGGTATCCACTGTCTCGCTTGTGCTCAACGACAGGGACGGTGGACGCGTCAAGCCGCACATCGCGCAACGTGTGCGCGACGCGGCCGAGGAGATGGGCTACCAGCCGAACGCGCTCGCGCGTTCGCTGCGCACGAACAGGACGCATATCGTCGGCTTCATCAGCGTCGAGGTCGCGACGACGCCGTACGCGGGACGCATCATCCAGGGCGCACAGGATGCGCTGAGCGAACTCGGTTACCTGTTGATCACGGTGAACGGCGACGACGACAAGGCGGTCGAGGGAGAGATCCGCGCGCTCAAACGCTACGGCGTCGACGGCTTCCTCTATTCGGCGATGTCGAACCGCGTCGTCGATGTGCCCGAGTCATTGTGCAGCTTCCCGCTCGTCCTTGTCGACGCGACCGATGCGGAGAACCGGTTCCCGTCGGTCGAACCGGACGAATTCCGCATCGGCTACGACGCGACGACGAGGCTCATCGAAGCCGGATGCGGACATATCGCCTACATCGGCTGCCTGCAGCCGATGATCGCGCAGACGGGACGTGCGGAAGGCTACCGACAGGCGCTCGCCGACCACGGCATGCGGTTCGACGAACGGCTCCAATGCGATGTGCTCAACAATGGGACCGCTTTGCGCGCGGTCGAGGAGCTCTACGACGCGCAGCGCCCCGACGGGTTCTTCTGCTTCAACGACGCGCGCGCATGGTATGTGTACGAGACGGCCGCGCGCAGGGGTCTCACAGTCGGGCGCGACATGTCGGTCGTCGGTGTCGACAACCACCGTGTCTTCGCCGAGACCTTCTCTCCGCAGCTCACGACGATCGAGCTGCCGCACTATGAGATGGGGTATTGGGCGGCGAACCGCCTTGTCGCCGCGATCGGGGACCGCGGCGTCGACGAGGCGCAATGGCCGCGGATGACGGCGCCGCTGCCGCCGCTCGACGCGACGAGCCCCGCGAAAGTGCACTGCACGCTCATCGAGAAGGAATCGGTCCGGGGGGGGCGCTGAACGTCGCGTCCAAGGGTGGAGAAGGTTTTCGCGACACGCCGAAGGGTATCATGTTCCCCGCACGTGCACGTATGGGTGAGGTTCTGTGAACGCCTGAAAAATAAGTCAAACGATTGACGTTGCCTGTTGTGTGATATCCCGATATGTCATGTGTAGAACGTCAATCGTTTGACGTAAATCGATTGACGTATTACGGTATCCAGTATCGGGAACATCACGAACGACACAGCTGACGGGACTGATGGCACCCACCGCGCATCCCCGGGAATGCGGACTGCGTGGACGTCATGCATACGGTTTTCCCAAGCCCAGACAACGAGGTTCATCATGGCAACTACATCAACCGCGAAGGTGTGGAGGAACCCCTCCTATCTGCAAAGCTCGACCGGCATCTTCCTGTTCTTCTGCTCATGGGGCATCTGGTGGTCGTTCTTCCAGCGCTGGCTCAATTCGATGGGACTCAATGGCGCCGAAGTCGGCACGATTTACTCGATCAACTCGCTTGCGACGCTCGTGCTCATGTTCTGCTACGGGCTCATCCAGGACAACCTCGGCCTCAAGCGCAGGCTCGTCCTCGTCATATCCGTCATCGCGGCGCTCGTCGGTCCATTCGTCCAGTTCGTCTACGCGCCGCTCATGCGGACGAACATGATGGTCGCGGCGCTCATCGGCTCGGTCGTCCTGTCGGCCGGCTTCATGGCGGGCTGCTCGCTCATCGAGGCCGTGACCGAACGCTACAGCCGCCGCTTCGGCTTCGAATACGGCCAGTCTCGCGCATGGGGCTCGTTCGGCTATGCGATCGTCGCGCTCGTCGCGGGCTTCGTGTTCAACATCAACCCGATGGTCAACTTCTGGATCGGCTCCGCGTTCGGCATCGGCATGCTCATCGTGTACCTGACGTGGTATCCGGCGGAACAGCGCGAGGCGCTCAAGGAGGCCGCGGACCCGGATGCGGCCCCGTCGAACCCGACGCTCGGCGAGATGGCGCGCGTCCTCAAGATGCCGGCGCTGTGGGTCCTCATCGTCTTCATGCTGCTGACGAACACGTTCTACACGGTCTTCGACCAGCAGATGTTCCCGACCTACTACGCGTCGCTCTTCCCGAGCGAAGCGACCGGCAACGCCGTCTACGGCACGCTCAACTCGGTGCAGGTCTTCTGCGAGTCCGCGATGATGGGCGTCGTGCCGATCATCATGCGCAAGATCGGCGTACGCAACGCGCTCCTGCTCGGCTCGACCGTCATGTTCCTGCGCATCGGCCTGTGCGGCGTCTTCCATGACCCGGTCGCGATCTCGATCGTCAAGATGTTCCACGCGATCGAAGTGCCGCTCTTCTGCCTGCCGGCGTTCCGCTACTTCACGCTCCACTTCAACCCGAAGCTCTCCGCGACGCTCTACATGGTCGGCTTCCAGATCGCCTCGCAGATCGGCCAGGTCGTCTTCTCGACGCCGCTCGGCATGCTGCATGACCGCATGGGCGACCGCGCGACGTTCCTGACGATCTCCGGCATCGTGCTCGCCGCGACGATCTACGGGTTCTTCGTCATCAAACGCGACAACGAGCAAGTCGACGGCGATCCGTTCATCCGCGACAGCGAGAGGACGCCGTCCCTCGCCGCCGACGAAGCGGTCCTGTCCGCCGACTCCGAGGACATGTGACGGCCGCTCCATATCCAGTCGATTAATCAATCAACCAGCCAACCAATCAATCAGACATTCACGTCGATCACATCATCCACGCGGACCGCGTACCGCACACGCACGATGTGACACGACACCCACGAGAGGGACATCATGACGACCGCAACCTTCACCCCGCAGACGACACCAGCACCCGACCCGAGCGTCGAGCCGGTGCTCACGCCGATCGCCGACCACACCGAGCAGCTCGCGCTCGCCGAAGCGGGCGCCGCGGCGCTCGCCGCGACACGCAACGACCGTTGGTACCCGACGTTCCATATCGCCTCGAACGGCGGCTGGATCAACGACCCGAACGGTCTGTGCCGGTATGACGGCCGCTGGCACGTGTTCTACCAGCTGCATCCCTACGGCACGCAATGGGGGCCGATGCATTGGGGCCATGTCTCCTCGCCGGACATGCTCCATTGGCGGCGCGAGCCAATTGCGTTCGCGCCGAGCCTCGAACAGGAACGCCACGGTGTCTTCTCCGGATCCGCCGTGATCGGCGACGACGGCAAGCCGTGGATCTACTACACCGGGCACCGTTGGGCGAACGGCAAGGACAACACCGGCGGCGACTGGCAGGTGCAGATGCTCGCGAAGCCGGATGATGACACGATGACGACGTTCACGAAGCACGGCATGATCATCGACTGCCCGACCGACGACGTCGACCACCACTTCCGCGACCCGAAGGTCTGGAAGACCGACGGTGTGTGGTACATGACCTTCGGCGTCTCGTCGAAAGAGGGCCGTGGGCAGATGTGGCTCTACACATCCGACGACATGGTCCATTGGGGCTTCGAACGCGTCCTGTTCGAACACCCCGACCCGGACGTGTTCATGCTCGAATGCCCCGACTTCTTCCCGGTGCGTGATGCCGACGGCAACGAGCGGTGGGTCATCGGTTTCTCTGCGATGGGTGCGAAGCCGCACGGCTTCATGAACCGCAACGTCAACAACGCCGGCTACATCATCGGCTCGTGGAAGCCGGGGGAGGCCTTCGAGCCGGAAACCGAGTTCCACCTGTGGGACGAGGGCCACAACTTCTATGCGCCGCAGTCGTTCAACGCCGATGGCAGGCAGATCATGCTCGGCTGGATGAGCCCGTTCGTCGCGCCGATCCCGATGGAGGAGGACGGCTGGTGCGGCAACCTCGCGTTGCCACGGCAGATCACGCTCGGCGGGGACGGTCGCCTCGTGACCGCACCGGTCGAGGAGATGAAGGGGCTGCGCGCCCGCACCGTCGACTTCGGGCCGATCGACCTCACTGCGAACCAGACCGCGACGATCCTCGAGGACGATGGCGGCGCGGCCGAGGTCGAGATGAGCATCGACCTCGCGCATACGACGGCCGAACGCACCGGACTGCATGTCCATGCGACCGAAGACGGCCACGATACGGCGATCGTCTACGACGCGCAGATCGGTGGCGTCGTCATCGACCGCGGGAACACCGCGAATGGCGACAAAGGCTACCGCGTCGCGAAGCTCACGGAAGACGAGCTCGCCGCGGACACGCTTGACCTGCGCGTGTTCATCGACCGCGGCTGCGTCGAGGTCTACGTCAACGGCGGCCGGCATGCGATGAGCTCCTATTCGTTCCCGGGCGAAGGCCCGCGCGCGATCAGGCTTGTCGGCGAATCCGGCACGACGCGCGTCCCGTCGCTCGCCGTGCACGCGCTCAACGGCATCGGCCTCGGCTGACCGACGTCCATCCTTGCATCAGTCCCGCTCGCGCCCGGCGATGATCTCATCGACGAGCGCGGGCTTTTGCGTCATCTGGCCGCTGAAGCCGGGACGGATGTCGAGCTTGAGGCTCACGCCGGTGCGGTACCCCTGGCCGGCGAGTTTCATCGTCGCGTCGCGCACGACGCGCAACACGTCGTCGAGGTTGCCTTCGATGTTCGTGAACATCGCGTTCGTCTCGTTCGGCAGTCCCGAATCACGGATCACGGCGATCGCTTCGGCGACATAGTCGCTCAGTTCGGCTCCGACGCCGCTCGGCGCGATCGCGACAGCCGCGACGGTGTTGATGATCGGTGCGCCGTGTTCGTCAGTCGGCACGTCCTGACGGGCCGCGTTGCGGTCGGGGCTCGTCGTCGCTGTTGTTGTATGCATGGTGATGCTGCTCCTCGGTATCGTTCCAGTATCCAGTATGTCGGGTGTGTGTTGTCGGCCGTATGCCGTCAGTGTCGCGCCCAGCCGTGGTCCATCGGTCCCGAACCGGCGCCGAGGTCGAGCTGTGCGCGCAACGCGCCGTTGAGGTACGCCTTCGCGTGCGCGATCGCGTCGTCGAGTGTGTCGCCGAGCGCGAGGCGCGACGCGATCGCCGACGACAACGTGCAGCCGGTGCCATGCGTGTTCGGATTCGCGATGCGCGCCGATGCGAACCAGCGCACGTCGCCGCCGGGGTAGGCGAGCACGTCGTTCGCGTCGTTTGTGCCATGGCCGCCTTTGACGAGCGCCGCGCACCCGTGGCGCGCCGCGAGTGTGCGCGCGGCGCGCTCCATCGCGGCGCGGTCGGTGATCGTCTCTCCCGTGAGCACCTGTGCCTCCGGGATGTTCGGGGTGATGAGCGTCGCGAGTGGGAACAGCTCACGCACCATCGTCACGACCGATGCGTCGTCGGAGAGTTCCGATCCGCTCGTCGCGACCATGACCGGGTCGACGACGACGTTCGCCGCGCCATGCGCGCGCAGGCGTCCGGCGACCGTCTCAATCGCCTCGCGGCCGACGATGACGCCGATCTTGACGGCCGCGGGACGGATGTCGTCGAACACCGCGTCGATCTGCGACGCGATGAGTGACGCGTCGACGGGGGCGATCGCCCGCACACCCGTTGTATTCTGCGCGGTGATGCCGGCGATGACGCATTCGCCGTAGACGTCGTTCGCGAGCATCGTCTTGAGGTCGGCGGCGATGCCGGCGCCGCCCGATGAATCGGTCGTCGCGACCGTCAGCACGGCGGGGAGCGTCGTCGGTGTGCCTTCCGTTTTTTCGTAGCCGTGGCGTGCGTCGCCGCGCACGGCCTTCCATGCGTCGACGAGTCGCGTCGTCGCCTGTTCCGGATCGTCGGCCGCTGCGATCGCGGATACGACGAACCAGCCGTCCGCATATGTCGACGCGAGCATCGGGATGTCGTCGACGTGCACGCCGCCGCCGACGACGAGCGGATAGAGGCTCACATCGCACAACGCGTTGATCTGCGCGGCGTCGAGCGTGCGCCGCACGCCGTCATCGACGGCCGCGTCCGGTTTCGTCGCCGTCTCGTGGAGCGGTCCGGCGCCGATGTAGTCGATCGTGCCCGCGGGCAGCGCGTTCGCGGCCTCGACCTCCTCCACGGTGTTCGCCGACAGGCCGACGATTGCGTCGTTGCCGAGCAGACGCCGCGCTTCGACGGGTGAGAGGTCATCCTGTCCGATATGCACGCCGTCGATCTTGATGCCGCGGTGGCGCGCTTCGATCGCGGCGTCGACGCGGTCGTCGATGACGAGCGCGACGCGGTCCTCGAGATGGCGGCCGCGGATCTGCCCGGCGATGCCGTCGGCCATCGATATGATGTCGGCGACGTCGACGTGCTTCGCGCGCAGTTGGATGAGGCTCGCGCCGCCGTCGAGCGCCTTCGTGACGACGTCGAGGAGCGTGCGGCCGTTGCAGTCGTCGGGGCCGACGACGACATAGAACCGCAGATCGAAGGACCTGCGCATCGAGGGATACGGGAACACGGCGCTCATCGGGACACCTCCAATACCGTGGACGTCGACACGGTGTCGGCGTCGATCGCCCAAAGGGCGTCAAGGAACTCGGTCTGGAATGAACCGGGCCCGTGGGATTCGCGCGCGGCGCGTTCGCCGGCGCGGTTGAACAGCAGCGACGCGGCGAGCGCGGCGACGAGTGGCTCGGCGACACACAGATAAGTCGCTGTCACGCCGCCGAGCGCGCAACCGGCGCCGGTGATCTTCGTCATTGTCGCGTCGCCGCCGGGAAGGCGGAACACGCGCTCGCCGTCCGTGACGAGGTCGGTCTCACCCGAGACGGCGACGGCGCCGAGTCCGTCGCGGTCCGCGGCGCGCAGATGCCTTGCGACGCGGACCGCGGCCATGAGCGCGGTGTCGACGTCATCGGTCGATTCGACGCCGGCGGGGCCTTTCGGGGAAGCCTCCCCGTCGGACAGTCCCCATAGTGCGTCGAGCGCGATGACCTCCGATGCGTTCGCGCGCACAACGGTCGGCGGCACGTCACGCATCGCCGTGAGGATCGCCGTGCGCGTCGCGCCGAGTCCGGCGGCGACCGGGTCGAGAACCCAGCGGTGCCCGGCGTCGTGGAGCGCGGACGTGATCTCGCCGAGCGCGTCCTTGTAGAACGGCAGCAACGTGCCGACGTTGATGTAGGTCGCACCGCACATCGCCGCGATGTCGATGACGTCGTCGGGCAGGTAGCTCATCGCGGCCGTGCCGCCTGATGCGAGCTGCGCGTTCGCGACGAGGTTGATGGTGACGAAGTTCGTGAACGACTGCGCGAGTGGTGTGCGCGCGCGTACGTCGGCGACCGCCTGATGGACCGCCGCGCGCAATGCGTCATCGGCCGCGAGCGCGTGCGTTGGTGGAAGATGGAGGCCGGATTGCGTTGCCTTGGACATGTCATTGACTCCCTACGATGGTGTTACCCAAACAGGTTCAAAGGGTCAGGCGGATTGCCTTTCTCAACTTCCCGGATGGAAGTTCCCCTGCAGTTCAGTAACGTATCGGCGAGTTGGGACAGGTGTGTGCGCCCCGGATGGCCGTGCGCGGCGTGTCACGATATGACGGTAGGATTTGGCCGTTGAAACCAGACCCCAAACCGTTCAGACCAGAAGGTGCATTGTGGCTAATTCGAAACTTGATGAAGTCGTCTCCCTCGCCAAGCGTCGCGGCTTCGTATTCCCCGCAGGAGAGATCTACGGCGGCACGCGCTCCGCATGGGACTACGGCCCGCTCGGCGTCGCGCTCAAGGACAACATCAAGCGCGAATGGTGGCGCGCGATGGTTGTCACACGCCCCGACGTCGTCGGCGTCGATACGTCGATCATCCTGCCGTCCGCGGTGTGGGTGGCCTCGGGACATGTCTCGGTGTTCAACGACCCGCTCATCGAATGCCTCACATGCCATAAGCGCCACCGCGCCGACAAGCTTGAGGAGTCCTATGCCGAGAAACACAACGACCAGATGCCGCCGAACGGCCTCAAGGACATCGTGTGCCCCGACTGCGGCACGCGCGGCAACTGGACCGAGCCGCGCGACTTCAACATGATGCTGCGCACGCATCTGGGTCCGGTCGAGGACGACAATTCGCTGCACTATCTGCGCCCGGAGACCGCGCAGGGCATCTTCGTCGACTTCAAGAACGTCATGACGAGCTCGCGTTCGAAGCCGCCGTTCGGCATCGCGAACACCGGCAAGAGCTTCCGCAACGAGATCACGCCGGGCAACTTCATCTTCCGCACACGTGAGTTCGAGCAGATGGAGATGGAGTTCTTCGTCGAACCGGGCACCGACGAAGCGTGGCAGCAGTATTGGATCGACGCGCGCACGCAGTGGTACCTCGACCTCGGAGTGAAGCCCGAGAACCTGCGCCATTACGAGCATCCGAAGGAGAAGCTCGCGCACTATTCGAAGCGCACCGTCGACATCGAATACCGTTTCGGCTTCCAAGGCTCCGACTGGGGTGAGCTCGAAGGCATCGCGAACCGCACCGATTTTGACCTCGGCGCCCACTCCGAGCATTCGGGTGAGGATCTGAGCTACTTCAACCAGGCGACCGGCGAGAAGTACATCCCGTACGTCATCGAACCGGCCGCGGGCCTGTCCCGTTCGCTCATGGCCTTCCTCGTCGACGCGTATGACGTCGACGAGGCGCCGAACACGAAGGGCGGCGTCGACAAGCGCACGGTGCTGCGCCTCGACCCGAGGCTCGCGCCGATGAAGGCGGCCGTGCTCCCGCTGAGCAAGAAGCCCGAACTGCAGTCAATCGCGCAGGACCTCGCATCCGACCTGCGCCTCAACGACTGGATGATTGATTACGACGAATCCGGTGCGATCGGACGCCGCTACCGCCGTCAGGACGAGATCGGCACGCCGCTGTGCATCACCGTCGATTTCGACACGCTCGACGACCAGGCGGTCACGATCCGCGAACGCGACACGATGCAGCAGGAGCGCGTCGCGCTCGCGAACGTCGCCGACTACGTCGCCAAGCGCATCGACGACAAGCGCACGCGCGTGCCGATGAAGCCCATCGAGATGGGCGGCGAGGCATGGCCCGAGAGCGTGCGTATCGCGCAGGCGGGCGGCCTGTACTGACCAAGCCCGGCACGGGACACCACCGATGCCTGCCGCGCCGCATGGCGTGGCAGGCATTTTGTCAGCCATCTTTCAGCGGACGGCCCTATAGTCGCCCATGATGTCCGAACAAGGAACCATGACCGCATCGAACGAACACCCCATGCCGGCCGAAACCGGGGAGCCGGAGCCCCCGAGGCTTTCGCACGCCCTCGCGCCGGTCGAGCTCGGCCCGATCACGGTGCCGACGCCCGTCATGCTCTCGCCGATGGCGGGCGTGACGAACTGGCCGTTCCGGGTACTGTGCGCGGAGTACGGCCCTGACGGCCTGTACGTCGCCGAGATGATCACGGCGCGCGCGCTCGTCGCGCGCAATCCGAAGGCGCTGAGGCTGTGCCGCTTCGCGCCCGCCGAGCATCCGCGCTCGCTCCAGCTGTACGGCGTCAACCCATCAATCGTCGAACAGGCGGCGCACATCGTCGTCGATGAAGACATGGCCGACCACATCGACCTCAACTTCGGGTGCCCGGTGCCGAAGGTCACACGCCGTGGCGGCGGTTCGGCGCTACCATGGAAGACCGACCTGTATCAGGAGATCATCAGGCGCGTCGTGCGGGTGTGCGAACCGGCCGGCATCCCGGTCACGGCGAAGTTCCGCGTCGGCATCGACGACGCGCATGTGACCTTCCATGAGGCGGCCGGCGGAGGAGGAACAGGCGCAGCGCAG